>NZ_JAUXVR010000043.1 GCF_030680395.1 Methylobacter sp. | reverse complement strand
GCGCCGATGATAGTGTGGCAGTTTGCCATGCGAAAGTAGGGAATTGCCAAGCGCTTAAATTAAAAACCCAAGCCCAAACGCTTGGGTTTTTTTTTGACCGCAATTTGGGGAAAATCACGCGCAGACGCACGGGGCTCATCGCTTGTTAAAAAGTGTGCAAAACTTTCCAGGGTCCTGGGGAAAAGAGCGTTCAACAACCCATCGGCGGGGCAACACGACAAACTTGCCTCGCATGGCGTCGGTCCGTTTAACAATGGTCAGGTTCCAGTTGAACATGTTTTTTGCCCATTCGACTAAAACGCCGCTATAACCGTATTCGTCCAACCCGACCATCTAGATTGAAAATCCCAAATCGAACATCCTTATGCTTTTTGACGAGGATAAGAGATGGCGCTAACGATCAAGTGGATCAATCATATTGAAGCCTGGCAGCATAGTGGTCTAAAACAATCTGAGTATTGTCGGCAGCAAGGTTTAAATGACAACACCTTTGGAGCCCGATTAAGTGATTATCGAAAGGCGCAAAATGGCACGTTACCGGCGTTGATTCCCGTTCAGTTAAAAGCATCGGTGACAGGGAGCATCGTCTTGAAACATGCCAAGGGCCATCAAGTCGATATGCCCACATCGACTTCTGCCTCCTGGCTGGCGGAACTGCTGCGATGCCTGGATTAATTGCCAGTCCAGCTCAGATTTGGTTAGTCGTTGCACCCGTTGACATGAGACGCGGTATCGATGGATTATCGTCACTTGTCCAACAAGTGCTGGGTGAATCGCCGTGCGCGGGATCGGCGTTCGTGTTTCGCAATCGGGCGGGCACTCGCTTGCGGCTGTTAGTGTGGGATGGCAATGGCGTTTGGTTGTGTCAGCGCCGTTTACATCAAGGTGGTTTTGTTTGGCCCAAGGTGCTGGACGCCGGTTTTGCTATCAGTCAGGCGCAATGGGATTGGCTGGTAACCGGTGTGGATTGGCAGCGATTATCGGCGGTGCCCCAAGCCCATTGGCAGGTCTAAATAGGGTGATTTTTTCATTTAAAAAACAGCGAAAAATCATAGACAAACTCAATAAAAATAAGGCGTTATGGTGAAATTCACGGTATAATTTCTCCCATGAAACCACTCGCTGAGCTTGATCATTTAGACCTTGATCCGACCGCTAAAACTCAAGTAGCGGCCTTGATTCAATCGCTCCTTGATCAAACAGAACGCGATGCCGCGCTATTGCAATCCAAAGACGCCCTCATCAAAGCCAAAGACTTCAAAATCGAAGCGTTGACGCATGAAGTGGCCTATTACCGGCGTCTACGCTTTAGCGTAAAAAGTGAAGCTCTATCGCCCTTACAGCGCGATGTGTTTGAGGAAACCTGGAATACCGATGTTTCCGCGATTGAAGCGGAACTTGAACAACTCCAAGACCATGAACCCGGCGAGACGGTTGTTAAACCTAAACGCCCACGTGCCGGTCGACAACCCTTGCCGGCGCATTTGCCGCGCATCGAACACCGTCATGAACCCGAGTCATGCGCTTGCGGGAAATGCGGCCAAGACTTGGTCAAAATCGGCGAAGACGTCACCGAACAACTGGATGTCGAGCCTGCTAAGTTTACTGTCCATCGTCACATTCGCCCTCAATATGCCTGTAAAAACTGCGAAACCATCACCGCCGCGCCGATTCCACCGGCTGTGATTGATGGCGGCATGGCCGCCGTGGGTTTGCTGACCTGGGTGATGATCAGCAAATACCAGGACCATCTGCCGCTCTATCGCCTGGAGCAGATCGCCGCCCGCGAGAATGTCATCCTGTCTCGTTCAACCTTAGCCGAATGGGTGGGACGTGTGGGCGTGGCGTTACAACCCCTGATGGATCGCCTCATTTGGCATCTGCTGCAAGGCAATACCTTGCATGCCGATGAAAGTGTGCCACGAAGGCGCACAGGGGGTGAAACTCCTCCGTGCAGCTATGCTGCACAAGAGATGAGGGTGGGTCCCTCGGAGTCGCCGTACAGGCGGAGGCTTCAAACCACCTACTGCTGCGACGTTTAAGAGGCGTTGTGGTGAGCGAGATAGGAAAAGGCCAAACTCGATTTGGTCAGGTATGGGTCGTAAAGTCGAACGCAAGTGAACCACTGATGACGTGTCGAAACGTGGAGATGATGTCAAAACTGCGGAGGTTTCGTTACCGCAGGATAAGTCCGGGAGGTGACTGTTGACGGCCCGGTCGGCATCCGGCATGGAGGTGGCGAGAGTGCGATCCGGGCTCTTGTGTAGAACGTGGGAACCGTCACTCCGATGTTAAGGGAGAAACACAAGGGGGAGTATCCTAAGTGTGAGAGTACCGATGCGGAGTACAGGGACGGAGCAACCCGTAGTAGTGTCGAAGGGACTGTAATGGTGCTGGAGCGAAGGGGTTGCCCTATCTGGCTTGGAACGATAAAACAACTGGCAACAGGAGGATTCTATTGAACCCGGCAAAATCGTTTCCTATTACCAAACATCAGGTGTGGGAAGCTTACAAACGAGTAAAAGCCAACCGGGGCGGAGCGGGGGTTGATGCACAGACACTGGGAAAGTTTGACCAGGATCTTGGTAATAATCTCTACAAGCTATGGAATCGGATGGCATCAGGAAGCTATCAGCCGCCACCGGTCAAGCGCGTCGAAATCCCCAAAGCCAATGGAGGAACCCGTCCTTTGGGTATTCCAACGGTGACGGATCGAATCGCCCAAACGGTGGTCAAGCAGGTACTGGAGCCGAAATTGGAGAAGCACTTCCATCCTGATTCCTATGGATACCGGCCCGGAAGATCAGCGCATCAGGCGTTGTCTATGACGCGGAAACGCTGTTGGACATACAATTGGGTGCTAGAGTTCGATATTAAGGGTTATTTTGATAATATCGACCATGATCTGTTAATGCGCGCGGTACGCAAGCATACCCAGGAAAAATGGGTGCTGCTGTACATTGAGCGTTGGCTGAAAACACCCGTGCAGATGGCGGATGGGACACTGCAGCCGAGAGATCGGGGAACCCCGCAAGGTGGAGTTGCCAGCCCCTTGCTGGCTAATTTGTTTCTGCACTACGCATTTGATATGTGGATGCAGAGGCACTGCCCCGAATTTCCATTTGAGCGCTATGCCGATGATGGCGTTATACATTGTCGGAGTAGAGAACAGGCGGAAAGGCTAAAACAAGTGTTGCAGGAGCGGTTTGCAGTCTGTGGACTTGAACTGCATCCTCTGAAAACCCGTGTGGTTTACTGTAAAAACTATCGGTGCAAAGAGGATTACCCGGACGTTTCGTTTGATTTTCTAGGGTTCACATTCAGGCCTCGTGGAGCGAAAAGCAAAGAAGGTGGCTTGTTCACCGGCTTTGTTCCGGCTATCAGTAATAAAGCAGCCAAAGCGATACGTCAGGAAATTCGAGGATGGGCGCTCCAGAAGAAAAGCGATAAGAGCCTGCACGATCTGGCAAGGATGTTTAATGCTGTGATACGCGGTTGGATAGCGTATTACGGGGTGTTCTATCGGTCGGCATTAAATCCGGTTTGGCGACATTTAAATCGGAAACTTGTTTTGTGGGCAGCGCGGAAGTTTAAACACTTTCGTGGACACCGACAGCGTGCAGAGAATTGGTTGCTGGGCATAGCCCGGAGTCAACCTGATTTGTTTGCACATTGGCGATTGTTTTATGGTATGAAATTGACTGGATAGGAAGAGCCGTATGAATCGAGAGGTTCACGTACGGTTCCGTGAGCACCTGAGGGGGAAGTTCCCTTGGGTGACTCGACCGCCGGTGGCGCAACTTGACCCTGGCAAGGGCAAAACCCGCAAAGCCTATCTATGGGCCTACCGTAGTAATGATCTTCAAGAAGATCAGCCGCGACTCATCGTCTTCGACTACCAACCGGGACGAAGCGGCGAGCATGCCCGCCAATTTCTGGGAAACTGGAGCGGCCATCTGCTCGTGGATGATTATGCCGGCTACAAAGCGTTGTTCGCAAACACCGGTAACCGGCAAGGCTGTATCGAGCTGGCTTGTCTCGCGCATGCGCGGCGTAAGTTCTTCGACCTGCATCAGGCCAATCAAAGCCCAATGGCGCTAGAAGCTTTGCAACGCATTGCGACATTGTATGCCATCGAAACAGAAGGCCAGACATCGAGCATCGACGCGCGTCAGCAGCTACGCGCAGAAAAAACCCTGCCACAACTTCAAGACTTTCATGACTGGCTAGTTAAAACCCGTATCGGCATTGCCAACGGCAGCGCGTCCGCCAAGGCTATGGACTATACCCTAAAGCGCTGGCCTGCCATCATCCGCTATGCTGAAACCGGGCATTTACCCATCGATAATAATCCGGTGGAAAACTGTATTCGGCCTATTGCTCTTGGAAAAAATTATGTTCAGTTCGTTATTATGCATAGTTCGCCTGTAGTCAACTGCGAAGCCGCATAACGGCGCGATTTACAGCTCCACATGACTGATTTTAACTCAGCATAATAATTTGGTGGTTTCCTGTAGCTTCTTTACTTACTACAGGAATAAAACCATGTTTACTGAAACCCATCTGGCGGATCTTACTCACCTGGATTCGCTTGTCGATAATCCGCTCAGCAGCATTGCCGCTCCCTATGTTGAAGCATTAAATGCCCAGCACTATGCAAGGTATACCATTGAGCGCTATGTCAACTGTGTAATTCATTTCGGTTGCTGGCTAAATGCCGAAGGTGTGGAATTGCAAAGCATTAATCAGGCGCTCTTTCACCACTACCTTCATGATCTGCTTTTGTTGTCTTCCAATTCTGTTAATTCCAGTGACCCCATTAAAATGGATAGAGCAGCGCTAAAGCATTTGCTCACTTTTTTGCCACAACAATATTCAATCATCACCAAGAGTCCGATAGAAGCGGAACTTGAACGATTTACTGATTACCTGCTGAATATTTGCGGTATGTCACCGCAGACCTGTGTGAACCGTTGCCAGCATGTTGGTGCGTTTCTTAGTCATCGATTTTGCTCAGAAGCGCCTGTTTTCGCGCAAATTTCTGGCGCTGATATTGATGCTTTTTTTCAACACATGGCCTTGAGATGGCGACCAGCATCACTAAAAGTCGCCGGTGCCAGTTTGCGCAGCTATTTACGCTTCTGCGCTTTACAGGGCGAGCCCACCACCGTTTTGTCAGCCTTTATTCCAAGGATTGCATCCTGGTCACCTGCAACCTTGCCCAAGGTGCTATCCGACACACAAGTCGATGCATTTCTAAAGGCATTCGATTGTACGTACGGGGTCGGTATGCGCGATTATGCCATCGCCCGTTGCTTGCTGGATATTGGGTTACGCGGTCATGAGGTGACCTATTTAAAGCTAGATTCCGTGGACTGGCGTAACGCAACGCTAACCATTAGTAGTAATAAAAGTAAACGCGTGCAGCAGTTGCCACTCCCAGTATCTACAGGGCAAGCTATTGCACAATATCTGTTTAAAGGCCGACCACTGGCATCAAGTCGAATCCTGTTTGTCAGGCATCGAGCCCCTTTTGATCAACCGTTATCTGTGCCCGCTATTCGTAATGCAATGAATCGTGCGTTTACTCGTTGCGGCCTGCGCAATCAATTTTGCAATACCCATGTTCTGCGCTCAACCACCGCGACACGTCTACAAAAGGCGGGCGCGTCCATCAAGGACATTGCAGACTTGCTGAGACATCAATGCCTTGATACTGCAAAGACCTATGCCCGTGTCGATCTTGAACGCTTACGGGCTGTGGCGTTACCTTGGCCTGGGAGTTGCTCATGAACGCCTCTAATTTTTGGCTGTTACGGGTTGAGGCGTACTTAGTTCAACGACACAGCCTTGGTTATAAACTGACTATTGATGAAACAGTTCTAAAAGGATTCGCTCGCTTTGCTGATGCCAGTGGCGATCAGCAAAGCCTGACGATGGCTCTTGCTATGCAATGGGCTCAAGATTCAAAACGAGATCGCCCCATCACCCGAGCGCGGCGCATTGAAGTTTTACGCGGTTTTGCCCGATTCTGCCAGCGACTTGATCCATCCACGGAGATTCCCCATCAGGATTATTTGGCCCGGCTCACCGACGGCTTATTCCTCATATCTATACCGAAGTCGAACTGATTGCACTCCTCAACGCAACCGATAATCTCGTATCTCGACACGGTTTACGCCCAGCCACCTGTCGCACTATTTTCGGACTACTGGCCTCAAACGGACTGCGCATTTCAGAAGCGACTTGGCTTTCTCGTGGCGATGTTGATCTTGATTCTGGAGTACTTTGTATCCATGATGTTAAGTTTCTCAAGAGTCGCTGGGCGTCACTGCATCCGAGCACCACGCATGCGCTAAATGACTATGCCCGGTTACGTGATCAGATCATACCGCATCCCATCTGCAATCGATTTTTCCTGTCCGACGAAGGTCAGCCAGTTAATCGGGCAAACATATTGAATACCTTACAGACGATTTGCCGACAACTTGGCTGGAAGCCGCGTGGCGATTATATACATCATCGCCTGCATGATCTTCGACATACCTTTATAGTGCATAGCTTGTTGCGATTTTATCAACAGGGTGTTGATGTTGACCACGCAGTGCTGGCGTTATCAACTTATGTCGGGCACGCTCGGGTCAGCGACACCTATTGGTATTTCACCGGCATTCCAGAACTGATGGCTATCGCGGCCGAACGTTTCCATCGATATGCTCAGGAGGTCAGCTATGAACTGTCTGCTGACTAATCCTGCCGAATTTGCCGCTTTGGTTCAACGCTTTTTTGCCGATCGATTGTTGCAGCAGAAGAATGCAAGTCCCAGAACTATCGCTGCTTACCATGATACCTTTCGAATGCTACTGTGTTATGCCGAACGCGAAATAGGTAAGCCACCTGCCAAGCTTGCTCTGGTCGACTTTGATGTGACCTTGATACTTAACTTCCTTACATACCTGGAATCCGAACGCCACAATTCTGTCAGAACCCGTAATGCTCGCTTAGCGACTATACGGGCTTTTGCCCACTATGTGGCTTTGCAATGCCCGGAAGCTTTGCTGTTGACCCAGCAGATTCAGGCAATTCCGATGAAGCGCTTTGAAAGGCCTATGCTGAGCTTCCTGTCGCGCGAGGAAATGCAAGCTTTGCTGGAAGCGCCCGATAAACAAACTTGGTGTGGCTGTCGGGATCATATTTTGTTAACACTGCTTTATAACACCGGCGCTCGGGTATCGGAGTTGATTGGTATCCGGGTGGCCGATGTTGAACTAACCGTATCACCTTCAGTACGCCTGCATGGTAAGGGCCGCAAACAACGGACTGTACCTCTATGGAAAGAGACTGCCGCCAAAATACGGCACTGGCTGGTGTTCGCCAATTTGAAGGCTGAACAAGCTTTAGTGCCGACTCGTCAAGGCTTACCAATGACGCGCTCAAATGTAGCCGAACGGATTGCTCTGGCAGTAAACTTGGCGGCGAACCAATGTCCACAATTGCAAGGTCGTAGCGTAACGCCGCATACCTTGAGACATACAACGGCCATGCACTTACTGCAAGCTGGCGTAGATATCACCATCATCGCTTTATGGCTGGGCCATGAAAGCCCTGTGACCACACACGGTTACATTGAGGCTGATCTATCCATGAAGGAACGGGCTCTAGCCATGATCGCACTACCGCCAGAGATTGGGCAGGTGCGCTATCACCCATCGGATGACCTTCTAAAGTTCTTGGAGGGTCTTTAAAATTATGCAAAGTCGCCAGCGTGGAAAGCCAGGCGCGCTGTCGGTTTACGATACTTACTCAGCATAATAACGGACTGAGCATAATTTTTGTTATGCAAAGCTTTGCATAACAAAAAGAACTGGCTATTTGCCGGTTCCGAGCGTGCCGGTAAACGGGCGGCTGCGATACAGACCTTGCTGGGTACGGCTAAACTCAATGGCATTAATCCAACCGATTGGTTAAGGGATACGCTCGAAAAACTGCCTACTTGGCCTAATCGACGTATTGATGAGTTGCTACCCTTGACGCCAGAATGGATTGATACGATTAAACAGAACGCTCCTGAAAAATCTACCTGGTAGCGACTGACGCATACCTATAACCGCCATCAGCCCAAATTACACTCAAGGCAGAAAACATCGCGTACAGCCGGATCATGAGCAACCGAGCGCCGCGCCGATCTTGTATACCCGCTGAATGAACACGCACCGCAAGCAGATTCCCCATCGTATCGACCGCGATATGGCGTTTTCTCCCTTTAATCTTTTTACCTGCGTCAAAACCGCGTTGCTTGCCTGGTCCCGTGGTTTTTACCGATTGTGCATCAATAATGGCCGCCGTCGGCCGCGCGTTTTTCCCGAATTGGATCCGGTAGGTTTCACGAAAGAGCGTTAATGCCTCATCCCATACTCCAGAGAGTTTCCATGTTCTAAAGTATCCGTAAACTGAACTCCAAGGTGCAAAATACGCCGGGGAGTCGCTATTTTTGCGAAAGCTTTTATGGGCATCCCTGCCCAACAAGCGGCAAAAGCTACGCGACCGCTTATGCCTGCGGCGGCCCCAGCCGTCCTGCTTCATTCGTTGGATACCCAGCAAGGGGTATCCAACATCATTCTCGCAATGACTCGACGCGATGTCGGGAAAGCCTGCATTTTCACTACGCAAAAAACGCTTCGTGAAAACACATGCACTATCGCTTCTGGGGACTACTCGACTCCTGTCTCGCAGCGTCGGTAGCATCCGCCATTGGCAGCCTGTCTTGGTGATAGTGAGAATGCCGTTAACGATTTCGCGAAATGGATAGCTTCGCGGTCTGCCCCCTTTTTTTGGGGTACGTGCAGTTTCAAGTACTGGACATAATAACTGCCATTGCTCGTCGGTTAAATTCGTCAAGTACAACCGCCAGCCCTCCTAGGCCAAAAATGTTCCAGCTTATAACCGTCGCTTAGGTTTTTAAACAGCTTCTAAGTTCTTGTGGCTGATTTTGCAGCATGTGCTGCCAAAAGGCTTCCGGCGCACCCGTAACTTCGGTTTTTTGCATTCCAACAGCAAGCGGGTGTTGGAATTGCTTTATATGCTGTTCAAGCTGAACCCGGTTAAGACCCCGATAGGGGTGGTAAAACGTCCCCCGATCAAGCGCCCTTGCTGCGGTGGCGGTGCAATACGAATTGAGCAACCGCGAATCCCCCCCCGTTGGCATTCGGGCGGTTTGCGCCATCCGGCTAACTGAAGTGGAGGCGCAATCGGTTATGTAACCGCATTCGTCATTCCGAGAGGGCTCAAAATCGGCATTTTTAAGCCGAGGGCCGTGCTTGGCTTAAAAAAGGCTGTTATTCACCTTAAATCATCACCACCCACTAAAGGCGTTACCAAAGCAACGCGTTCGGCTTGTTCTTGACTATTACGGTTATAAAATCCTCGCCGCAACCCAAAAAATCCGAAAAGATATTTTTTATAATAAAACCAGTCTTCCGACTTCCACCGAGCTTGTCCAACAACCGGTTCAGATTGTGGTTCGCTATCGCTCACATAATCTAACCTTATTCGTTAGGATGGGGTTAAAGCGATAAAGAATTGAACTGATTAAAGTTACACAGTTCATAGACTTATTAAATGGTGTTTATGCACAGATTGATTTTGTTGTAATAAATGCTGAATTCCAGCTTGAGGCAGACTCTGTGCATTGAAGCTTTATAAATATAACTTATTGATTATAAAATACAATAGTATTTTTGTATAAAAATACTACAATTTAACAAACAAGCAGGTTTTATCGAGTCTGAACGATGTTATTTATAGTTTATGCACAGAGTTATGCACAGGAATTGTGGAAAAGATTGTAGGTGCTTGATTGTTGAATTTGAATGCTGAAATTAGCAGAAAGACAAACCTAGCCATTCCGGAATTGTTGTAAAAAATATTTTCACAATAAGCTCGTGATGGCCATAACCCAAGTGATTGTACTGTCTAGTGGTCTAAAACGAACACCCGATAAGGCTGAGTTGAGTAAATTGTCCTAAAAACTTGTGCCCAAAGTCGAATTCGTCCTCAAATACTCAAGATATTTCGTGTTCATTCCTTAATGAATCAATACCAAGGTTAGCCAGTTCATCCGCCCGGTCGTTATCTTTATGGCCTGAATGGCCTTTTACCCAAAACCACTCGATATTGTGCCCTTGAATGGCGGCATCCAGCCTACGCCACAGGTCTTCATTTTTAACCGGTGTCCTGGAGGCGGTTTTCCAGCCGCGTTTTTTCCAGTTGCTAATCCATTCGGTTATACCTTGCATGACATATTTCGAATCGGTATTGATCTGTACCGAACAGGGCTTGGTCAGAATTTCCAGCGCCTGGATCGCAGCCATCAGTTCCATGCGGTTATTGGTGGTGTCCGGGTCGCCGCCGTAGATTTCCTTAACGGTTCCCTTATAACAGAGTATTGCGCCCCAGCCGCCCGGTCCAGGGTTGCCACGGCAGGCGCCATCGGTGTAAATAATGACAGAATCAGTCATGTTTATTTAGCTGTGTAGTTGGTGTGTTAAGTGGGTTTGTCAGAATTAGACGGGGATTTAACGCTCGTACCGGCGTTAATGGAATCAGGTTATAACGGCGTTTGATAGCTTTAATCGCATAGGCGGTCGATGTGAGCGAGTGCCCTCGGGTTATAGATTTCTCATGAGTCGATTTTACCGTATCCAGATTAAACTCCGACGATACGATTACTTCAAAATTTAATAACTTTAGCCAATCTAAAATTCTTGAACGGGAAATAAAGTGTCCTCCCCATGAATCGGCCATTTTTTTATCCCACAAATACTGGTATCTAACCCATAGACTCCAAGGATTAAAATTCAGTACGACCAATATTCCCTCCGGCTTCAAAACACGTTCTATTTCTCGCATAGTTTGAAATCGAAAGGCATCAAACTCCAGTAAGTGGGGCACTATAATCATATCAATACAGTTACTTTGCAAGGGCAGTCTGTATGATTTAGCCTGAATTTTTCGTGCCTTGTCGCAGCCCAGGTTTTTGGCATCGAGTACTGTGAAATTCTTGTATAAAGTGCAGTCGATAAACTCACTTTCCCAGTCTAATCCACCAATTTGCAAGATAGTTTGCTGACAACTGACAGTAATAGACCGTTGTAAATAGTCGGCTTCAAGCTGTTGTAGCAGCTTGCCTCTAGGGGTTTGATACCATGCAAATAAGAAATTACGTTTCATGTCCGAATTCTACACTATCTGACTTTGATGATTTTCAATAAAAACAAGCTATAATGATAACATCTTAATAATAAACTTCATTCTTAAAAGGCTTAGATGATGAGCGTTAACTTTAACAGATCAGTTAAATTTTTATTAGTGTTGATCTCTTTAATCGCAACAGGCTGCTCTACCACTTCAAAAGACTCTTTTAACGATAGGCCGCCTGCCAGCGCTGAAATGGATAACAGCTATATGAGACACGCTCTCCATCCGTTCGGCAAACAAAAATACGATGTATCATCAAAATACAAGAATACAGTTTGGGAGCGATTAATATCGCTATATTCATTACCCGAAATTGAAAATGAACGGATTCAACGCGAGATAAACTGGTACTTACGACACCCCGCCTATCTTGCCAGAGTTCAGCAACGTGCAGAACCTTATTTACATCTAATACTCAACGAAATTGAAGCTAAAAATATTCCCGGCGAATTGGCTTTGTTACCTATTGTTGAGAGTGCCTTTCTGCCGGAAGCATACTCAAAAAGCGATGCGTCAGGACTCTGGCAATTTATTCCGGCTACCGGTCGTCTGTACGGTCTTCAACAAAACGCATGGTACGACGGTCGCCGCGATGTTTATGCCTCAACCAAAGCGGCAACCTCTTTTCTCAAACACTTGGGCGAGACTTTTGATGGCGATTGGTATCTTGCGTTGGCCTCCTATAATTATGGCAAAGGCAATGTAAGAAAAGCTATTGAAAAGAATGAAAACCTCAGTTTGGCAACCGATTACTGGTCATTAGATCTTCCCAAGGAAACAGCAGACTATGTGCCACGGTTGCTGGCTATTGCCAAAATATTTGCCAATGCCGACAAATACAATATTGATTTACAACGCATCCCGAATAAACCTTATTGTGAACTTGTTGACGTCAAATCTCAGCTGGATTTAAACAAAGCTGCCGAGCTGGCTAATACACCGCTTAATGAGTTTTTAAAATTAAATCCCGGCTTTAACCATTCAAGCACTGCGCCGCAAGGGCCGCATCACTTATTGATTCCTGTTGCCAACGCACAATCATTTAAACAAAACCTGGCTCAGCTGCCCTATGATGAACGGGTCGATATGAAGCGTTACCATGATGAGACAATGGCGCAAATTCGGCATGACCAAACTCAGACTATCCAAAATCAGCACAAAGTTAAAGCAGGGGAAAGTCTTGCATCAATTGCTGACCGAAATAATACAACAGTCAAATCAATCCGTCAGGCCAATCATTTGGCGAGTAATGCTATCCACTCCGGTATGTTTTTAAAAATGCCGCCTCCGCAAAAATCAACTGATACCCAGCCCACCTCCAAAACAGTTAGCAATAAATCCGGAAGTGCCCAGATTTATGTCGTAAAGCGAGGGGACACATTCTGGAATATCGCGCAGAAGTTTTCAGTTAGCGTTAATGATATCGCGGGCTGGAATAAAATCACTTCAAAATCCGCATTGGTTTCAGGTCAAAAACTAACTATTAAAGCTGCCAATCAACAGGCTGTAGCTTCATCTGCCGGGATTCGTTCGATTAGTTATACCGTTAAGCAAGGCGATTCACTGGCACAAATTTCGCGTAAATTTAATGTCTCAATCGCAGACCTGCGCAAATGGAATCCACCGATAATAAGCAATTCGCTTACTCCAGGTAAAAAACTGAAAGTGATTCTTAATACTTGATGGATGGCTTTACCGTACACGGTTTGGATTGTGCTTTTTGGAAAGCTCTTAATTTGTATCAAGACATAGATATATTAACCGCGCGTCATTCCAGCGTCGGTTAGAGCACGAAGTTAATCTCTGCCGGGATGACGATGATACAATTTTCGTTCGATACCTATACCTATAGGGTACTGATAAATAAAGAAGATATTCTAAATCAACGCCCGATTAATGCAGCGCTTAAAGTATTTACCAAAGCGTCATTACCATGGGCTTTGACATAATCGATTACTACCGGAATAAATCGCTGTACCATCGCAGGCGACATGCCCTGCTGCTGAAAAGCGGAAACTACAGAAATCAAATTCCCTGCCGTTCCACCCGAAGCGCCTGCTATAGAAGACAATTGCCCCGCCAAACCACCCTGCTGCGATAGGGTAGGCGCAGCAGCCCCCAGCATTCCCTGCATACCCGGAACCGACTGTTCCAGCTGGGTAAATGAATCCGTCGACATCTTGGTTTTAGCAATCTGAAACAAAGCGCCTGCACCCCCTTGAGCCTGAGCTCCTGTCACGCCTGTCCGCTGCACCAATAACTCGGCCAGACTGCCGGGTTGCACCGTTTGGGCTGCATTAGTAGCTTGTTGGCCTTGCTGCAATGCTTGGCCTGCGTTATTCGCCTGACCATTAACGTTGCTATTGACAGCATTAAGCACATCCTTCCAATTTGCGGCATCGGCATTGTTGACCAACGCCATAGAAAAGGCCAGCGATGCACATAGCGTTAGAATTGTCTTTTGCTGCATATATTTTCCTCTCATTGAGTTAAAGCAGTGTTTAAAAACCCGATATAGTACGGGATAAAACTTATATTGAGATTAAGCCGGTAGTTTTCGAATGATGCGCCTCGCATTGCCGTAGGGTATAGGGCTTCGCGGCAGCAAACCGTCAACAACGCACAATATCAGAAAAGATCGGACATAAAAAATCCCTGCTTGGAAAAGTCCGGGCAGGGGGCGGATTCAAGGTTCCGTTCATGGCGGATTGCCTAAAGGCGAACCCACCTTGCAGCTTTTCCACATGCGGTAAGGAATACGGGAAGGTTGCGCTAACGATGCCGGAATTACATTGGCAGGTGACGGTGGAAAACGGTGGATTCCTTGTATAGCAAAAAACCATTCTTGCTATATCGACAGCGAGGTTTTGTTCCTGCCGAGGCCCTATGATTACTCCGTCAAATATTGGATGGAGCCCGGTACCAGTTTTATAAGGAGAATCAGAAGACAGCGTAACATCACCGAATAATGAAACAGGCATTTTAAGAACTTTATATGCCGGAATTAAACGCATCAAAATAAACCTCGTTATCAGCGACTGGCATGCTCAATATGCAAATAACTCTCCGATTGCATATCAATCAATCTCGAGACCGTCCGTTCAAATTCAAACGAGCCTTCGCCGTCGGTGTAAAGTTCCTGAGCCGGTACTTCGGCCGTACAAATCAGTTTCACTTTATGTTCGTATAGCGCATCTATCAGCGTTACAAAGCGCTTGGCTTCGTTGCATTTTTCTATGGTCAGTTTGGGAATGCCAGCCAGTACCACTATGTCGAACCGGTTACCGATTTCCAGATAGTCGGCAGGACCTAAGGCTTGCATGCAGAGTTCGTCAAAGGAGGTGAGGGCGACATTGCCGTGTACCGCAGACAGCATCACCTTTCTGCCTAATACCTCCAGTATGCCCGGTTTCAGCGGGGCAAAATTAGTTAATTCGTTATAGCTTTGTCGTATGAATTTTGCAGCCTGTTCATCCAGCGGATAATAATAAGTTGTCTTTAACGCGTGTAAATGACTGAGCCGGTAATCCTGTTTTGCAACCAGATCTATGACGTCGGCTTTTTGTTGCAGGAGTCGGACAAAGGGCAGGAATAGTTCCCGTTGCAAACCGTCATGATAGAGCGCATTGGGATGGCAGTTGGAAGTAATTACGACAACAATACCCAAGTCGAACAGTCTGGTGAACAGTCGCATTAGAATCATTGCGTCGGCTATATCGGAAACATGAAACTCGTCAAAGCAAAGCAACAGTTCCGATTCCCTGATATGTTTTGCCAATGCGGAAATCGCATCGGTGTTGTTCTGCCTGCGCCATTGGTGGATGAACGCGTGGACTTCGAGCATGAATGCATGGAAATGCACCCGGCGTTTTTGACTGATAGGGCAGGCATCAAAAAACAAATCCATTAACATGGACTTGCCTCGGCCTACGTTGCCGAATATATACAGGCTTTGGAAATTGGCCGGTTTGGGTAGGAATAGTTTATGCAGAGGAGATTTTTGGTTGTACTCGACATTTGTCAGCAAGTTGTCGAGTAGGGTTTGCAGGTAATGTAGGGCTGTGATTTGCGCTGGTTCGTGTTGGATGTGGCCTTGGGCGACTAAGTCGTTGTATTGCTTTTCGAGCAAGCCGGTTTCGACTTGGGATAAGTTTGAGATTGTTTGTCGGGAAGGCTTTTTTAGCATAGTTGCTTTTGCAGGCGGGATAGATCTTCTCTAGCGAGGCGAGGAGAAAGTCAAGGTAACAATGTAACTCGTCATCCCGGTATTCCCTGCCGGGATGACGTTGATACAAATTGTGCGATAGCTCAGAGTTTGAATTTAATAACCCAGAAACTTAACTTTGTAAGACTTCACCAGTCTTTTGCCGATAACTATCCATCTGATCAAAGTTCAAATAACGATAGGTGTCTTCGGTTGTTTCATTAATCTGATTCGCATAATGCATGTATTCGTCAAAACTCGGAATCTTGCCCATAATCGAACACACAGCCGCCAGTTCGGCCGATGACAGATACACATTTGCGCCATTGCCCAAACGATTGGGGAAGTTGCGCGTCGAGGTGGAAACTACGGTAGCGTTTTCAGCCACCCGCGCCTGATTACCCATGCATAATGAACAGCCCGGCATTTCAGTGCGCGCTCCGGCTTTGCCGAAGGTGCTGTAATACCCTTCCTCGGTTAATTGGGTTTGATCCATTTTGGTGGGCGGGGCAACCCACAAACGGGTCGGCAATTCGCCTTGTTGTTTTTCCAGCAATTTTCCGGCGGCGCGGAAGTGGCCGATATTGGTCATGCAGG
Organism: Methylobacter sp.; assembly: GCF_030680395.1. Classification (GTDB taxonomy): domain Bacteria; phylum Pseudomonadota; class Gammaproteobacteria; order Methylococcales; family Methylomonadaceae; genus Methylobacter_A. The sequence goes on along the minus strand of NZ_JAUXVR010000043.1, from coordinate 34,183 downwards.
AACCCAAAAACACTTCGTCGATTTTAGTTCCAGCCACAGCGGACAAGGTTTTCACATCATCAGGATCGTTGGGGCAGGCTAATAACGGTTCCTTGATTTCACTCATATCGATTTCGATGATTTCAAAGTATTCCGCATCGGCGTCAGGTGTAAGCAATACCGGATTAGCCAGCCATTCTTCCATGCTCTTGATGCGACGCTCTATGGTGCGCACATCGCCGTAACCTTCGGCAATCATCCATTGCAGCAGGGTGATGTTTGAATTCAAATACTCGCGAATCGGCGCTTCATTCAAGCGCACCGTGCAGCCACCGGCAGAACGTTCAGCGGATGCATCAGACAATTCAAAAGCCTGTTCGACTTTTAAATCCGGTAAGCCTTCGATTTCCAGAATGCGGCCTGAGAATACATTCTTCTTGCCCTGTTTTTCAACAGTCAGCAAACCGCGCTGTATCGCTACATAAGGAATCGCATTGACCAGATCGCGTAAGGTAATACCGGGCTGCATCTCGCCTTTAAACCGGACCAAAACCGATTCCGGCATATCCAGCGGCATCACGCCGGTTGCGGCGGCAAACGCAACTAATCCTGAACCGGCGGGAAATGAAATACCGATAGGGAAGCGGGTATGCGAGTCGCCGCCGGTGCCGACCGTATCCGGCAATAACATCCGGTTTAACCAGGAATGGATAATGCCGTCGCCGGGACGGAGCGATACGCCGCCGCGATTCATAATAAAATCCGGTAGCGTATGCTGCATGGTGACGTCAATCGGCTTCGGATACGCGGCGGTATGGCAGAACGATTGCAACACCAGATCGGCTGAAAAACCCAGGCAAGCCAAGTCTTTCAATTCGTCGCGAGTCATAGGACCGGTAGTGTCTTGAGAACCCACGGTAGTCATGTGCGGTTCGCAATAAGTATTGGGACGAACACCCGCAACGCCACAGGCCTGACCGACCATTTTTTGCGCCAGCGTAAAGCCCTTGCCGCTGTCTTTGGCATTAACCGGACGGCAAAAAACCGTGGATGCCGAAAGTCCCAGTGCCTTACGAGCACGGTCAGTCAACCCCCTGCCGATAATTAACGGAATACGGCCGCCGGCGCGCACTTCGTCCAGAATTACCTCGGTTTTCAGTTCGAATTTGCAGATCAGTTCGCCGTTGTCGTGACGCTTAACCTCGCCTGCATACGGATAAATGTCGATTACATCTCCCATCGCCATTTGGGTCACATCGCATTCAAAGGGTAGGGCGCCTGAATCTTCCATCGTGTTAAAGAATATCGGCGCGATTTTACTGCCGATGCAAACGCCGCCTTCGCGCTTGTTGGGAATGTACGGAATATCATTGCCCATGAACCATAATACCGAATTGGTCGCCGATTTGCGCGAAGACCCTGTGCCGACTACATCGCCTACATAAGCGACCGGAAAACCTTTTTGCTTGAGTTCGGCAATTTGTTGTTCGGCGTTGGTAATGCCTTCACGCGGTATTTTCAGCATAGCCTTGGCGTGTAACGGAATATCCGGCCTCGACCAGGCATCGGGTGCCGGTGACAAATCGTCGGTATTGGTTTCGCCGGTTACCTTAAATACGGTAACCGTGAGTTTTTCAGGCATTTTGGGCTTGCTGGTATACCATTCCGCTTCCGCCCAGGAATTAAGCACCTGTTTGGCGAATGGGTTGCCTGCATCGGCTTTCTCCTGCACATCGTGGAAAGCATCGAATATCAGCAAAGTATGGGAAAGCGCTTTGGCGGCAATCGGAGCCAATGCTTCGTTATCCAGCAACTCGATTAACGGCGCAATGTTATAACCGCCCAGCATAGTGCCCAGTAATTCGGTAGCGCGTGCAGCATCCAGAATCGGCGAGCTGTCCTCGCCCTTTGCGATGGCCGCCAGGAATCCTGCTTTGACATAAGCCGCTTCGTCAACACCGGCGGGAATACGGTTAGCAAACAGATCGAGTATGAATTCTTGTTCGGCAACTGCTCCATGCGTTGCTCTCGGCAATTGCTCCATGCATTGCTCTACCTCCTCCATCCGTGGAGTCGTACCTCCTGCATCCATGCAGTCGTCACCTGCGGGCGGTTGTTTAATCAGCTCAACCAAAGCGGCGACCTGTTCGGCATCAAGCGGCTTAGGGACGATGCCTTCGGCGGCACGTTCTGCTGCATGTATACGGTATTGTTCTAGCATGGGGAATTCCTGGAAGATGGTTTAAAACTGTTGTTCTTTAATCGTTCCCACGCCGGAGCGTGGGAACGATTAATTTACTTTATTTCATCGCCTCAACAATCGCATTACCCATTTCAATCGTTCCGCATTTCGATTGCGGATTAAGATCCGGTGTAACAAATGTGCCTTCATTAACCACTTTTTCAACCGCTGCTTTTATTTTAGCGGCCGCTTCGTATTCGCCGAGATGATCCAGCATCATCACGCCAGCCATGATTACCGCAGTAGGATTAGCCAGATTTTTTCCGGTGATGTCCGGCGCGCTGCCGTGCACGGCTTCAAACAATGCCGCATCGTTACCGATATTTGCGCCGGGAATCAAACCCAGTCCGCCCACCAGACCTGCGGTCAAATCGGACAATATGTCGCCGAACATGTTGGTGCAGACAATGACGTCAAACTGCGATGGATCCATCACCATGTGCATGCAGGCTGCATCAATGATTTTTTCGTCAAACTGAATGTCGGGATAACGCGCGGCTGTTTCTCTGGCGACATCCAGAAACAGTCCTTGGGTGAATTTTAAGATATTGGCTTTATGGCAAACGGTTACTTTTTTGCGATTGTTGTCCTGTGCGTATTTAAAAGCATAGTCGATCACGCGTTGCGAACCGGTTCGGGTGACTACGGCCAGACTTTCTGCGATGTCTTTTTTAGGGGTTAGATAATGCTCAAGTCCTGCATAGAGTCCTTCAGTATTTTCCCTGACGATAACAATATCAACATCGTCATAACGGGTTTTTATGCCGGCCCAGCTTTTGGCGGGACGGACGTTGGCGTACAGCTCATATTTCTGCCGCAATGCCACGTTAATGCTTCTGAAACCGTTGCCGCCGACAACTGTGGTTAACGGACCTTTAAATGCCAGGCGGGTTTTGTCTATCGATGCCATGGTTTCATCCGGCAGCGGCGTGCCGAATTGTTCAAAAGCAGCCAAACCGGCAAATGCTTCTTCCCACTGAATTTTTACGCCGGACGCGTCAATAACTTTAACTGCTTCATCCATTATCGATGGGCCAATGCCATCACCTTTTATCAACGTAACTGCGTGCATTCATTTCTCCAAGTTTAAAAAATAGATCATCTTGTGAATTATAGTGCTTTAGGCCTGTCTTTATCCAGTTGCAGTGGTTAAATGGTACAAATCGCCAACCTTTTGTTATGATGCTTTAAGTCCATAGAGACGTCGCCTAATGCGCCTACTGTTGGTACGGTCCGACGTCGCTACCTTGCGCAACATTGCTCAATATTATTTGAAGGAGTTGTTATGGCTAGTCTCACACTCAACCCACCCGCAAACGGCAGTGCCATCACGATGCAAAACGGCAAGCTGGTCGTGCCGGATAATCCGATTATTCCATTTATTGAAGGCGACGGTACCGGGCCGGATATTTGGCGCGCCACCGTTCGTGTTTTGGATGCGGCTGTAGCAAGCGCCTATTCAGGACAAAAGAAAATTCACTGGATGGAAGTATATGCAGGAGAAAAAGCCCACCGCTTGTTCGATACCTGGCTTCCCGATGAAACCGTCGATGCCTGCAAGAATTATCTGGTGTCCATAAAAGGCCCGTTAACTACACCGGTAGGCGGCGGCATCAGCTCTTTAAACGTGGCTTTGCGCCAACTGTTGGATATGTATGTGTGTTTGCGGCCGGTCAGATGGTTTCAGGGCGTACCCTCGCCGGTAAAAAATCCCGGAGCCGTCGATATGGTGATTTTCCGGGAAAATACCGAGGATATTTACGCCGGTATCGAGTTTGAACAAGGCAGCGACGATGTAAAGATTTTTCTAACCCTGTTAAAAGAGAATTTCCCCAAGCAATACGCAAAAATCCGTTTTCCGGAAACTGCGGGCATCGGCATAAAACCGGTGTCGCAGGAAGGCACAGAGCGTCTGATCCGTTCAGCTATCGAGTATGCCATCGTCAATAAGAGAAAATCCCTGACGATTGTGCATAAGGGTAATATTATGAAATTTACCGAAGGGGCATTTCGTAAATGGGCCTATAACCTGGCGGAGCGCGAATATCCCGAGCATGTCTATACCTGGGGACATTGGGAAAAAACCCGCGCCGAGTTCGGCGTAGAGGCGGCAAACAAGGTTCAGGCCGAAGCGTTGGCAAAAGGGCGTATTTTAATTAAAGACTCTATCGCCGACATTACCTTGCAGCAGGTTTTGACCCGGCCTGAAGACTTTGATGTGATCGCGACATTGAATTTGAACGGCGACTATTTATCCGATGCCTTGGCCGCGCAAGTCGGCGGCATCGGCATTGCTCCCGGCGGCAATATCAATTATCAAACCGGCACCGCTGTTTTTGAGGCTACGCATGGCACGGCGCCCAAATACGCTGATCTGGATAAAGTCAATCCCGGTTCATTGATCCTGTCCGGCGAAATGATGCTGCGCTATATGGGTTGGACAGAAGCCGCCGATGCGGTCATTAATGCGATGGATGCCGCTATTGCCGGTAAACGGGTGACGTATGATTTTGCCCGACAGATGGAAGGGGCGACAGAAGTCAAATGTAGCGAGTTTGCTGATGTATTGATTGAGAATTTGAAGTAGCGCCCAAGAGAGCGCAATGGGCTACCGGCTAGTCGCCCATTGTGCAAAATGATTGAGTTATTCTTAAGTTGATCACCCGTGTAGTTCACAACGAGTGATGATTTTTAGGTAATGATACGAATAGATGACAGTTGGCTTTGACCTTATTATTGAGAACAAGTTGATTTTCCATCAACTTGCTCTCAATGGATAAGCCCTTTTCAATATAGCTTTTAAAGCCATCAGCGACTTCTATGAAGATGCTTCATTTTGGTTAGATAAGGGAGTTGGGGTAAATCAAATGCATCTGGAGTAGACGTTATGGCGGAAAAAACGGCGCGAAAACAAGTGCGTTACGAAAGAAACGACATTAATGCCGTTTTAAACAAAACACCCGTTTTCTTTAACCGGGAACAGCCGGTAAAAATTCTTAACATTAGTAAACAAGGTATCGCCATTTGTAGTAGTCAGGCGTTAAAAAGAAACCATCGCCTTAAAATAACGCTTTGTTTTATAAAGGGCGACAGTTTTTTTCTCAATGGACAGGTTGTGCACTCGTTTAATAAACCAGGCAATTCCGGGGATGATGAGTTTGTAGAATTGTTTCTTGGGGAGTCGGCGTTACCTATCCCGTTGCCTTTTAAATACGGCATCCACTTTGAACAGCATTATCCCCAGTTCAGGGATTATCTTATCGAATCCGGCTGTAAAAACGGCTTTGAAGTCCAGCGACGGGGCTTTTATCAAAGGCAAACGCGTCTTAAATAATTTCCGGGGCTTAGTCCGTTTTACTTCTTACTGCCCAATAGCGATTTCAGGTCTGCGAATGGGTTGTGAGTGGCGACAGGTGCAGTGGTTTTGCCCGATTTTGAGCCGTCAAAGCGGGTTTCTTCGTATCTTGAATGTTCATTATCATGGCAATAAAGACACAATAACTCCCAATTACTGCCGTCGGACGGATTGTCGTCGTGGTTATGGTTTTTATGATGCACTGTCAATTCGGTCAGGTTTTTATGGTCGAATTCGCGGGCGCATCGACCGCATACCCACGGATATAACTTAAGAGCCTGACCGCGATAAGACTGTTCCCTGAGTTCCTGATTGCGCCGTGCATCGGTCACGATTTGATCCAGTTTATTTCTATCTGGCTGGTTTTTTTTGATAGTCATGTAAATATCTTCTGTAATGTGCGGAAAGGTCACGCTAAACGGTATGATTAAATTCTAACAGAAAAACACTAAAGGATAGGATCGACTTTTGTTGGTGCGAAGGCGATCGATTAGCTTTGAAAAATTAATAAGTAATGTCGTCTTAAAAAATTTATACTTAAAAGAGGTTAACAAAAGTCTAAGGTGACGTGTGGATAAACGAACATTTACAAATCGATTGGTAGTTCTCGATACCGAAACGACCGGATTAAATCCGCAGGAAGGGCACAGAATTATCGAGATTGGCTGTGTCGAATTGGTTAATCGCCGCTTAACCGGCAAGCGGTTTCATACCTATATTAATCCCGAGCGGATAATTGATGACGGCGCTATTGAGGTTCATGGTATCACCAATCAGTTTTTAGAGGATAAACCTTGTTTTGCGGATGTCGTTAAGGATTTTATTGCCTTTATTCAGGATGCCGAGTTAGTTATTCATAATGCGCCGTTTGATGTCGGCTTTATCAATTATGAATTTTCACGGTTGAATAGTCAGACGGGAACGGTCACCGATTACAGTAAAGTATTCGACACGCTGACCTATGCCAGAAAAAAACATCCCGGACAACGTAATAGCTTGGATGCGCTGTGTAAACGTTACGGGATCGATAACAGCCACAGGGATCTGCATGGCGCATTGCTGGATGCTGAAATTCTGGCCGATGTATTTTTATTGATGACTGGCGGACAATCTTCGTTGCTGGATGATGGGCAGGGAAGGTCGGAAGGAGTAACTGTGAATAGGGAGATTAAACATTTGTCTGCGGACCGTCCCGCATTAAAAATCATACGCTGTACGGAAGAAGAATTAAATGCGCATCAACAACGTCTGGAAGCTATTGAAAAAGCCGGCGGCGCTTGTCTTTGGAATCAGTAAATGTAAGCGGATTGATCAATAAACTGCGACTGACTGGCGGTACGATCCGCCACGAAGGGGATGAGTCCAAAGCTTGCTTTGGACTCATCCTGAAATGAATTACGCAGTTTGGGAGCGGGCGCCGACTGGGTAGGTCGTCCACTCCCGGAGTTGCAGGTTATTCAGCCGCTTTTGGCTTTGCCCGTCTGGATGGCGAACCTACTCTTTTTTTGCTTTTATCCACTTTTTTAGTGCTATCGTCGTCTTTCGCCGCTTTTTTAGCATTTTCATCCATTTTGGATATGTTAAGTTGCTGGCCGGCTACCCTGACTTTTTTCAATTCCTCAAACAATTCTTTCGGTATGCCTGCCGGTAATTCAACAGTGCTGTAGTCGTCCTGGATTCTGATGCGGGCGATATGGTCGCCGTCAATGCCGGTTTCATTGGCTATGGCGCCAACGATGTTGCCGGGTTTTACGCCGTGGTTATGGCCGACTTCAATCCGGTACGTTTCCATTTCAACATCCGCTCCGCCGCCGAAAGCACGTTTTGGCTTGCGGTCTTTTTGCGGTCTGTCGGGTTTTGCCGATCTATCATCCCTGGATGGTCTGTCGTCGCGGCTATCTTTAGATCTTTTAGGCAGATTTTGCAGTAACAACGGCGTTTCGCCCTGAACCAGTTTTGCCAGTGCGGAGGCTATTTCCAATGCAGTTACATTGTGCTCTTGTTGGTATTGTTCTATCAGTTGGCTGAAAAAGCTCAGTTCCTCTGCGGCCAAAGTGTCGGTAATATTCTGTTTAAAGCGTGCGATACGTTTATTGTTAATGACCTCGGTTGAAGGCAAGCCCATTTCTTCAACTTTTTGCTTGGTCGCTTTTTCAATATTAGCCAACAGATTTCTTTCTCTGGGAGCAATAAACAAAATGGCATCGCCAGTACGTCCTGCGCGGCCGGTTCTGCCGATACGGTGAACATAAGATTCGGTATCGTAAGGAATGTCGTAGTTAACCACGTGGGTGATACGGTCTACATCCAGTCCGCGTGCAGCAACGTCAGTCGCAATCAAAATATCCAGTTTGCCGTTTTTCAGGTTATTAATGGAGCGCTCGCGTAACGCTTGAGACATGTCGCCGTTAATAGCGGCGGCGGAATAACCGCGCGCTTCCAGTTTTTCTGCCAGCTCAACTGTTGCGGTTTTAGTTCTGACAAAGATAATCATGCCGTCAAACGTCTCCGCTTCCAGAATACGGGTTAGCGCGTCCAGTTTATGTACGCCGCTGACCAGCCAATAGCGTTGGCGTATATTTTCAGCGGATGCGGTAGTTACTTTGATGGTGATGTGTTCAGGCTCATTAAGATATTGCTGAGCGATTTTGCGGATAACCGAAGGCATGGTCGCGGAAAATAAGGCTATTTGTCTTTGTTCAGGAATTTGATCCAGAATCCATTCCACGTCATCAATAAAGCCCATGCGCAGCATTTCGTCGGCTTCATCAAGAACCAAAAAGCCCAGTCCTTTCAGGTTTAGAGTGCCTTTACGCATGTGATCCATAACCCGGCCCGGTGTGCCGACAACCACATGAGCGCCGCGTTTTAGCTGGCGTAACTGGGTAGTGTAGTCTTGTCCGCCGTAGATAGGCAGAACGTGGAAACCTTTTAAGTGCGCGGCATAACGTTGAAACGCTTCTGCCACCTGAATGGCCAGTTCGCGAGTTGGCGCCAGAACCAGAACTTGCGGGTCTTTTTGTTTGAGGTCGATACGCGACAAAATGGGTAATGCGAAAGCGGCGGTTTTGCCGGTTCCTGTTTGTGCTTGCCCCAGAACGTCTTTGCCTTTCAGTAGGAGCGGGATGGTTTGTGCTTGTATGGGTGAGGGTGTTTCATAACCGACATCATTCAGCGCTCTTAGCACCGGTTCAATCAGAGCTAAATCACGGAAAGAGGGTAATGTAGAAACATCATTGGACATGGATTTACCTGTTGTAGATATAGAATGCGCGTAAGCGCGGGGAAATGTGTTTGTTTATCAGGATATTATACCGGACTCTATTACAAATTGCAGAAAATTTAACCGGACAAAGCGTTATTCAAAGCTCTCGTTCCTTGGCAATTGCTCCCTGCATTGCTCTAGCTCTTGAATCCCTACAGTTGCCGGCAACGGCTTCATACAGTCATGCGGCATCCGTTCAATCATCCGCAACTGCCCGGCATAATCTATTCCGTGGAATAAGTTCATTATCGGCAATCACTTAAATTAGTGCTAATGATCGGATTAAAGACGTAAAAGTGACAGCTATAGCCCAAGCAGAGCACTTAAGTATGTTACTGCTGAGTATAAATTTTATTTATAATTTATTTAAGTATATGAATTAATTGAATTTCATCGAAAATAAGCAGCAATCCCTAGTATTTGTACTAATAGATATTTAATAGAAACAGAGGCTATATTATTAAGCAATTATTGAGCACTTATTGAGCCCTTTTTAAGGTGAAAAGATTTTAACTATCAAATGCCTTTTGGAAGGATAAGAGTGCGTCTTATGCTGACACATCCGCCCGCCCCGCCGCTGTAAGTATGATCTTTTAATACTTCCCGCCCAGGCTCCGGCTGCTTATGTTTAATGTTACACCCTAATTTAGGTTCATAGAATGTCGAACAAACAAGAGGAGCACTATACGATGAAAAATAAAACGAAATATTCCCCCACAATAGGGTTAACGATACTGCTGAGTGTTATCGGGCAGACGGTATTCATTTCTGCTGCCGGCGCCTCTCCTGTCGAGCAAAACCAAACATTTAACGGTTTTTCAGAAAGCGGAGCCGGAGCGGAAAGAAAGCAAATTACCATGGTCGAGACGCAAGGTCTTGATACGGTATTGGATATACCGTTACGTCTGGGGGGATTTGTTACAACTGTTGTCGGTACGGGCCTTTTTATCGCCACAAGCCCTTTTACCGGCTTGATGACGGCTTTATATCCTCATGACGCAATACAAAAAGCAGCGGATTTTCTTATTGTCAGACCGGGTAACTACACATTTGTCCGACCTAGCGGCCGCTTTAATTATGATTCACGATCCGATGAAGAAAAATAAATAACCCACAAACATATTGCTTCAATAAATTCAGAGTAATTGATTACTGACTTTTATTAACATTTTTCCAATATTAATGCAGGTTACCCTTAAATAATAAGATGAACTGCACTTACAGTTAATGCTAGACAATTGACGGGAGTCTACCCATGGGATTAAAAACAAGAATGCAATGTTTTAGTCTGCCCAAAGTTGCAATGGATGCGGATGATAAAGCAACTAAATCAGACACGCCAAATGAAAAAACGGAACAACCTTTTGCGCCATTGTTACTCAAAATACTCTCCTCGGTAGAGTTGGAATTTAAAGAGAGTATCCATTCCCGGCTACTTGATATTCTTGATTTGTCGCTAATCAGCGGCATAGAAGAAAAGGAGGCCAGGAAACAGATTCGGGCGGTGGCGCAAAAATTGATCGACGACGAATCTATCCCGTTAAATACGCAGACCCGACATCAAATAATTAAGGAAGTTGAAGATGACGTATTGGGACTTGGACCTTTGGAAGCTTTACTGTACGACCCGACCATTTCCGACATTCTGGTTAACGGTCACAAAAAAGTGTATGTCGAACGATACGGCAAGCTGGAGTTAACGCCGGTCAGGTTTAATGATGACAATCACCTGATGAAAGTGATTGACCGGATTGTGTCGAGGATTGGCCGCAGGATTGATGAGTCGTCGCCGATGGTCGATGCCCGGTTGCAGGATGGCTCCAGGGTAAACGCTATTATTCCGCCGCTATCGATTGACGGGCCTTCGCTGTCGATAAGACGGTTTGCGGTCGATAAAATGGGGCTTGATGACTTGGTAAAAAGGGATGCCTTAACCGGCTATATGGCTGAATTTCTTAAAGGCGCGGCAAAGTCTAAATTGAATATCCTGATTTCCGGCGGCACAGGTTCAGGCAAAACAACGATGCTGAATGCCATTTCAAATTTTATCCCCAGTAATGAAAGAATCATCACCCTGGAAGATTCCGCAGAGCTACAGTTGCAGTTACCCCATGTGTTGCGCCTGGAAACCAGACCGGCCAATGTCGAAGGCAAGGGCGAGATAACATTACGTGACTTGGTGCGCAACAGCCTTAGAATGCGGCCGGATCGCATCGTTATCGGCGAAGTCAGGAGCGGGGAGGCATTCGACATGCTACAGGCGATGAATACCGGTCATGACGGTTCCTTGACAACCGTCCATGCCAATACTCCGAGAGATGCCTTGGCGCGTCTTGAAAACATGGTATCTATGGCAGGATTGGAGATGCCGGCTAAGGCGATCAGAGCGCAAATCGTATCGGCAATTAACATCATTATTCAACTGGGTCGGCTCGAAGACGGCAGCAGGCGAGTCATTAGCATCCAGGAGGTCGATGGCATGGAAGGCGACGTGATTACCTTGTCTGAAATCTTTAAATATCATAGGCGCGGTGTCGATGAAAAAGGCGTTGTAGTGGGGCAATATTGTTCGACAGGAATCATTCCAAAATGTATGACTAACTTGAAACAAAGAGGCGCCAACGCAGATCTGGCCATTTTTACCAATAATCTCAATTAAGCAGGAGGGTAATATGATCAGCGACATGGCAATGTTATTTGTTGGATTAGTCTTTTTAACGGTTTTTTTTGCATCACAAATTCTCGTATTACCGACCTTGGGAACGAGTCGGGCAGACAGCCTTAAGCTGAAACAACGTTTGGAAGGCATTATTCTGGCGCATGGCGATTCTGAAGCGTCGATTATCAAAGAAAAATACCTTAACCGGTTAGGACTCGTAGAACGGAGACTTGAGCGTTTGCCCGGTATGGCGAGGTTAAAAACATTGCTGGAGCAGGCGGGAAAACAACAAATAGCTTACCGGTTTGCATTGTCTGTATTGCTTTTATCCGGCGGCATAGCGTTTTTAGTCTGGCTGTACTTTCATCATCTGATATTCACCTTGGCGGCGTTTATGGTTGCGGCGGTTTTACCGGTAGTGTGGCTAAACAAACAGCGAGCCAAGCGCCTGGACAAATTTGAAGAGCAATTGCCCGAAGCCTTGCAAATGATGGCCAGAGCCTTGCGGACGGGGTATCCGTTCACCGAATGCATGAAAATAATTTCCACAGAAATGAACGAACCCATCAGTCAGGAATTTGGCATGACTTATGAAGAAATCAATTACGGGCGCAATATTGAAGTGGCATTTGCATTGATGATAGAGCGGGTTCCCAGTCTCAGTTTAATAGCGATGGCGACAGCAATAATAATCCAAAGGGAAACCGGCGGTAATCTTGCCGAGGTGCTATTGAAAATCAGCAATGTACTAAGAGGGCGATTTAAATTGCAGCGACGCATAAAAACATTGTCGGCGGAAGGCATGCTGTCGGCTTGGGTGTTGCTGTTGCTGCCGCTGGCTTTGTTTGGATTGATGAGTTTGATGAATCCTGATTACTTTAAGCCGGTTTATGAGTCACCCGATAGAATGACGTATGTCTATATTTTTATGGGCCTGGAGTTGAGCGCAGCCTTTTGGATACGGCGCATTATTACCATTGATGCATGAGGTGAAGTGAATGGACTTTTTGATGCAATTATTGACAGGGCTGATGGCAAATCAACAAGTAGGCCAATGGGGTACTGTTTTGTTGGTGTCAGGGGCGATCTTTGTTTTAGCGTTGGCGCTGATGTCACTATTCGACGATTTTTTTGACCCGGTGCGTTCCCGTTTTAAGCGGGAGGTAAATACCGACGCGGTTTTCATGCTTGAACCCAATGCCCTATCGGAAAAGCTCCGTAAACATAATAACGTGTTTGTTCCGACCAGCCTGCCGTTATTACAAAGAACAACGACACGCCTTCATTATGGCGGATTTCATAATAAGAATAGCTTGTTGCATTATTACGCGATACGCATGTTGTTAATGATTTTGTTGCCTTTGTTAGTGCTGATGGCCATGGCGCTAGTTCCCGGTATGAAGAGTGAAACAATATTTCAATCCGCATTGGGAGCGATAGCACTAGGTTATATGGGGCCTAGTTTTATGTTGGATAAACTCATTACCAACCGGCAAAAAATGCTTCGCAGAGCTTTTCCCGATATGCTTGATTTGTTAGTGGTTTGTTCCGAGGCTGGCTTGAGCCTGGATGCGGCGATACAAAAAGTGGTTATCGAAAGCGGCATCAGTCAACCGGTATTGGCTGCCGAGCTGGAAATTGTTATTGCTGAAACCCGCGCTGGCATTGATCGGCATAAGGCCTTGCAAAGACTGGTTGAAAGGACTGGAGTAGAAGACATCAGAGGTCTGGTAGCAGCGCTGTCACAAAGCATGCGCTTTGGTACAAGCATTGTCGAGACGCTCAATGTTTATTCGGAAGATCTCAGGGATAAAAGAACGCAAGCTGCCGAAGAAGTGGCGGCTAAAATTAGTACAAAGCTGATTTTTCCGTTGACCGTTTGTTTATTACCGGCATTTTTAATGGTTGTTATGTTGCCTGCCGTATTGGTTCTTAGACATATAACTCCCGGATAACGATTTTTTTTACCGCTCGTAACAGTAATAAATGATGAACCTTAGCTGTCGAAATCCCCTGATTTTTGTTATGAGTGCAGAGAGTGATTTCCTAACCGGATGAATATAATGAATAAAATAAAAAAACTAACCCATCTCATTTTTTTGATTATTTTAAGTCAATCGCTGCTGACTGCCTGCAATCCCGGCAACATTAAAGAAGCAGAGCGTAGTGGCAACGAACAGGAAACCGAAGAGATTTTGCAAAGTGCCGGGCTTGATGTCAATTCGGTGGAAGACGCCGTGTTAAAAGCGGAAAAAGCGGCGCAGAACGGCAATATGGATCTGGCTCAACTTTATTATATAAAAGCCTACGATCTGGAGCCGAATAATGTCAGGGTTTTGCAAAAAATGGCTGACTTATATACCGAGCTAAAAAAATACGACTTGGCAGAAGTCACTCTCAACTTGATATTACAGCAGCAGTCGGGGGATTTAAAGGTAACCGAACAATACGGATTACTGTTGATCAAGCTAAAAAAATACCCTGATGCAGAGAAACATCTCGGTCAGGTTGTCGCCAAACAGCAAAGTTGGCCTGCTTATAACGGCTTGGGAATTATTGCTAATTTACAAGGCGACTATCTGAAAGCCGAAAGTTTTTTCAAAAAAGCTGACGCCATTTCGCCTAATTCGCCAGAATTGCTAAATAACATCGGCTTTGCGCTCTATTCAGCTGACAAACTGGTCGAGGCAGCGCCCTATTATGTTAAAGCCCTGCAAATTAATCCCGGTTTTAAAAAGGCGATCTATAACTACGCATTGCTACAGGCGCGCTTAAGCCACTATGAACAGGCCCATATTGCCTTTGCCAAAGTGTCTTCAGCGGCCGAAGCCAATAATAATACCGGCTATATTGCGATGATGAATGGTGATTACTCCGAGGCGAACAATTATTTGCAAGAAGCTATCAATATATCGCCCCGGTTTTATAAAAAAGCCAATGACAATTTAAAGCGGCTGGAAATACTGGAACAGCAGTAAGTCAGATAAATTATTTTTCTGATTTTCAATCTACGAGCTCTCGATAGCTGTTCCAGACGCGATTCTACCTTCCCACCCTTTGGGGTCATACCTTCTGCATAACCCACAGGGACGTGGGGAAGCTTCCGCTACTCACGGTCCTTACTACATAAATCCACATGGATGTGGTGAATGCGAGCAAATATCTGCTCATGCAGATTTTGTATTAACGCCATCCATGGCGTTAATTTCTAAGTCTCCGCTCCTTATATCCATATAGGCAATGCCAGTCCATAACTTCACGTCCTGGTACTTGGACTCTCTTTGCGCTCTGACGGGTCGGTCCCGGCATTCATATTGAATGACATACTTTTTAGCGCTGGCCGAAACATCCTGCTAATAAGGAAATAATTTGAATACCACTGACCTAGGTTGTAGGTACTCGTACTAATATATTTAAACTCATTTTATACTTAAAATATCCTCAAGTTATTTTATAGATGATTCAAACTATTTAAGACTGCAATAGTGATTTCAGTGTTTCAAAGAGTTAAATATAAAAAAGCTATTAATATTAAGCCCGTGTCGGTAAATTTTATTAATCATTAAAGCGGCAGGTTACCTATCTATCTGTATTTAAATAAATTTACGGTAATGTATTAACCGTTAGCGACTGATATAGGCCGGCAGTCGTAAAAGCTGGAGTTTTTTATAAACGGATATTTGATAATTAACTTTATTTTTGTGAAAAACATTGGCTTGAGTTGTAGGTATTATTACCAATATTTTTTAACTCATTTTATGCTTAAAATATACTTAAGTTATTTTATAGATGACTCAAGCCATTTAAGGCTGGCAATAGTGATATGGATAATAGTTGTATTGTGTCAAAGAGTTAAATATTTAATGATATCAAATTCTGTGTCGGTAAAGTTTATTGATAATTGAAAGAACATGCTGCATGCCTGTATCGAAATAACGCACGGTAATATATTAATCGTTTGTCAACCTATACTGGCCGGTAGTTGTGAGAAGGGGGTATTTTTGATAGACGGATCTTTGATAATGTAATTTATGATTCAAAACAGTGTAAATAATACTTTTTTAATTTCATATTGAGGAATAAACCATGAAGAAAATAACAAACCTGGTAAAAGTTTTTTTTGCTGATGAAAAAGGCGCAGAAACCGTTGAATGGGTAATGATTGCTGCCACTTTGGCTGCCATTATAACTGTTGTTTTTTGGACTACCTTACAAGGTGGTCTTAATGCAGCTATAGCCAAAATAAATACTTCAATGAGCACTGCTGGCTAATTAATCTGTTAGAAAGATAGAAACCGGTCTTCTCCCCTTGGTCTCCAGGCTGTGGAGAAGGCCGCTTTTATCATAAGTATTCGGTTTTTTAATATCCTATAACAAGCTATGAATAGTATTTTAAAAAACAGGCAACGAAGCCGCTGAATTATTGGATATTTATGTATTATTACAATAGCAGTATAGCAAGGCATATATTATTAATGGCTATTGTTTTTAAGTTTGGCCGTTAAACCTTAATTAATAACCTTATGGCCGGTTTATGATTATTATTTACTTAATATTAATTGCATTTGTATTGATTGCAGCGATTTACGATGCGGCCCTACAAAAAATACCTAACTGGACTTCATTGGTTATTGTTGTGTTGGGGTTGGGCTGGAATATTTTTTCCGCTGAAGGGTTAGGCGTTCGGGATAGCGGCTTTGGCCTGCTTGCCGGTTTTTTGCTGATGTTACCGAGCTATGTTTTCGGCGGCATGGGGGCTGGCGACGTGAAACTCATGGCAGCGATAGGATCGGTAGTAGGTATTAATCAGGTGCTGGACTTGGTCTTTTATAGCTACATGGCAATGTTTGTAATGGCCATACTTTTTATAGTGGTGAAAGGGGATCTGGTTAAGCTGTTGTGCAGGTTGCGGACTCTTATTTATGGTTTGTTTACGGGAGTATTGGCTTATCAGAAACCGGACCAATCAGATGCAGCAAGTAGCCGATTGCCTCTGGCACCGGCTATCGCACTCGCTACCTGTTATGTTTTATATCCGGCACTTTACAACTCAGGATTTATGGCAAATTTATGTCTCTATTAGAACTCATTAAACAACCCCGCACGATTGACGAGACCGCTCTCGATGCCGAGTTATTGCTTGATTTGACGCTAAAGCATTTTTATGACGGCGGCGTACTGGATTTGCATCAGTTGGCCGACAGGATGGCATTGACAGGAAACCTGCTGGAAGGAATCTTGGCTACCTTGCGCAAAGACTCCCGAATTGAGGTGTTGGCTGCAAAAGAAAATAGCGCCGGAGTGCGTTACCAGTTAACCGAGTTAGGCCGTGCCGAAGCGAAAAACGCCTATTTGAGAAGCGGCTACATTGGCCGCGCCCCGATTACGATTGAGCATTACAGACAGTTGGTTGAAGCGCAATCCGTGTTCAATTGCACGGTAAGCAAAGAACAACTAAAGGACGCTTTTGCCGATGTCGTGATAGAAGACCATTTGTTTGATCAGCTGGGGCCTGCATTGCATTCCGGCCGGGCCATCATGATTTATGGCCCGGCGGGTAGCGGCAAGACCTATATTTGCAAGCGTCTGGCGCGATGTCTAGGCGGTCCGGTTCACCTACCCTATGCTATTGCTGTGGGCAGGGAAATCATCCAGTTTTTTGATCCTTTGATTCATGTACCGGTTTATCAAATCAGCGAGAAAGTCGGTTATCACTTTGAAACCCGCACCGATCAACGCTTGATTTTATGCGAGCGCCCGGTTGCTATCAGCGGCGGCGAGTTGACTATGGACAGGCTCGAATTGCGTTACGACCCTGTCACCCGGTTAAACCACGCGCCCATCCAGTTAAAAACCAACAATGGCATTTATATCGTTGACGATATGGGGCGGCAGCGCATGCCTCCCATTGAATTGTTAAACCGCTGGATTGTGCCGATGGAAGAGCACCTCGATTATTTGACGGTGGGAACAGGTCAGCATTTCCCGGTGCCGTTTGATACCGTATTGGTGTTCTCATCCAATTTACATCCGCTGGAATTGGCAGATGAGGCTTATCTAAGGCGTTTGGGCTACAAAATACATTTCACTGACATTACTAAGGAACAATTCACCCTGATCTGGGGGGATGTGTGTCGGGATCGGGCGGTAACGGTTGAGGACGGCGTACTGGATTGCGTTTTCGAATTGTATGATCGAACAAAACGGCCTTTTTTACCGTGTCAACCTCGGGATTTGATTGGCTTAGGACTCGATATGGCTGCATTTAAAAATAACCGGGGTCGTCTAAGTCAGGAAAATATCAGGCTCGCGTGGGACACCTATTTTATTGAAATATAAGGAAGGGTAACAAAATGAACAGACGTTTTATTATTATGCTGAGTATTGCATTGCTGCTGTCTTTGCTTGCAGCCTGGGTCGCCAATCGTTGGATACAAGGCCGGGCGGTGCCCGATACGGCAATGTCTGTTGTTGTCGCTGCAGTCGAAATCCCTTTTGGCGTCAAGCTTGAAGAATCCCAGATTAAGCTCATCGCCTGGCCGGGCAACTCAGCTCCGCCGCAAGGCGCTTATACGTCAAAAGAACAAGTCGTCAACAAGGTTGCGATGAACAAATTCTATCCTGACGAAATCATCACGGAAAAAAGAGTTTCAGAGTATTTGGGCGGCAGTACGCTTTCCGCATTGATTGCCAAAGAGTATCGCGCTATTTCGGTGCGGGTGGACGACGTGGTTGGTGTGGCAGGATTTATTTTGCCTGGGAACAAGATCGATATTCTGTCTACAAAAAAGGATCGGACGACAAATAAGGCCACTACGCAGACGCTGTTGCAGAATATCAAAGTATTGGCGGTGGATCAGGAAGCTTCTCAGGAAAAAGAAAAGCCGGCCATCGTCAGGGCGGTTACGCTGGAGTTAAAGCCGGATCAGGCCGAGATAATGGTACAGGCCATGCAGGAAGGAACGATACAACTGACCTTAAGGAACCCGCTGGATAGCGTAGTAGAAGACACGGCTGTCATCTTGGCAGAAGTACAACCGAAACTGGTTGAAAAAGTAAGAAGTAGAAAACGGGTACTAAAGATAATTCCATGGCTGTGAAGTGGGCTCTAAACAAGAAATCTTAAGAATTATCGATTTGAGGCGCGACAGCAATGCCGATTATTTGAATTTGTTGTCTTTGTAGAGGCATATTTAAGTGTAGGTTTTTCACCCTCCGCTTTCTTCACTGTGGGACAGCTTACCTTTAGTGTGTCAGATTTGAATTTCAATAAGTAAGAAGAAGGGGATATGGCATGAACAAAAACAAAATAGCACTATCTGATACTCATCTTTCATTTAATTTACCGGGGGCTTTCTTAATGAAAGAGGCAAAGATAACCCCCCTCTCAATAATGCAATATGTAGAAATATCCGAAGATATTTACGATGAAATTGAACGAGTTGTTCACGCCGGGATGATTGCGGCCAAGTGCGTTAGACATCCTGAATACGGGGACATTATCCTTGTTTCGTCCACTCATGACGGCTGTTTAATGATTCACTTTCAACCTACTCTTGTAAGGAACTAAAGCCGTCCATAGGCGATTGAAGTATCCCCGCATGTTGCAGCAAGTTGATAGCCAAATTAAATAATAAATTAATGCTTGTTATTATCAGATGAGTTAGCCATGAACCATAAAATTAATAAAAAATTACTCTGTATTTTCTCATTTATCGCGTTATGTGTTGCACATCATTCGGTTGTTGCGATGAGTAGTGCAGACATTAAATCTGTCAATGTGCAGGTTGGGTTAAACAAATCCAGGCTGATTACGCTGGACAAAAGAATCGTTGAAATATCGCAAGGCAATTCAGCTATTGCGGATTTTCCGGTGGACACGGAGGCGGCGGAGACCAGTTTTATGCCGCCGAACCAGATATTAATCCGTGGAAAATCAATAGGCACCACGAATTTGTACCTGTGGGGAGAGAACCAGAAAGTTGTGCAAATCCTGGATATTGAAGTGACGCATGACCTGGATTCAGTAAAAGCCAAGCTCAATGAATTACTTCCTAATGAAAATATAGCGGTCCGCTCATCGCAGAAAAATATCGTGTTAAGCGGCGAAGTCAGCACCTTGGCTAATATGCAGGCGGCAATTGATCTGGCGCAAGGTTATTTAGGGTCTTCAACGGCCCTTAGTGCGGGCGGTAGCGGGAGTCCCGGAGGCTCCGGCAGCACTAATGTAACAACAAATACGGCCCAGCCAGAAGTCGACCCCAGCAAAAGTGCAACTCCGTCGGTTATAAATTTGATGAGTGTCGGCGGCGCGCAGCAGGTCATGCTGGATGTAAAAGTAGCCGAGATTGACCGGAAGTTGATCAAAGGTCTGAATGTTAAATTTGGCGCGTTATCAACCTCTGATGCCTTTTCGGTCGGGGCTATTAACGGGGGTGGGAGTTTAAATTCAGTGGGTATTGGCGGCTTGCTTAATAACCATAGTTTTGACGCCGGCGCCCTGTTTTTACAGGCGATCAGCGGGACAGCCATGTTTAATCTGACCATTGATGCGGCCAATGATCAGCAATTGGCGAAAATTCTGGCCCAGCCCACGTTAACGACGTTATCAGGGCAACCGGCAACCTTTATTTCAGGCGGAGAATTTCCCGTTCCGGTACCGCAAGGCGGGATAAGTAACGGGTCAATTACTGTTGTATTTAAAGAATTCGGTATTGGCTTGAAATTTGTCCCGGTGGTGCTCGATTCCGGGCGAATCAATCTGAACATGAATGTCAGTGTCAGCGAACTATCCGAGGATGCCGCTGTTATTGCTCAGGCTGGCGATACCAATACCCAGTTTGCCATACCATCGCTGACCAAACGGGAAGCAAGCAGTACGCTGGAATTGGCGGACGGACAAACCATGAGTATTGCCGGGTTAATCAGCGATAAATTGCGCGAGAATGTGAACAAGTTTCCGGGGCTGGGCGATATACCCGGGTTGGGGGCGTTATTTAGGAGTTCAAAATTCCTGAATCAGCAGACGGAACTGGTGATTTTCGTTACCCCCCGTCTGGCTAAACCGGTACTGGCGCAAAATGCGCAATTGCCGACCGATAGTTTTGTTGCACCGGATGATGTTGATTTTTATGTGTTGGGCAGAACCGAATCAAGAAAGACCAGAAACCGTTGGGTACAAAATGATGCCAATCCGATCAGCAATAAAGGCGGTCTCGATGGCGACTATGGTCAGCAATTAATGGAAGGAGGTCAATAATGCAAACGTTAAATAAAGAAAATATCAAACAGGCAGTGGCTGGCATATTGTTTTTAACCCTGATGACAGGCTGTGCCGAGTGGAACTCCCATCCGGTCGTTACCGAACAAAATTTCGGTCATGCAGTCAACAATATGATTAAAAACCAGACTTTGTATCCCGAGCATGGTCAGGATGATACCCCTATCCTGGGGCTGGATGGGCAAAAATCACAAGCCGTTATCAGGGCCTATCGGGAGGGCGCTTCCGATAGGCTGGATAAGGCCAAGCAAGGCGCAAGCTTTGACGTGAAGAATGTCGGATCTGATTAGATATAGGCTTTGGCGTGGTTAATGCCGGGGCTCAGACATGCTGACTCGACAGTTAGCAGGAGAAGGATAATGAGAATAAATTGTACAAAGAAACAGCGGGGTGTCGTTGTTGTAGCCGTGACCATTGCCTTGCCGATATTGTTGCTTATTATGGGGTTGGCTTTGGATTTTGGGCATGTGTTTGTCAATAAAACGCGTTTGCAAAATGCGCTTGATGCCACCGCATTAAGCGCGGCGATAGCCATTAACAAGAATATCAAAAATGGCACAGGGCCGGCAACGGATGCAGGGAAAGCGACGTTTAACAAGTTCATAGCCGGCTCAGGTAATGATGAATTGGTGGGCTTGGTGGCGAATGATCTGGTATTTGACTATTCCAAAACATTAAATCCTTGGGGGAGCTTTAATGCTGCTGCAGACTCTTTTGCGTTTGTTAGAGTCACATCAACAAACATGTTGAATGTGACTCCGGTGTTAATAAGGATTTTTAACCAATTTAGTAATGACATACCGATTCCGGCCATTGCTACTGCCGGTCCGACAGGACAGAATTGCAATCTCTCCCCTTTTTTGTTGTGCGCTGATATGCCTGCTGACAAAGATAATCCGGTTCCTGAAGACCCTGATTGTACAAATGACTCTAACGGTGATGGCAGTCTGGATTGTTATGGCTATGAAATAGGCGCTGTAAGTAGCGTAGAACAGTTTTTTTGTAAGAATAATAATTGTGCAGATGCTGATGTAGAAGCTGGAAATTTTAATCTTCTGAATTTGCCAGGCGCTCAGGGAGGAAATGATATCAATACTATATTAAAAGGAGGGGCATTAAACACATGTGCAATTAATAACTTGGATCCCCTAGATACTAAGAGCGGAAGAACATGGGGACCAGTTGCTGATGGAGTTAACTACAGAGTTGATAATGACGGTGGCTCATCAGAGGACTATACGGGGTCAACATCTTATCAAGATTACCTGAGCGATGGCGGAAGTGGTTTTAGGGTAATGGCAGTGCCAATTGGCGATTGCAGAGGCATTCAGAATGGTTCTACGGATTTACCCAAAGTTGGAGTAGGGTGCATTTTTTTAACCAAACATGCGCCACATGGTTCACCGTTTGATGTCACTATTCAGTTTATTGGTTCTTGTCCACAGACTGGTGCATGGGATCCCAAAAATCCTGTATTGAATGGCCCTTATAAAATCGTATTATTTAAAAGCTACGAGAGTAAAGACTCATGAACATCATTAAACAAAAAGGTACTTCAACCGTAGAGTTTGCCATGATACTGCCGGTGCTGTTAATGCTGATATTTATGGTGTCTGAATTAGGGACTATGTTTTATCGGCTGAACGCTGTGACCAAGTCAGTACAAGATGCTGCCCGCTATCTGTCTGATGTCTCTACTAATCCAAACATTGCCTTGACTAATGCTCAAGTTAAAAATCTGATTTGTTCCGGGGATATTGGGGGAGCTGGCGCACAGATTGTACCGGAATGTCAGGCTAAATTAGTTTTAGACCCTCTGCCATCTGCCGCTTCCGGGCATATCGCCGTATCAGCAAGATATCCGGCAGACTGGATATTGGTCGGCGCTGTTATAGCGTTTCTCAATTTGTCCGGCGAGCCTATGGAGCTCAGAGCCAGTAGCGTAATGAGGTTCGCCCAATGATAAACAAACATAAACAGAAAGGCGCTGAAACCGTTGAATTTGCCATGATTGCATTACTGTTCTTTGCAGTCCTGTTTGCCATCATCGAGTTCAGCCGGGCTATGTTTGTCTGGAATGCCTTGACGGAAGCAACCCGCAGAGGCGCGAGGATGGCGGTTATTTGCCCCGTTGGGAGCGATGTTCCAAAGCAGGCTGCCATTTTTAAACATGCTGTTACTGGCTTAGGAGAGACGATTATTCCTGGTTTGACGCTTGACATGGTGGCTGTAAGTTATTTCTATGTTGATCCTGCGGGGGTTAAGACCTCGACTACCGATCCAACGCAGGCAAAGTTTACCGAGGTAAGTATCACTGGTTATACGCACACTTTAATGATTCCGCTCTGGGGCAGTTCGGTAACGTCTCCAGAATTCAAGACCACCTTGAACACTGAAAGCCTGGGCGCTGTGCCTACCTATCCGGGTGAAGATGTGGAGGCGCCCGATTGTAGCTTTTAAAGATTGTTTGTATGTTTTTGACGTCTCATTACTCAATTAGTTAGGGTAACCATTTAGTTTATTGTCTTCCTGAATTTTGCAAATTAAGGCGGTTCTAATAGTTACTCTTTTTGGCATTATTTAAATTTATTTTTTTAAGAAGATAACAGATGAATAAAATAACTGAAAACAAAATAAATTTGGTATTAATCGGCGCTGATGAGCTTGTTCTTAAAAAACAGTTCAATATTCTTTCTTACTCGGGCGACATTAAAAGTAAGGTAATCTGTAGCGGGTCAATAATTGATTCCATCAGTAAACATACCCAGGACGAGAACAGCATTGTCATTATAAATTTAACCGAAAATGGCTTGAAAGAGTTGCAGGTCCTGAATGATATTAACGGCAAGAAAGCTTCCATTATCATTATCGGGGATCAGAAAAATATTGAATTATTAAGTCAGGCAATCCGCGCCGGGGTTAAAGAATTCATCGATTATAATGATTATCAAGATAAATTGGATCGCGTATTTTGCAATATTAAAAAAAATATAACGCATTTTTGCAGCAATGGAAATGTTAAGCGCTTAAATGCGATTATTAATACTAAAGGAGGCAGCGGCGCCAGTTTTATAGCCAGTAATATAGCTTATATTTTATCAAAAGATACCGACTTAAAAGTGGCATTGGTTGATCTTGATTTTCAATTTGGTTCAATTGGGCTTAATTTCGATAAAATCTCTAAATATACAATTACGGAAGCATTAAATGCGATAGAGGATTTGGATTCGATTTCATTAGAGGCATATATGTCGAAATATAATGATAATTTGAGCCTGTTATTGCCATCGCCATCGGATATTTTACTGCCCGGAGAGATTAATGTTTCCAGTTTAAAGACGATGCTGGAATTGCTGCAAATTAATTACAGTCAAATAATTGTTGATTTGCCAAGACTCATCGATCCTGTATCAAGCATGATTATGGAACAAGCGGATCAGATTACGCTGGTTATTCAGCAGAGCCTGGCTCAATTCAGGGATGGACGCAGATTAGTTCAAATATTAAATAAAGACCTGGATATCCCTTTGGATAGAATATCAATTGTGGCTAATCGATATGATCCCAAAAATAGTTTGCGAGTAGATGATTTAAAAAACATGGTTAATCACGACAAGGTTTATATGATTGCCAATGATTATGAACGGGTTGCCGGCGCATCAAATCTGGGAGTTCCGCTATGCGAGTCATCGGCTAATTCAAAGATTGCCCATGATCTAAAGGCGCTTGCCAAAAATCTGGGGAACATTGAGCTTGAAAGTGAAAGAAAACATCTGCTCAGCCGTTTTAGAACTTTTTTATCATAATGCTGATCGGTTGGCACTGTAGTCCGCATACTGCTCAATACAGCCGTAAAGCGCATCTACTGTAGAGGCATCTTTTGCAATCCAACCGCGTGCTACATTGGGTGGTCGCTAGAATTAAGTTTTTATCGGGGATCAATCTTGATTTTAAAGTATCTATTAGAGAGTACATCAATATGAGTACATTAGCAGAAGCACTACAGTCGAAACGCGTCAATGTGTGCAGTGGGATTTTTCTTGCCGTAATCTGGGGGATCTTTGCTTATGCGCATATGCTGGGATTTTTAAAAACACATCAGTGGTCATTGTTATTGTTTTGTTTTTCCGAAACACTGGTTGTCACTTTCTATCTTTTTCGAAGCAGGCCAAAGACTATTTCAGTCAATCCTCTTGACTGGATAATTGCAATTGGTGGAACTTTTACGCCGCTGTTTTTTCGGCCGGCATTGTGGGGAATACTTCCCTTGGCAAATATCGCGATTATTGCAGGTGCGTTTTTTCAGATATTGAGCATCATTTCCCTTAATCGCAGTTTTGCACTCGTTGCTGCAAAGCGTGAAATCAAGACAGGCTGGATGTATCGCATCGTGCGCCATCCGCTCTATGCCAGCTATTGCCTGGTATTCCTCGGCTATGTGTTGACAAACACAACACTTGCAAATGTTCTTGTTTATCTGATAGCTATGGTTTTTTTATGTATAAGAATATTTCGGGAAGAGAAACATATCGCTCTTGACCCTCTTTATTGTGAATATATGCTTAAAGTGCATTACCGGCTTATCCCGTACATATTTTAGCGTCGTATTGCCATCCAGGATTGATTCACCGTACTGCAATCCCTGCTATATAAATCTTCTTGGCAAACGTGAAAAAATCAAAACATACTTTATGGGAGCATCTAAAAATCAGGTTAGGCTCATGATTCGATAAGAACCGGAGCGTTTTTTTGCTAAATATGAGTAAAATTGCGTATCAGGCTGAGTTTTAGTTATTTGCTTGTTATAATGGTTTCAATTTTGTAACAGCATTAATTCTGATCGAGAGACTTCATGATTCAAGGTAGTATCGTAGCTTTAATAACACCGATGGATGAACGCGGTGCGGTGGATAAGGAGAGCTTAAAAAGGTTAGTGGAATTTCACATAGCAGAAGGGACGGATGCCCTTGTTGCCGTCGGTACTACAGGCGAGTCGGCGACGCTGGATGAGCATGAGCATTGCGACGTTATCAAGTCTATTGTCGAGTATGTCGGGGGCAGAATTCCGGTGATTGCCGGAACCGGCGCAAACTCGACTACCGAAGCGATTACCCTGACCCGCTTGGCCAAAGAAGCCGGCGCCGATGCCTGTCTGATCGTGACCCCTTATTACAATAAGCCTACTCAGGAAGGCTTATACCTGCATTACAAGGCTATTAGCGAAGCCGTCGATATTCCCCAGATTTTATACAACGTACCCGGACGCACCGCTTGCGACATGCTGCCCGAAACCGTTGGCCGCCTGTCTCATATCAAGAACATCGTCGGCGTTAAAGAGGCGACCGGTGACCTGTCCAGAGTTAAAACAATTCGTAATTTGGCCGGTGATGATTTTGCAATCTATACCGGCGACGATGCGACCAGTCGCGAGTTTTGCCTGCTGGGTGGCAACGGCAGCATTACTGTAACCGGTAATGTCGCGCCAAAACTGGTACATGAAATGATTATGCTGGCGATTGCGGGCGATGAAGAAACCTCTTTAGCCATCGACAAAAAACTGGCCGCGTTACACAAAAACCTGTTTATTCAGTCTAACCCGATCCCGGTCAAATGGGCGGTTGCTGAAATGGGTTTGATGGGTAAGGGCATACGTTTACCTTTAACCTGGTTAACGGAAGATTGCTTTGATGCGGTTCGTGACGCAATGCGGCAGGCCGAAGTTATTTCCGGCAACGACCCCTGCGTTGCGCTACCTTCTGCGTCCATGCAGTCGAACGCGTCATGAAAACTAAAATCAGGTCGTTCATTATCGTTGCTGCATTGGTCAATGTATCGGCCTGCAGCACCATAAAGAATTTATTCCCGGATAAAGAAAAAGATTATCAGTTTACGACTGAAATCCCACCGCTGACCATACCGCCTGATCTTGCAGGCGGTTCAATCGCAAACGCTCCCGCCGCCGCTCAGGCCGCTGAAGCAGCTGATGTTGCCACCACTGTCCCGTCAACCGAACCAGTTCCGACTGTAGACCGGAAATTAATTCAGGTTGATTTGGTTGATGCTGATCAGGGAACAAAGCGATTACGTATCGGTGCGCCCTCAACAATAGCATGGCGTATGGTGGGTAAAGCATTAAGCAGAAAGTCTATTGAAGTGACTAATCGCAATCAGGAAGAAGGGCTGTTTCATGTTCAATATGACCCGAACAAAAAGGAAGTGGAAGACGGGTCTATTTGGGATGAGGTCGTTTTTTTATTCACAGGATTTGAAATCACTGAACAAGAGTACGTTCTTAAATTGGTAGAAAACGACCAGCAAACCGATGTTATTATCATGGACAAAGAACAAAAGCCGGTGGCTGACGCGACGAGTTTAAGTTTGTTGACACTTTTGCATGACACTATTAAGTCCGATTTGGCTAAGTAATTTATGAGGCGAAAGGCGAAAGACGAAAGGCTAAAAAAGCTGTTTCGTCTTTCGCCTTTCGCCTTTTACCTTTTATCTTGAATCTTTTTTTTACATGTTAAAAATCTCTGGAACTTCCGCGCTTTCCGACTTTCGCATTAACAAATTGCTGGCCGAACTTCAGGCCGTAGATCCTGCTATCAAAGCTGTCTCAGCACGGTTTATTCACTTTGTGGATATTGAGAATAACTTGGATGATAGCCAAACCGGGATTTTAAAGCAGTTGCTGGCTTACGGTTCCACGACGCTATCCGGCTCTGATATTCAGGGGGAGCATTTACTGGTTGTGCCGCGCTCGGGTACGATTTCACCCTGGTCCAGCAAGGCGACAGAGATTGCCCAGCGCTGCGGATTATCCGAGGTTAATCGGATCGAGCGGGGTATTGAGTACACGCTGGATGTCAATCAGCCTTTATCGGCTTCCGTAAAAGCGTTACTCCATGACCGTATGACACAAAGCGTTTTGGTAGGCAATATCGAACCGGAACTGTTCATTCAACATTCCCCTAAACCGTTGCAGAGCATTGCTGTTATCGAGCAAGGCCGTGATGCGCTGGTTAGCGCTAATACGGAATTGGGTTTGGCCTTGTCCGATGACGAAATCGATTATCTGACCGAAAGCTTTCAAACTTTGGGCAGAAATCCGACCGATGTTGAATTGATGATGTTTGCCCAGGCCAATTCGGAGCATTGCCGACACAAGATTTTTAACGCCGACTGGACGATTGACGGCATAGAGCAGGCGCAGACCTTATTCAAAATGATCCGCAATACTGCGGAAAAAAGTCCGGAAGGTATCTTGTCGGCCTACAGCGATAATGCCTCGGTAGCGATGGGTTCAACTACGCAGGTTTTTTTGCGCAATCCCCAGACCGGTGAATATGCCTATACTGAAGAAGACGCGCATTTGCTGATGAAAGTGGAAACCCATAATCATCCTACGGCCATCTCGCCTTATCCCGGAGCGGCAACCGGTTCCGGCGGTGAGATTCGCGACGAAGGCGCGACCGGCCGTGGTTCTTCGCCCAAAGCCGGTTTAACCGGTTTTTCCGTATCGCATTTGAAAATCCCAGGCTTTCCGCAGCCTTGGGAAGCGGATAACGGCAAGCCGGAACGTATCGCCTCGGCGTTAACCATCATGCTGGAAGGTCCGCTCGGCGGCGCAGCCTTTAATAATGAATTCGGCAGGCCCAACCTGGCCGGTTATTTTCGCAGCTTTGAGCAATCCGTGCCGGGTAAGGACAATGAATTTCGGGGCTATCACAAACCCATCATGATCGCAGGCGGCATGGGTAACATACGACCGATGTTGGTCGACAAACACCCGATCCCCGCCGGTTCGTTAATCATCATCCTAGGCGGTCCGGCCATGCTAATCGGGTTGGGCGGCAGTGCCGCTTCATCGCAGGCTTCCGGCGAAGGCTCGGAAGATCTCGATTTTGCCTCGGTACAACGGGAAAACCCCGAAATGGAACGCCGTTGTCAGGAAGTCATTAATCACTGCAATGCCATGGGCAACGATACGCCAATAGTCTCCATTCATGATATTGGCGCGGGTGGTTTGTCCAACGCGGTGCCGGAAATCATCCATGATTGCGATCGCGGCGGCCGCTTTGAATTGCGCAATGTGCATAATGCCGATAAAGGCATGTCGCCGATGCAAATCTGGTGCAACGAAGCGCAGGAACGTTATGTGGTTGCGATTAAACCGGAATCGTTGGAACTATTTACCGCTTTTTGCGAGCGCGAACATTGCCTGTTTGCGGTGATCGGCGAAGCGACCGAAGAAGAGCACCTAACGCTCGGCGACGAGTTGTTGGGCGACAAGCCGGTCGATATTCCGATGTCGGTATTATTCGGCAAGTCGCCCAAGCTGCACCGCAATGTCGAGCACGTTCAACCCAATACCCAAGCGCTGGATGTTAGCGGCATCACGCTGGACGAGGCGGTCAAGCGCGTCTTGTCATTTCCCGCCGTTGCCGATAAAAGCTTTTTGATTCATATCGGCGACCGCTCGGTAACCGGATTGGTCGCGCGGGATCAAATGGTCGGCCCCTGGCAAACACCGGTGGCCGATGTTGCAGTCACTGCATCGGGATTTTATGCGGTGACCGGTGAGGCGATGGCGATGGGCGAACGTTCGCCGATTGCGGTTATTGACGCACCGGCATCCGGTCGTATGGCGATAGGCGAGGCCATTACCAATATTGCCGCCGCCAACATAGATTCCCTGAAGAAAATCAAACTGTCAGCAAACTGGATGGCCGCAGCAGGTTATCAAGGCGAAGACGCGGCATTGTTCGATACGGTCAAAGCGGTGGGCATGGAATTGTGTCCGGCGCTGGGTATCGCAATACCGGTAGGCAAGGATTCCTTGTCGATGAAAACCGTGTGGAAAGATGATTCTGCTGAAAAGATCATGACCGCGCCATTGTCGTTGGTGATTACCGCGTTTGCGCCTGTTGCCGATATTACTCTTACCCTGACTCCGCAATTGCGCTGTGTGCCGGATGAAGACAGCGCCTTGATCCTGATCGATTTGGGCGCCGGTAAAAATCGTTTGGGCGGCTCGGTGCTGGCGCAAGTTTACAACCAGCTCGGCAATGACTGCCCCGACCTGGATGAAGCAGGTCTGTTGAAAGCCTTCTTCGATGCGATACAAACACTTAACGGCCAAGGTAAACTGCTTAGCTATCATGACCGTTCCGATGGTGGTTTGCTGGCAACAGTGGCGGAGATGATGTTCGCCGGCAGATTGGGCGTGACTTTGACGCTCGACAGCTTAGGCGATGATGTGCTGGCGGCATTGTTTAATGAGGAACTGGGCGCGGTTTTGCAAGTGCGCCAGAGCGATTGTAAGGACGTCGTGGAGTTGTTAACACAATCAGGCCTGATCGATTGCATTTATGTCATAGGCAAAGTCATGGAAGAACAGCTGCTGACCGTTCGCCATTTGGGGGAGGTTGTTTATTCCGCCGGTCGGGCCGAACTGCAGGGCATTTGGTCTGAACTCAGTTACAAGATGCAGGCTTTGCGCGATAACCCGGAATGTGCGCAGCAACAGTTCGAACGCATCGCCGATGATGAAGATCCCGGCTTGAATGTTGCATTGACGTTTGATGTTAACGACGATGTGACAGCGCTGTTTAAAAACGCAGCAAGACCCAAAGTCGCCATACTGCGCGAGCAGGGCGTTAACGGCCATGTAGAAATGGCGGCGGCATTCGATCGCGCCGGGTTTACCAGCATCGATGTGCACATGAGCGATATTATTCACGGTCGGGTGAGTTTGGCTGATTTTACCGGCCTGGTTGCTTGCGGCGGCTTTTCTTATGGCGACGTATTGGGCGCAGGCGGCGGCTGGGCAAAATCCATCCTGTTCAATCCGCGCTGCCGGGATGAATTTGCCGCATTTTTCCAACGTCCGGATACTTTCGGTTTAGGTGTTTGTAACGGTTGCCAGATGATGTCGGGGTTGAAAGACATCATTCCCGGCGCCGAACATTGGCCGCGATTCATGCGCAACACCTCGGAACAATTCGAAGCGCGGGTGGCCTTGGTTGAAGTGCAAAAATCGCCTTCCATCCTGTTTGCCGGTATGGAAGGTTCCAGAATGCCGGTCGCCATTGCGCATGGAGAAGGGCGCGCAGAATTTGCCATAGATCCGGCAGTTGCGCTTGAAGCGGGCGCGGTTGCCTTATGTTATGTCGATAACTATGGCGAATTAACCACGGAATTTCCTGCCAATCCCAATGGTTCGCCGTTCGGTATTACCGGACTGACCACCACGGACGGGCGCTTTACCATTATGATGCCGCATCCGGAGCGCTGCTTTAGAACCCTGCAAAACTCATGGCGCCCGGATGACTGGGATGAATATGGCGCGTGGATGCGACTATTCAGAAACGCCAGAGTCTGGGTAGGCTAAACGTGTCTTCAACCAAGCCAGGATGCAATAAAATAATCAGGCTCAGATATGTCTGAAGTGTGATAAGTATAATCAAATCCTGACAATATAAAGTGTAGAGGTTGTAGATTATGGGTAAGGTCGACATGACGAAAAATAAAAATCGGAGAGTTTTTTTTCGAATTTATGATGAAGTTAATCTGTTTTACCAGAAAATAGATGAAAAACTGCTGACCGAACCATACTCTACTTTCGAGAATATTTCGAATACCCCTTCATCAACTACAGATGCTGAAAAGATATCGCAAGACTCGGCATCGTCATTGCCGAAGCTGGCAAAAAACTTGCCGGATATTCTGACGCCGGAATCTCAATTTAACGAAAGTGAAACCCGCCACGTTAATATCAGTGCGAGCGGGATGGCTTTTAATTGTGAAGATGCGCTGAAAGAAGGCGATATTCTTGTCATCAAAATACAGCTGGCATCCAGTATGGCGGCGATCGTGACGTACAGCCAGGTTGTTTATTGCAAAAACCTGCAATCAGACGATAGCCCAAGCGACAGTCCGCATTCTTGTTTTGTCGGCGCTCATTTTGTCAATATGAAAGATGAAGACCGGAAATTGTTGATCAAGTATGTGGATAAAAAGCGAGGGCTACAAAATCGGGTTAACGGCGTTATCCTGGCCGCTGTCATTACCGTTATCGCTGTGCCCGATGTCGTATTCGGTTTATTGTTCGAATTCGTCCATTTCCTGTTCGAGCTAATTCTCCACATCATTCATATCGTGTTTGAGTTTGTCGAGTCCGGTCTTGATCACCTCATCGAACATCTTTTTCATACTGATCTTCACCAAACTCAGGTCATTGTTTTTTATATTATAGTGTTTTCCGTTCTCTATGCGCTTTATCGCTTGGTGCGGGTGCTGCCGCCTTTTTGTCGGCGTTGTAAAAACAGCCTGTTTGCAGCCTGCGAGCAACAGAAAGAAAGCGTACTGTTTTATTGGCGGGAGCAGTCTCTGATCAATAAACTCAAGATAGCTGTAATTGGCGTAGTCGCTATCACTTGCTACGTTTTTTTTGGTATGTAAAGGCGCAACTAAATTCCCGTAGTCACTTGGTACGTAATTATGCCTGTTCCATGTATTGTTCTCGGCAACTGCTCCAGCGCCGCCCAAAGTGCCTACTGTTGGTGCTCTACCTCCTGTATTTCTGTACTTGCAGCAGAATTTACGTAGATCAAAAAGAAGCGTTAAAATTTGAAAACGTGACGTGTTGATTTACAATCACAAAAGGCCGGTCAGATGATAAATATAAGGTAAACACCATGTATAAAAAGGAGGGCGCCCGTATTCTCATTGTAGATGATGAGTCGGTAAACCTGAAGTTGCTGGATAAAATGTTGTCTACTCAAGGCTATAGTAATCTGGTGTTGGTACAGGATTCCAGACAGGTACTGGAGATTTATCGGCAGGCGCGTACGGACTTGATTTTGCTCGATATTAATATGCCTCATCTGGATGGTTTCGAGGTTATGGAACAGCTTAAGGCGCTTAATGACCCCCTATCTCCGCCCGTAGTGATACTCACTGCACAGCATGGCCGGGATTTTTTGCTGCGAGCCCTTAACTCAGGTGCTCGCGATTTTATCACCAAACCTTTTTATTGTAATGAGCTGCTGGCGCGAGTGCGCAATATGCTTGATGCACAATTGATGCATCGTATGCTTTATGATCAAAAATCGGTGTTGGACGAAATGGTGCAGACGCGCACCGACGAGCTGCGCCGCACCCGCTTACAGGTTGTACAGCAGTTGGGACGCGCCGCCGAATATCGCGATAACGAAACCGGCAACCATATTTTGCGTATGAGCCACATCTCGGCCTTGCTGGCAAAAAACATCGGTTGGGATGAGGCCGATTGCGAATTAATGCTGCATGCCAGTCCCATGCACGATATCGGTAAAATCGGCATTCCTGACCATATACTGCTTAAGCCCGGCAAGTTCGAATCCGAAGAATGGGAAATCATGAAGACCCATGCTGTCATCGGCGCCAATATTCTCGAAAGCGATGATTCCGATTTGATGAAGTGTGCCGGCGAAATTGCGCTTAGCCATCATGAAAAATGGGACGGCAGCGGCTATCCCCACGGTCTGTCCGGTGAGGCTATTCCGTTGACGGGGCGCATTGCGGCGCTGGCTGATGTATTCGATGCCCTGACTTCGGTGCGGCCCTACAAAAAAGCGTGGACGGTTGAGGCCGCCGTTGACCTGATCAAGGAAAACCGCTGTACACATTTTGATCCTGATCTGGTGACTGTGTTTTTGGAGCAACTGCCTGAAATTCTTAATATTCGTGACCAGTTTTCAGAGCCGGAGAATGACGGATAACTCAATTGACCGGCAGGGGGATATTAAGCGCAGCGGAGAACGATGCATCTGCTTCAAGTACGCGGCAAGTTTTGAGCATTTATGAAGTGAGTCTGCGGGGTTTTCTGTGGGAGACCGGTTGAGCCTCGCCAGCACCGAATAACACAAATCTGCCCGGAGCGGATTTGCATGAATTATTTCACGTTCAGGAAGATTTTAATGATGGGGTATTTGCCGTTGATTTTTGTTAATCGGATGACGTTATCAATTATCGTTTGATCGACAATGCAATTCCTAATATAAGGCTCATTCCCAAAATAGATGCTATCCACTCTCATGCCTAGTTTCAGCTGCGGCAATGCAATTTCAACAATCGTGGGAGAATGGACATCCTTATTGCGCGCATTAAGCAGGACTCCTTTTCTCCATCGTTCTGTAGCCACAGCGAGCAGTTTCGATTTAGCGATGGCGTCTTTGAGTTCATCAACGGTTGCGCCTTTGAGCACATTAATGAAAACATCGACAACATCAGGATCATAACAACTGTTTTTCCGAATCATTAATTGGCTGAGTGCGGCGTCGGCGAACAGTTCTGTGCCTGTCATTGAGCCATCAAGAAAGGCAATATAGTCACTGACCACGCTGAGAATGCGCGATCCC
>NZ_JAUXVR010000039.1 GCF_030680395.1 Methylobacter sp. | reverse complement strand
GGGATGCCGGAATCCAGTCACATGGATGTGAGACTATGGCTTGGCATCAAGCCTAAATCATGCCACAGCGGTATCGGAAAGTTACCATCCCTGGCTCTGGATACTGGCATCCCTGCCAGTATGACGGTGCTAGCTGAAGCATCTTGCTAATCAAGAGTTATTTTGTCCACGTTCCTTAATGGCTATCCTTCTCATAGTTAAGTTTTATTCTTTGCGAAGTACCGGTCTGCGTTTCCACATTCAAGGTCTTGGTCAGCTTGCGCTTTAATACCAATACAACCTGTTGATTAAACAAGCCGACTTTGGTGCCCACATATAAATCCGGCGTCAGATATTGGCCTACCGTAGCCATTGTGTCCTCTAGCGTTTCTCCTTGTTCAACTTCAAGTTCGCCTACGCCCAGTTTGTTGGCAAGCCATGATGCTTTGCCTGCACCGTAAGATAATGCGGCGGAGGCAACCATATTTCCTTCCGCCTGGCTGACCTGATTTAAGGGCCCGCCGGTAATTAAATAGGCAAGCACTTCTTCTTCCGGCAACGCAGGTTCTGAATATAAATGCGTTTTCGGCGCATCCAGCGGGCCGGTCAGGCTGAGAATAGCGGTAACATCTTTGCTTTTTGAAACGCGTATCGCTTCCACGTCCAGCCAGGGCTTATCGATCGGACCGTTAAAAAGGATTTGTCCTTTGCGTACGGTAAGATCCTGCCCGTAACTTTTATAACGCGCCTTGTCCATGTTGATATTGCCATGCACGGCCGTTGTTTCTCCGGTTTTGGTTACCTTTAATGTGCCGGACAGGTCGGTCTTTAGACCTTGCCCTGAAAAGTTGACTTGTTTGCCGAGTTCAATGTCTATATCGGCATCGACAGGGACTGCCGCCGCTGCCTTCTGTTCGGCTTGCTGCTCGCCGAGAATAACTTCATCAGGGCTGACTTTTACCGCATTTTCAGGGATTTGAGTCATCTGTATGATGGCTTTGGGGATCTTTAATTTGCCGGTCACTTTCCGTTGCCGGTCGGTAAACGTGCCTTTTAATTCCGGTGAAACCGTTATTTGAGCTTCCGGCAGTTTAGCCACTTCAAAATTCGTTCCATTCAGCATCAACTCGCCATTCCCTTGCAGGTTGGCAAAACCGTCGAGCTGAATGAACCCTTGTCCCGATTTTGCCGAACCGTGTAGCTGAATACGCTCGGCATAGGCAGATGGAAGCGCTTCAAGCCTGATGTCGCGGATTCCGAGTCCCAGTTCGGCAAAGTCAACAGCTCCGCCGGTGAATCGCACCGCTCCGCTAACAGCGGGTTGGTCGGTACGGCCTTGTAAGGCTAAATTCGCTTTAAGATCGCCTTTAATGTTAGATAACTGCGGAACAAAAGGATTCAACCAGGCAAAGTTAAGCATCGATCCCGTTATCTGTCCGGCCAGGGCTTTACCCTGACCTGTATCCAGCTGTACTTGTCCGCGCAGATAATCCCGGCCGGTCAGGGCCAGATCGAAATCGGCTGAAACCATCGTTTCTTTCAGTTTGCCTGATAACAACCATGAGCCCAAAATAAACTCAATCGGCCCTTGCTGGGTCTGTAACACAATCTTTGCGTTTGCAGGCATGGTCAGTCGAAAATTGCCGCTCAGCAAACCCTGCTGCTGTCGTAGTTCCGCATCGGCGTTAATAATGCCTTTTAACTGCATCGATTCAGGTAGGTAGACTTGCATCAAGCCGGTAGGCAATGCGTTGGCGTTAATTTTAAACTGAAAATCACCGCTGGCCGGATACTGCCCTTGTACGCAAAGATCGGCGGCTTGTTGGGCTAAACAGGCTTGCGCCAAAGACACATCGACACCGGCAGGACTTTGCGCGACGCGGACAGTCATATTATGGGTCAGCTGCCACCGTCCGGAATCTTTGGTATTCAAATCCAGCCTGGAAAAATCGCCCTGCCACACACCGGCCTTGAAACTGCCTGTCAGCATGCTTGACAGATCACCGTAAGAAGAATTGATGTCGGCTTTAAAGCGATGTTGCTCAAGCGTACCCAATCCGTCAATCAGCAGCTTTGCAATATGAAGTTCGCCGGTTTTGATCGCGTTAACAGACAGTTGCATTTTGGAAGTCAGTTTTGCATCGGCTTGATAATCGATGTTGACGGTTAATTGCTCGGCGCTGTGTTCGGCAAAGCGCAAACGCTTGCCGCTCGCCTGAAAGGCCACCGACGGGTTCTTCCACGCGCCTTGTAAACGCCCGTCCCCTTTCAAGCTGCCGCCCAATTTCGGCCATAACGATTCCAACGCAGGCGCGTCGATAGCAACAATAAGAGCGGCTTGCTCCTGTCCCAGCGTGCCGTTGACGGCAATTTTATTCCTTCCCGAAACAACCTGTAAGGCGTCGACTTTCAGCTGGTCACCGGCCAACGCCAGCTTGCCGCCTGCGCTAACCGGATAACCGCGCAACTTGCCCGACAGCTTGTTGATCTCGGCATCCAGTTGTAACGCTTCTCCGGCCAGTTTGCCTTTGATGCGGGTGTTAAAGTTCAGGCTGCCGGGAAGCTCGGGTAACAGGATGGCCGGATTAAAATTCTGCCCGGTTGCAGTCAGATCAAAAACGGTAGCGTCTTTCCAGGACACATCGCCGTCAATCTGAAACACGCCTTCCGGTGATTTGAGCTCCAGTTCTTTGATAGACAAAGCCTCGGTACTGCCTTGGCCTTTAAACGTTAACCGGGATTTTGACAAATACTGCGGACTTAGCTGTGCGTTTAGCATAATCCGATAATCGCTGAGCAAACCGTCCACCTCAAGCGATCCCTGCTCACTGCTTACTTGAGGCTTGTTGCCGCCAAGCGGCCAGTTAAGATTTTGCCAATCGCCGCGTACGTTGATACGCGGCGCATCTTGTAAATTATCCAGATTGCCTGTCAAAGCTGATTTGAACGGTGACGACAACTGATTGTCGAAAGCCAGTTGCCGAATGTCGCCGGTGACGGTAATTGTCGCTTGCCACAGACCGTATTCCTCCGTTGTCGCCTGCCAATCGGCGGTCAAACTTAATGGAAAGCCCTTGCCCAAGCCCACCTGCCCTTTTACTGTTGCTTCCAGCGGTTTGGCATTAACGTCCAGTGAAACCAGATTAACCCGGTCATGTTCGGTAAAGGCCGCCAAATGCAGTTTTTCGAGTTGTTGCAACTGCTCGCCTTGCTGAAAGGTAAGGTTCGTTAACAGCAGGTTTTCAAGCACGATCTGCACCGGCAAGCGTAACTCTGCATTAAAGTCGAAAGTGCTTTGTTCCGGGGCTGCGGTCTTGGTCACGCTGACATTGACATCATTGAGGCTCATATCGACAATTTTTAAAATGCCGGAAAACAGTTCGGAAGGTTGCCAGGCGAACACAAGATTTTTAACGGTGACTGTTTCCGTATCGCTTTTATAATGCAGATCGGAAAGTACTATGCGTTCAAGCAACCGGCCGTCAATGGTTTTAACCGAAACCTGCACCGGTAAATTTGAAAAAACCGTCTGCAACAGCCAGCGGCTGCCGGTTACGCTGTTCATCAAACCGAGCAAGCCGACAGGGATCGTCAGCAGCACAATCAAGATAATCAGAAGAATACGCTTCATCATTCTAAAACGGCGATTGATCCGGATTCATAGCCTTGTCCCGGCGGCAAAATGGATTTGAAATGAAGAATCCGATTCGCTCAAAGGCAATGCAAAATCCAGCCTGACCGGACCGATAGGCGAATACCACCTGACGCCTAAACCGACCCCTGTTTTGATCCTGACATTACCGGGATTATAAGCGTTACCGGCGTCAACAAATGCCGCAACGCCCCAGTTATCAAACAGGTAATGTTCGTATTCCGCGCTGACTACGCTTAAGAACTTGCCGCCTATCACATTACCCGTATTATCCTTGGGACCCAGGTCTCGATAAGCATAACCGCGCACGCTGTTCATACCGCCGGCAAAAAACCGGTACGAGGTCGGCAGCTTGTCGAATTGATCAACCAGCGTTGCACCCTGCTCGGTTCGAGCGATAAATCTGCCGCGCCAAGGTAAGGGATGCGTCCATACGGCGGCTACTGAGCCTTGCGCAAAACTGATATCGGAAATCGGGTTTTCATAACTGCCGGCCAGATTAAGCTCCAGGCGATAGCCTCGGGTAGGCCGCATGGGATTATCGGCAACAGAACGTAGCCAGCTGCCGCCGGGGACTAATAACAGGACCTGATTGGATGTGCTGCCGATGGTAAAGTCTTCGTAAAGAGAATCGAGAAACAGCGTCTGCTTCCAACCGTTATCGAAGGCGTGTTTTAAGCGCGCGGAAAGCTTCGCCGACAGGGACTCATAAGCGTCCAGATCTTCCCGTTTAAAGCCGCCGCCGAAACTGAAGAAATCGTGGGTCGGGTCGTCCAGCGGCACGTTGTATTCAACATCTGCCGTTGACCGCACTGGGGCAAGATCAAGATTGGCATTAATAAAATGTCCGCGGCGATTTATTCGACGGTTACTGTAAGCTGCATTGACTAAAGGCCCTATATCGGTGTCAAAGCCAACACCGAATCCGTAATGCCGGGTTTTGCCCGGATAAAGTTTGATGCTGACGGGAACTTGGTTACCGCGGGTATTTTCAGTATTCGGGCGAATTTCTATCCTGTCGAAGTAGCCGCTTTTCGACAGTGCTGTGTGGGTTTTGGCCAGTTGTTCGCTGGAATAAAAATCGCCGCTTTTTACTGAAATGAATCTGCTGACAAACTCGGGATTCAAAATATCCTGTTCAACAATAACGTCGCCAAACACCCTGCGTTTCCCGGTATTAAACACCAGCGTGATGAGCGCCCTGTTGTTGGCTTTATCGATTAATAATTGTTTTCCCGAAAACGCGGCTTGCAGATAACCTCGTTCCATCGCCAGTGTTTCGAGCCGACTTTTCATCTTTTCGTAGTGATCGTGGCGCAAAGGCTTGCCGTTTGCAGTCAGCAGCGCATTGCGCAGTTTTTGAAACTCGGCGTCATCGCGGGCATCGCCGTTCAGGGTAATGGTGATGTCGCCAATGATGACCTGCGGGCCGGAAGCAATCGTAAAGTCCGCCTGCCAACATTTCGCATTGAAAGCCAATGATTTGTCGATAACGGGATGGTAATAACCCAAAGCCCGTAAAGCCTGCGATATTTCTTCATCGGCATTGTCAAACAAGCCGCGTATTTTCCATTCCGATGCTTGGCACGGCTCTTTTGTCAGCGACAGCATGAGCTGAACATTTTTTTTAGCTTCTCCTGCAAGTCCGTTAACGGAAACCTCTGCGCTGACAGCGGGGGCCGCAAAATACAGCAACAGTGCGAACGGCACAATGCAGAGAGTTGCGGAAATTGGCTGAAAGGTACGCACAGCGTACCCTACCGGGCTACGCAGGCACGCGGAGAGAATAAGAAATAGCATCCGGAATATTCTTTCATGACAATCACTTTATTCAACAACGCCGAATAAAATGGCGAGAGGAAATAATTTTAACGGCTCACCAATATAGAGCTGAAGAGAGTCTTCAACCGCTTCGGTCATAACCCGGCATTGACTGAACAGTTCCCGATACTGTCTGGGGCTGTCTTGCGGCAATTCCAGCCAGGTATCGGCCCCGACATCGCCCAACAATCTGTTAAACCCGTTTAAGCGGGGCACGACCATAACGGCAAAGTTGTTTTGGTCTTGTCTGGCAAAAGCCAGCAGTCTGTCAGCCCCCGCTCCGTGGATATTAACTTTCAGATATTCGCCGTTTTTAAATAACGCGGCGTGTTGATGTCGAAAGCGTAAGGTCTGCATGACCACAAAAAGCTTGATCCGCCCATCTTCCATATTTGCTAATAAGGATCTTATGAATTGCAGCCGGTCAAAATCCGGTTTTGCCAGCAGTGCCTCCATTTCGTTCAATAACTGACTGTTGTTACTGAAATCAACGGGTCGTCGATTATCGGGATCAACCAAAGTAAATTGCCATAATTCGTTGCCTTGATAGATATCCGGCACCCCCGGCGAGGTTGTATGCAACACTACCTGCGCAAGCGCATTATACAAGCCGGGTTTTCTGATTTGCCTTTCGAACTCGGTAAAATCCTTTAAAAATAATGGACTGGCATTGGCGTCCAGGCATTGGTAAACAAATTGATTGACGGCTTGTTCATAATCTTCATTAGGATTGAGCCATGAGGTGTATTGTTTTGCTTCACGCACCGCCTTAATCATATAGCTCCGGATGCGTTCCCGATAATCGGCCGACTCCGCATCCGTCAAACTTGTTAGCGGCCAGGTTCCAATCAGCACCTGATAAAACAGGTATTCATCATTGCTGGCAATAACCACTCCGCTCGTCTTGGTTTTTTTGGCTTTATTCAAGCGCTGCCAGCGTAGTGCCGCTTCCTGCCATTGCAGAGGTATTTCAGTCAATACATTGATTCTTGCCCGTACGTCAGCGCTGTGTTTGGTGTCGTGGGTGGACAGGCATAACAGGGTATGTGGCCATTTTTTAATCCGTTCCCGGTTAAAATGATGAAAGGCGTTGACCGAGTTTCCGAAGTACCGGGGATCGCCGCCCACTTCGTTTAAGGAAATGAGCCGGTTATATTGATAAAGCGCGGTATCTTCATGGCCTTTGGCCATGACCTGCGGCGTATATTGTTGAAACTTCATTACAAATCTCAACAAATCCGTACTTTCAATTAGCGAATAATGTTCCATAAACAGAAGGTGTCGAATGAATTCAAACACGGTTTTATCGGCCGCCCAACTTCGCTGCCTGCCTTGGTCAACCGCCCAATTAATATACTGGCTGTCCTCTTTGCTTACGCGCTGACTGTTGATATAGGTTCGATAAACAGGAAAACAGGCGATAACTTCCGATAAGGCATTGCGCAACGCGTAGAGTGTATAGTCTCGGGTTTTTGAACTGGCATCGGCGATTTTGCTCAACTGATTGGCGAGCACGTTCAATTCACTGGCCAACGCGGTTGTCATCACCTGCCTTTTAGCCTGATACACCAGTTCGTCGAAATTCTGTCGATGCTTTATAAAACGTGCGTAACAATGCGTTAATGATTTTTCGGCCGCGCCATCAATAAAAACGCCGTTAACGATATTGGCAAACTCGTAGCCGGTGGTGCCGTGAATCGGCCAATTGTTGGATAAATATTCATAGTTGGCGACAATTTTCTCGGCCACGATATAGATCGGCGGCGTATTCTGCTCGGTGCCGGTATTTAAAATAGCCGCAATTTTTTTATTAAGGCGTTGATAATAAGCTACCGGATTGCACAATCCGTCCGCATGATCGATACGCAGCCCCTGAATCTTGCCCTGTTCGATCAGCGACAGGATCAGTTGGTGAGTCGCATCAAATACCTTTTCATCTTCAATCCGCAACCCGGCCAGTTCGTTGATGTCGAAAAACCGGCGGTAATTTATTTCATCGCCGGCAACGCGCCAATAAGCCAGCCGATAGACCTGTTGCTCCAGCAATGCATGCAATTCGCCGCTTTCGCCCGCTATCCGGTTAATTTCCATGACATGAAAGTTAATAAACTTAACGAGTTGAGCACTATCCGCACAGAGTTTGGCCAGTTGCTTTTTAAAGACTTCTTTATCGCGCTTGCGTTCTTCTATTTTTTCTTCCGTCCTGTTCGTGCGTGAAGGCAATTTGCTGAAACTGTTATCAATGGTCTGATATTCCAGAAACACCGGATCGTCGACCGCGAAATAGTTCAGTAACTGTTCGTGTTGCGAGCTCAGGATAAAAGGATAAGTCTGTGGATCAACGGGAAACCGGTGCTGATAGTAATAAACGCTAAACTCGCCCTGGTCGGCATCGAAAACCAGCTTCAGTTCCTGCTGTTCCAATATATTCCCGTAATGGTCGCCCAGCACAGGAAGCAGTATTTTATTTTGCAGCGTTCTCTTAACCGGATACCAATCAACATCAAAAAATGAGGCATAGTAAGAAGCCTGACCATTCTCCAGCACATCCAGCCACCAGATGTTGTCGCTGCCCATAATGCCCATGTGATTCGGGACAATATCCGTTATCAGACCCATCCCGTTGCGCCGCAATTCGGCGATAAAACACTCAAAATCCTGGTAACTGCCGATTTCGGGGTTGAGTTCGTTATGGTCAACAATATCGTAACCGTGATTACTGCCGGGACGGGCTTTCAGATAAGGAGAAGCGTAACAGTGACTAATGCCGAGTCGGCGAAGATAGGAAATAAACCGGGTAGCCTCGGCAAAAGTAAATTGCTTGTTAAATTGCAGGCGATAAGTCGAAACGGGAATGTCTATCTCTCTTTGCCGATTTACGGAATCAGTCATAAATCACGCTGTTGTGTGGAATAGAAAAACCGGCAGCCATACTGTTAATCCTGAAAATAATTTGTCTACGAAAAGACACGAAATAAAACAATGCATTGGAGAACCCGCTGCTGTTTTGTATCTGAGTGAGTATTTTCGTGCTTTTCGTGGACAAACCGCTTTTGCACACATCATTTGTCGGCTTCCTTTAAATAAAAAATGACCGACCAAGGGTTTAAACAACCCTGGCGCAGTTTTTTATGCACAACCGAATCGCTGGCAAACAGCACGTCCCCATCACAAGAACAATCAACCCTCGCCGAATCACTGCCAAGGTTTGCCACCAGCGTTAAAATTGAAGCATCGTTCATCTGCCATTGCACCGTTAATGCCCTGTCATTGAAAAGCAGGTAATGGGCTTGTCCGGCAACTATTCCCTTTGTCCTTGGGGTAATATGACAGCGACGAATACGCAATAATTCCCGGTGATAATCGAGCCATTGTCGATGCGGCTCCCGATCCGATTCATCCCACGCCGGCTTGGCCGCCCGATAGGTTTGAACGGCGTTGGGCAAAGGTATTTTTAATCG
Organism: Methylobacter sp.; assembly: GCF_030680395.1. Classification (GTDB taxonomy): domain Bacteria; phylum Pseudomonadota; class Gammaproteobacteria; order Methylococcales; family Methylomonadaceae; genus Methylobacter_A. Next base: position 44,474 of record NZ_JAUXVR010000039.1, on the reverse strand, counting down.
CGATTCAGCATCGTTAAACCCCGTGAACCTGGAAAATTCCTGTAATCGACCCAGGTTTACTGCCTCGCCCAATTCGCCGGGAAAATCCACAAAATAGGTAAACGGCTGATTACAGGCCCATTCCTGGCCCATAAACAACAAAGGCAGCGACGGTGTCAGCAATACGATCGCGGTCGCCGCACGCACAGCTTCCGGAGCGCAAAGGTTTGCGATGCGCTCGCCGAATGCCCGGTTACCGACCTGGTCATGATTCTGCAAGAAGGATACAAAGGCCGTCAGCGGCAACCCCGAACAGGATTCGCCGCGCCGCTTCCCGTCCTGATAAGCGGATTCTTCGCCCTGATAAGCAAAACCCTCGGTTAAACAGCGGGCCAGATGGCGTAGCGGTTGTTGACTGTAATCCTGATAATAGCCAGCGCTCTCTCCGGTTAGCAGAACATGCAAAACATGATGCAGATCGTCATTCCATTGCGCATCGAAATAACGCTGCGGCAAGGACGGATTGCGCCTTAAGTAACGGGTGACATTATTGTCGTTTTCCAGCACTAAATAGACAGGGCGATCATATCCCGGCCCCAGTCGAACGGCTTCGGCCAGTTCTTCCAGAATATCCGGGGATGAGTCGTCGAAAATGGCATGTATGGCATCAAAGCGCAACCCGTCGAAATGATATTCTTCAAGCCAATACAGCGCATTGTGGATAAAGAACCAGCGTACCCAGTGGTTATGTTCAGGGTCGAAATTAACCGCATCGCCCCACGGCGTATGGAATCGATCGGTAAAAAATCCCGGCGCATACAGATGCAGGTAATTGCCTTCCGGGCCGAAATGGCTGTAAACCACGTCGTTAAACACCATCAAGCCTTTGGCATGCGCGGTGTCAATCAGATCTTTAAGATCCTCTGCGGTTCCGTAGCTGCTGTCAGGCGCAAACGGCAATACGCCGTCATAGCCCCAATTACGTTGACCGGGAAAATCGGCAATGGCCATTAGCTGTATTGCGGTCACGCCCAAATCGACCAGATAATCCAGACGTTTTGTTACCCCGGTAAAAGTGCCGTCTTCAGTGAAAGTCCCGACATGCAGCTCGTAAAACACCGTCTCTTCCCAAGGCCGTCCTTTCCAGCCATGATCCTGCCATTGCCAGGCATCGGGATCGATAACCTGACTGGAACCATGAACATCCTGAGGTTGATAACGGGAGGCAGGATCGGGAACGTAATATTGCCCGTTGATCAGGTACTGGTAAAAAAAGCCGATACCGGCCAGTTCGGTGGTAATGCCATACCAGCCATCGGCTTCAGGCGTCATCAGTAACCTGAGTTCAGGCGCGCTGCCTTGCAGGCTTAATTCAACCTTGTCGGCTCCGGGCGCCCATAATCTAAAAGTGATCTTGCCGTCATCCCGTATATGAGTCCCGAAAGGCATGGCATGACTTCGATGCAGGTTTGACATGCGCCGGACTCAACTTAATTCAATTCGGTCAACCGCACCATGTTGCAGCGATACCATTAAGGTTAGATACTCACGCAACTGACGGGTTAACAGGAAGTTTTCGCGGACGAATTCCCTGGATTTAATGCCCATTTCCTGCACTTTTTGCTTTTGATTAAACAGGTACCGAATACGCAGCGCAGCGCCTTCCGGCGTGTTGACTAAAAAACCGGTATGAAAATTAACGACCTGCAAACGAATGCCGCCGGTGTCGCCGCCGATAACCGGCTTACCTTTCCAGAGGGCTTCGGTTACGGTAAGGCCGAAGCCCTCTTTAGTGGATTTTTGCAGAACAATATCGGCAAGCCGTTGTAGCGCATTAATGGTACGGTGGGCGTCGGGCGGCAACTGTAAGATTTTAATATTGGGGTCATCGCCCGCCGCGATGCGCACTTCATCGAGCACGACCTCACCTTCCGGATCGTCCGTTGCGCTGCCGCCGGCCAATACCAATTGCAACCCGGGAATATATTGCTTGGCCAGTTTATAAGATTTTATGACGCCTATCGGGTCTTTAAACCGGTCAAACCGCGAGATCTGCGCAATCATCGGCGCATCGGGATCTATGCCGAAACGTGTCCGCACCGAATCTAATTCGTCTTGAGTCAAGTCAACGTTTTTGTCGCTTAACGGGTCGATGCTGGGCGGGATAATATAGGCAGGATGCGGCAGCAGTTGCACAAACTGCGATAATGAAAAAATGCTGGCATCGTATTCACGCACAAACCGGTCTAAAAAGCGCCAGGTTCCCCGGTACGGATGGCTGGCATCGATGTGACAGCGCCAGATCCACTTACCCTTCCGATTGCTGCAATACTTTAACAGGGCAACCGGCTGCGGATCATGAATAAAAACAAAGTCGGCTTCTTCCAGAACAGAACGCAGTTGGTTGGCATTTTGCTCATTCACTTCCAGAAAATGTTCCAGCAAGTTATCGGGAATAATGATCCTGTCACCCTGTATTGCGTTATGCATGCTTTTTGTGCACTGGTAAAATTCGCTATCGCCGCTAATCACTTCCCAGCGCGTATCGATGCCTAGCTCCCGGGAAAGCGGCACGAGCTTATCCAATATCTCGGCAACGCCGCCGCCAACGCGCGTGGAATTAACATGCACCACGGTCTTGCCTTGCAAAAGTTCCGCCAGCTGTTGCAGATGCCGGATAACATCTGCGCCGGTTACCGCCGCATAAGCCTCTAACATCGTGGTCATGACACTCGCTCCGTAAAATGGTTTTGAAAGGCCGTCGCCACTTGTTGACGTAATTCAACCAAGGTACTGAAATAAGGATCGATCCCGCTTAACTGGACAATTAAAGGCTGATAAGTTTCACCGAAAAAAGTTAACCATCGGCAAAAATCATCCATTTTGTCCTGAGCACGGCGACGGGCATCAATAAAATGGTAAAAGATGCTGCTTGCCGACATGAGGGCAATCAGGCCCGACATCTCATGCGGTTCGCTTATCCGGGTGTGGGTATCGAATACCACAATTTGCGAGCGAATAAATTCAAACTGTTGCGAGGCCCGAGTCCATTGCAAGTATTCGCTTTCTTCCATGCGGTCATCGATATATTCGAGTAGATGGTAGCGTAATTCCTCGAGATCATTGAATGAGGTCGGGTCGAGCACGGCCAATTGTTCGGCCAATTTGGTATCGGAAAGACCATGACGCATCCAGCTGGCAAAGTCGTTGATGTACTCGCGCTCCTCAAAATGCGGCAATAATAAATTCGCCCAAAAATGGTAATACAAGCTGTCCGGATTCAGGCTGGCGATATGGTCGCGGAACTCTTTTAAGGTATTGGCGCGTCTGTGTGTGGCAATCGCGATCAATGCGCAATCTTTTAAGACAAAATGCGGTATTTCCGGCTCAGGTTTAGTATTTATCGTATTCATATTTAAAATTCCATGCGGATAGAATTAAGTGAATGACGTTATAAAGCAGCCCGAAGTTTTGAGCTTAGATCTCAACGTATCTATAGAAATACCTAGCCTTTCTCTCGTTCCCGCGCAACACGGCACTGCCATTAAGTTAAGCGTTGTAGGAGCGGGCCGCGCCTGCGATGAGAGCGCTGCAACTCTGCAATCGCCGGCCAAATGTCGCGGGCGCGGCCCGCTCCTACGGCGTCATTATCTTCTTAACTTAATGGCAGTGACGCAGCGCGCGGGAACGAGACAAGAGGCCGCACTTGTGTAGATACCTATGCTCCTAAAGCGGAATTTCGTTTGTGCAGCCGCCTGTGTTTAAAGCGTAATTCTTCGATCTGCCGGCATCCGCTTTACCGTGGCAAAATCCGATAATTAACGTTAAATACTTTATAAATATGATGTTTATCTCAAACGATTACTTTATAAATCAGATAATCGATACGCTGTAATCCATCAAAAACGCCGCTGGTTTCGACAGAGACAAGGACGGTGCTTTTGTCTCAAGACAAGCAGCAATCAGATCACTTCCTAACATCACATGCCGCTGCCGGGAGAACCGGAAGAAGTGGGGGACATTGTTGCGGGTGCGTCGGTTATTGTCACTTCCACGCGCCGGTTTTGCTGGCGTCCTGCAGCGGTTGAGTTTGTTGCGACCGGGTAATCCTCACCCATGCCCTGTGCACTGATGCGTGCCGATGAGATTCCGTTGGTAATCAGAAAAGTTCTGACGGCCTCGGCCCGCATCTGCGAAAGATTGGCGTTATAGCCCGCAGATCCCCTGCTATCAGTGTGGCCATCAATCTTCACCCTGGTTTCGGCATGTCTTTTCAAATACTCCACCAAGGGATACATATTCTGAAGGCTTCCAGGTTTGAGATTGGAGCGCGCCGTGTCGAACAGCACATCGCCCAATGTCACCAAAATGCCTTGCGGGACCTTTTTAGCTTTCAGTTTCGCAATTTCAGCTTCACGAGCTTGCAAGCGAATCTGGTCCTTTTGACCGCTTAATTCTTCAAAGCTTTTTTTCGATACCGCCTGATTAGCGGTGGCTCGCGCCAAATCCACCTTTCGGCTGGTCAGATAGGAAAGATGGTCCACCTCGTCGGAATCGTCATCCTCCTCCCAGGTGGCCTCGGCTTGTTGCAGCAGTTTTTCCGCCGCAAACAAATCCGCAGAAGCATTGGCCTTCACTGCCGGGTCATTTGCCGCTTGCTGATAATCGGTACGGGCTCTCTCAAGGCTCATATTGGCGGCCGGCGTGCAAGCTGTTAGCAACACGCTCGCTAGAACAAGAAAGAGACTGGTCAACGGTGATGGCTGGAAAGAGATTTGTGGTCGCATGGTACGCCTCCAAAATGGCTGGTTAGTGGCCTTCGCTTTGCCGCGAAGTCTCCTGTTTCAAGGCTTCGATCGCCTTTTTCATTTCATCCGTCTGATTGGCCTCTCTTGCCGCCGCGGCTTTGGCATTGGCCAAATTTGCTTCGGCAATGGCTTCTTCGGCCATTCTGCGCGCCTCTTCATTTTCATCGTCATCCACTCTTTTGTGGGCACGATTAAGTTTTGTGCGGGCGCTGCTTAGCAGTTCGGGTTCGTACTGAGAGGTTCCGGCCCGTTCTGCATTCTGAATGGCCAGTTCAGCCTGCGACAGCAAATCTGTCGGCGGTGCCGAGGCACATCCCATCAGGAACAACAAGCTTGTCAATGCTGCCGATAGCCCTAATCTCAAGAGTGTTTTAGCTGTAAACATAGTAGGTACCTTCTGACTGATCTAAGGATTCACAAGAACCCAAGTTACGGATTGGCGCATAGACGTTTGCGATGAAAATCCGCAATATCATTGGCTTTTTTGACATTATGGAAAATCATCTGACCAGGCCCAGAACACCGACAATAATAAGATAAATAGCGATGATGTAATTCAACAAGGCGGGACGAACAAGTATTAAAATTCCGGCGGTAAGCGAGAGGAGCGCTTGTGTATTAACGTACATGGATTCACCTTTCTGCTGTGATGGCTTGAGTCGATATTGCTCCTGATCGGATAGCTCGGAATCAGACTCGATTGATATTGAATGTCCTTTAACGAATTCAAAATCAGATCCAAAATCCTAATCTTATCCTCGCCAATTACGACACCAGAATACAAGGTTACGGACTATATTCAATAAGCACGAATACTTAGCTGAATCCGCTCGAAAAGCCGATAATTCGGGCATTCAAAGGCCTGTTCATGTCATCGACACAAATAGATTATCCACCTTTCAATAGCCGTTTTTTTGCCCGGATCGCCTGATTATTTTTAAGATTGCCAGGCGACAACCGGCCTTTCCGCTTTCCTCTGGACATAGCCAGTAAAACCGGATGACGACAGCTCGGCAGCGAGTTGATCGAGCCGCTTTTTAGTTGGCGGTTGAACTCCCGCCCCGCGTCTCATCGTTTGAGCTGTGTCTTTATCGCCAACGTAGCGAGGTATTGAGCATCATTTTTACATTGCTGCCAATTTCTATGCGGATCATCAAAACCGGTATTTGTAAGTAGTTGTACGGATTTATCGGGGTTCGTAAGCAAGACATACTTTGTTATGAGTCTTTAGATGTTCTCATCAAATATTTTCATTGGATCCTAACTAAACGAGAACTACGATTATGAAAAATAACCCATTAATATTGGTCGGGCTTTTACTTTTTTCTACCGCAGCCGCGGCTTTTGAAAAAACCGGCCCGGAGCCGGTTGATGAAGTACGTCAACGCGCACAGCAAGTGGTGCCCTATACCTTGGGTCAAGCCCTGCAAACGTTTACCAAAACCGTTCATGGCGGCATTCAGCATGTTGTCGCCAAATCGGCAAACGATACCCGGGAAATAAAACTGATTCAGACACATCTGCTTGAAATTGCCAATGAATTCAGAAAAGGCGATTTTTCTATAACTGAACGTGTCCACGGAGCCGATATGCCGGGTCTGACCCAGTTGAAAATGGCAAAAACCGACGATATAAAATTTGAATATAAAGCATTGCCTAATGGCGCGCAGATTCATTATTCAACCGAATATCCCCAGTTTGTCCAGGCGCTCCATGAATGGTTTGACGCGCAAATGATTGAACACGGCAACGATAAGATACCGGAACACAGCAAGCACCATTCGGCTCCCGCCGAATAAATCGTCATGGACAGCGATTTTACAATGGAGCGGGGGCAAATAATTACGCTGCTTGAGTAGTTAAACTGCAACAATCTGGAATAACACATTATGCCATTACGTAACCTTGAAACATGGATGTGGGCAGAAGCTTGTCAAATATTGGATCGGGCCGACCGATTGCATCGACAGTTCTTTAGGCCGTCTGTCATGAACAACGCCAAACGACCGACTTGGGAACCGCCGATCGATATCTATGAAACCAATTACGAATTCAAAATTATGATCGCACTACCGGGTGTTGCCCCGGAACAGTTGAACGTAGCGCTTGAAGGCGATCATTTGATTATTGACGGACAACGGCATCTACCGGACAGCTCACAAGCGACTATTCGCCGACTGGAAATCCCCTATGGACGATTTGAGCGGCATATTGAACTGCCCGCCGGACGTTTTGAAATCGGTACGAATGAACTTGTAAACGGGTGTTTGTTAATTTCACTGCGCAAAATAATATAAGGGCTTCTTATGCAAATCAAGGATCTGAAAAATATACTTCTGGGATCAACGACGAATACGGAAGAGCCATCTTCAGAGATAAAGCAGGAAGCGCCGTTGCAATTCCCCCCCGTTCCCAATGATGCGATTATCATTGTGCCCATGCGCGGAACCGTGCTTTTCCCGCAAAACGTTTCTCCGTTGGTGATAGGCCGTAAACTGTCTATTGCGGCTGTGCAAGAAGCGGTGCGTTCCGAGAAACCGATCGGACTGCTTATGCAATTGAGGGACAAAGATGAGGAACCCAACCCGGATGATCTTTACACAGTCGGTACTGTAGCGGAAATTTTACGCTATATAACTGCGCCTGACGGCACGCATCATGTCGTTTGTCAGGGGGTGCAACGCTTTCGCGTACAGGAGTTTTTGCCGGGTTATCCGTTTCTTGTCGCCCGGATTGACCGTTACGAAGAGCCTGAAATGCGTTCCAAGGATGTCGAAGCGCGCGTCATAACGCTCAAGCAAAAAGCGCTGGAAGTTCTGGCTCAGACACACCAAGCGCCTGATGAGCTGATTAACGCCATTCAATCCATCACTTCACCGTCGATGCTGGCTGACCTGGTCGCCAGTTACCTGGTTTCAAAATCCCCGGAAAAACAAGAGATACTGGGACTGTTCGATATACAGGCACGTATCGACAAAATCCTGGAGTTACTCAATTATCAAGTCGAAGTGTTAAAAATCTCCAACAAGATTAACGAACAAACTCAGGAAACCATGGGGCAGCGGCAACGCGAATTCGTTTTGCGGGAACAAATGAAGGCTATCCAGAAGGAATTGGGCGAAGAAGAAGGCGGTGCTGCCGAAATTGAAGAAATAAGCAACGCCATCAGTGCGGCCAAAATGCCTGAAGAAGTCGAGAAACAAGCGCGCAAGGAACTTGGCCGCTTGCAGCACATGCCGGATGCCAGCGGCGAATATTCGATGATTCGCGCCTATCTTGATTGGCTGATCGAACTGCCCTGGTCGGTCGCAAGTACAGGCGTTATCGATATAAAAAGAGCCAGGGAAATTCTCAATGAAGATCATTACGGCCTGGATAAAATCAAGCAGCGCATATTGGAATTTTTGGCCGTGCGCAAGCTGAACCCGAATGGCAAGAGCCCCATTTTATGCTTTGTCGGACCGCCCGGCGTCGGAAAAACCTCATTGGGACGCAGCATAGCCCGCGCAACCGAGCGTGAATTTGTACGCGCCAGCCTCGGCGGTCTGCATGACGAAGCCGAGATACGCGGTCACCGGCGCACTTATATCGGCGCACTGCCGGGCAACATTATTCAATCCATACGCAAGGCCGGCACCAATAACCCGGTATTTATGCTCGATGAAATGGACAAGCTCGGCTCGGGGTTTCATGGCGATCCGTCTTCGGCCTTGCTGGAAGTGTTGGATCCCGAGCAAAACTCAACTTTCCGCGATAATTACCTGGCGGTCGCATTCGATCTGAGCCATGTGATGTTTATCGGAACGGCCAACGTATTGGACAGCATCCCCGCGCCTTTGCGCGACCGGATGGAAGTCATTGAATTATCCGGTTACACCTCCGAGGAAAAGCTTCAGATTGCCAAACGCTATCTGGTACACAGGCAACTGGAAAGCAACGGCTTAAATCCCGAGCAATGCGCAATCACCGATAACGCAATACTCACCATTATTCAGGACTATACCCGCGAGGCTGGTTGCAGAAATCTGGAACGAGAGATCGGCTCCGTATTTCGTCATGTAGCGATGCGTATTGCCGAGGATATTGTCGTTAATGAACAGATTGACGGCGAACATATTCCGGGCATTCTGGGACCGAAAAGGTTTTACAGCGACGTCGCGATGCGCACCAGCGTTCCGGGCGTTGCCACAGGACTTGCCTGGACACCGGTCGGCGGCGACATTCTTTTTATCGAAGCCACCCGTCTGCCCGGCGACGGCAAACTGATCCTTACCGGTCAGTTGGGCGAAGTCATGAAAGAAAGCGCCCAGGCCGCGTTAAGCCTGGTGAAATCGCGCGCTCATGAATTGGGTTTAAGCCCGGAAATATTCAAAACAAACGATATCCATGTCCACGTACCGGCAGGCGCTATTCCTAAAGACGGCCCCAGTGCGGGAGTCGCCATGTTTACCGCATTATTTTCCGCGTTTTCCGAGCGTACCGTACATAGCGATGTGGCAATGACCGGAGAAATAAGCCTGCGCGGACTGGTATTGCCGGTTGGCGGCATTAAAGAAAAAGTCATTGCTGCGGCCAGAGCGGGGCTAAAAACAGTCATGCTTCCTGCGCTCAACAAGAAAGACTTTGAAGAAATACCCGAAGCGGTGAGAAATCAACTCCGCTTTGTCTGGCTGGAAAATGTGGATGATGTGTTAAAAGTTGCCGTGGAAAATGATCCTGTTGCAGGCCGGAATAAGGCCAACCCGGCATAATGCTGTTTCAATCCACGCGCCTGCGTGAGGCGCGACCTGTTAATCCGGTCCGCGTCTATCACAGGCAGCTGAATAAAAACCGAGTCCAAAAGCCGACATAAAATTGCTTAATGGCTTCCGATATTATTTGCCCATGCTGCTCCGTCCGGGTCAATAATTTTATTTGATCGAGCATGCCTGTCAGCAAAGGCTTACCGGCCAGGTTCAGCGCCTTGTCTGAAATAAATGGATGTGCATTTTGCTTGCATTCAGCTAGATGAGATCGCTGGTCATCTTTATTTATCCGCTCTTTGAAGCCATTAACGCCCTCCGGCTTTAAACAATCGATCAACCCGCTGTGATGCGAGGCAATACACAGCGCCAGTATTTGGCCGCATAATTTTCCTTCGCCGTTTTTACCGTATTTACTCAGCGCTTCCCATACCCACTGCGCGCCCACTGTTGAGTGATCTATTTTTCCCTTTAGCGCACCGGCATTAACGTAGTCATCGTTATCCTGGTCAATTAACTCGGTAGCGGATTGTATGTAATTCTGAAAGGACGCACTGTATTTGCCGAAATCATGCAAAAGCCCTATCAGTTCTCCTGCTTCAGGCACATTAATTTTAGCGGCTAATTTTTTGCTGATTTCCGCCACTTCAAGTAAGTGGGTTTCTAATGATTGAATACTTTGGTCTGCTGCGCGGACATGGGCAATGTGAAGTTTATTTGATTGGTTTTTCATCATCGATTTTAATTTCACTAAATTATCTGAAGCTTTCCAGAAAAATCTATATTTTGGGTTTTGTGAATAAGTATCGGGATTATCCTGACAATTTGGTAAAAGAAAGCGTTTTCGGAAATAAATGTCCGTCAATATTTCATGATTGGATTATAAGCCCAACCCTGCGGGGTTTTTCCTATTTCGTTCTAAAGAAATATACGAAATAATAGTTTAAGGAATGTGGAGGTTTTTGGATTGTTAAAATATATTGAAAATCTTCCAGCTCTATTAATTACTGATAATTTTCTTCAAGGAGTAATAACACATGCAACTGCAAGAAACAGGACTTATCAAAAAATTAGCGATAGCTTTCATTTTTGTCGGGGTTGTATTACTTATTGGCCATGAACTGGAACTTTATCTTCCTGATTTGGAAGTCCGAATTCAGGAGTTGGGCGCTTTTGCGCCACTGGGTTTTATTACGTTATTTGTCATTCTGACACCTCTTTTTGTTTCAGTCGATGCACTCTGTTTTGCTGCCGGCTTATTATTCCCAATCAGTGCCGGGATGTTTTATATCGTTATCGCAACCTATTTAACATCGGCACTTATTTTTTTTGTGGGCCGCTATTTATTGCGCGACAGAGTGCTTACGCATCTTGCCAAATATAAGCATTTTTCTGAGCTCAACGAGGTTATCAAGGGTAATGAATTTAAGCTGATGTTTTTATTGCGCCTGACACCTTTGCCGTTTGCAATGCTGAGCTATGCTTTTTCGGTGACTCAGGTCAGGTTCCGGCCTTATCTGGCCGCTACCAGCGGTATTTTAATTTACAATATCAGTCTGGTTTATTTCGGCTATACCGCCAAACACCTGTCCGGGTTGCTCAGTGATGCTGCGCCGCAGAGTACCGTTTCCTATCCGCTGCTGACGTTGGGTTTAGCTATTTTCTTGGCAGTGCTGATCTATGCGGCAAAAATTGCGGGTAAAACTGTTAAGCAACTGGGTATAAAGATTAAATAATTACGGCGCAATCATGCGTTTTGCAGTGGAGTTTTTAAACTGGGCAAAAAACAGTCGTAAGTTTCCCGTCTGCTTTTTATTGTTCAGGCGGTTTGCACCATAGTGCTTTATGCGTTGCTCGGCTTCTTCATTGCTTAATCCTTGAGCTGTCCTAGTACTCAGTCAGTCTTGTTATGTCGTGTAAAATTTGTTTAGCTCAGCGTAAATCCGCTCATCCTTCGACAGGCTCAGGACGAACGGATTTACTTTTACCCGTCAAAATAGAATTGACTGAGTACTAGCCAGCTGTTTGAGTTGCTGCTCAGCAGGGGTATTCCAGAATGCGTTGTGAGCTTCAGAACTGTCTGTTGTTAAAATATTCTTCACGATTAAATCCTTGTTGTGATTCTGTATTGCCGGTCATTAGCCAGGGAGTGCCCTCAATCTGATTGAGCACACTCCCTGCCTGCTAGCCGCCTACCTTGAAGGATATTTCTATTTACCGGACTCCAGAAGACACGGAAGACTCCTGAATTCCATAGCCTGCTGTATAGCTTAAATGCTACAGACGAATTAAGGATTCCGGACGCACGGTTCAACCGTGGTATCACTTGTACTGCCCTGCCTGTTTTTCAGGCTACCGTGCAGGAACAAGCCGATAGCCTGTCGTACCCAAACATCGATTTCCGCTTCATCAGGCGTTGGTTCCAGACCGAGTTGCAGTTTTTGGAACCGTTCACTACGTAACGCACTCAAAAACTGGTCGGCGAGAAAATGCGGATCCATTACGACAAAATGGCCTGCTTGCTGCTGCCGGGCGAAAAACTGGGCAAGATGATCGAGGGTGCGCTGCGGCCCTTGTTCATAGAATTGAGTGGCAAGATCGGGGAAGCGTGGCGATTCGCCGATCAGTATGGCGCGCATGCGCACCACATCCGGCTGCGTGATGCGGCGCAAAAACTGCTTGGCAAAAAAGACCAGCGTATCTTCCGGAGAACGCTCCAGGACATGCTCATCCGACAGGCCGGTGACAAACTGGTCACTGCAACGCCTTACCACCGCGCCGAAGAGTCCGGCCTTACCGCCGAACTGGTTGTAGATGGTTCGCATCGACACGCGCGCATCCCGCGCGATGGTTTCCAGGCTGAGGTTGCCGTAGCCGTATTCGAGGAACAGACTGGAGGCTGTGTCCAGTAAGCGATCACGGCTTAACAGCTCCTCTCCTTTGCGAGGTCGTCCACATTTAATCATTGTGTAATACTCACGAAATTCATTGACTGAAATTATTATGATCATACCTTAATTTAAATGATAATATGTCTTACCATTTAATTCCTTAAAAAAACAGGGTGTAAAAGGATGCAAAAAGAAACTCTCATATCGACCATCGTCCATTGCTTAAGTCCATTGAGGGAATCAAGCCCTGAAGGCTTTCACAGAACATGGCATCAGCGGCTGCCTTCGAATGACGGGACATTAATACAGCGCACACGAGTCGGCCTGTTAGTTACCATCGCCCTGATGGCGATGACCGGATGCGGGAACCAGGACAAATCGGATTCTCAGCCGGGCCAAAGCCAATCGCCCAATGTCAAAATCGCACAGCCGGTGTCGCAGGAAGTCACTGAATGGGACGAATACACGGGCCGCATCGAGGCAGTCAATTCGGTAGACGTGCGCGCACGGGTAAGCGGCTATCTGGAGAAAGTGAATTTCAAGGCTGGGGACAAGGTACATAAAGGCGATCTTCTATTCCTGATTGACCCGAAACCGTTCACTGCTCAACTGAACTATGCCGAAGCTGAACTGGAACGCGCAAAATCCCGTCACGAATTGGCAAAAAATGACTTGGCGCGCGCCGAGCGTTTGTTCCGCGCCAAAGCCATTTCCGAAGAGGAGCACGATGCCCGCAGCAAGGGGCTTCGGGAAACCCTTGCCGCCGTTCAGTCTGCGGAAGCCAATGTTTATACGGCAAGGTTGAACCTGAATTTTACTCAGGTGCGCTCCCCGATAGACGGCCGGATCGGTCGCGAATTAATCACCGCCGGCAATGTGGTCAACGGTGGCGGTGGCGATGCAACGGTGTTGACTTTCATCGTCTCTACCGATCCGGTTTATGTTTACGTGGATGCGGACGAACGCTCGGTACTGAAATATCGGCGTCAGGCCAAGAAAGGAGGTCGCGGCAGTCTGGGAGAGGAACAGACACCGGTGGAGTTAGCGGTGGCTGATGAGCTTAATTTTCCACACCAGGGCCGTCTCGATTATATATCGCCGCGTGAAGATGCGGCCACCGGCACGCTTTCGTTGCGGGGCGTGTTCGCCAACCCTGATGAATTGTTGAGTCCCGGCTTTTTTGCCCGGATGCGGATCCGCGCGAGCGCTCCGTATCCGGCCATTCTGCTTCCCGATCGCGCCATCGGCACGGATCAGGCGCAGCGTTTCGTATGGGTGGTGAACAAGGATAACCAGGTGGAATATCGCACGGTGGTGCTCGGCGCCCATATCGGCCAGTCCCGCGTGATCACCGAAGGATTGAGGCCTGAAGAATGGGCGGTTATCGAAGGTATCCAGAAGCTCAAGCCGGGTGTCAAGGTGACTCCGGAACGCATCTCGCTGACCGGGCCGGATGGAGAATTGAGACCATGAACCGATTCACGCACTTTTTCATCGACCGCCCGATTTTCGCATCGGTACTCTCCATCATTATTGTTCTGGTCGGGGGTCTCGCGCTGATTGGACTGCCTATTGCCCAATATCCCGAGATTGCGCCCCCCACTGTGGTCGTAAGTGCGACCTATCCCGGCGCCAACGCCAAAGTGGTCGCGGAAACTGTGGCGACGCCTATCGAGCAGGAAGTGAACGGCGTCGAGGAAATGCTGTATATGTCCTCTCAGTCCACCAATAGCGGCAGCATGTCGCTTACCGTTACGTTCAAGCCGGGTACTGATCTGGATAAAGCCCAGGTTCTGGTGCAAAACCGGGTGGCGCTGGCCGAACCCAAGCTGCCTCAGGAAGTGAGCCGACAAGGCATCAGCGTCAAGAAGCGCAGCCCGGACTTGAGTCTGGTCGTCAACCTGTTATCCCCGGACAAGCGTTACGACAGTGTTTACCTGAGCAATTACGCGCTGCTGCAAATCAAGGATACCTTGGCGCGACTGCCCGGCGTCGGTGAAATCATGGTGTTCGGCGCCCGTGACTACAGCATGCGCCTGTGGCTGAATCCGGAGAAGGTTGCCGCGCGTAATCTGACTGCCGGCGACGTAGTCAACGCCATGCGGGAACAGAACATCCAGGTAGCGGCCGGCGTGGTCGGCCAGCTGCCGACAAAGGAGAGCACGGATTTCCAATACACGGTCAGCACCACGGGCCGACTGATGGAAGCCGAACAGTTCGCCGACATCGTGATCAAAAAAGGGGCGGACGGCCAGGTGACCCGCCTCAAGGACGTGGCCCGCATCGAACTGGGCGCCAAGGATTACAATTCTGCGCTGTTCCTGGATGGCGAGCCCACGGTGGGACTTGCCATCTTCCAGTTACCCGGATCCAACGCCCTGGAAACCAAAGAGGCGGTGGTCAACACCATGGAAAAGCTGAAGACGCGCTTTCCTGAGGGTCTTGATTACAATATGGTCTATGACACCGTTGTGTTCGTGCAGCAATCCATCAACGCGGTGGCCAAGACCCTGTTCGAGGCCATCCTGCTGGTCTTGCTCGTGGTGGTGATATTTTTGCAGAACTGGCGCGCCACCATCATTCCACTGCTTACCGTGCCGGTCTCGTTGATTGGCACGTTTGCCGTCATGGCCGCTATGGGTCTGTCCTTAAACACCTTATCGTTATTCGGCCTGGTGCTGGCTATCGGTATCGTCGTGGATGACGCCATCATCGTGGTAGAGAACGTGGAGCGCCATATCGCGACAGGATTATCGGCCCGGGATGCCACCCGGAAAGCCATGGAAGAAGTGGTAGGCCCTATCATTGCTACGGCTCTGGTTCTGGTCGCAGTGTTCGTGCCCACCGCCTTTATTACCGGTGTTTCCGGCGCCTTCTACAAACAATTTGCGCTGACCATTGCGGTTTCCACGGTGATCTCGGCGTTTAACTCGCTGACCCTGAGTCCGGCCCTGTGCGCGAAGCTGCTGGATCGGGCACATGGCGACAAGGACTGGTTCACACGGCTGATCGATCGTCTGTTCGGCCGGTTTTTCGGCGTCTTCAACCGGTTCTTCGACTCGTTCAGCGAAGGTTATGCGCGCCTGGTCGGCAGGTTGATACGCATGACGGCGGTGGTGCTGGTGCTTTATATGGGACTCAACGGCCTTAATTTTCTGGCCTTTGAAAAGGTGCCGACGGGCTTCATTCCTCAGCAGGATCAGGGCTACCTGATTTTGTATGCGCAGCTGCCGGACGCCGCTTCGCTGGGGCGCACCCAGGAAATGGTGCAGCAGGCTAACCGTATCGTTCTGGAAACCAAAGGCGTCAAACATCTGAACGCCTATGCCGGTTTTTCCATCTTGAGCGGCTCGAGCCAGTCCAACGTCGCCACGATGTTCGCCCGGCTCGATGATTTCGACCAGCGCGCCGGTCACCCGGAGCTTCATGCCGATGCGGTCATCAAAAATCTTCAGCAGCGGCTCGCCCAGATTGAGGGCGCTCACATTGCCGTATTTGCCCCGCCTCCGATCCGGGGTATGAGTTCGGTAGGCGGTTTCAAGCTGCAAGTTCAGGATCGCACCAATGCCGGTATTGAGGCGCTACAGGATACGGTCAACGAGATGATCGCCAAGGGCAATCAGCAACCCGGCCTGGCCGGGCTGTTTACGACTTTCCGCGCCTCGGTTCCGCAGCTTTTTCTGGACGTGGACCGTACCCGAGCCAAGTCTATGGATGTGCCCTTGAAAGACGTGTTCGACACCTTGCAGATCTATCTGGGTTCGATGTATGTGAATGATTTCAACAGTTTCGGCAGGACCTATCAGGTGGTGGCTCAGGCCGATTCGGAGTTTCGCATGAAACCGGAGGACATCACCGAACTGAAAACACGGAATCTTCAAGGCGGCATGGTGCCTTTGGGGTCTCTGATGTCGGTTAAGGAAATTACCGGACCCGACAAAATCACACGCTACAACATGTATCCGGCGGCGGAAATTAACGGCGGCACCTTGCCCGGGGTCAGTTCCGGCCAGGCGATTACTGTGATGAACAAACTGCTGGGTGCAGAGCTGCCGCCGGGATTCGACTTTGAATGGACCGAGCTCAGCCTGCAACAGGTGTTGGCCGGAAACGTCGCCCTGCTGGTTTTTCCGCTGAGCGTGATCTTCGTATTTTTGGCTTTGGCGGCCCAATATGAAAGCTGGTCGTTACCGTTTGCAGTGATCCTGATCGTGCCCATGTGTATTCTGTGCTCTCTGGCAGGCGTATGGTTGCGCGGCATGGACAACAACATCTTCACCCAGATCGGCTTCATCGTACTGGTGGGCTTGGCCAGCAAGAACGCCATTCTGATCGTGGAATTCGCCAAGCGGCTGCAAGAGGGCGGACTTAACCGTTTCGATGCAGCGGTGGAAGCGTCGCGGATCCGGCTGCGGCCCATTCTGATGACCTCATTCGCCTTCATCATGGGCGTGTTTCCGCTGGTGATAGCCCAAGGGGCGGGAGCGGAATCGCGGCAGGTACTGGGCACCGCGGTATTCAGCGGCATGCTGGGCGTGACTTTGTTCGGCCTGCTGTTAACGCCGGTGTTCTATGTGATGGTGCAGGGCTTGGCGCAACGCTGGCAGTCCTCCCAACACAAGGCCAAGCGTTTGTCGGCCGATGAGCCTCACTTATCAACCAAGGAATAAACATGCACTCCGCAGAATTTCGCCCCGTCAACCAGCTTGGGCTTATGTTTGAACAAAGCAGAGTTTTTGTCCTGACTTTGCTCTGCACCGTTTTACTCAGCGCCTGCGCGGTGGGTCCCGATTATAAGACCCCGACTACCGACGCAGGACCGGCCTTTGCCAATGCCGACAACCCGGAATTTTCTGCGCAAGGTGTGGACGCGGCGTGGTGGAAACTGTTTGAAGACAAGGATCTGACCGAGCTTGTCGATAAGACGGTGCAGCACAACCGCGACCTTCAGGCCGCCCGCGCTAATCTTCGGGAGGCACGCTCGCTGTATATGGAAGCGGGGCTGAATTTGGCCCCTATCGTAACCTCGCATGCTAATTATACTGATCAAAAACGCAGTGCCGGGGCTATGAACAACCTGTCCTTCGCGCCACGCGAGTTGAAACTCTACAACATAGGTTTCGATGCTTTTTGGGAAGTCGATCTCTTTGGCCGCGTACGCCGTAATGTGGAAGCGAGCAGCGATGAAGTCGATGCGCAGGAAGCCAATCTTCGAGATCTCGGCGTCAGTCTGATCGCCGAGGTGGCCAGAAATTATTTCGAATTGCGGGGTCTGCAAAACCAGCTGGCAACGGCGAAAAAGAACGCCGAAAACCAAACCCAAACATTGGAAATCACCCGCGTCAGGCTCGAAGGCGGACGCGGCACCGAACTCGATACATCGAGGGCAACAGCCCAGCTCGACTCCACTCTGGCTATCATTCCGCCGCTGGATAGCGCCATCCAGCAGGCTATACACAGGCTCAGCGTACTCACCGGGCAGCTTCCCGGTGCGTTGACCGGCAAACTGTCGCAGCCCGCGCCAATGCCCAAGATTCCCAAGACTATCCATATCGGTCAGCCTGCGGAGCTATTACGCCGCCGCCCTGACATTCGCACCGCCGAACGAACGCTGGCAGCGGCTACTGCCCGCATCGGCGTTGCTACCGCCGACCTGTTTCCGCGCGTTACTTTCGTCGGCACTATCTCGCTTGAGTCCAGCACCTTTTCGGGCATAGGAGCGGCTCGTTCGGATGCCTATTCCCTGGGACCAAAAATCAGCTGGGCAGCATTAGACCTAGGTCGTGTGTATGCCCGCATTAAAGCGGCCGATGCCCGTGCCGAGTCCAGTCTGGCCCAGTACGAGCAGACCGTACTCAGCGCTTTGGAAGAAACCGAAAACGCGCTGGTGAATTACAATCGGGAGCGAAGCCGCAGAGAGTTGCTAAGTTCGGCGGCCAAGGCCAGCGAAAGAGCCCATGAACTGGCTCACTTGCGTTTTGCGGAAGGCGTGAGCGATTTTCTGACGGTACTGGATGCCGAATTGCGACTGTTGCAGGACCAGAACCGTCTGGCTCTGAGCGAAACCGCCACGGCAACGGCGCTGGCGGCGCTTTACAAGGCTTTGGGCGGCGGTTGGGAATCGAACCTTGATTTGAGTAAGGCAGATAACTCAAACCGTGCCAATGAACAGCCTAAGGAATAACGAACGCTGAACGTTCGTCCGGAAAAGTGTTGGCACATCATTTTAATTTTCCATGTGCTTTACTTGAACAGGCCGCTACAACCTGCCCTACTCAAAGCCGCAAATCCGGCATGTAGATCCGCAGCCATAGGGACATGGCAGCTTTCACTCAATAAACCGGGATTGAACGGATAAAAAGCTGAACCTGAAAGCGATATCGCAAAGCCCCAAAAACAATCGCCCGAATAACGCCTTGGGCAAAAATATCAGCGTCGCTAACAGTGCTCCGAGTACAATATATAAAAATCTTATTATTGAGGAGCATTTATGCAAACATACCTACCCTTTATCAAAGCCATGCTTTCCGAATGGTATCTTTTTACCTTAAATAATGCGCTGTACGCTGCGGTATTAGCGGCAACTGTCTGGCTGCTGACGGCACTGCTTTACAGTTTCAGGATTGCTGCCATAAAAAGAGGGAAAGCAGCCGGCGAAAAAGCGGCTATTAAAATCCTCAACGATACGCAACAACAGCTACGGCTCAGTCAAGAGGAATTGGCGACATCTGTTGAACAAATGGAAAACGCCCAATCTGCCGCTCAAGCTGAAACGCAACGGGCTTTAGCGCTTGAACAGCTGATTTATCAACGCAACCAGCAGATTGCAGGAACCATTCAAACGCTGGCAACAAGTTTTGATCTCGGCGAACGGCCATTACTTGCAAGCGAAGATGTTAAGGCGGATTCGTTATGGCAGCAGCACGATAAGGTCATTATGCAACTCATAGAACGCCTGCGTACCGAGCAGCAGGCAAAAATCGAGTTACAGCAAACCTGTCAGACAGCAACGACTAAACTGGCCGAAAAAGAATCCCTGCTTAATGCGCTCAAATCGACATTAGATAATCACACTAACCAGCTTTCCAAACTGGAACAGGCACTCGAAGAACAAAAATCAATGCTGCAACAGCAGAACGATACCCAACTGGTTTTATCCGACACCCTGAAAAATTTCCAGCCAGCTGTGACTTCCCCTGTAGAGCCTAAAGTAGAGCCTAAACCGGAAATATTCAGGGCAGTTAACGACTGGCAACAGCCGATACAAATAACAGAAAACACACCCGTTGAAGAGCCTCTGATTGCCCAACCTGAACCCGGTCAACAGGTCGAACAAATTAATGCCGTACCGGAAGCGGCGGTTACCCGTCAGGTTGAAGAAACACCAATGGAATCAGTAAGGGCTATCGAAGAAGCAGAGCCTTTGGACTTGGTGCTGGACGACGATCTGCAACCGGTAGCTAGAAAAACCCCATCCGCATCATCAGATAGGGAACAAGCAGTTGCCCCCTCTAAAGGATCATTTGGAAAAATTAAAGGACTATTCGGCAAGCAGCCTGCGCAAAACATTGAACCGCAACCGGCCGTCGAAGAAGATACTTATGCATCATTGGATATGGAGCAGCAGCCGGTTATTCCCGCTAAAGGATCAGTAGGAAAAATCAAAAACCTGTTCGGAAAAAAGCAACAGCCGGTTAAAACAGAACCACAGTGGATAGACACACAACCGCTTGAAACTGTACCGCCAAGCGAAGATCAAGCCAATACAGATCAACAGCCTGATGATGTAAAAACGCCGGGGAAACTGAAAGGTTTTTACAGTAAATTCAGATCGAAAGATAAATGATCTGCGCAGGCGCTTAAGTTTAGCACCTGACAATCAAATCGGTAGGATATGCTCAGTATATTCTACCGACCTGCCGGTGCACTTAAGCCTTTTCACTACCCGGCACAACCCCGTTAAGTCAACAATATTGCCCCGCGCACCAGGCTGACGACCACGCCCACTGAAAATTGTAGCCGCCCAGCCAACCGGTCACATCCAGCACTTCCCCGACAAAATAAAGCCCCGGCACCTGCTTGCTTTCCATGGTTTTGGAAGAAACAGCGTCACAGTCAACGCCACCGGAAGTCACTTCAGCGGTACGATAACCTTCGGTGCCATTAGGTTTGATCGTCCAGTTGTGGAACTGATCTGCAACCCGCTGAACTTGTTTGTCCGATAAATCCTGCAACGACCTTTCCAGCAAATCCTCAGGCAGAAAACTGCTTATCAGCCGCTTGGGCAAATAGCCTTCCAAAATCGTTTTTAACTTGTTCTTGATTTTTTGCTGACGCTTCGATTTCAGCTCTGTTTCCAGATTCACCTGCGGCAGCAAGTTAATAACAACTTCCTCTCCGGCATGCCAATAGGATGAAATCTGCAAAATCGCCGGGCCACTCAAGCCGCGATGGGTAAACAATACATTTTCAGTAAAACTCTGCCTGTTATTGCTAACCACGCAAGGCACGGCAATGCCCGATAACGCCGAGAATTTTTCTTTATCTTCCGGCTGCAAGGTAAACGGAACCAGGCCTGCACAGGTAGGCAATACATTAATGCCGAATTGCTCGGCAATCTTATAGCCCAAAGGGGTCGCGCCCATTTTGGGGATTGATAAGCCGCCTGTCGCAACGACTAATGACTGGCAGGAAAAATTGCCATTGCCGGTTTTAAGATGGAACCGGTCAGCCGACCGTTCAACCGAATCGATGCAGGTGTTCAACTGCACAACCACCCCGGCCTTCCGGCATTCCGCTAACAACAGTTCCAGAATTTCCCGGGCACTCTCATTGCAGAACAACTGCCCGTGATCCCGTTCATGAAAAGGAATCTGGTATCGCCCGATTAACGCCAGAAAATCCCATTGGGTATAGCGGCTCAGCGCCGACTTGCAAAAATGCGGATTGTGCGAGATATAGTTACTCGGCTCGATGGAATAATTGGTGAAATTGCAGCGACCGCCGCCGGACATCAGGATCTTTTTCCCGGCCTTGTTGGCGTGATCCAAAACAAGCACCTTGCGACCGCGCTTGCCCGCCTCGATTGCGCACATCAGGCCCGATGCGCCTGCGCCGATAATAATGACATCTGTGTCAAACATGGTTTTTCTTCAAAATATTGTTATGGGCGGTGCATGGAAACAAGGAAAATTTTGGACTCGTTCCCATGCGCTAAGTCGCTGCCATTTAGTTAAGGATTTTAATGAGTGCTAGTTCCCAAGCTCCAGCTTGGGAATTCGGTGCGGGAAGCTCCGGCTTCCAGACTCACGATGCCACGACTGCATGGACAGATATTTGCTCCTGCAATATCTGCATTCCCCACATCCATGTGGGTTATGCAGGAGGTAGAGCAGCGCAGAAGCGATTACCAAGAGCATTGTCATTCTGGCGCACCACACGATTTTTTCTTCGTGCTCTTCGTGCTCTTCGTGCCTTCGTGGTGATATGTCTTAAGCACTATGCAGATTCGCCGCCTCGCGCTACGCGCCCTTGGACAAATTCAGGACAGACTTGGATGGCCTTATTCCGGCCTGCGCCCATCCAGCCACCGCCTCATCAGCATATAGCCCGTCAAAGAACCCCATAACAACATGTAGATGCTATGTAGCATAACTTCAATTGTGAAGCTCTCGACATCTCGGGTGTAATCCCGGATGTCATCAGCCAAAGCTAGCGCTAATATTAGACAAATCGCAAATTTGAGCCTGATTTGATGCGCATAAAAAACCCCGATTCCGAGAATCAGAAAGCCGGCAAGAAATCTTAGGCCGCTGTGAATTAACATTTCCACATTAAACGGGTTAAGTTTAAATGCCGAATCTATAAAATACAGCAGGATAAGTCCTACGATGATGATACTGACTAACTTCATTGTGACCTTCTTTAAATGCTACGCTTCATTGATGAGTTTTAATCCCGGCGGCAATGCTTCGCCAAAAATCTGTTTTTCTTCCTTTTCGTCCAGCTCTTTCACCTGTTCGACCATGTCTATCCAGGATGCGGGCGCTTTACTCAGCTTCAGTTTTTCAATGACTTGCAGACGCGTATTCTCATCAATATCCCGCGCCCTGTCGCCGCTCATTCGGGCAATGAGTGTAGCGGCAAAACCTGCCTGCGGGATTTTCTTCCAGTCTATTGCCAACATCTGT
Organism: Methylobacter sp.; assembly: GCF_030680395.1. Lineage (GTDB taxonomy): Bacteria > Pseudomonadota > Gammaproteobacteria > Methylococcales > Methylomonadaceae > Methylobacter_A. The sequence continues at coordinate 21,864 of NZ_JAUXVR010000039.1, read as the reverse complement.
TGTAACCACAGACGGGCAATGTCGGCAGGGATGACATTATGGCTGCTCCCGTGAAACGGCATCCTTGCTCCGATACGTCCGACTGCCCACCAGGTCTGACTGGGCTCGCCGGCTTTTTCCAGGCGCTTTAGCAGCCATTCGCCGAGTTGTATTTTCTTGGCGACCGGCAGGCGCTCCAAAACGGCGGCCAGCCGCACTATGTCATCGTAACCGCGATTTTTGATTTGTTTGATAACGCCGGGTTGTCTTGCCGCCGCCGGGTTCAGGAATTTTGCAATGTCGGCAAAAATCTTCTCCTGCGCTGCCGCATCCAGACCTCCGGAAATCCGTCGCCACAACGTCCACCATTCTGTCCAGTTTTGGGTTTCGTTAACAAACTGGATACCTTGCGAATAGTTTTTCCATAGCTGCTCGACGCGCCAGTCATCCAGCGGATAACCGAAACCGGGCCGCAAGCAAAAACCGGCCAGACTCAGCCAGACGCGCTCGTGATTTTCGGAGCGTCGTTGATATTTAGCCCCGTCCAGCAAGATGCCGAACATGGCTCTTAGCAGAGGCGTCGTCCATTCGGTGCGTGCGACACCAGTCAGTTTTTCCAGATCGGCGCGCAGGTTTTTTACCGCCTTGGGGTCAACCTGTCTGGATTTTGCGCCAAAAACAGCCTGTATCTGTTCAACGATCTGATTAAAATTGGCGGGCAAAGCGGCATCCGTTTGCAAACCGACCGCTTTTTTCCTGATTTGAAACTCAACATCCCAACGCTGGCTGCTGTCTTGAACAGAAATACATTGAATTTTAAGCGTGCCGACTTCGGTTTGGGTAACCGCCAATTCTACGATAACCTCGGCATTCGGTTTGCCGGCATCGCCTTCGAAAGCCACGGCCAGCGGCGGCAGGGAATGAAACATCTCGGTAATGCCGGTCACATCGCCCGGTTTGAAGTCGCCGTCGCCGGACAATGAAACCAGGTGAAAACGCACCGGCACGCCCAAGCGCAACGCAAAACGCCGGTCTTTCAGGATGACTTCATCACCTTCTTCACTGCCTTTCGGCAAAATGCAGATGCCTGTCCTGAGTAGAGTCGAAGGGCCTTGCTGTTTGCTGGAATCGTCGGTATCGACCAACAGGAAATAACTGCGCGCCGAACCGCCGCCGATCTTAAGCTTTTTGTCCCGCCTCGCAATCGCATAGCTGACCGCGCCAAAAGCGACGGACAGTTCGGGATGCCTGTTTTCCAGCAATACCGGCGGATTGGAGCGCCACGACCCGATTAAATCGACAATGCGCTGGGTAATCGGCTGACTGCGGAACACGCCGCCGTTAAGCAGCAAGGCATCAGGTACGTTGCCCTCGCCTGCTAAAGCTTCGCGGGATGCTGCGCCGTGCAGCTTTAAAAACGCGGCGATATGCTTGCTGACCGCAGGTTCTGCGGCGTACGGCAAGCCGAACTCGACCACGCCGCTACGTTTTCTGTCGGGCAAATCGCCAAGGCCTGACAACGGAAAAAAACCGTCCAGCGCAATTTTCCTGACTTCATCCTTAGACAGCGCGACAAAGCGGGAACTGCCGATCAGCTTGGAACCGCCGCCCAGCAAGGTAACGTTGACTTGCTCCGGCGCATCTTCTGCCAGCAGGCGCTCTTTGGCAATCCGGCATTGTTCGATCAGTTGCGACAAATCCGCCGCCGACAGGCGTTTTTCATCGTTGCTACTCAGGCGGCTTTCGACAAGATGCGCCAGCGCCAAATCAATGTTATCGCCGCCCAGCATTAAATGATCGCCGACCCCGATGCGGGTTAATTTGGGCTCTTGCTCGCCCTGCTCCACTTTAATCAGCGTTAAGTCGGTGGTGCCGCCGCCGACATCGCAAACCAGCAACAGATGCACATTCGCCAGCGCCTGTTTAATGGTTCCGGTATTGCGTCTTAACCAGTCGTAACAAACAGCCTGGGGTTCTTCCAGCAGCCGGACGTTAGACAGTCCGGCAAGCTTTGCGGCCTCCAGTGTCAGGGATCTGGCCGCCTCATCGAACGAGGCGGGAACGGTAATCACAATATCCTGTTGTTCCAGCGGCGCATCAGGAAATTGATGTCCCCAAACCGTGCGGATATGCGACAGGTAACTGGCGCTGGCCGCGATGGGCGACACCTTGCTGATGTCATCGCTACTGCCCCACGGCAGAATATCGGCCGTATGATCAACCGACGGATGCGACAGCCAGCTTTTGGCACTGGTGACAAATCGCCCTTTGGTTTTAGCGCCGAGTAGACGCGCAGCCTCGCCAATCACAGCGGTTCCGCTTTCTGACGGTGTTCCGCCGGGAAACGACAGATCGGCCTCGGATAATTCGCCGCTTGCAGGATGATAACGCACCGACGGCAACAACGGCCTTGCGGCAACCTGGCCCGGAGCTATCAGCTGCTCGATTTGGAAAATTTGTATTTCCTGGTTGGTACTATCGGCTTTGGTGTAAGCAACAACGGTATGCGTTGTGCCAAGGTCGATGCCGACTAAATAGTTTGAATTAATATTTTTCACGATGATATTGCAGTTTTATGATTCTGAACGGTCTGAGATATTTTTAATCGATCTCTTGCCGTGAATAACAGCGACAATAAGAGTTTTATTGCCCTCTATCTGATAAATAAGCCGATAACTGTACACGAATCGCTCCCTGATTTCGGTTATCCAACGCTCGGTAACAGTCCGGCCAAGGCTTCTGGAAACATCAAAGACTTTTGCTATTACTGACTGCGCATAAACGCGGGAGTGTTTTGCAATATAGTCAGCGATCGATTGCAGATTTTCTATTGTTTCCGGCGACCTGCTTACTTTATAAGCCATTGACCGAATTTCAGCTCTACATCTTCCTGGCTCATGGTTCTTTCTACTTCTGCCCGACCAATAAATACTGCGTCGAATTTTCTCTACCGCATACAAGTGACACTGAATGTCTTCGTAAGTACTCTCTTCCGGAAGCCTTTCCAGTAAAGACTTTACTTCGGTAATTGCTGCATTCATTCCTGGCTCTTAAATTCAGTCGAGTAACATCCGAAAATTCCGTGACCTCTGTAGTGTAGAAGCATCAGTCGCAAAAAAGGATACACGAAATGTATTTGGTTTACATCCTCCACTCTATCAATGGTGGTTACTACCACAAACTCATCGGCAATCTTGACGGCGTATTGCTCAAATAACGGCAAGGCACAAGTGAATTCAACCTTGTATAACCGCTGCCTGTTAAACCGGCAGCACAATAGATTGACTTAACAGGGAGTAGTCATAGAAAATAGGCCGTTTAATTCCCCACATTAACTCTCTACGCATGGATAATAGCGGCCTTCCGCAAAACAGTCTGGTTTCTGTTCAAAACTTGTCGTTTTCTCGCGGCAACAAGAAAATATTTGACGATATTTCGCTGGAGTTTGAGCGCGGTAAAATTACCGCCATCATGGGACCCAGCGGCACCGGCAAAACGACTCTGTTAAAACTGATCGGGGGGCAATTGTTTCCTGAACAAGGCACTATTATCGTCGATGGCAACAATGTTCACCGCTTACGCCGGTCGGAACTGTACAATCTGCGTAAACGCATGGGCATGCTGTTCCAAAGCGGCGCGTTATTAACGGATATGAACGTCTTTGATAATGTGGCTTTTCCGTTACGCGAACATACCCATCTTCCTGAATCCATGATTCGCACGCTGGTGCTGATGAAATTGCAGGCGGTAGGCTTGAGAGGCGCGCGGAATCTGATGCCTAACGAACTTTCCGGCGGCATGGCCAGGCGTATTGCCCTGGCCAGGGCCATTGCGCTGGATCCGATGATGATCATGTACGATGAGCCTTTTACCGGCCAGGACCCCATTTCCAAGGGGGCATTGGTTCACCTTATCAAGTCGCTGAATACTATCCTGAGCTTAACCAGCATCGTTGTTTCTCATGATGTTCAGGAAACGGCGGCGATAGCTGATTATATTTATGTTATTTCAGAGGGCAAAATTGTCGGCCAGGGTACGCCCAAGGAAATTGAACAATCCGACTCCGACTGGGTGCAACAGTTTATGACCGGCGCTGCTGACGGCCCGGCGCATTTTCATTATCCGGCAAAAGATTATGTTGATGATTTGTTGTCGACAGGAAAACGTTATTAAGGTTCAAGGTTTTTTGCCTTTTACCTTGCACCTTTTACCTTGCACCTTTTACCTTAATTTAAAATGATTGAATTTCTACAGCAATTGGGCCAAAACACCCGCACCGGTTTTACCAAACTTGGGCGAGGCACGTTTTTCCTGTTTCAGACTATTTCCGGCATACTCAGTGTGTTACCTCGTCCCAGACTGGTGCTTAACCAGATGTATTCGATCGGTGTACTCTCTTTTCTGATTATCACTATTTCGGGACTGTTTGTCGGCATGGTTTTGGGTCTGCAAGGCTATTACATACTCTCTGATTTCGGCGCGGAAGAAACATTGGGAGTCATGGTTGCAGCCTCTTTGGTCAGAGAGCTCGGCCCCGTCGTTTCGGCGCTTTTATTTGCAGGCCGGGCCGGTTCCGCGTTAACGGCGGAAATTGGCCTGATGAAAGCGACCGAACAGTTGTCGGGCATGGAAATGATGGCTGTCGACCCGATTAAACGTATTATTTCTCCTCGTTTTTTAGCCGGATTTTTATCCATGCCCTTACTTGCCGCACTGTTCAGTGCAGTAGGCATTATCGGCGGGCAAATGGTTGGCTCTGGCTTATTAGGCGTTGATGAAGGCGCTTATTGGTCGCAGATGCAAGCCAAACTCGATTTTCAGGATGACATTATCAATGGTGTTATCAAAAGCATAGTGTTCGGTTTTATCGCTTCCTGGATAGCACTGTTTGAAGGCTATGACGCAATCCCGACTTCGGAAGGCGTCAGCCGCGCCACCACGCGTACCGTAGTTAATTCAGCTTTTAGTATTTTAGGTCTGGATTTTATTCTGACCGCACTCATGTTTGGAGATAATTAACATGCAACACACCAATACCCAGGACACATTTGTCGGACTCTTTGTCGCAGCAGGCATAGTCGGGTTGTTTTTTCTTGCCTTGCAAGTGAGTAATCTAAGCTCTTTTACCGAGCATGATAGTTATACGGTTACTGCCCGTTTTGAAAACTCAGGCGGCTTGAAGGTTAAATCGCCCGTTTCAGCAGCCGGTGTTAAAATCGGCAAGGTTAGCGCCATTAGCTTCGACCCTAAAACCTACGAGTCTGTTGTAAAACTGAGTATTGACTCGCAATACAATACCCTGCCTGATGACACCACCGCCAGCGTTTTTACTTCGGGTCTGTTAGGGGAGCAATACGTTAACCTGGACGCGGGCGGTTCGGATGAGTTTTTAAAAAATGGCGGGCAAATCGAAATTACCCAGTCTGCTATTATTCTGGAAAAGGCACTTGGCCAATTCCTATTTAAGTCTGCGGAAGAAAAAAAGTGAGCCGACTGAATATTATTAGAGAAAGTAACGGGCGCTTTGTTATTGATGGCGATTTAACTTTCGCCACCATCGACAAACAGACGCTCAAATCGTTTTCTTTCTTAAAAGCGGCAAAAGAAGTCACCATTGATCTGAGCCGCGTATCCAATACAGACAGCGCCGGACTTGCGTTAATGATTGAATGGATAAAATATTCCCGGCACAATAGAACGCAGATAGCTTTCAAAAATATTCCCGAGCAGTTGCTCAACCTTGCTAAACTCAGCGGCTTTGATCAAACAAGCCATTTTGCAAGTCAAACCGATTAATAGAAAAGACGAAAGGCTAAGGCGCAAAAAGCCAAGCACTTTCCCTTAGCCCTTAGCCCTTAGCCTTAAAGATTTATATGGATAAACTAATTATTACCGGCGGCGCACGCCTCTCCGGCGAGCTACGTATCTCCGGCGCCAAAAATGCCGCCTTACCGATTCTGGCTGCCACACTGCTCTCTGAAGCACCGGTTAGCGTCGGCAACATACCGCATCTCCATGACATCACCACAACCATGGAATTGCTGGGCCGCATGGGTGTTCATCTCACCGTTGATGAGAAAATGAATATCGAAGTCGACTCCAGCACTATCAACAGTTTCGTTGCGCCTTACGAACTGGTCAGAACCATGCGTGCCTCAATACTGGTATTAGGCCCTTTAGTGGCTCGATTCGGCGAAGCTCATGTGTCACTGCCCGGCGGTTGCGCTATCGGCTCGCGTCCCGTTGACATCCACATTAGCGGCCTGATGAAGATGGGTGCTGATATTACGGTCGAGAACGGTTTTATCCATGCCAAAGCGGCCCGGCTTAAAGGCTGTCGCCTGGTTCTTGAACAGATCACCGTTACCGGCACCGAGAATCTGCTGATGGCAGCGGCTTTAGCCGAAGGCACCACGATTATTGAAAATGCCGCCAAGGAACCTGAAGTCACTGACCTGGCTCACTTTCTTAACAAAATGGGCGCCAAAATCACCGGCATAGGCACCGACGTGCTGGTCATTGAAGGCGTAGAAAAGCTGGGCGTTGAAAGCATCCACTACGACATCCTTCCCGACCGGATCGAAACCGGAACCTACCTGATTGCCGCGGCTATTACCGGCGGAAGCATCAAACTTAAAAATACCCGCCCTGATATTCTTGATGCCGTTCTGGAAAAGCTGGTTGAAGCCGGCGCTGAAATAACCACCGGTGAAGACTGGATCAAACTGGATATGCACGGTAGAAAGCCCAAGGCTGTTTCGGTTCGCACCTCGCCCTACCCGGCTTTCCCGACCGATATGCAGGCGCAGTTCACCGCCATGAATGCGATCGCCGACGGCGTGGGCATTATCACTGAAACCGTTTTTGAAAATCGCTTCATGCATGTTCAGGAATTACAGCGCATGGGCGCCGACATTAAGCTGGAATCGAATACCGCCATCTGCACCGGCGTTACAAAACTGACCGGCGCACCGGTTATGGCGACTGATTTAAGAGCTTCGGCAAGTCTTGTGATAGCCGCACTGGTGGCCGAAGGGGATACGTTGGTGGATCGCATTTACCATATCGATCGGGGTTATGACCACATCGAAGAAAAACTCTCTCAATTGGGTGCGACGATACGTCGCGTCCCAAGATAAGGAAGATTATGCTAACTATCGCCGTATCTAAAGGCCGGATTTATGAGGATGCCCTGCCCTTATTGGCAGAGGCAGGCATCACGCCGATTGATGATCCTCTTACCTGCCGCAAACTGATTTTACGAACCACCCGCGATGATGTTCAGCTGGTCATTATCCGCGCCACCGATGTGCCTACGTTTGTCGAATATGGCGCAGCCGATATGGGTATCGCCGGAAAAGACATCCTGTTGGAGCACGGCGCTGAAAGTTTGTATGAACCGTTGGATTTGAATATCGCCTGTTGCCGGTTAATGACCGCTGCACATAAAGATGCGCCCGCGATTGCAGGGCGTGTCCGTGTTGCGACCAAATACGTAAAAATAACCCAACGCTATTTTGCCAGCTTAGGGATACAGGCTGAAATCATTAAACTGTACGGATCGATGGAACTGGCGCCGCTGGTCGGCCTTGCCGATTGCATCGTCGATCTGGTTGATACCGGCAATACGCTAAAAGCTAATGATCTTGAGCCTCGGGATCTGATTATGAATATCAGCTCCAGGCTGGTGGTCAACAAAGCGGCGATGAAAATGAAGCATCAGGCGATTCAGTCATTGCTTGACCAGTTTGAAAAGACTCTGGCGAAAAGAGGTTAACCTTTATTTAGGTTTAGTTTAAAAACACTGCACCACGAAGAAAAGCAAAGTGCATCGTTCCCACGCTCCGCCGCTCGTCGTTATACACAAGTATTTTTAAAGCACGTCATCCCGGCAGGGATTGCCGGGATCCAGGCTACATGGACGTACACAGCTCGCCATCCATGGCACTGGATACCCGCTTCCCGGCGGGTATGACGCGTTACTTAGATACTTGTGTATAAAGATGAGCGCTCCGGCGAAGGAACTCAGTCACTGACTGCCCCAGCGTCTTCCACAAGCCGGAGGGGGTATGCTGCCCCGCCTGAAACGTTTTGCGTTAGGCAAATGTTGGGTTACGCTACCGCTAACCCAACCTACATCGTTTAACAATTTTGGTTACTGCTCATGTCCGACATAAATATCACCCGACTCGATGCCTCGTCAGCTGATTTTGACCGGCAATTAAAAAATTTGCTGGCTTTTGATGAAACCGACGATCTGGAAATTCATCAGCGCGTTCTGGCTATTATTGCCGATGTCCGCAAAAACGGCGACAAAGCGGTTATTGAATATACCAACCGCTTTGACCACCGCTCTATCACGCAAGCCTCCGAACTGGAACTATCACCGGAAGTTCTCGAATCGGCCTGGAACAGCTTACCGGCTGAGCAAGCTCAGGCGTTGCAAACAGCCGCAGACCGTATTCGCGCTTATGCAGATCACCAGAAAATAGAGTCATGGCAATACACCGAGACTGACGGTACCGTTCTCGGACAGAAAATCACCCCACTGGATCGTGTAGGACTTTATGTGCCTGGCGGTAAAGCAGCCTACCCTTCTTCGGTATTGATGAATGCGATACCGGCCAAAGTCGCGGGCGTCGGCGAATTGATCATGGTTGTGCCTGCGCCTCACGGCGAAACCAATCAACTGGTTCTGGCCGCCGCCTATCTGGCCGGGGTAGACCGCGTATTTACGATGGGTGGTGCTCAAGCCGTTGCCGCGCTGGCTTACGGCACGGAAACCATTCCTGCTGTGGCAAAAATTGTAGGGCCCGGCAATATCTATGTGGCTACCGCCAAAAAACTGGTCTTCGGTCAAGTGGGCATTGACATGATTGCAGGTCCGTCGGAAATCCTGATTATCTGCGACGGCAAAACCCATCCCGACTGGATTGCGATGGACATGTTTTCGCAAGCCGAACATGACGAAAATGCCCAAGCCATATTGATCAGCACTGACGCAGCCTATCTGGATGCTGTCGAGCAAAGCATCAATAAATTATTACCAACTATGGAACGCGCCGAAATTATCAAAACATCGCTGACTACGCGCGGCGCATTAATCAAGGTCAGCGACTTAAACGCTGCTGCAGATGTGGCCAACGTCATTGCGCCTGAGCATCTGGAACTCTCCGTTGAAGATCCGGAAGCCTTGTGTAAAAACATTCGCCACGCGGGTGCTATTTTCATGGGTCGCTATACCGCCGAAGCATTAGGCGATTACTGTGCAGGACCCAACCATGTATTACCGACCTCCAGCACGGCACGGTTTTCGTCACCATTGGGTGTTTACGATTTCCAAAAACGCTCCAGTTTGATCAACTGTTCTGAAGCAGGTGCGGATACGCTGGGTAAAACCGCCTCCATATTGGCGCGAGGCGAAAGTCTGACTGCCCATGCGCGATCTGCGGAATATAGAATAAAAACAGACTAAAAGAAGGCGAAGGACGAAGGGCCAAGGGCGAAAAAAACATCCGTTTGCGCCAAGCCTTAGCCTTTCGCCTTTCGCCTTGCATCTTTTACCCTGACCCACATATATGTCCGAAAATAATCTCATTTCCTCCATTTTCCGCAAAGAAGTTCTGGCGATGTCTGCTTATAAAGTTGCAGATGCTACTGGTTTGATCAAGCTGGATGCCATGGAAAACCCCTATAGCTGGCCTGAAGACATCAAAATAAACTGGCTGGAAACGTTGAAAGACTGTCCGTTGAACCGGTATCCCGACCCTGAAGCGAGGCATTTGACTGCAACTATCAAACGCTTGAATCAAATACCCGATCAATTTGATGTACTGCTGGGCAATGGTTCCGATGAAATCATCCAATTACTGTTAATGGCGCTGCCTTCCAATGCCTGCGTGTTGGCGCCGGATCCGGGTTTTGTGATGTATAAACAGCTGAGTCTATGCCTGGGTCTAACTTACCATGCTATCCCTTTGCTTGCCGATAACTTTGACCTGGATTTACCGGCCATGCTGTCGACTATAGAAAAGCATCAGCCTTCGGTCATTTTTCTGGCCTATCCTAACAATCCCACCGGCAATTTATTTTCAGAAGCGTCGATTCGGGACATCATAAAAGCGGCCAAGGGTTTGGTAGTCATTGATGAAGCCTATGCGCCTTTTGCCGATGCCAGTTTCATCGACAGCCTGGGGCAATATGACAACCTGCTGGTCATGCGCACCGTATCGAAACTGGGTCTGGCGGGTTTACGTCTCGGCTACATCGCAGGTTTGCCGGACATCATTGAACAACTCCACAAAATCCGCCTGCCCTACAACATTAACAGCCTCACCCAGACAAGCGCAGATTTTGCCTTGTCCAACAAAACATTATTTGATCAGCAAACGCAAAAAATTTGCGCTGAACGGTCAATCGTTTTTAACCGGCTTAATGCACTAAACGGCATTACTGCCTATCCCAGCGCCGCTAATTTTATTCTGTTTAAAACCCCTGAGAACCGGGCAAACGAAATCTTCGAGTCAATAAAACAACAAGGCGTTTTAATTAAAAACCTTAGCGGCCAAGGCGGCTTGTTGGCCGATTGTCTGCGGGTAACCGTAGGTAAACCGGAAGAAAATGCGGCCTTTCTTGCTGCATTAACAAGCAGCTTGGTCACTCCATAGTCGGAATAACCACCGTATCAAATCATCAAATATATACCATTTATATAAAAAACTTAACGGCGTTATCGAGGCTAAACCACAAACAATCTGTCGCAATATCATAGGCTTGTGCTTTACGTGTTACTTCAATCCATTTTTAATAGCTAACAAATACTAAAACCGGCGGCATAAGCACTTCAAATCTTATAAGCTCTAATGGTATATTGACGCTAGAAAATAATGCGCCCTTAAGAAGCGCAGACTTAATCAGGAGAGTTCTATAATGAATAATAAAGGCGTCGATCAGTCCAAACGCCAGTTTTTAACCACGGCCTTGACCGTGGTTGGCGCAGTCGGCACAGGCTATTTGGCTGTTCCTTTTCTTGCTCAAATGCAACCCAGTGCCAAAGCCATGGCGGCCGGGGCACCTGTTGAAGTTGACATCAGCAAAATGGAACCCGGTCAATTAATCAGGGTCGCATGGCGAGGCAAACCGGTCTGGATACTCAACAGAACCCCACAGGTTCTTGAAACTTTAAAAACTTTGGACAATGAGTTAAGAGATCCTCTTTCTCAGGAATCGATACAACCGGAGTCCAGTAAAAATCCGGTACGCTCCATTAAACCGGAAGTGTTTGTTGCCGTGGGTTTGTGTACCCACTTGGGCTGTTCACCCACGTTTCGTCCTGAAATAGCGCCTAACGATCTTGGCGACAAGTGGAAAGGCGGATTTTTCTGTCCATGTCATGGCTCCTGGTTTGATCTGGCTGGTCGCGTTTATCGCGGAGTACCGGCGCCGACTAACCTGGAAATCCCCCCTTACCGCTATATTACCGATACTCAGCTGATTATTGGTGAATCTGCAGAGGAAGCAAGCGCATGAAACGTAGCCGCATAACTGAATGTAACGATTGGTTTTTGGAGCGTTTTCCACTGACCAAACTCTGGAATGAGCACATGGCGCATTATTACGCGCCCAAGAACTTCAATTTCTGGTATTTCTTCGGCTCACTGGCTTTGCTGGTGCTGGTTAACCAGATATTGACCGGTATTTTCCTGACCATGAACTACAAACCGGATGCCAAACTGGCATTCGACTCCGTAGAATACATCATGCGCGATGTGAACTGGGGCTGGCTGATTCGCTACATGCATTCGACCGGTTCGTCGGCATTTTTTATCGTCGTTTATCTGCACATGTTCAGAGGCTTGCTTTACGGTTCGTTCAAGCATCCCCGCGAGCTGGTCTGGATTTTCGGCATGTTGCTGTTTGTCGCCTTGATGGCCGAAGCCTTCATGGGCTACCTGTTGCCTTGGGGACAGATGTCATACTGGGGCGCACAGGTTATTATCTCGCTGTTCAGCGCCATCCCTGTTATCGGTGATGACCTGTCACTCTGGCTCAGAGGCGATTATGTCGTTTCCGACGCAACCTTGAACCGGTTCTTCGCTTTCCATGTTATTGCGGTGCCGCTGGCTTTGGTCATGCTGGTATTCCTGCATATCGTGGCATTGCATGAAGTGGGATCAAACAACCCGGACGGTATTGAAATCAAGGAATCCAAAGACCCGTGGGGCCATCCTGTGGACGGCATTCCTTTCCATCCTTACTACACCGTCAAAGACTTGGTCGGTGTGGGCGTCTTTATGTTGTTTTTCGCGACGGTTATTTTTTATATGCCGGAAATGGGCGGTTATTTTCTTGAGCACGCCAATTTCATCCCTGCCGATCCGATGAAAACTCCGGAGCATATAGCTCCAGTCTGGTATTTCACACCTTTTTATGCCATTTTAAGAGCGATCCCAGATAAATTTGCAGGGGTTATCGGTATGGGCGGTGCGATTGTCGTATTATTCCTGTTGCCTTGGCTGGATCGCAGTCCGGTCAAATCGATTCGCTATCGCGGCGGCATATACAAAAAGGCCTTGATGCTGTTTGTAATCAGTTTCCTGGCTCTGGGCTATTTGGGTACGCAACCTGCAACGCCGACAGCAACCATATTTGCGCGTATTTTTAGCGCGATATACTTCGGCTTCTTCCTGTTAATGCCACTTTATACACGGTGGGAAAAAACCAAGCCGGTGCCAAAACGCTTAACTACAGTACATAGTCTTGAGGAGCAATTGCCCGCGCTAATTGAGGAAATTACCGTATTAAAACCAGCAGCGACTGAAATTGGTCATACTGCTTTTAAAGGCTCTTCTTTTACCAGACAACCTAACCCCGAAGGCATAAAAAACGTTATCAGTCGGTTAGCAAAAAAAGCAATAGGGAGTCTGGATTAATATGAAAAATTTAACGGCATTACTTTTATTGTTATTACTGTCTTTTGGAGTTGCCGCCTCGGAAGGCGTTGAACTGCAAGACGCGAATATTGATCTTTCCAATAATGCTTCATTGCAACGCGGGGCGAAACACTTCGTCACCTATTGTCTTGGCTGCCATTCAATCAAGCATATTCGTTATCTACGTATTGCTCTTGATACCGATGTCGATCAAAAAAAGATGTTGAAAGATATTGCACCGGAAGGAGCCAATATCTACGACCAATTGCACAGCGCCATGAATGGGCATGACGCAGAAAAATGGTTCGGCACCCAGCCGCCCGATTTATCTTTAATTGCCAGATCGCGTGGCGCCGATTGGTTATACAGCTATTTAAAAAGTTACTATATTGACCCAAAAAGCCCTAGAGGCGTAAACAACCTGATTTTCGAGGATACCGCCATGCCTAACCCGCTCTGGCAATTGCAAGGTGATCAGTATGCAGAACCTAGAAAAAACATATGGGGTCATGAATATACCACGCTGGTTATTAAAGAACCGGGTACATTGTCCGAAGGAGAATTTGATATTTTCGTCAATGACTTGGTTAATTTCCTGGTGTATGTCGGCGAACCAGTGCAACTGGAAAGGCAACGTCTTGGAAAATATGTGATATTTTTTATTTTAATGTTTTTAGTTTTAGCTTATCTGCTGAAAAAAGAATATTGGAAGAACATCCATTAATTCTTGAAAACACGAACTTAGTTACCAAAACTATCGGGTGGGCTGACGAAAAAGGCCCATCCTATTTACTAACAACTGTAAATAAAAAAATCGCCAACCTGTTATAATACCTTTTTTTTAACGCCCTACACGTCTTAAAGAGGTTGTTATTCGTGACAAATATTAATACTCGTAAATCTGTAATGACGCTTTTCTCATCTCCAACATGCGCGATGAGCCACTGCGCCCGTTTTGTTTTGCACGAGAAAGGAGTTGTCGCAGACATAGAATATTATGACCCGACAGATCCACCTGAAGATTTACTCGAACTAAATCCCAATGGCACGTCACCCACATTGATTGAACGCGATCTGGTTCTCTATGATTCACGTATCATCATGGAATATCTGGACGAACGTTTTCCGCACCCCCCTTTACACCAAATGGATCCGGTTTCACGGGCTAATGCCCGAATGCTGATCAAGCGCATTGATCAGGACTGGTATCAGTTACTGGACGAAATTTTATTTTCCGGGGAGAAAAAATCCGCCCGTGCCAAAAAAATGCTCAGAGAAAGCATATTATCCGCTGCGCCTATTTTTGCCGCCAGACCCTATTTTATGAGTGATGAATTCTCACTGATCGATTGTGTCATCGCACCCTTGTTATGGCGCCTACCCAGCATAGGCATTGACGTGGCAACCCCGAATGAAGTAATCACCAATTATGCCCAGCGCATATTCAACAGAGCCGCATTCAAGCGTAGCCTGAGCGAAGCTGAAAAAGAAATGGTCGAGCCTTTAAAGTAAATCCTAGCCTTATGACTTCTCTAAAGCCCTATTTAATTCGTTCAATTTACGAATGGATTATTGATAACAACCTGACGCCGCATCTTCTTGTGGACGCTGAAGATACCAGTGCCGTTTTACCGAAAGAATTTATTGAAGACGGCAAAATCGTTTTAAATATAAGGCCGGAAGCGATACAGGGACTTTCTCTCGGTAACGAGGAAATTGAATTTAATGCCCGGTTTAGCGGAAAGCCAATGCATATCAGCACACCAATAACTGCGGTGTTGGCAATCTATGCTAAAGAAAACGGCAAAGGCATGATCTTCGACCAGGAAGATGGTGATGGCGATGAGCCACCGCCGGTAAAAAAACCTGCTGCAAAACCCAATTTACGCATCGTAAAATAGCTGTGTTTTTGCTATGTCCAGCCAGTCCTCGCTGAACATAGCAACCACTTGGTCTTTTGCCTTCTATAAATCTCGTAGACTTGCTCTCCTGATTTGCCAAAAACGAACTTATTACTTTGTATACTTACGTACAGCCCTTAACTTTTTGTTATCAGTTAATCTTTTTAGTTGTATAGTGAAGTCCTATCCGAAAAAGGCAGACTCTTTCGATAGCCTGCCCAATAGATAGCCACAGATAGTCTAACCCTATCCTATGAGGTGAATCATGAACTCACTACAACAATCCTTTATCTTATCTTCTTTCCTGTCCGTTTTTTTAACATTGCCGGTTTCGGCAGCCGATATAACCGCCGGAGAACAAAAATCTGCCCCTTGTGCCAGTTGTCATGGTCAAAAAGGCAACAGCGGCAATGCGCAATGGCCCAACTTGGCAGCGCAACAATCGACCTACCTGATCAATCAACTTAAAGCATTCAAAGCTGGAAATCGCACCAATCCGATGATGCAACCGATGGCGGCCAACCTGAACAATGAAGACATCAACAACCTTGCCGCTTATTTTTCCAGCCAGCAACCTGTCAAGGCCGGGGGCGATCCTGCATTGGCAAAAGCAGGCGAAGCCAAAGCCTCTATGTGCCTGGGATGCCATGGCGCCAAGGCTGAAGGTAACGGCCAGTTTCCAAGGCTTGCAGGGCAACACCCCGAATACCTTGCGCAACAATTAAAAGCCTTCAAAGAAGGTTCACGTAAAAGCGGACCGATGCAAGCCATTGTCGCCAATATGTCCGAAGCCGATTTTAAGGCATTGGCGGCTTATTTTGGATCGCTATAACAACTCAGGCAACAATATGAAAATCAGGAAATATTTTTTACTTCCGGCAACTGTTTTGGCCTTATCTCTATCCGGGGCGGCTATTGCAAAGCAACCGAGTAACCACGGCAATGAAAGCCCCGGTCCTGATGGCCGCTTGCTGAACAGCAATAAGCAGTCAGAAACCGGGGATAATATGCGCGGTGCGGACAGAGCCGACGAAAGACAAGAGATTAACGAATCCAGAGACTATGATAATTCCCAGGACACTAATAAGCCGGAAAAACAGCAGCGGTACAAACGTTAACGGAAATTGTTGGACTATGGCTTATAAAAGGCGGTCACACCGCCTTTTTTATATCTGCGTTATTTTCGTGCCCTGAGCATAGTATTGCCGAATCCAAAACACTGAAATCTAAAAAATAGATCGAAAAAGTTCTTGTAGCAAAAAACAGTTAGCGCAATCTGGTGTTGATTTATCCATGACTACTGGATCTCGGCACCAATTTGTCTGGGAATTAGCATTAGTCCGGAAGGCGTCAGGCAGGATATGCCGCGTTGCTTTAGATACCTATCCCCATCCAACAGCAAATGCTTTATCATTAGCAGATTAAAAATCAAAAGCCTTAAGGGCTACCTATAAAAATAATGAACCACCATTCAGAAGCCACCACCGACCGCAATTTATCCCTGATCTTCTTATTTGCCGCAACTTTGTTTACCAGTGCATCGCTGATGTTTGTGTTGCAACCCCTGTTCGGGAAGATTTTATTACCTCTGCTGGGCGGTTCGCCGGCAGTATGGAACACCTGTATGGTGTTTTACCAGAGCATTTTGTTTCTCGGCTATCTTTACGCACACTATCTATCTACGCGCTACAGCCAGCATCGCCAAATTCAGATCCATACCGCACTCATACTGATCAGCTTTTTGGCACTGCCTTTAGCCTTGCCGGAAAACACCGTTCCTCCGACAGACAGTAACCCGACATTCTGGCTGTTTTGGACGTTATTTCTTGCTATCGGCCTGCCTTTTTTCGTGGTTTCGACAACCGCACCACTGATTCAAAAATGGTTCGCCAATGTCGGCCACCATACCAGCCATGATCCATACTATCTCTATGCGGCCAGCAATACCGGCAGCCTGATTGCATTGCTGAGTTACCCGTTTCTGCTTGAACCCAATATCGGACTGGCCAACCAAAAGAGTTATTGGAGCATAGGCTATCTGCTGCTATGCCTGCTGATTGCAGGCTGCGCTTTTGCGCTATGGAAAAGCAGACAAACAACCGGGCAGCAAGAGAACGTAGATGCTGTTAACGACGAAAATAATCTCAGTCTTGCCACCCAATTACACTGGCTGGCGCTAGCCTTTGTACCCTCCAGCCTGCTGCTGGGTCTGACCAACTTCATCAGCACTGATATTGCCTCCGTTCCGTTGTTGTGGATTATCCCGTTAACACTGTACCTATTGTCTTTTGTTATCGTTTTTTCCAAATGGAACGACAAAATACATCCGTTAATGGTGAAGCTGCAACCGATTTTCCTGTTGCCGTTTATCGCCTATGCGTTCATTAATCCGGCCGATTTGCCTTATTGGGCCTACCTGATTTTGCACCTGATCGCTTTTTTCTTTGCGGTGATGGTTTGTCACGGCGAGCTGGCTAAACTAAGGCCGCATACCCGGCATTTAACAACCTTCTACCTGATCATGTCGTTTGCAGGCATGTTAGGCGGCATGTTCAACACCTTTGTTGCGCCGTTTGTATTCAATGCTGTTTATGAATACCCGATCATGATTATTGCAGCCTTACTGCTGCGCCCTGGGCGAATGAATTCACCCCTACCGCAAATAATAGCCCCTGCCCTGCTGGTTATTATCGGGATTGTTGCTCATGCCACTGTCGATAATTTACTCCAGTATTTCGACACCATCGTCATCAGTCTGATAGGTTTAACCTTGTTGACCTATCTACTCCGAGCGCGCCCGGTCGGCTTCGCTTTAATGACCGGCGCTATTATTTTCCTTGCGCTCGGCTTGCATGGTCTGTCATCACATACGCTTTATCAGGAACGCACTTTTTTTGGCGTACTGGCCGTTCGTGAAGCGGTGTTGACCGATGAACAAGGCAAGCCTGAAAGCTATCATGAATTATTTCACGGCACGACCAAGCACGGTGCGCAACGTCTGGCGGCAAACCTGAGCCAAATACCGCTGACCTATTACAGCCGTCCGGGGCCGATGGGACAGTTGTTTAAAGAGTATGATAATAACGATCAAGCCTGGAATATCGGCGTAGTCGGACTGGGCGCGGGGGCCTTGGCCTGTTATGCCAAGGACCAGCAAAGCTGGACGCTGTACGAAATCGATCCGCTGGTGGTCGACATAGCCAGCAACCCCGCCTATTTCAGCTACTTGAGCCAATGCGCTCATCACGCCGTCATGCGTGTAGGAGACGCCCGTTTATCGCTGGAAAAAGAGCCGGATCAACACTTTGATTTATTAGTCATGGATGCGTTCAGCTCCGACTCGGTGCCGACCCACCTGCTGACCAAGGAAGCACTGGAGCTTTATTTCAAAAAACTCAAACCTAACGGCATACTGGCGTTTCATATGACCAACCGCCATTTATCATTGAAAAAAGTATTATCGATTAATGCGGAAGCCCTGCACTTAGCCTCGCTGATTCAGGAATTCAAACCGCAACAGGACATCCCGCTGGTTGTTGCAACAGACTGGGTTGTCATGGCAAAGCACGCCGAAACACTGGAACCACTACGCCTAAGCCGCCTCGGCAACTGGCAAAAGATGCCCTTATATTTCGACATGAAGCCCTGGACGGACGACTTCACCAATATTGTCAGTATTTGGAAATAAGACTGTTTAAACTCCATAGACATCGTAGGGAGCAATACGCTCGCGCTATTGCACCCTACGGATTACGCCTTACTGCGTATGTGCAACAAGATCTTTATGCGCTAAGATAAACAGGATGCTCCCTTAACTATGATAATTAACATGTGGTGCAATACATTATCGTTATTGCGCCTTAAAGCTCTAAAGTTCTGAATCCTTATGATAATAGCAATAGTAGGTAATGCCACGGTCGAAACCGATTTGTCCGATGAAATAAATTCGGCAGACTTGGTAGTGAGATTTAATGTGGCGACTAAGAACAATTTTAATATCAATACCGGAGTAAAAACCGACGTTTTATGCGTCTGCAATTCATCGGCACCCGGACGGGCTTATGCCAAGTATAGAAGGCTGGCTACTTTACCTTTTATCAACGAAGTGAATGAAATTTGGTTTCCAAGACCTACCAGCAATCCAGCACGTCAGGTTTGGTTTAAACCCTGGTCGAGACAGACATTCAGACAGACCGATTATTCCAAATTCATCGTTTCCAGGAACGGCCTGAAAAATAAAAAAATCGTTTATTTTGGCGATGATCTGTTCCATGATTGCTGTCACATGCTGGATATCGCCAAAGATTGCAGTTTATATGGGCCTAGTTCCGGTTTTTTAGCCTTACAATATGTGCTGCAGCAATTCGATTTGACGGAGCATCAGCTGTTGATGATCGGATTTACTTTTTCGGGCTCCGAGACTCATCGTTGGCAAAAGGAGAAAGAGGAAGTGCTTAAATTACAAGCGCAAGGCCTATTGAGGCTTCTTTAACGATAAAATAGTCATTACACGCCAGCGCGTAGTTAAGTTAACGTTGCCACTGAGTCTGTTGTTTCACAGTCTTTTTTGGCAAAACGCACTTTAAGGCTTTTCTTCTGGATCACTACGCACATAGCGTCCCCGTTCGGTATGGAGCTCACGGTCGACCAAGGGATTGATCATATAACTTCAATTTTAATCTCTTTTGAAACAACAACTGCTGGAAAGCTTCGCTTGCAATTGGGGAGCAATCTATATAATGGACGCCTAAACAAGCTATTCGAAAAAACAGGGCTCTTTGGAAACGTGGTTTTAAATGCCGACCACTTGCAATCTGCACACCCTTGAGCGAGCGGATAACCTGAAATTCTCGAAATGCCAAGGCGCTAACAACTTCCTTTTCAACTATTAAACAGGAAACCTATGCATTCAAAAATTTTAAAAATATTTATAGGCTTCGATGAAGTGGAAAGCGTTGCTTGGCACACCATGGCACATTCTATTCTGGCACGCAGCAGCCGGCCTGTCGCAATCATTCCGGTAAATCTGGCAAACTTGAAGGATATTTATACGCGGGATCGGGATCCCAAACAATCTAATGACTTTTCATTTTCCAGGTTTCTGGTTCCGTATTTGTGCGACTACAAGGGTTATGCGGTGTTCTTCGATTGCGACATGATGTTGCGTACTGACATTTGGGAAATTCTGGAAGTGACAGAAACTGATCCGGACCGCGCCGTTTACGTCACAAAACACGATTATGAACCTAAGGACAACATTAAATTCCTGAATACCGTTCAGTATAAATACCCAAGAAAAAACTGGTCTTCGGTGGTACTTTGGAACTGCGCACACCCGGCAAATAGAAAAGTGACCGCGGAATTTGTCAATACTACATCGGCGCTGGAACTGCACCGCTTCAGTTGGCTTGAAGATGATCAAATTGGTGAGTTGGATGTTCGCTGGAACTGGCTGGTGGGAGAGTACGACCAACCGCCAGCCGATGTTAAGAATGTCCACTGGACAGTAGGCGGCCCTTACTTTGAAGAATACAAAAACGTCAATTTTTCAACGGAATGGTTTACCGAATTTGCCCGCATGAGTTACTGCAAGCAGCGGCCAGATCCCGGCAAGGCGTAATAGCCCGGTCAGTCAAAGCTTTCCGTTGCCCGACATTTCAACATCCGGTGATGGAACGGCGACGGGTAAACCCGCAAACCCTTGTCCTATTGAATCACAGGAATATCGAGCATAAACAGCATGCTCAATCTACAAAACCATCCTGTAAAAATCCTTATACCATTCAACAAAATTTCTAATCCCATCATCCAACTGCGTAACGGGTTTATAACCCAAATCATGCGCTAAATCCGAAACATCGGCATAGGTATCAAGCACATCTCCCGGCTGCATCGGTAATAAATTTTTTATCGCCTCCTTACCCAAATATTTTTCCAGCGTTTCAATGAACGTTAGTAAATGCACGGGATTATTATTGCCTATGTTATAGATGCGATAAGGTGCAAAACTGGTCGCAGGATCGGGATTTTTGCTGGCCCAGGCGGCGTTGGCTTGCGCCGGTTGATCAATAACCCTGATCACGCCTTCAACGATGTCGTCTATATAAGTAAAATCACGACGATGATTGCCGTAATTAAACACGTCAATCGGCTTTCCTTCAATGATATTACGGGCAAACTTGATGGGCGACATGTCCGGTCTTCCCCACGGACCGTAAACGGTAAAAAACCGCAAGCCGGTGGTCGGCAGCTTATAAAGATGGCTATAGGTATGGGCCATTAATTCGTTGGCTTTTTTACTGGCCGCATAAAGCGAAACCGGATGATCGACATTGTCATGGACAGAAAACGGCATTTTGGTATTCGCCCCGTAAACCGAGCTGGATGAAGCATAGGCTAGATGCTCGACGGAATTGTGCCTGCATCCTTCCAGGATGTTGATGAAGCCGACTATGTTGGAATCAATATAGGCATGAGGGTTGGTTATCGAATAGCGTACACCGGCTTGAGCCGCCAAATGAATGACTCGTTGAAACTGCTCACGGGCGAAGAGCTCTTCTACCGCCGTTCTATCCGCTATTTCAAGCTTGATAAATTTAAAGCGGTCATAACCTTGCAGCCGATCCAACCGCGCCAGCTTCAGATTGACATCGTAATAATCGTTAAGATTGTCTATTCCAACAACCTCGTCACCCCGTTCCAGCAATTTCAGGCTAAGCGCCGAACCTATAAATCCGGCTGCTCCTGTTACCAGTATCTTCAAAATTTTCTCTCCATTTCCTGCAATATTCTAAGCTGTGTTTGACGTACCTGATTCAGGGTCCTGAAAATAACGGTTACTTATTATACGACCCAAACAAGCTTTGGACTCCAAATAGCGCTGATATCAAAACTCAACTTGATTAGCAAGCTGCTTCAGCTAGCACCGTCATACTGGCAGGGATGCCAGTATCCAGAGCCAGGGATGGTAACTTTCCGATACCGCTGTGGCATGATTTAGGCTTGATGCCAAGCCATAGTCTCACATCCATGTGACTGGATTCCGGCATCCC
>NZ_JAUXVR010000031.1 GCF_030680395.1 Methylobacter sp. | reverse complement strand
TATCCGCTTTTATTTGCGCCTGCTGTGGGAAGTAGCCCTTTTTGCCTCGATTGCGTTTCAGCTCCCGGCACACGGTAGATCCCGATAGGCACAATAACTCTGCTATCTCTTTCTGGTTTTTCCCCGCTGTAATTAATATCTTAATCTGGTATCTTTGTGCCTGGCTTAGCTGTTTATAGTTTCTCATGCGCTTTCTCGTCTTTGGTCGGATTGAAAAAAGCCCGAAACTATATCAGCTAACCTTTTTCTTTTCCGATTAGTGCCGATTGCACTTATGAGTTGAATCTAAGTTTTTATTAAGCGAACGGATTATGGTAAAGCCTTACAAAACTATATTTTCTCAAGAATTTTTTTCTTGTTTAAATACTGAATGCATCTGTTTGACTCCATCTGTTAATGCAGAGTAAAGTGCAGGCGGCCGTATAAAATTCTTTATTTCGGCCTTAAACAAACAGGGGATATTAATATGAAAAAAAATACTTTGATGGCTCTATGTGCCATGATCATGACATTGAGTATCGTAACCGCTGCATCAGCAGACGAAGCCAATGGTGGTTATAATACGAGCAACACCGACAACGTAACCATTGGCACCGACCCCAATACCGGCGGTGAAGCTCCTGGCGATGCTCAAAATGTGCAGAGTATCCAGGATCAAACAGAGAGTATGAAGGAAAGATGGAGTGGAGATGCCCAACGTCAGGCTGTAGAAAACGGAAAATGACTTATCAGACTTTCAAACGTAGGTTGGGGCTATGTTATTTTATGACGGGCTAACAATTGTCCTGAAATTCAAGTGATAATTTTATTCAATAAGCGATCTAAGCATAGTTCATTCGTATGCTGACCTCGCTCTGAGAGACTCTTAATCCGATAAGGAAAAACAATGAAAATTTTATTGACAGGATTGCTTGTTGCAATGACAAGCTTCTCCTCTTTCGCAGCAGATGATACGTCTGTAGTTGATCTTAGTAATAACAAAAGTTCACCCGAGCCGGCAGAAAATCAAAATACAAGTACCGTTGATCTTTCCGACAAAAAATCTGACACGGTTTATTCTCCGAGTCTTGAGAATACTACTCCTGCGGGCCAGGCGCCTGGTGGACCCATCGAATCGAAATAAAGCCGGGATATTTATTACTTGAGAAGCTGGTCTGATTGTGAATCAGCTTTTCATTATGCCAACGAGCGGAGATTTTTGCGTCGTTCTTTATTTGCAACTCTTTTCTGCATCTGTCCCGCTTAAGCGTGATACCCCTACTTGAAAATAAACTTCCGGGTTCATTTTTGTATCCGCGATAATATTTCTTCAATCAGTTAAACCCTTTATAATGACTCGATTATATAAGGACTACAGGGCATGCACCCATTCTATGACTAATTTGAATAACGCGCTTTCAACACGTTTGGATCAACTTACTGCAAACGGCCATCATCAACTGCTTTGCGGGGGCCTTAAAGGGATTGAGAAAGAAAGCCTGCGCATATCCAAAGACGGATTCATCGCCCAAACTCCTCATCCCAAAGCGTTAGGCTCCGCATTGACGCATCCGTATATCACCACGGATTATTCTGAAGCCCTGATCGAATTGATTACCCCGCCGTTTGCCGATGTAAAAGACTCGCTGGACTATTTGCATAACATACACCGGTTTGTTTATCAGCATTTGGATAATGAAATTTTGCTGAGTGCAAGTATGCCCTGCGGCATTGATGGCGATGAAAGCATCCCCATCGCTGAATACGGGTCGTCCAATATAGGCCGGATGAAGCATGTTTACCGCCACGGTTTATGGCATCGTTACGGCAGAACCATGCAGTCCATTGCCGGCATTCATTTTAATTATTCGGTGCCTGAAGCCCTGTGGCCTGTTCTACATAAAGAAAAGAGCAGCCCGCTGAGCCTGGAGCAGTTCATTAACGAAGCCTATTTTGGTCTAATCAGGAATTTCCAGCGTATGGGCTGGTTAATTCTGTATTTATTCGGCGCATCGCCAGCCATCTGCAAAAACTTCTTCAACAGCCGCCCGGCATTGATGACGCAATTTGAAGCGTTTGACAATGGCACGCTTTATCATCCTTATGCGACGTCGTTACGCATGAGCGACATCGGCTACAAGAGTAAAAATCAGGCTAATCTGAAAATTGATTACAACTCTATAGACGGTTACGTCAGTAGCTTGAGCGCTGCCATTAACACGCCTTATCCCGAATATGAAAAAATCGGCACGTTGGTTGACGGCGAATACCGTCAACTGAACAGCAACATCTTGCAGATTGAAAACGAGTTTTACAGCACTATGCGGCCTAAGCAAATTGCTCAATCCGGCGAAAAACCGACTCTGGCGCTTAAACGTCGCGGGGTGCGTTACATAGAAATGCGTTCGCTGGACCTGGATTTGTTTAACCCTATCGGTATCGATGAAGATAAAGCCCGTTTTATTGAGGCGCTATTGCTCGCTTGCTTGTTGCAGGACAGTCCGAAAACGTCAGATCAGGAGCAGCAGGTTAACAATGCCAATCAATTGGCTGTTGCCAACTTTGGTAGAAAACCGGGATTAGAACTTAATAAAAATAACCAACAAATTCTTCTAAAGGATTGGGCGGCTGGAATTCTTGAATCCATGCAGCCGGTGTGCGCAATTCTTGATCAAGATGATGCGGCAAAGCACTATAGTTCCGCTTTGGAAAAGCAGCAGTTGTTAGTTGAAAATCCTGACTTAACCGCATCTGCACGCATATTGGAGCAGATGACGCAGCTTAGGCAGCCGTTTTCGCGTTTCGCATTAAATGCCTCCATCGAACATGGTCAGTATTTTAAGCTCAATAAACTGGATAAGATCAATACGCAGCAGTTTAATGACATGGCGGCGCTATCTCATGACAAACAGCTGGAAATCGAAAAGAACAAGCAAATGCCTTTTGATTATTTTCTGAAGCAGTATTTTTTGCAAGCGTAACTTGGCTATTCGTGGGCACTATCATTAAGTTGATGTGGGTTGTTGGCAGATGAACTTGCCCCAGATAGGAACAACTTAGCAGTGACACACGCGGTCGCACCGGTTCCTTACCGGTTGCGACACTTCCTGCCATTCATGGCAGTCGTAGCGATAAGGCAAACACATGATGACCACATTTGATATAGAGCAACTACAAACCGATCTGGATAAAAAAAATCCACGCGTCATACTGAAAAAAGCGCTGGAGCTGTTCGATAATATTGCCATTTCGTTCAGCGGTGCGGAAGATGTGGTATTGATCGATATGGCTTTGGCTATCAGAAAAGACATACAGGTTTTTTCCTTGGATACCGGACGCTTACATCCTGAAACTTATCGTTTTATGGAAAAGGTCAGAAAACATTACCAAATCGATATTGAATTATTGACGCCGGACCGAGACGTACTGGATAACTTTGTTAAAAAGAAAGGTCTGTTCAGCTTCTATGAAGACGGCCATCAGGAATGTTGTGGTATCCGCAAGGTTGAACCGCTAAAACGCAAACTGGCTCATTTAGACGCCTGGATTACCGGTCAGCGTAAAGATCAAAGCCTGGACACCCGACAAGATATTCCCGAAGTGCAGATAGACACGGCATTTTCAACTGCCGAGCATCAACTGGTTAAATTTAATCCCTTGCTTAACTGGAGTTCGGCGCAAGTCTGGGATTATATTGAAGCCTATCAGGTGCCTTATAACGAACTGCATGAAAAAGGCTTTATCAGCATAGGCTGCGAACCCTGCACCCGTCCCGTACTGCCTAATCAACATGAAAGGTCAGGCCGTTGGTGGTGGGAGTCAGGAGCGAAAAAAGAATGCGGATTACATGCTGGAAATTTGAAAAAATAATTGCGGTCGCCCTTACTATGCTCAGCATGCGCTAAAACTTTTTATCTGAAAAAAGAGGGTCAGCGTTTCATGGCTGAATTAGATATCATCAGCATTTTGCCCGAAAGGCAGCTATTTTGAGGCATAAGATCAGACATGAAAAGTGGGGTAAGCCAATTCTTGGTTCGAATAACTCTGCTAATCCAGGTCACTCAGGTACAAGTCTTCAATCAGCTTTCTTTCTTCTTGCGTCAGTAAAATCGGGGAATATTTTTTTTCGGAACGGCGTTGTTCGGAAAGCAGTTGTTGCCGACGCTCAATTGCGCGTCTTTCATCACTGCGTCTGCTCATATCGCGACGATTCGATTTTGGCCAAGCCAGATAATGATTTTTTATATTTTCCACCCATTCTGGCGATCCGAATGGATAAGGAATCTTGCGTCTGTCAGCCATACGCCGGGTCATTGTCGACCTGCGCGGGTTGCGTCGAAAATCATATAGATTCATGTTTCGTTTCCTCCCCGGCGATTTTTGGGGCTATTTGTCCAAAGTAATGAGCATAAAACAAAAAACTATTATCTGATTTTCGATATATTCAGTCTATAGGTTTTCAAACCTATTTATATTAAAAAAGACCAGTTTTTTCAAGGAGATCACCGTGGTGTTTTATTCAACCCGTTGCAATATTTGCTATATTTCAGGATTGATGCGGCGAATGCGGTAAAGGCTGTGAAACAAGTCCGCGACGGTCAAAAATAAATTAAACCTGTTCGACCGCCAACAGTGCCTCATCGTCAACGCAATAAACGAGGCGGTACAGCGCAGTTATTGTCCGTCGTCGAATTCTGTTGGCGATGAGCTTGGCATTTGCTCTGTTTCGGTAATGACTTCCTGTAGGGCGCTGTTTTCAGTATCTACCACCCATGCAGTTGTCTCCGGTTTATTCATATCGATAACCCAGTCGCGCCAGATCGAGATCAGTACCGCCATTAGCGTAGGTCCTAAAAATAAACCCAGCAAACCGAAGTTTTCCAGTCCGCCAAAAATGCCGAGCAGCGTCCAGATGAACGGTAGTTTAACCGCACCGCCGATTAATCTGGGACGTACATAATTGTCAGCCAGCAGAATAACCACCACGCCGAACACAAACAGCGAACTTCCCGCCACCATATGTCCTTCGGCGACCAGCACCAGTGCGCAGGCGCCGAAGATCAGTTTGGCTGCAAACGGAATCATCGCAAAGACACCGGTTAATGCACCCAGCATGGCCGGATGACTCAATCCGGCTAACGCGTAGCCTACACCCAGCAGCAAACCTTCGCCCAAGCCGACCAGCACCAGGCCGTTGACCGTGGCGCGCACCGCCGCCGTGGCATGAATGGCATAACGGACGCCGGTTTCGCCAAACACTTTTCGGTTGGTCGCAAGCACATATTGACTCAGCCCTGTGCCGTGTTGATAGACAAAAAACAGCACCAACAATGTCAGTAAAAAGCCGAAGAAGCGGTGTAAAAGTTGGCTTGCGAAGTCCTTGGTATAGGTAATAGCGCTTCCGGTTCCCAACCAGTGCAAAGAGTCATTGGCCGCGACCGGATTGCCCAAGGCATTCATCCAGCTATCTTTTGCCCATTGACCTATCAGGGGTATAGTTTCCAGCCAGACAGGCGGTGGAATGCCGACATGTTGCGCTTCGGTCAGGATTTGTCCGAGTGATTGCACTTCATGAAGTAACCGGCTCAAACCATAACCTAAAGGTACAAGAATAAGAGCGCCGATCAGTAATGTCAGCAGCAAAGCTCCCCACGTGACTTTGCCGTGTAATTTGCTGGAGGCCAGCAGGCGTTGATAAATCGGCCAAGTGGTAATAGCCAGTACCACTGCCCACACCAGCAATGCCAGAAAACTGTGCAAAACCCAACTGCCCAGCAGCAGTAAAATGAGACCGCCGATAAGGCGCGCTTTGACTTCCATATTATTTGTCATAAGTTATAGTTTGGTCGACTGTATGGACAGATTTTTGCTCCTCGTTAATCGCTCCTGCATTACCCTACTACACGCTATCCATGGCGTTAATGCAAAATCTGCATTCTCCACATCCCTGCGGGTTACGCAAGAGATAGGGCAATGCAGGTGCCGAGGCTTAAAAAAGAATTCGCTGCAAACGAAATCTTCGTAGAGTGCAGGTTAGTGCTACCCCAACACTTACTAACTTAACCTATGCTGCTGACGACCTTCGCATAGTGCGGTAATCAGAACATAAAGCAGCATTAATGCACTGGCCAATAGCCATGGCTGCCAAGCGATAGTCATCAACAGTTGCCCATGAGCAAAATACAAGCCGATGCCTAGTCCGATATAACCGATCACGCGTTTAACGTCGTAATCGACCGGATAATATTTTTGTCCCAACAGATACGAGGCGATAGCCATGCTGCCGTAACAGGCCAGCGTCGCCCAAGCCGAACCGACATAACCCAGCAGCGGTATCCACCAGACATTGAGCACGATAGTCAGCGCCGCTCCGGCTAAAGATACGAATGCACCCATCAAGGTGCGATCGGTTAATTTATACCAGATGGACAGGTTAACATAAATGCCCAGGCATAGATTAGCCAGCAGCAGAATCGGCACCACTTCAAGACCGGCGCGAAACTCGTCGCCGACAAAATATTTAAAGAAATCGATAAATAAGGTTACCAGCAGGAAGATGAAGACGCAGAAAATGACAAAAAACTTGAGCACCAACGCGTATACTTGGCGGGCATCGCTTTTGCCTGCATAAGCAAAG
The DNA here is from genome assembly GCF_030680395.1 of Methylobacter sp. Classification (GTDB taxonomy): domain Bacteria; phylum Pseudomonadota; class Gammaproteobacteria; order Methylococcales; family Methylomonadaceae; genus Methylobacter_A. Next base: position 19,118 of record NZ_JAUXVR010000031.1, on the reverse strand, counting down.
AAAAACGGCTCGGCCGCGTAACGGAAGGCCTGAATGAACAACGACATCAAAATCGATAATTTGTAACAGGCGCTGTAAATGCCCAGCATTTTCATGTTGGTCTGCCAGTCGTAAGGCAGCAGGTACTTTAGCAGGGCGCGGTCGAGCATTTCGTTGATGATTCCGGCGAAACCGATCACCACCATCGGCAATGAATAGCGAACCATGCGGCCGAATAATGCCCGGTCAAAACCCCAGGCAAGACCGGATAACTGGGGCGCAAGCAGCAAAAACTTAAAGGCGCTGGCTATTAAATTGGCGATAAAAATATAACCTATGCCTATCGTGGGGTTGTAGATCGGCGCTATCCATGACTCGGGATTTTCTGCGTAGATTTTGGGGCAGTAGACGATGAAAAACAGGCTTAGCAGTATGGTTACCCCTATTTCGAATATCTTTATGCCGGCGAAGCGGAATGCTTTATTTTCTGCACGTAGCCGGGCAAACGGAATGGCGGCAACAGCGTCCAGGATTAAAATCATGCTAAAGCACAACACATATTCGGGATGATGAGCGTAGTTTAGCGCCGCCGAAAGCTGCGTATTGATCAACAGTATCAATGCAAAAAAGCCCAGATTGATCAGTACTACGAATATCAGCGCTGTAGAATAGGCAACATCGGGGCCTGTGCGCTCTTTATCGCGAAACCGAAAATAGCCGGTTTCAAATCCGAACAGCAGCAACACGGAAAAGAATCCGGCGTAGGCATAAAATTCCGACACCACTCCGTACTCCGCCGCTGTGAAGTAATAGGTATACAGCGGCACCAGCAGATAGTTGAGGAAGCGCCCGAAAATACTGCTGAGGCCGTAGACCGCAGTCTGAGATGCAAGTTTTCTTATAATGCTCATGGCGCCGAATTATACATGAACGGGGAGAGGCGCGGTGTTTATAGCATGCGCATCAACTTGAGGTATAACACCACGAAGAGCACGAAGAAAAAAGTAAATACTCATTCCCTCGATCTTGCTATAAACGTGGTATTTAGAATTGCCAAGCAAGCTTTGAATTCCAGCATCTTTGTTTTTGGTCGTTCAAAGCCGGCTTTTGATTCCGATCAGATATCGTGAACGTTGGTGCGGGTAGTTACTCAACGAGGAAAGGGGCGAATAGTTTTAAAATTTCGTGTTCTTCCTATCGTTGATGCGTATGCGGATGTGAAGAATTTCAACAATACCCTGCATAGACGAATTTGAATTTATTTTCATGATTCAGTTTTATCTCTGACATAAAACCACATCTGATAAACGCTGAGCAAAATTTGCATTCCCATCGAAATCCCCATTAGTGCGCCGCTGGCAACGACCACGTAGGCAAATGAAGGAATCGATTTGGTAATAAACCACGACAGGACATCCAATAGCATCGCGGCAAAAGGGATAACTACGGCAACTCTTTTTACGATCACGTTGATGTCGCAAAGCAGAAAAATCTTGCCGATAAAAAACAAAATAAACGCAATGCCGAATAAATGGATATGAGAAACCCTGATTAAGCGCGGGTATGATGCGCCACCGGTATGGGCCACTTCGGATACGCCTGCATAATTGGTTAAATCGGGTAGGGATGGATTGATAGCGGATGTATGGCACTTAATACAATCGCGGTTTAATATCGGGGCGATTTTTTGGTTATAATCGGGTTCATCGGCACCCTCCTGAATCCATTTTAAAATGACCTCCTTATCGTTTTTATATTTCAGGTTAGGTTCCATGATACCGTTAATGGCAGAGCCCAAACGTGTTTGATCGTTTGAACCGTGATAATTAATGGTGACATCGGCAATAGATAGGCCCGCTACGCCGTCACGACCTTGATGGGTGTAATACAGATTGCCCAGGGCAACCAGATAGCCAAGTCCTACGGTTAGCAGAAATACAGTGTTTAAAATTCTTTCGCTGACTGAGATGTCGCGAAAGCGGGTATAAGATTCGGACATAATGGTTTTAAATAGTGACTATGAGCAGTGTGGCAAGGGTTGATTTCAGGATAAATAACGTCCGGTAATTATACTAATTGTAACGTTGCGATTGCTTTGATGTAAAAGCTTAATGAGAAGTAAACAGGAGAGTCGTCAAAATCAACAAACTTCCTTTCGATTACCATTGTTGCTCTCGAGTGGTTATAATTGATCATATATAATGTTGATCAATGGGAGCGGGTTTTAATCCCTGAGCGTTTACTCGGCACACCGCTACGCTGCTCCCGCATTGCCGGGGATCAAATATTTGTCCATACCGTCGTGAGTACAGGCAGATTTGGAACTCGTCATTTTGACCCTTGTGGGTGCTGGAATTCCAACTGACAAAAGAGATGTAATTATTTTGATATTAATACTGAAGGCAGAATGCTTGAGTAGTCCCGTAATGAAAGAACCGGGAATTCGTTTTGAGGTTAATGTCCGGTAATGAGAATGCATAAGCGAGCGCTTTCACGGTTACTGCTGCTTTATGTTTTGGGCGGATGTTTTGTAATCGGAATAGCGGTTACCACGCTGGTAAAAAAAGAGGTACAGACCTCTAAATATCAGGCGCGTTACCTGTCCGAAATAAGCAAGCAATTAAGTTCTGAACTCAAGCCGGGGCATAGCTTGACAATACGTTACCCGGATCATGGTCCTTACGACCAGCGCTTGGGCTACACGCTACTGTCGGACGAGATTACACGCCTGGAGAAGTCAGGTTATAGCGTTACCACGCAAGCGTCTATTTCGCCGATGATGAGCCGGCTAGTCGATGATTACGGCTTGTTTCCGATTTATCAAGAGAAGACCCGCACCGGGCTTCGCATCGTTGATCACGCCAACAAAACAATATTTAGCGCTGTTTATCCCACCCACGGTTATTCCGATTTTAATGCTATCCCGCCGCTGGTGTTGAACACCTTGCTGTTTATAGAAAATCGCGAGCTGCTTGACGAAAATCACAAAAATATTAATCCGGCGGTGGAATGGGATCGCTTGGGCTTTGCCGCATTGCAAATGATGGCGCGAAAACTGGGCGCGGACATCAATGTACCCGGCGGCAGTACTTTGGCTACGCAGTTGGAAAAGTACCGACATTCGCCGGACGGCTATACCGAGTCCATGGTCGAAAAGCTTCGCCAAATGGCCAGTGCGTCGATACGCGCCTATTTGCGGGGGCCGGATACGCGTGAAATGAGACGGCAAATCGCCCTTACTTATTTAAATTCCATGCCGCTTGCCGCAACTGCAAAATTAGGCGAGATACATGGCTTGGGTGATGGCCTGTCGGCTTGGTTTGGCGCCGATTTTAACACAGTCAATCAACTACTCAGTTCGACTGCCATGGATGGCGGAAGTGTCGCAACCGGTAGGGAACCTGTGCGACCGACTGCCATGGATGGCGGAAGTGTCGCAACCGGTAAGGGAACGGTGACATCTAAAGCTATCAATTCAACTGAGCAGGTTACTCCGCAACAGGCGCAAGCCTACCGACAGGTGCTGAGCATCCTGTTGTCGCAAAGACGACCTTCCTATCTTTTAGGGGCCGGTTATGGCGTGCTGCAAAACCTTACCGACAGTTATTTGCGTGTGTTGGCAGAACAGGGCGTTATTTCAACATCGCTACGGGATGCGGCCTTGCAGGCGACTACAGTTCGACTTCCTAAGTCGGATCAAGTGCCGGTCAAATTTATGGCCGAACAAAAGACCCAGAATGTGTTGCGCACCCGTCTTGCCCGGACGCTGGGCGTAAAGTCCAACTATGAGCTGGACCGTCTTGATTTAACCGTTAAAACTACGCTCGATTATGGTACTCAACAGGCAATCACCCAAGCATTGCGCCAGTTGAGCGAGCCCGATAAAGCCAGAGCCGCAGGCATAGTGGGTTTTAGAATGCTCAATGAAGATATCGATCTTGCTCCGATAGTTTATAGTCTGATGTTGTTCGAGCGCGGCGAAAAGGGCAATCTGTTGCGCATCCAGACCGATAATTATGACCAGCCACTCGATATTAACGAAGGCATACGGCTTGATCTGGGCTCAACCGCCAAGTTACGTACTATGGTGCATTATCTGGAACTGGTTACCGAGATTTATCAGCAGTATAAAGACCAGTCGGTGCAGGAACTGAGCCGGATTGAATTGCACCCGCGTGATTATTTATCGGCATGGGTTATCAGTCAAGTGCGTGCGAATCGACAAATAAATTTGGAGGATTTGCTTAATCAGGCTCTGGATCGACGTTATTCAGCCAGTCCTTATGAAAGTTTTTATACCGGCGGAGGCGTACATAGTTTTAACAATTTCACCCCGGATGAAAATCAAAAAATCATGTCGGTGCGGGATGCGTTACGCGATTCGGTGAATCTGGTGTTCATTCGATTAATGCGAGATCTGGTTTATCATCATCTTTATAAACCGGAAGGTATAGCGAGATGGCTGGAAATTCCTGATGATCCCCGACGCATGGAGTATCTGCAACGCTTTGCGGATAAGGAAGGCCTGGTTTATTTAAGACGTTTTTACGACAAGTATCACGGCAAGCCGACCGACGAAATCATGGAGTTGCTTACCCAGAGAGTTTTTGCCAAGCCATCACGCCTGACCATGCTTTACCAAGCCGTTTATCCGGATGCAGATACTCACGCGCTTAGTAGTTATTTGAATGCCCATTTATCCGCTACTAACCTGGATGCCAAGGATATTGAGCAACTTCATCAGAAGTATTCACCGGCAAATTTCGATTTACAGGATCAGGGCTATATCACCAAAGTTCATCCCCTCGAATTGTGGCTGGTCAGTTATCTGGTTCATCATCCCGATGCCACCCGTGCCGAAGTTATTACCGCGAGTACGGAACAGCGGCAGAATGTCTACCGGTGGCTGTTTAAAAGCAACAGAAAAAATGCCCAGCAACGGCGTATCATGACCTTGCTGGAGGATGAGGCGTTTAAACAGATTCATACTGCATGGGATCGTTTGGGTTATCCGTTCGGATCGTTAACGCCTTCTTACGCAACCTCCATCGGCGCGTCGGGTGACCGTCCGGCTGCATTAGCCGAACTGATGGGCATTTTGCGCAATGACGGCTTACGATTGCCGACAGTCCGGTTTGACAGTCTGCACTATGCCCAAGCGACACCCTATGAAACAGTGCTGGATAAATTGCCTGAGAATGGCCAGCAAGTACTTGCACCCGAAGCGGCGAAAGCGGCGCGCGGCGCGCTGATCGGCGTGGTCGAGGCAGGCACGGCAGGGCGACTCAGAGGTATCTATAAGAGTGCCGACGGCAAACCGTTGTCGGTGGGAGGCAAAACCGGAACCGGAGATCATCGCCGTGAAATATGGGGGGCAGGCGGGCGCTTGATCGACTCGATATTCATCAGTCGTGCAGCCACCTTTACGTTTTTTCTGGGCGATCGTTTTTTTGGAGTAATGACCGCTTATGTAGCGGGGCCGAATGCCGAGCGTTATCACTTTACCAGTTCATTGCCGGTACAAATAATCAAGTTTCTGGAGCCCACGCTAGCGCCTTTGTTGAATAAAACAGCGGATAGCAAGGCTTCCGGATTGTTGGTGGATTTAAAAGCGTCCAAGACGGGGAAGGGTAATGACACGGCTTCCATATCCCCGCCTTAGTGGGCATTGTAATCCTTGATCGGTATGGCTAACGCGGGATAACGCTCGCTGCATTTATTAAACCATCGGATATGTAACCGGTGGTTAATCCAAGAACTCTAAAGCTCGAAAATAGGACGCCTAATAAATCGACGTAGCCTGAAGCGCCTGCTTTAAGTACTCATCTTGCAATATACTGAAGTATGACAAACCTTTCGACCACACCGTTTTATCTCTCCCGCCGCCTGTCGAATAATCATAAAAGTCAACGAAATAAGCTTGACCTTGAACAGAGCATCTACCGCACTGACAAGTTATGCCCCCCAGCACTCAGTCACTTTTGCGGCAGTTGTTTGAACGCTAGCCGAAGTCGTTTTGCCGTCTTTATTAACAGCAAAAGTGCCGCATGTAGCATCTGCAAATGGAGACAGCGGGGCGGCAGTAACTAAGTAAGCTGTGGCTGTTGGGGTGCCTGATATAGCAATTGTGTAATAACCGTCAGGAGAGGTACTGCTAGCGCTTATTTGTGCCAGTGTGCCGTAAGTAGGATTATTAGCTCTATATTTTTCCTGTGCTATTTGCGCCTGTAAAAGTGCAGCCTTGGCATCAGAACGTTTTGCTTTGGTTACGTATGCCGTATACGAAGGATAAGCAATACCCGCCAAAATCCCGATAATAGCTACTACAATCATCAATTCCATTAAAGTAAAACCGGAAGATCGTTTAAATGTATACATTGTTCCACCTTTTCAAAGTTATTTTATTGAAGCAAATATAGCATAACCGATAACTAGCGAAGGTAAATGGCATAACCTTTAAATTTAATGGACAAAATGTAGATTAGCTAACGGATTAAAAACAATAGTAATCTATACTCAGACTACATAAAAAGGTAGATAGACATGAACAGACAAAAAAATGCCGGTTTTACTCTGCTTGAGACAATGATAGTCGTTGCCATCGTTGGCATTCTTACGGCGATAGCCGCCCCCTCTTATCAAGATATGATTGAGACCAACAGCCTAAAAAAAGCGCTTGAGTCATTCCAGTCGGATATGCAATTTGCGCGAACCGAAGCAATCAAACAAAGCACAGGCATCATAGTTTCCCGTATAACAGGTGATGCGGGTGCATGGTGTTATGGATTGGCAAGAGATATTCCCACAACCAGAACAAGTTGCGATTGTACTGAAACCGATACAGCAGATGCCGATTATTGCGATATAAAAATTGTTTCAGGCACTGGTTTTAATACCACCAATATGGTTTCAGCGAGTGGTAACAGCACTTTTGATTTTAGACGCGGAACAATCGGCGCAAATGGCGTAACGTTTAGCACTGACGGTTATGCGGCACGAGTTGTTTTTAGTGGGGTTGGGCGGATAAGAATTTGCTCGCCCTCCACAGAAACCAACCCCATGCCGACAGGTAAAGTAGGCTTGCCTGGTAAAGAAGATTGCAGCGAATAACCCCGCACAGAGAATTGATTATGAAAAAACAAACCGGTTTCACACTCATAGAAATCATGATTGCCTTGTTGATAGGTTTGGTCATTCTTTCGGCGACTATTAGCATGTACGTCAATACGGTAAAAGGAAGCACGGATACCATTAATTCTGCCCGGTTGAATTATGATATTGAATCAGTGATGCTACTGATGGTTAATGACCTTACTAGAGCGGGCTATTGGGGGGGGGCCACGGACGGTGTCGACAGCTCGACAAATCCGTTCATAGCAGGTGCTGCCAATATACAAATTCCAACAGCAGCCTGTATTTTATATTCGTATGATGCCCCGTCGGCATTAGCAGTCAATGGCGATGGTATTGTTAACAATGGCGAATATTACGGTTTTAAACTTCAAAGTGGGGCGATAAGCATACGTTCTGCCGATACGGCGGAGGCTACGGCTAATTGTACCGGTACAGGATGGAGCGCTCTTACCGTTCCGCAGGACGTCAACATCACAGCCCTGACATTTACCACAGCCTATAAATGCCTGAATGTTACAACTTCTCTTTCCTATGACACGACGTGTGCAGCAGTAGTTACGGCAGCAAATTTGGCTTCAGGGGAAAAAGCCGTTGAATCCCGCCAGTTTAACATTGCTTTGACGGGGCAGTTGGCTGCCGACACAACCGTCACAAAAACATTAAACGGCACTGTAAAAGTGAGAAACGATCGTATTTTTACTCAATAACGGTAGTGCTTCAAGAGGCTCGATGATGAAAATAGTAATACAGCCGAATTTAAACAACCAGCGTGGCGCTGCTACTTTATTTACTGCATTGATAATATTGGTGGGTATAACACTGGTAACGCTAACCACCTCAAAAACGGTTCTGGTTGAAACCCAAATAGCCGCCGATAACTACAGGACGGCTCAAGCAGTCGCAGCGGCTAATTACGCAATGGATTATGGGGTCAATTATTTTGATAACGGTGGCTTTGATCAAGTTACCGTTGCTGGGGCCGCTGGCAGTGATAGCATCGTAGATGTTGTTACGGTACCTGGCTTGGCGTCAGCCGATGGCAGGCAAACTACAACGGCAACGCTGACGTTTAACAATGCTGCAGGTACTCGCTGTGTAGCGGCGGGAGCAACGCCTTCCATGAGAAGCGGCCTGATTACGGCCACGGGTTTTAGTGACGACGGGCTTGCAAGCCGAACCATCAGCCAATGCGTTGTTACCTTGCCGGTGCTGCGAAATGCCGGACCCCAGCAACCTCTGATTGCTCAAGCCAATGTTGCATTAACCGGAAATGCCCGAATTATTAATCGTTACACCAATACCACTATCTGGTCAGGCGATGCTGTGTCGATTGGCAGTTCATCGGCAATGGAAACCTATATTAAAGATCCGACGGTGGTGGGCACTCTGACTCAAACCCAATTACTCGATACAGACGAGGACAATAACACGCAGTTAGTTTCAAATAATAACTTAGGCAATGGCCTGGATATTATCGATAGCGACCCTTCTTTAGGCACTCTAATCGGTTTGGATTTTTTTAAGAATTTTTTTAATGTCGACACGCGCGAGCAATTGAAAGCAATGGCAAATAGCGCAGGTCAATCTTACACCGCGATGAGCAGTGCGGTCACTTCCCCTGTTAAATCAGGGCTTATCTGGGTTGAAGGGAACCAATCTATGAATGGCGGCACTATTGGCAGCCTCACTGCTCCGGCTATTGTAATAATTAACGGCGATTTTACCCTTGGAGGTGGCGCTACTATCTACGGCGTACTGTATGTCGCAGGCACATACACTATAGCCGGTACGCCCCAGGTTATAGGTTCCAATATTGTAGAAGGCACCAACTTGGCTACAGGGTTGCCTGCAAGCTCTCCCATCGTCGGCGGCACCGGCACCATAAGCCTGGTTTTCTGGCAAAATATTGAAGGGGGGGCTGCTAATCCACCGAAGGGTTTGACTTCTGTGGTTGGCGGATCGTGGCGTGACTGGTAACCCTCATTTATTGTTCATTAAAAGGCCATGGCTATGAAACATTCAATAAAAACACAAAAAGGCATCGGCCTGATTGAGGTATTAATCACGACCGTTGTGGTTGCCGTAGGCTTGCTTGCCGTTGCTTCTTTACAGGGTCAATTTGTTTCCAGCAGCGGCGAGAGTAAGATGCGCTCAGAGGCTCTGGTGCTTGCAGAGCAAAAGCTGGAGCAATTTAGAAATATTGTTGCCATAACCAATACTAATGTTCCTGCAACCGGCTATAACGACATCCTTGTTGCCGGATCTTTCACGGATACCGGCAATCCTATCGTGGGTACGAATGCCAGTTTTACCCGAAGCTGGACAATTACAAATGTTGCACCGCCTGTTCCTCCGTTTGCAGTAGGCGACCCCAGTTTAAAAAGAATATCCGTGCAAGTAGGCTGGGATGGCAACGGCGATGACGACAGTAACGATGCCGATGAAATCGTTAATGTCGTAACTGAAATGGCCTGGATTGATCCTGCAAAAGCTAGTCAGTATGCGGCAACCAATGCAGGAGGCAGTACATCGGTCGCAAGTCCCAGACAAAACGCCTCTGAAGATGCGGCAGCCGAAAGTGTAATAGGAACAAGTTTGGCGATAACCGATCTTGATTTGGAAACAGTCGGAAGTGCAGGTGTTGATGCGACCGTACAGGTTACCGTCCCTCCTGCAGCCGGTGGGACAACGATAACCTTAACTCAGGTGGCAACCGGGTCGCACTATTATACAGCAACGCATAGCGTATTAAGCTCTATAGAGGAGGGCGTTATTGCCGTTTTTCTGTGTGGCGATACTAATACGTGTACGCACATTCAGAATCATTTTGGCGGCGTGGTTCATCGCATTGCCGGTACCGTCCATTCAACGAGTTCAAACGGTTTCGATAACATTAAGGTCGCATGGACATCAAGTTCAGTCAGTGATTGCTATAACGGGCCGATAACGGTGGTTAGAGGCTCAGGCAGTGATCAATATCGACGCAGGCCTTATGAATGTATTTATGCCGGGAATTGTAATGCAACGGCCAACGGTGTAAATGGATGTTTTGCCGATAACATTGTCTCGGATGATCAAATAAACGAGAGGAACGTCGGCCCCGGCGGCGAATACGGCGATGTCGGCCTAATAGGCGTGGATGACCAAGGGGGTGATAGAGAGCAAGTCTGTTTTCTTGAGGATACCGCAGATCCTGCTGCCAGTCCTTTATTAGCTGCCAGCGGCAGCGAAGTATTAAATGAAAGTTATCTGTATTCGGTCACTAAACGTTTTTATGCGGCGCGAAGAATAAAACGCAATACTGTGTCTTTGATTAATGATCAAAAAACAGAAGGCATTAATCACTCCTATACCAATCATAATTTTTTGGTTATTTCAAGAGGAACGGGTGCTACAGCAAATCAGCTATGTAATCTTAAAGCTACGGCCAACAGTATTCGACTTGCCCCCAGGGAGATATTTAACACGCTGGATCAAAGCGTATCCAATACGGTTTTAGCGGTAACTGATTTTGTGGGTGCTGTCGGTACGGCTAAAACGCTTACCGGAACTGTCACCGGTAGCGCAACCAAGTTAAAGCTGATGATTCCCGATGTGGGAAACTGTTATCTTAACAATAATACTCACTCTACCTCTCCCGCAACTGCTTATGCGTGCGCGGTGCCGTCTGGTACGGCAAGTGTCGATATTAAAGGCGGTAGCAATGAATATCCCACGATTACTCCTAATGCGGTATTCGCAACCTGTACAAAAACAGATGCGACTACCTGTAACTGGTTGGCAAATTTTACGGCAACAGCCACACCTTCTAATGACTGTACTACACCCTGGGGAGCGGCTGTTACGAATGGACATACTGTAACCGCATATCTAAGCGAAGCCGAGCCTTACGGGAACATTGCTGTTCCGCCTAATACGTGCCAAAACGCCGAAATACGCACATGCACGGCGGGTACGTTGTCCGGCAGTTATGCCGAACAGTATTGCAATATTGCAACATCAGCTGACTGTGCGTCACCGTTTGCAGGGGGGGCAGTTATTTCCAATGGAGGCCACGTAAATGCCTATAGCATTGCAAGCGTACCTGCCGGATATTCATGTCCAGCTTTTGTCGTGCGCACTTGTACGGACGGTATCTTGAGCGGCAGCGGCACCTTTGAAAATTGCAATGTTCAAACTACGCGCAATATTGAAGTTGAAGTCAATACGCAGGGCACAGGAACCGTTTCAGGTATCACTGCCGCTTTAGGTAGTACTGCCACTGGAACATTCACTTCATGTACGGGGACAACATGTACTGTATCTGACGATTGGACGGGTACGCTGAGCGCAACAGGTACTTGTAGCGGCGGTGGTGTAGTGTCTGGCACCAGCGCGACTATCCCAGCCTCAGCAATAGGGACGTCTGTCGCCTTGGCAAGTTGTACCGGGCCGGTTTGTACCACGCCTTGGAGCACAACCATTGCCAGCGGCGGTTCAACGACTGCATACCTGACGTCCAGCGTACTATCGCCAAGTACGTGTGCCAGTGAATTGCGTTTTTGTAATAACGGCGTTTTGGCGGGTACCTATACCCATCAATCTTGTACTGTTACCCCTACCTATGCAATTACCGTAAATGCGGCGAATGGTAGCGGATCTGTGGTATCCCGTACTTGTAACGGCGGATCTTCTTGCTCAGGCTTGGTGGCGGGAACCTATACTGTGTCGGCAACGCTTAGCGGGGGCAATACCTGTTCAAAATCCTATGCGATTACCGGAAATACAACTGTGACCGTAACAAAGAACAATAGCGGAGTGTGCACGATGGCGCCTTAGTCGAGTGAGGTGGTGGACTGCCAATCATTGGCAGTCCTTGCTGGTTAGCATAAAATAAAAAACCGCCTTGCTGTAAATTCAGGGCGGTTTTTTTATGTCAATAGGAACCAACCAGACCGGAGGTGAGGGCATGACTGTATGGGTACAGAATGTGCAGAGCATCAAAAAGTAGGCGCGTTAGCTGTGGCCGGAGAGTCGCCTGATCTAAGCTGTTTATCGCTGGCAATTACCGCAGAATACGGTTGAGCGGTTAGCTATCCTGATTTCTGTTAGCGGCTGATTACAGCTGACACAGGGCAATCCCGAACGACCATAAGCCCTGAGTTGCTGTTGAAAATAACCGGGTTTTCCGGCTTCATTGACAAAATTCCTCAACGTTGTACCGCCTTGCTGAATGGCTTGTTGTAAAACCACACGAATACACTCAGCCAATTTTTGATAACGCGCTAAAGAAATCTTGCCCGCTTGTCGCGTTGGCTGTATGCCGGCCATAAACAAGGCTTCATTGGCATAAATGTTTCCAACTCCCACAACGATATGGCTGTCCATAATGAATGACTTTACAGGTGTTTTGCGGTTCTTGGATAATGAGTAAAGCAGTTCTCCGTTGAAATCGGATAACAGCGGTTCGGGGCCTAAATTTTTGAGCAATTGATGTTCGGCAGCGGGTTCCGTTGTCCATAGCACCGCGCCAAACCGTCGGGGATCATTAAAACGCAGTATCGTTCCATCATTAAAAATAAAATCGATATGGTCGTGTTTACCGACTGTCTGAGCCGTAGACATAATCCGTAAACTGCCGGACATACCTAAATGCAAGAGCACTGTACCGGCAGTCGTGGAGAGCAGCAGGTACTTTGCTCTTCTGGAGACTGATTGAATGCTGAGTCCTGGTAAGATTTGATTGAGTGTTTCAGGCACAGGCCAGCGCAGTTTTGGCTGGCGGATGATTACCTGTTTAATAATTTGCCCTTCAATATACGGCGCAATGCCTCGGCAGGTAGTTTCAACTTCGGGTAACTCAGGCATAGGAAGGAAGGTTTTTAATCAGAACTGCGTTTGGGTTTGTATTGTAAAGTTTAACATGTAAATTTCAGGGCGTTCCATTCCATATTAAGGGCTCGCATATTTGTAATTTGCCATCAAGCCGTACCAATCATCAAGGATATATCGGTTGAGATCACATTTTCATAAAATAGTTTAAATAAATTATGTAACTAATTATTTTTTAAAGAAGAGTATCTTTCAACTTGGTCTTTTCAATCATTAAAAATAGATTATAATCAGTTAACACTTAGTTAGAAATCGGGTTTTTCATGCTTTTTTTGAAAAATCGCCATTTAGTTCACTGTGTAGCTTAGAGTGGCACTAAGTTTATTTTTCATAATATTCATTTTATTAAAAGAAGAAAACGGTATGAGCAGCGTTTGGGTGATAGGCAATCATGTGAAGGTTCAGGGTATGTCTAATGATTTTAAAATACTCTCTTATAACTTTATTTTAGGCGGCAGTGTTGAAATGATTTTGGAGTCACCTGAAGGCAATAGATTTTTTTTAAAGCGTAGAAAATCGCAAATCTCCGATATTGAGGATGAGTATAATTTTGACACAGGCTCTAACGATGAGAATTACAGTTATTAACGTGGTTTGTGGCAGATTTTTATTTTAAACCGGAAAACCATCAGCAAACAGTAGCCCAGTAAGTAAACCGGGATGGCGAAGAAGTTCCTGCAAAACGGTTTTTTTAAGGGATGAGGTTCGTATTCTACGGGGCCGGACTCATTTTTGAAGAAGCCCAGCTATTTGACGATTCGGTGGCAGACAGGTTTGTTGTGTAAGGTGCAAAAAGTGGTTAGCAGATTGCACCTAATGAGCTTAATGCGACAGAAATTCTCTAATCTATCGGCTGTTTTAGGCTTGCCAAATCAATAACGAAGCGGTACTTTACATCGCTTTTCAAGACGCGCTCGTAGGCTTCGTTAATCTGCTGGATCGGGATAATTTCGATGTCTGAAGTGATGCCGTTTTCAGCACAAAAATCGAGCATTTCCTGAGTTTCCTTCAAGCCGCCAATCAAAGAACCGGCAATACGGCGGCGCTTGAAAATCAAGTTTCCTATAAAGGGTGACGGATGCGGCTGATCAGGCAAGCCTACCAAACATAACGTACCATCGCGCTTCAGTAATGCCGTGTAATCATCCAGATTATGCGGTGCAGCCACCGTGTTAAGTATGAAGTCAAAACTGGCAAGATGCTCTTGCATTTCATCCGAATTTTTGGATATCACCACTTCATCAGCTCCGAGTCGTTTGGCATCTTCCGCCTTGCCCGGTGAAGTGGTAAAAAGCACGACGTGCGCGCCAAACGCATGGGCAAATTTTATCCCCATGTGGCCGAGTCCGCCTAAACCAACGATGCCGACTTTATCTCCTTTGCCTACGTTCCAGTACTTTAACGGAGAATAAGTGGTAATTCCCGCACATAGCAATGGGGCCACAGCTGCCGGATCAAGTTTATCCGAAACATGCAGCACAAAATCCTGATTGACGACGATCTGCCCGGAATAGCCGCCGTAGTTACTGCCGCCGGTATGTTTATCGGGACTGTTATAAGTAAATACCGCGTTATTACAGAATTGTTCCAGATTATCGTGGCAATCCGGACACGTCTTACAGGAATCAACCAGGCAACCCACACCAACGGTATCTCCGGGTTTAAAATCGGTTACCTCACTACCTACTTTTGTCACTTTGCCAACAATTTCATGGCCGGGTACCATCGGAAACACCGAGTTACTCCATTGGTTGCGCACTTGATGAATATCAGAGTGACAAACCCCGCAGAAGAGAATTTCAATTTGGATATCGGTCGGCGTAGGATCACGCCGCTCAAAATTAAACGGTACCAGTGGAGAGTTATAATTATGAGCAGCATAACCAATAGTTTTTTGCATAATAGGGCTCCTTGAATGTAAAACGGTGATTAATAGTTACTATGTTCAATATCTATTTCTAATCTAAAATCAATTAATATAAAACAATATGATAGTGATATTTAAGCCGCTTTTGATACTGTTAGTCGACTATATTTTAAGTGGAATAACGGTGATACGGTTCAATGTATGATGATTAGGCCGGTCAAAAGTCGACTTCAGGCAGAGTGAAATTTAAATTGACCATCCGTCTGAATTTGGCTGGCTATTGCCTAATGCGATAATCGGCTAAGAAAGCGAAACGATCATTTAGAAGCAAGTATCCATTTTATGGAGTGCCCTTCCTCGTGCCTATGAATAAAGCAGTTGACCTATTATTTAGATTCTTTTAAGAAACCATTAATAAAAAAATTTTAAGATTGAACATGCTCGCTTAAAGCTGTCGAGAATCAATGTACTAATAAAAAGCTCAATTCGAAACAATTTAATGCATCATATTACTGGATTAATATCATGAAGCGTAATCACATTTTCAACAAAGCGTTAAATTTGACTCATCAAGAAGTAAATAAGAAAGTTGCTATTCACGAAGCTGGGCACGCAACGGCTATTTATCTGGGTAACAAACAAAAAAGCCTGCCGCCTATTTTTTTTCAGATCTTTATAACTCCGGGAAATGACGACTTTCAATCATTTATAAGTAAATCTACTATTAATTATATTGCGAATATAGACGGTGGCCGCTTAATTCATACGTTACCATCTTCAATTGCTGAGGCAACAAAGGGTTTTTCCTCCGCACAGATAATTGCTTATCAACGCGCTTTTGAAGCAGATATGATCAACATACTGGTAGGTCCTTTGGCTGAAGCAAAATATCTCTCTCTCCGGGAGGGAGAACTGATTAACCCTGGTTTCATACATTTAAATGACCTGCATTACTTTGGTGGTGCTTCCGATTTAGAGCATATCAACGAGTATCTTGAATGTTTTCCTCCAAATTCAGGGCTTAGGCAACAAAAAATCACAGAGTTATTTTTGGCGGCATTCAGCTTTATTAATGAAAAATCAAATTGGAGTGCAATTACTGCCTTGGCGGACTATATTGTGAATGAAGATAAAAGCGTAATAGAGTGCAATGAAATTATCGATGTTCTGGAAGCCGCTAATACAAGTCTTATGTAAATGTTGTCATATAACGTTTGAACCAGCTAATTTAATATCTACTATGAATCGTGTCTTATTCTACAGATAGGGCAGATATGTTGACCATCCGATGTGCAAAGCCAGCCATTTTCAACGGCATCGGTAATTTCACCCTCTAGCCATGCGCGGCTTTCAGTAATACGTCGACCCGTAGATTCATTTTCTCTGTATGCCCGGCGAAATTCTACCGTTTTTAGTCCTCGCGGATTGCAGATGTCACAAAAAATAATTTGTCGTATGCTCATAGTGATTTTTAAAATGAGTAAGGAACCGAATTAATCGCCCTAACGGACTACTCATTTTGGTGAGTTGAGCTGCTCATTCTTCTATGTCAAATAATACTGGTTAGTGTGAATGCTTACTTAGAAGTGCTCTTAAAATATCAAAACTCGAACTGGATATACAACCCGTATCAATACTTATATGAAATACGCGATGCTCAACTTTCTAAATGAAGGAGGTTGGCATAACACACTCTTCTGTCGTAAAGTTAAATTGACATAAAACATGCGGTAATCGGAAGCGTAGCCCTGCTACTGGAAGGCTCTACCTATGTAGTGCCTGAGGCATCCTCTTCTTCGTCCAGCGCTACGACGAGTAAGCCCTCCTGCCGGATCATGGCTTTAAAGCCTTTCATCACAGGCCGGGAGATGGCCGTTTCCGACAGCAGGCGTTTTTCGTAGATGATGCTTTTTATTGCTTCATCACGATGTTCACGGGCTTGCGCAATCAACAGGTGGAGTGCCGTATCCAGCAGATGGCCGGGGTGTATTTTTACCTCGTCGTAAAGCAGTTCCATTACCCGCTTTTCCTCTGTCCTCATTTTGCATTTGCCGTCGAGGATTTTCAGCATCACGGCAATAGCGCAATCCACATGGATCGGAGCTAAGGGATGTGCCAGTACCCAGTGGGCTACGTCATCTTTGGTCATATGTCCTCCTCATCGGCGGTTCTTTACACATGGTTTTCCAGATACCGGACATGCCGTTGATGTCCGGCGTTCACTCTATCCTATGGGGCTAAAATCCAGGGAAAGGCTATTTTATTCAATAAAAAGCTCAGTACATTTTTCTCTGGCCGAGGCTGGAGCATAAATGAAATCTTTATTTTCAACGGGTTCTTTTTCTGCGGTGCCATAAGTTTTTTCTTTTTCCATTTCCCAGCGTGTTTTGAAATAGTCGAGAAACAGCTCGGCCATATTCCAGCGGTCCGATTCGAACGAAGTCTGGTCGCTGGCATTAAGCCCCGTTTCCCAATGCAGATAAGGCATTTTCGAAACCGGTTCGGTTAAATAATAACTGCTATAAACTTCAACTTTCCTGGACTCTTTGCGGATGATAATAAACAGGGGAATGCAGGGCAGGCCGTCGTAAACAAAAACGCCTAACGACCCCGTTATCTTATCTCCTATGCGGCTAATCACATCTTCAAGCGAAATTTTGAATAATTTGGAGTATTCGTTGAATTCGTGCGGGTTAAAGCCGGTCGTTTCCGTTGCGCGCAATTCGCCGATACGGCAATCGGCTTTTAAAATCAACATCCTGAAATGCACGCCATTTTTTATCCCATTCTCCAGTTCCCGCGATTTGTTTTTGAAACGAGGGTCGAAGGTGATCAGCCAATAAACATAATCCCCCGGTTTTAATCCTTGCATAATTTGGCTGAAATCGAATTCTTTATTGGTGATACCGGAAAATCCTCTTTTAACGGAATTCAGCAAAATACTATCGACGTACTTGGAAAGCGTTTCACGCAAACTTATTTCGGACTCCTTGTGCTCTTCAGCAGAGATAAACCAGTGGTGAAAATAACCAACCGAAACGACGACGGATACGAACAGGCCAAATTCCGAAATGATTTTGAATATCCATTCATGTTCTTGGTAGGCAGGATTATGGACCAGCCCCTCAAATAACTTATAAATCGTAAATCCGCCGAAAATCAGCACCAGCGATAAAAGCCATTTGAGTTTTTTAGTCGTGGTCATGATTTGTGCCTATTTTGGAAAAAGGTCATCCTAAGTATCCTCCTCCGGTAATACATTGCCAATACCTTGAGAAGGTCAATCAGTAATTCAATTCGGATGAAAATACAAAATAGCCGAATAGTGGCATCAATTTACGAAAGTCCGGTTTTGGCCGAGGCTGTGTCAAACTCACAACTAAAATCTCCAGCCTACTAGGTAATAATGCGTATTGATTAAAGGGGGTAGACGCTCTATTGTCCGGCACTTGTGTAACAGTACAACTTAGATTAAAAACACAATGATATCCATGGATTTAAATGCTTTAGCAACTTACTGAAAGTCAAATTTATTATTTAGGATTTTTATTTATGTCTATACAAACAAATACAGTTAAAGGCGATAGCTTGTTTTTAATCTCAATTACACGAAAATGCAAACATAACGTGCATCAGGTTCTTCTTGGCTGAGGTTGTCGGGTTATGCGTATATATCGATACAATAAAAAGTGACTATCAAGCATAGAAAGCGGATTGCCTCAATATGATGCAAGCCCGTATCATGCTTTTTATAATATTGATAAGCCAATGCTTTGTGGTGTCGGCTGAATCTATCCATTTACAGTTACGCTGGCATCACCAGTTTCAATTTGCCGGCTATTATGCCGCGTTAGAAAAAGGCTATTACAAAGACGCGGGACTCAACGTCATTATCCACGAAGGCATGCCGGATAAAAAACCGGTACAGGAAGTCCTTCAAGGCCATGCCCAATATGGCGTGGCCAATAGCGAGCTATTACTGGAACGGTTACGCGGCGCACCGCTTGTCGCCTTGGCTGCGATCTATCAACATTCTCCTTACGTCTTGCTCGCACGCAAAGATGCCGGAATTCTTTCCCCTTCTGATTTAGTCGGAAAAAAAGTCATGTTGATCAATCAAACCATGGATGCTGATTTTGTCGCCATGTTCAATAATGAAGGCATAGACATAAGCCGCCTTCATGTCATCCCCAGCAGTTATGAAATTCATGATTTGGTTGACGGCAAGGCAGATGCCTTTAATTCCTATCTGAGCAACGAACCTTAT
>NZ_JAUXVR010000034.1 GCF_030680395.1 Methylobacter sp. | reverse complement strand
TATCCGCTTTTATTTGCGCCTGCTGTGGGAAGTAGCCCTTTTTGCCTCGATTGCGTTTCAGCTCCCGGCACACGGTAGATCCCGATAGGCACAATAACTCTGCTATCTCTTTCTGGTTTTTCCCCGCTGTAATTAATATCTGATGTTACGCAGTCATCACTAGATTCGGTTATTCTGTGCGAATGAAAAAAGCAGAATTAGAGTTATACACAGATTATTTAATCAGCACGTTTGGAGCGGCGACAGCCACGGGATTATCGTCGATTGTGGAGGGTGATGTGAGCCATGATCGAGTGACGCGTTTTTTGTCAGAGCGCGAATATACGTCGCGAGACTTATGGCGCCAAGTAAAATCGACAGTTCGCCGGATAGAGCGGGACGATGGCGTATTGATTTTCGACGACACCATCCAGGAGAAGGCCTGGACGGACGAAAATGAGGTGATGTGCTGGCATTTCGATCATTGCAGCGGGCGTTCGGTACGGGGAATCAACTTGCTGAATGCCCTGTATTACAGCGGTGACGTATCGATTCCGGTTGCGTTTGAGCTGGTGCGAAAACCGCTGCAGCAAAATCAAACAGTAAAAAAGAACCTCTAAAACTGCTGTACTGTAGTACTTTTTTAGACCCTGTGAATATTGCTATAAAACCTTAAGTTTTACGGTCGCTTAATTTTAAATACCCGGTTTTGGTAATCCACGACAAAGCTGCCAGGAAGGATTTCTTTGAGTAGCATTGTGTCTTTTATTTGCTGTCCCGGCTTGTATTTGACCATGTCAATCATGACAAAGCGTTCTTCAGAATGCGGTGAGTAAACAAATGCATTGATGGTAAATTTTGGTATCGTCTTGCGAAATTCGAAAGACAGATCGCTTAAAAAGGGAATGTCTTTTGTTATAGGAATTGTTTCTGGCGTATCCGATTGAACTTTGGCCGTGGGCGCTATTACCGGTGTGATTTGTATCGGTATCTCGGAATTGTTGGTAATGGCTGGTTGCTTAACGAAGTCAGTCGTCGGCTTTTTTTTGATAACCGGCTTAACCGGTAATGGAGCCGGTTCCGGGGTTTCTTTATCAATCAATTCTGCAATAGAAGTTGTTTCGGATTCCGGTTTTTGTGCCGGTCTTTTCGGCTGAATAGGTTTAGCCATCGCTTTGGACTCAAGCTTTGTTTCTTGTACCGATAAGGGGTTTGAAATAGTTTGCGCTGTTGTGCTGGGCGTCGGCGTTGAGTTATTTCGCACGAACCAGACAATGCCGGCAATAACCAATACATTAGCAATAATAAAAAACACTAATGGTTTCGTTGTTGTCTTACTGCGATTTTGTGGCGGCTGAGGAAGAGAAATTTTGTCAGTTACAGTCTCAGACTGAAGAGATTGTCTTTCCTGTTCTGATTTACGTAAGGCATTTAGGATAAAAGACATATGATTAATCGGTTATTTCTAAGTGAGGAAAATCAAGTGTACTTGCTATATTTTTAAGATAAGGCATGGTTTTGTCGCCCACCTTACCGTCTTCCGGTAATTGATGCTGGCGTTGAAAATCCATAACGCGGGCGGCTAATTGGTCATCATAAAAACGTGGCTGCTCTACTGCTTCAGCTTTTCTGTCAATACTGCTTAACAGATGCCGTAACCATAATATGTTAACTGATGTCTGGTGAGGATATATCATTTTGACAACCGGAATTGGCGGAGGTTCCACTATTAAATAATAGCCGTTCCAATACTTCAATGCATCCGCTACCGGAAATGTCGCGTTATCTTTAAAATGAATCATGGATTGATTTTGCCCGAATCCGGTAAGTAAGGCATAGAACTTTTGTTCACCTGTTAATGAGAACTCCAAAATAGCCGGATGATTAATTGCCAGCATATTTTTCCAGGTGGTTTTGCCAAATACACAGCGCAGTCCTGTCGTTTCTACGTAATGACAATCCACCTGATTACTCTCTGGGATAGGCTTGTCCCAGAGTTTCAGCGTGCTGATTAATGCAGCGTTTAATGAATAGTTGGGATTATTGATCCAGTCATCAAACGGTTTTGTTTTAGCGATAGCGGCGGTGTTAAATTGTTCAATAAGAAGCGGTTCTTTTTGAACAGGCGGCAGAAGTTGTCTGATGATCTCAGGTTTTGTCTGGATAGCAGGGTAGGGCGTTGCCAAATTAATTGCTGTTTGATTACTTGTTTTGAGCCAGTACATTCGGAAATAAGCGCCTGTGGCAATAATACAACCCAAAAATAGCAAACCTAATGATGCGCTCAGGTAAGGGGATTTTTTATCGGTAAAAGCCAGCGTTTCATTGGCAGCAGCGCTAACGATTGCCGGAGTAATAACATGAGTATTGGTTGAGTAGGCTCCAAGCAAAGCGCGATCGCAGAGGATGTTAATCATTCTGGGTATGCCGGAAGACAGTTTGTAAACTTTTCGTATCGCGCGCTCTTTAAAGATTTCCGGACGACCATTGCAAACAATCAATCGATGATGGATATAAGCTCGAGTCTCATCTAACGATAGCGGCAACAAGTGATAGCGGGCGGTAATGCGCTGATTTAACTGGCGTAAATCCTGTCGTTTAAGCGATTCTTTCAATTCAGGCTGGCCGACCAGAATAACTTGTAACAGTTTTGTTTTGTTGGTTTCCAAGTTGGTCAACAGGCGAATTTGTTCCAACACTTCCATGCTTAAATTCTGTGCTTCGTCAATGAGTAAAACCGTACGTTTGCCGTTAGCATGGCTGGTGAGCAGGTGCTGGTTTAAAAGATCGATCAGGTTTTTTAACGAATGTTGGTTTTTGTCATAGATAATGCCCAGTTCATCGCAGATGGTAGCCAATAATTCGACCGGATTAAGCTTTGGATTCAATATCAAGGCAATATCTATATTTTCCGGTATTTTTTGCAAAAGGCAGCGGCAAAGCGTTGTTTTGCCGGTACCTACTTCGCCGGTTAAAGCAACAAAGCCTCCTCCAAAATTAATGCCGTAAAGAAGGTGAGCCAAACCCTCCTGATGACGCGGGCTCATATAAATAAAGTGCGGATCAGTCGCTATGGAAAACGGCAATTCGCTAAAATGAAAGTATTGGGTATACACGGTTATGAGACTTTTCAGTAAAGAAAAAATTATAAATTATGTAACCAACAACGGAAAAGAAAATCTGAATATTAGGCAAAATTGATAGCGTTGAATAACCTGTATCTACGATATTAAGTGTTGATTGGTATTGAATCGTCATTCCGGTATAGCCCAATGGATGTGTAAACGAGTTGACGGAGTCGTAGACTCAGTAAAGTAAAACAGATAAATCATGTAACTTCTACAAAAATACCGATTCTTTGTGTCTGGATCAAAATTCGTTAACTAACTTTACCGCATCTTGTTTAATCTCAAGAGTCTATTTGGGGGCGTTTATGTTTATTTTAATGATTCATGTTCACCCATGATGGCAAATCTGTCTTTAGACTATTCTGGCGTTCTTGATTACGTCCGCATCACGGTATTTTTCTGGTGTGTCTACAGATTTATTTAGGCTTTTTCGAGTTTGTGCATGGCGCAAAAAAACGCGGAAAAGCCTTATTTTGTTCGCTGTTGGAACTGATTGTCAGCTAACTCCCTCGAATCTATTTTGAGCTAAAATTAATTTCCAGAAAGTCAATACGTATTGTTACTAAATTAATTGCATATTTTAAAATCAAAGCTTAGACTGATGGCGTAAAAATTTGTTCCTAACTCGGGTAAAAAATTACAATTTCTGTTATCTGCGGAGAAAAAAATGGCAATACAAGACGAAATTCCAAAATCACGATTAACATTGCGGTACAAAACCGAAGTTAATGGCCAGCCTGAAGACATCACCTTACCTATGCGACTGCTTGTCACCGGTGATTTTTCGCAAGGATCTTCCAGTGATCGTATATTTGATCTCGATGATAGGCGAATACGTAATCTGGATGGAACCAACACCGACTTGGTGATGAAAGACATGGGCATGAGTCTGAACTTTGCGGTCGAAAACAAAATCGACGGCGACCGTGAAGAAGACCTGCAAATATCCCTGCCCATTAACTCAATGAAATCTTTTTCTCCCGACCAAGTGGCTGAGCATGTTCCTAAGCTAAAAGGCTTGCTCACCTTAAAGGGATTGATCGGAGAAATGCTCTCTAATGTGGATAACCGCAAGGAGCTGCATAAATTAATGGATGAACTAATGAGTAATCCCGAAAGTCTGGAAAAAGTTTTGGCCGACTTGAAGGGCTTTGAAAGCTTCAAATTGCCAAGTTCTAACGAATCTGCCGAAACCACCATCAACTAGAATATTAGGAATACTATTATGTCTGATGACACTGCTCCTCCTGCTGCTGCTCCTGCTACTACCGTTAGTACCGTTCCTGCT
The DNA here is from genome assembly GCF_030680395.1 of Methylobacter sp. Classification (GTDB taxonomy): domain Bacteria; phylum Pseudomonadota; class Gammaproteobacteria; order Methylococcales; family Methylomonadaceae; genus Methylobacter_A. Next base: position 108,128 of record NZ_JAUXVR010000034.1, on the reverse strand, counting down.
GAAACTGGCGAGGCGCTGAATATAAAGCGTTTCTTGTCGAGTATGAGGCTAGATTCTGATGTTTCCGATCCGGTCCCTATGATTTCCAATAACTTGGAAACAGTCACTGAAAATATTCGTGACGAGGATCGATTTATTTCCGGGATGGCTGCGGTGTTGATGAATATCGATTCTGCAGCAGGCAAGTTTGACAAGGGCGCTGTACAAAGCTTGATCGCCCGTATCGATGAATTAGTCAATGCGCAATTGAACGAAATCATTCACAACGAAAAATTTAAAAGTATGGAAGCCGATTGGCGTTCATTAAACGACCTGGTGCGCACCACCAATTTCAAAGCTGACGTAATGATTGATATCATTGATGTCAGTAAAGATGAGTTGTACGATGATTTCGACAGCAACGCCGTCGATATTACCGGAAGTGCTCTGTTTAAGAAGATTTATTTGGCCGAGTATGATCAATACGGCGGTAAACCTTATGGCAGTATTGTGGGGTTATATGAAATTGAACATACTCCTCGCGATGAATTCTGGTTGAAAATCATGGGTAAAATCGCCTCTGCCAGTCACGCGCCTTTCATCGGTGCGGTTTCTCCCAAATTTTTTGGTTGCCAAAACATCGAAGAATTGTCCGCTATCAAGGATATGGAAGGGCTGATGAACCATCCACGTTATGGCTCATGGAATGCCTTGAGGGAATCGGAAGCGGCCGCTTATATTGGTTTGACTTTACCGCGTTATATTCTGCGCCAACCCTACGATCCAGAAACCAACCCTTGTGGACGGGGAAATTTCACTTTCAAAGAGGAAGTGCGTGGCGACAACGATGCCGATTACCTTTGGGGTAGTGCCACGATTCTGTTCGCACAAAACATGATTCGCTCCTTTACGACTTCGGGATGGTGTCAATATCTTCGAGGACCTAAAGGCGGTGGCTTAGTAAGCGGGTTACCTGTGCATATGTTCAATATGCGCGGTGAAGAGGAGATGAAAATTCCAGTGGAAATGGTCATTCCCGACTACCGCGAGCTTGATTTCGCCAACGTGGGTTTCATGCCATTGATTTACCGTAAAGGCACAGCCGATGCCTGTTTTTTCAGCTGCCAGTCACTGAAGAAATCCAAGAAGTTCAAAGATCCCAAAGATTCTGAAAACTCCCAGCTGGTGACAAACCTTTCCTACACGTTATCAATCACCCGAATTGCTCATTACGTCAAAAGTATCATGCGCGATAATATCGGTAGCAGTGCCGACGCCGTATATATAGCGAATACTCTTAATTCGTGGATGTTCCGCTATGTGACCACTGTGGTTAATCCTGATGATCTGACCTTGCGCTACTATCCGTTCAAGGCTGCGTCGGTAAAAGTGGTAGAGCGTCCTGGAATGATAGGTTGGTATGATTGTCAGATTTCGGTGCTGCCGCATATTCAATTCGAAGGTATGGATGTTGAGTTGCGCTTGGACGCACGTTTGTAATATTGGGAATAACAATCTAACTAACTTAAGAGAGAATTTATTATGGCATCTTCACAATATAGTTGCAGTATAAGACAAGGTTTCAACTTTGAGAAAGACGCACAGGTTCTGGTGGGTCATCTTGTCAGTATGACAATTGGCACACAAGAATTAGGTACCGACATCAAAGTGACCGACCCGACGAACTTCGGTGTCGACAATAATCTTGACGTCGTCGGCATTATTTCCGATATCTCTTGGAAAGGCGGCTATGCGGATCCGGTCCAAATTGCTTTTAATGTCAGCAATGAGAACGCAAAACTGGTCAGTATCATGAAGCACACTGACTTATCAGACACTACAGTGGTATTTAAGTTCAAGATCTATGACTTTGATCCAATTGCCAAGGTGTACTATCTGGCCTTTCATACCGATGACACTGATATGAATGGTCTGGTATTCAAACAGGGCGGCGAACTGGCTCTTGAAATTGCTGCACAACCCGACTCTCAAGTGGTTTCACCGCTAAACTTTCAAATGTACACTGGTATTATGCCCCAGGAAGAAGCTCAGGTGATTAATTTTGCGGTATCCAATACCGATAAATTCGTCAAAACATGGGGCGTGGCGGTATCTACTTAAGCTTCCTGGCTAACTACACCATAAGCCTTATGACCATTAAGTAATTTATGTACAACCGCTTATCACGAGTTTTATGGTCGATGGGGCAGGCATTATTGCCTGCCCACTTGCGTGCCCTTGAAGAATCCATGTTGGCTGACAGCGCGTTGCGCTTCAGTCTGCAGGCGGCTCCCAGTTATGGGCTTTACCGATTGCGTTGGAACGAAACCCTGCTAGTCGATGGGGTTTTGTCTTTGGAAGAGCTGACGCTGGTGTTGCTTTCAGGTCTGCTGTTGGAATTGAAGGGTAATGCGCAAGTAGCGCCGCTGAATCTTAATATTCCCGGTACTACTTTGGTGCCGGTTTATTTACATGTACGGAGTCTTCCTGAAAAAAACGGCGAGCATGTTGCTGGCTCACAGGCGATTAAACGCGATAATGTCAATTGTTGGCTTTGGCCTCTTGAACTTTCTACCGAACAAGAAAATCCCGATACCCTGGAGAGTTTTCGTTTGGCGGAGTTTGAGAAACAGCCTGATGGTTTGTGGCGGCTTTCGTCTCGTTACATTCCACCGTTAGTATGCTTGGGTTCAGTGCCGTTTCTGAAAGAGGACTTGAAGGGGCTAAGTCACAAGCTTGAGGCCTATCATTATCAGTTGACCCAGGAAATTGCAGCCATTTACCTATCGGGTGCCGATTTGGTCAACGCTAAGCAGTGCCTGAAAAGTGTCGTGCAAATGCAGCGCTTTCTTGCCAATCTGTTTGCCCAAATTTCCCCGCACCCCTATACGGTGTACGAACAATTAAAGCACTTTTATGTCGATTTGTGCTTTTATCATAATAGCACACCGCAATTTGCCACGAGTCCTTATCGCCATGAGCAACTTGTCGATGTATTCAGGGAAACGCTTGGACCACTGAATGACCAATTAAAGTTGAGTCAGATGCGTTCACCCTATTTGCCATTTACGATGCTTGACGGCATCGTGCGGGCTAGCCTACCCGAGTCGATTCGTGAGGCAAAAGAAATCTACCTGCTGGTGCAAAAAGGAGGCGTCACCAAAGCTGTCAGTCTTGACGGTTTTAAAATTGCCGCCGTGACCCGCATTCCGATAGTGCATAAATTTTATTTGCAAGGCATTCCTTGCAAACGCATGGAGCGTCCGCCGTTCCAGAACTCTTTTGGCCCTGAGGTGGAAATTTACCAAATTAGCTTGGGAGAAGAGTGGGATCACGCTCTGGATGAGCTGGCACTTGGCTTCTACGCTGATCCAAAGTTTACGGAAGAAAACTTTTTCCTTTATTGGCGATCAGTCTGATGGCGTTGCTGCGTAAGTTGGCGGGTCACAAGGGGTTGGCTGAAGACCATGAAATCAAGAGTATCATCGACAATCTCAATAATGTGCTCAGCAGCAAGCGCGACTATGGCTTTTTTTTGCATAATTTCGGCCTGTCCGATTACAAATACCACGGTTCTAATGATTATATCGCGAAAGTACTCATTGATGAAATTACTGAAAATATTGAGCTTTTCGAACCACGAATGGTGTTGAACAATATTGTGCATATCAAGGATGACAAGCTTTTTAAGTTGTCCTTTAGCCTTGACTGTATGATACGTAACAGGCCTCACACCTTAAAGTTATTCATGGATCCGGTACTCGGTCACTATCAGGTTAATTCATGATAAGTTTTACTGATGATTTAACGATCACGCTGACACTGACTATTGCCGGGCAGTCTTACTGCATTGCTGCGGGTAACGTCAAGTCTCTGGAACTTAGCCTAACTCCTTATGGTTTTAACGGCAAAGTCAGTTTTGTGGTATCCGCCGAAGAGTCGACTGATGCGTTATTTTTACCGATGACGCAAAACGATTTAATCGAATTGTCATTGCAGGTGGAAGCTCATGTAGAGAGTGCCGATGCCGTGATCACTCCGCTTACTTTGAGCGGTTTAGTCACTACCCGGAGTTTTTCGGAACAGACACTGAGCAATGTTTTAAAAACCCAGGATTTGATATTGCACCGTCATTACCATCTGGTGTTTGCCGATCCAGCCCAAGTGTTATGGAAACAACATTATCCCTGCGATCTACTGACCGATTCCACCTTGAAAGCACTCATTACCGCCCACGCTAGTGCAAAAATAAATCTGAATTATGATTGGTCAGTCTTAGATACCCAGTATCCCGTGCTGACTTTGCCTTTGGGGGCGCAGGGCAATCTGGCAAGTTTTTACGATTACCTGTTGTGGCTGGTGGATAGTCAGAATGGCGTGTTTACTTATGATTTTGCCGAAAATCAATACACCCTAAGTGCCGTAAAAAGCCAGGAGGGTGAAGCCAAGTCGCTAAGTTACCTTGAGATTTCGGCGTTTGGTGTCGATTTTGCCGAAGTTTTACGTCATCAGCCGAATGTCCTGAATGCTTACTCGGAAACTCCGCAGACTACGGCAATCAGCAATGATCAGGTGGCGAGCCCAATCCGCCGTGATTACGTAGCACGCTATCCCATCGCTGCCGATATGACTGCCCGGGTCACTCTGGAAACGGCGAGATTAAAACAGCACTTGCACGAAGTATGGGTGGAGTATAAAAGTCTGCAAATGCAGATTACTCCGCCGGGGCAGTTGGTCAATTTTAAGGGCTCTTCTGCCTGGAATTCGTCATTATTTATTCAGGCCAACACCTATCGGGTAAAACAATGGACTCTGGTGGCGCGTTCGGTGGAGCAGGAATTAACTGTTGATCTCAATAATCCCTATAGCCGTTATCAAGTGGAACATAGCCTGAAGCTGGAGAGTAGCGATGAACTGTGCGTGGCTTTGCCTCCCTACGTGTTACCGAGCTATCCTTTTTTCGTGGAAGGCAAAGTCGTCAGCGAACAAGGCGAAGATACCGATGTAACTTATCAATTTTACACCGACCCGGACACATCGGTTAATTACTATCAGATTAGCATTCCTTTATGGGCCGAAAAAAAGGTACGCGCCGCCTATCAACCAAATTTGGACACCGGGCAATTTTATTTTCCGCCTTATAAAAATGCCCGGGTGTTGGTCGGGTTAGGTTTTGATAATGCGGTTATTGCGGATTTTCTTGATTGGGGCAGTGGTACCGCTCTACCTATGGATTCTCAGGGAAATCAGTTAGTCATGGGCAAATCAACGACCAGTCAGAACATTATTAAGCATAGCTATGTGGATAGTAAGCCTGAGTTGCAAATTCAGCGTACTGACGATAAAGATACCGAACTATTACAGTTCTCCAATGGTTACATCATTTTGCAAACCCAACAAGAAGAAGGGGAAAGCTGAACATGGCTTTAGTTTGCAAAATTGAGTTAAGCCAAACGGATGGGATTACTCTGACAGTGATCAACAAGGATGGCAATATCACCCAGACGGCAACATTCGATGGCACCACCATCACCCACACCTGCAAAGGTCAAGATAATACCAGTACGATAACGCAGAAAACCGATAGCATAACCGTAGATTGCAAGGATTTCATCGTCAATGCAGAAAGTATTACCTGCAAATCTACCAAGGACACCCTGCATGAAGCCGAAGGTACATTTAGCATCAACAGCACTGACAAAGCTTCATTCAACTCATCGGCCGACTTTGATGTTTCGGCCACATCAAAACTGAGCATGGAGGCGGCCGATTTTTCCGTTACAGCAGATAACAGCGCAAAAGTGACGGCCTTGACAACAACCATAAACGGCGACAATAAAGCCAGCGTTACCGGCTTGGAACTGGCACTTACCGGGACAACCAGCGCCAGTTTGAAAGGTGCCACGGTTAAAGCAGCAGCCGATACCACGATGGACGTTGAGGGACTAACAACCACTGTCAAAGGACAAATCACCAATATCCAGGGTAGCCTGGTAACGCTCGGATAAGGCTTATGACTTTTGACAACACACAGTATCGCGCATTTCTTGAGGAACTGCAGGATCTAGCCGATTTTCGGTTTAATTATGCCCTTGATTATCCTGGTGCCGGACTGGAGGGAGACGACCCTGATGTCAAACGTATCATCGAAGCCCTGGCTTTTTTTGGCGCACGCACCCAGATTGCGTCTTTGCGCAGTTTGGATGCTACCAACCGCCGACTGTATCAGCAGTTTTTTTCCTATTTGTTGACACCGCTTGCCGCGATGGCAATGATTCAGGCAAAGCCAACCGGTCACCTTACCGAAGCTTTAAGCTTGCCAGCAGGCACCGAATTTGAATTGCGGCCGGAAAAAGGCGGTCTGGTGATGTTTCGCTCCACCCGACCTTTGAGGATACTGCCTATGAGTCTGGAGGCGGTCAAGCAAGAACTGCTCCCTGATGCAGGTATCAGGCTTTTATTGTCATTCAAAGCTGGTTTTCCGTTGAACGAACAGCCAGAAACCATCAATTTGCATATTAATTATTTGAACGACCTTGCGTTGTCACTTAAGGTTTTTAATTTCTTGGGTCGGTCATTGAAAAGCGCGGGTGTCCAGTTCGGCGCGTATGATCCCGACCAACCCTGCGCTGCATGTGAATTCAGCCTAGGTGTTCCTCCAGCCGATATTGCAACCGATGAGTGGCACCATCCGCTGGAGAGCGAGCGTTACTATTTTCATTTTCCTCAGCAAGAACTTTATCTGAATCTGGAGCTGCCCTCGGCGCCACGGAACTGGAAGCAATTTACCGTAGTATTGGACTGTGATCAGCCATGGCCACGCCAACTACGTTTAAGTCGGAATTTATTTCACTTGTTTGCCGTGCCATTGGCGAATAATCAACAAACTTTGGCTCAACCGATTATTTGCGATGGTACTCAGGAACGTTATCCGATCCGTCATATAGAGCCGGGACTAGGATTTAGTTTGCAAAAGGTGCTAGGTGTTTACGAAGTCGGTGAGCTGGGTATGTTGCCTTTTCGGCCTGGGATATTGGCTGGTGGCAATGGCTCTTACGAGATCGAACAAGGTCCACCGCAAGAAGGCGGAGGGCATTTATATTGGGTAGTTCCTCATTTTCCCGCCAGCTTTGAGGAACCTCGTACCTTGGTGGTCGAAGCGTTATGGCAACAACCCTGGTATGACCAAATCGTGCAAAGCTCCTATACTTTGAATGCGTTTCGTCGGCAATTGCCGGGGGTGAAATGGGAACTTTTGGACACCGTAATTCCTCATGCAGAAAACCGCCAAATGGATAATATTGCGAGATATATGCATTTGCTGACTCTTATGCATAACCCTTGTCTCAGCGGTCAGAATATGAAAGATCTGTTGCTTGCCTTGGGAAGTGTTACGGCAGGTCGATTTCAAGGCGTATTCAACAGCTTGGTTGATTTGCGTTTGGAAGAAGTGCCTTTGGGTGGGGTCGACGGGAACAAGACTCAACAAACTTATTACCTGCAATTTAAGCCACAATTGGATGAGGGTCGTGAACTAATCGAAACTTTTGTCGACCATGTCGGACGAGTGCTTGATCTATGGCTTACCGATGCGCGGGTCGAGACACGCTGGGAAGTACAGGATGAAACCGACGAAACTATTTCAGGTGAAAGACGATGAACCAAGATTTATGGGAAATGATTGTAACCATCAACAATTTTCTGAATCCTTTGAGGGAAGCAGGTACCCAGTCCACCGTTGCCATGATTGATTTGATGGAATTGCGCCGTAAGATGCGCGTTCAACTGGAAGATTTGCGCGCCGCCATTACCGAGCAATATTCGGAGCGCGACGCTTACTACGTTTTATTTCCACTCACTGCCCATTGTGACGAAGTAGTTAAAAAGATGATTCTGGAGAGTAACCAGTTGGAATGGCCGCCATTGCAACAAGAGTTTTATCAAGTGGACGATGCGGGCGATTTATTCTTCGAGTTGCTTGATAATGCATTAAGCAAGCAGGAAACGCTGGCCTTGGTTTATGAAGTGTATTACTTTTGCCTGCATGACGGTTTTTGCGGCCGTTACAGCATCAACCCTGACATGGTTGACACTTATCTCCAGAAGTTGCGCAAACATATCTGTTTGCAGCCGATAGCAGCGATAGATCCGGCGCTTCCTGGGGCGATCAAACGCTCCTATTTTCGCATGCCGAATTATGTTTATTATGTCGGAGCCGCTGTGCTATTCATAATGAATTATTGGTTTCTTTCTTTCCTGGCCAGTTCCTGGCAACCCATGAAATGATCGCAGGCGGCCCTATGACATCGACATCGCGGCTTGACGAACTATTTGCACCTGAAAGATTACGTCAGAATTGGCAAATAAATACCACGGCTGTGCTTGAACCGCCGCAGGTCGCGTCTAATCTCGATATCCACGCCAAATATGATGAATTGCAGCGGTTGATAGGTGAAAAATTTCCGGATGTCTCAAGACTGTCAGGTAGATTCGAGGCATTGACTGAGACAATCAACCATACCTTCCCTCTGGAGGCGGTTACCCCCCCCGTTGATGCCAAATCCAAAGAAACTCTTGTCGGTATGTTGGAGCAACTGGAGGCCTTGCTATGGGCAATGGACATGGCTCGAAAGGAGGTGCGATGACGCTACTGGAAAGCCGTATTGTGCAGAATATTTGGCGATTTGACCCGATCAGCCTCCTCAAACTATTGGCTCATCTTGGCTATAGCATGGACGAGATTTTGTTTAGCAGTTACTTTGGCGCCTGCTCTCAATCCCGTCTGCTTGAGTCCATCGAATTTCATAACTCGCCAAAAAAAGTGGTTATTATGCTTAATCTAGGCTTATTGGGCGGACAAAGCGTATTACCCAATTATCTGTTTAAGCAAGTGCATAATGGCACCATAGATGCGCAACGGTTTGCTGAATTCTTTGGCTATTTCGACGATAGATTATTGCGCCGTTTCTTGCTTGCCATTTATCCTGAATTTGATGAAACAGTTTTCCAGGATTGGGAAACCAGAAAAAGAGCGGCACGTTACACGCTGAGGATGGATAGTATTGCTACTCTCCATTGGTTGACACAGCTGGTTTTCCCTGAATTGCAAACTAGGGTGGAAAAAGTTACGCTCCAGCGGAATATTGATCTAGGTGCTCCTATTTTGGGTAAAGCCCGTCTTGGTTACCAGGCCGTATTTGGAAAAATAAAAAAGCTGCCGGTGTCAGGACGGCGAATTACCCTAATTACCGATGAGGATAATTTTACTAGAGACCAGCCTTGGCCGCATGAGATTGAGCTGCGGTTACAAAAGCTGATGTTTCCGACTTTACAGGGCGTGGATCTACATTTGGAGATATGGCTGATGATCCGCACTCAGGGGAGTTATCTTGGCTTAAAGCAAAACAGTTATTTGGGTTATGAAAATATACTCAGTGACAAGCTTCAGTTCCGACGCATCCGAATCTTTTCCGGGCGTTTATACGATGGGCATTAAGGATAAAACAATATGAGAATTGAGCTATTACAAGGCGGTTTTCCAGTAACCGAAAATCCTGGCCTTGATTCCACAGACCTCCGGTTTGACGAAATTACAACCTTAGTACAAGCAGGAAAATATGCAGAGGCGGCCAGTCTGAGCGAAGCCATACTTGCTGAAGGGATTTATGACATCCGACTGATCTGTTATTTCCTCTATGGCTATTGGTTGGAGGAGGGACTGGCCAGCATTTTGGAGGTTATCAATTGTGTGAATAATGCCCTTCTGGAAAATTGGGAGGCTATTGGTCCTGTCACCCGGCGGGAAAAAATCTTCGAAAAAAGCCTGGACTGGCTATTCAAGCAATTACTGAAAAAAATACAATACGAAGAAAACAAAAATACTGCGTTGTGGCAACAGTGGCAAGCCCGCTTTAATGCAGATGATATGAATAACATGCTGGAACTGGGCGAGATATTTCGTTCAGGTATTAACCATCGACTTGAAGATAAAGCCGGGGCTGTAATCGGTCTATGGAGCAAGATAGAAGAATGGCTACGGATATTTCAACAATTGATGTATCGCCCAGCCGTGCCGGTGCAGACTGAACCCGAACAGACTGAGGACGATTCCACTGAAGTCGATGTGTTCCCGGCGATGGCCGTTAAAATCACTGGGCTGGAAATGGAAAGCTCCTATCACATGGAGCTGTTACTGAAAAAATTGGCAGCCTTCGAACGCTTGCTTAAGGACGAAAAGTTTCCCCGTGCGGCTTTGATGGCGGTCGACATCAACGAAACCCTAAGTAATTTCGACCCCAAAATTTATTTTCCGAAAATTTTCGAAACATTCGTCAGGCTGCAAGCGCTGAACTTCGAAGAATTGTCTAGCTACGTAGAAAATCAGGATAGTCCGCAATGGCAAGTCATGCAGGACTGGTTAAAAGTTGATGTCGATAGTTTTATCAATAATTAGGAGGCTGTTGTGGGATTTTTAGTGACCGGTAATGCTGTTCTTTCATGCTCCTTCGGTGCCGCGCCGTCAACCATGATGGTGTTGCCAACCAATAAAGTGATGGTCGACATGCCCGCCGCCAATATCGTAGACGAAATACCGCTACTCAACATTTTGCCGTTCGGCATGTGCAGCAGCATGGCAAATCCGATGGTGATAGCGGCCACGGCGGCGGCATTGGGCGTGCCCACTCCGATGCCCTGCATACCGATGACCGTAGCGCCTTGGGTGGCAGGCGCTCCCACCGTATTGATAGGCAACATGCCGGCCCTTAGCAGCGATAGCAAGCTGACGTGTTGTTGGGCGGGTGTTATCAGCATCAGTTTTGCGGGTCAGGTCAAGGTGATGGTGTAATGATAAATTCATCCTGTCGGGAATCCCATGTGGAGCGATGACGGCACTGGGCCTTGGTCCGCTGCTAATTTTGCCCTGATTGAATCGTCTTTATGGCAGGAAAATCAAGAGGCATCCGTCGATTTAGCCTGGCTGGAATTGAGCTGGAAAGACCCCGTTCGTTTTTGGAAAGCACTGCACGCTTACGGGGTGCGGCGACAAGCGGGCCAATCGAAAAGTGTTCCTTGGTCTCGTTACGATTTTTATCACGATGTGATAGTGCGACAAAAAGACCAGACGATACCGGCTTTGGTATGGTTCGATAGCGGGATTTGGCAATCCTGGTCTTATGCCGAATTGGGGAAAGTGGTGAATGGCTTGGCCGCATCGTGGGAAGAGATCGGCGTACAACCAGGGGATACGCTCACCATATTGCATCCGCAGGGGCCGCACTGGCTGGCAGCCTTGCTAGCCGGCTTACGCCTGGGGTTGGTGGTGTCGCTATTGCCGCCGCAAGGCAATGCCTTCGTCAGTCGCCGTTTGGAAAATCTGGCTCCGCAATGGTTGGCAATGGATCAGTTGTATCGGCACCAGCTTGCCGCAGTTTGGCAGGATAGGGTATTGCCCAACAAACTGTCGTCGCTGGTGCCAACCAGGCGACCCTATGAATATCCTGGCACGGCTATTGTTGTCCAGTGCTTCGACCCGACCAGCCCAACGCCCGATTTAGCGGGCTCTGTTGATGCCGACACCCTCTATCTGGGGGCTTTGCGGGATGGTATTTTGTCTTTAGGAATCAAGCCTGGACAGGCATGTGCTGCGCCCGGTTGGCATGGTTTGGAAAGCCAGCCTGCCTTGGTCTTGGCAGTTTTATTAAGCGGTGCGACCTGGGTACACATCGACTTTGCAGATTTGGTAAAGGAGCCGGAACGACTGCTGGAGCAGCACATTGATGTGTTGGGGGTAAGCCGATCTTTGCGTGATCTGTTGCTGGTCAATCCTCCTGGTGGTGAAAAATCCTGGCGCTATTGGTTCCGCCATCCGGCCGAGTCGGCTAACTTTACCGTATGGCAGGATTTTATCCGGAAATTGCAACTGGAAGACAGTTACTCGGGTAATTTGTTATGGCACGCTACGTGGGGGGGGGCTATGCTTTTTTCAGCCAGGTGTCGTGGGCACTCCCATCATAGAGTATTGCCCGCAGCTGGCATGCGTTGGCAACTGGGCATGGTTGATTCTCCGGATTTGCCTTGCGTGGGTGGTTGGGGGCGGATGGCGTTGGGTAAAGAACAAGAGGGCGAAATCGTTTGGGCAGCCACACCTTATATCTTGACTCCCTACCTGAAAGCCTGGGATTACCTGGGACAGTATCCGCAAGGTCGGGCGGGGCGCACTTATCCGAAACTGGAAGTGCTGGATTTGCTGTCAGACCGGGTACGTTATCCGGCATTGGTTGAGACCTCTGTGCATGGCGGCGATGCTGATCCACGCCAAGTGCTGTTAACCTTCGGCGCGGGCATGGATGCGGGAGCATTGCAGGTACTGATTGAGAGTGAATTGGGCAGTGAATTTCTGCCCGACCGTATTGAGTGTTTACCGCTGTTGCCCCAACGCAATGCCGAAGGCGGAGCGGATCAAGAGTGGTGTCAATTTCATTATTTGACTGGAGAGCTTTATCGACGGCAACGTAGCGAAATGTACCGTTGCCTGTCCGAGTTGAAGCAGAATATTTTGGCGTAGTTCATTTATTTCGGAGAATGTGTTATGGATGTGGATTTTCATTATTATGCAACTTTTGCAGCGGCAAGACTTGCCGGGTGGGATAAAAAAGAGGCAGAAACGATAGCCTACTCGGCTCAGTTTGTTGATGAGTTTGATATGAGGTATGGAAGCTCAAGCGAGCCCTGGAGTTTTACAACATCGCAGTTACCTTCGCCAAAGATGGGAACCTTCCGTTTTGATCAGATAAATCATCAAAATGGTAGCTCTAAAATAAGACCGAGAAGAACCGTTCAAAATACTACAGAATGTATTAAGAGCCTCCATGTACGAAAAGATATATGGATACCATTTCATTTTCTTCCAGGTAACTATGGCAAAAAGAGCGAAAGAGATCCCAGGCACATTAAACGGGAAGGTTGCTCTAATAAAAATTTTGACCTGCTATGTAGACCCTTCAGTCCACTCGCAATAGCAATGATTAATGATTTATTGGAATTCAATAAAAATCATGACGGAAGTAATTATGATTATTTACTTCAGCTAGTGGGATTACGCATGCATGTTTTTGCTGACACTTGGGCGCATCAAGACTTTGTTGGCGATGGAGTTCAAGCTATAAATGACTGTCTGGGCTATTACAATTTCATTGAAAAAGGGGAGTGTTTGGAGCAACTGAATTGGGCTTTTAACCCTTTTAAAGATGACTTGAACATGGGTTATGCTCCGAATGTACAATTACCAAGGGCTTATCTAGGCCATGGTAGACTTGGGCATTTTCCAGATTATAGTTGGTGCAGATACTATTATTCACCTGCCTGGATGCAAGCGGGCGGTAGTATTAATCCAAACAGTAATGCAAATAATGTAAAAATGCTAGTGCGTGATAACCCTGTCGTATTTCAAACAGCTTTTTTTGAAATAGTTAAGGTTTTATATGCATTAAAAAATAAAATACCGACATACCCTAATCGAATTACACTTCCCCTCATATTTGGGACTAATAAAGTAGATGTAATTGCCAATGCAGTCAGGGAAGCTATTACCTTAGATAGGTCCGAAGATCTCTATACTGATACGCTTGTTTTTCAGAAAACTGTAGATAAGTGGAAGGAACTGATAAAGGATCATTGTGGTGGTCTTGACATTACATTTGATAATCAAAAATGGAAACAAGAAGCGATACCTGCACTAACTAATGCAAGCAGGACAACTGGGGAATACCGATGGGACCATGGTAAATTCATCAAAACCAATCTTTACAAATTTAATCTTGCTGCTGAACATCACTTTGCTTTTGTTAAGACCAGACTAAGAACAGATCTTAAATATGAGTTAGATGACATCGCAACCTTTGATAAATCAAAAGTAGGGCTGTCTACTGAAGTGGTTTGGCAACCAGATAGTTCAGTTTCAAAATGCCCGATTTGTAATAAATCATTTGGTACTTTTTTTCGTAAACACCATTGCAGAACTTGTGGGCGAGTAGTTTGCTCAGGCTGTGCGCCTGAAAAAAGATTAAGGGGAGATCGAATATGCAAAACCTGCGAAAGCTCAATGTAATTCCATTTTTCTTTTGATAACACAATATTCAATCATTAAAAATGTTCCAAGATCATGGTATTAATTAAGACATTAATTCTTTATGGGAGAGGTAAATGGGCCGGCAACTTATTATGTGACATATGCCGTTCGTGGCGAGCATATCAAACGCCCCCGAACTCTTCGGCAAGTTTACTGCAAGGGGAGGTCAGTATCACGGACATGGAACTGACTTTGGATCCAAGAAAACCAGCACTAGCCGGCAAAGCGACGTGATAACTGGTGGATGCTCAATCGCTAATTGTATTGACTTGTCAGGATTTCCTGACGTTCGCTTTCAACGGCATAATTAACAAAAGAACAATAAAAAATCATGATCATCGAAAAATTTAATCTGAAAGCGCAAAAAATTATTGAACGTGCCTGCCGTCTGGCGGTTGAAAATGACCATGGTGTGGTTACGCCTTGGCATCTTTTGCATAGCCTTTTCGAATCAACAGACAGCATAGGTCGGCGATACCTTGAGCAGGCTAATATTGATTTGGCGAAGCTGGGAGATGCCGTGACTGCCCAACTCATCATCCAGCCCAAGGCATTGAAAAATGCCCAACAAACTCCTATCAACCGTGAACTCGAACGGTTATTCATTTACGCCGAACAAGCATCCACGCGCATGGGCGATAAATACATGGGAATCAACCACCTGCTGCTTGCATTGTGGGAGCTTGAAGAATTGGTTGCTACGTTGACGGAGGCAGGCGGAAATAAGGAGGCGTTTATCAGCGCGCAAGATCAGATGCCGAAGAGTGGCTACAAAAGCCAAGAGAGTTCCGGCGAGTTCGAATATTTGGGCAAATATGCCCGCGATTTGACCGAATTGGCTCGGCAAGGCTTACTGGACCCGGTGATCGGTCGCACGGATGAAATAAATCTGGCGATTCAAGTGTTATGTCGACGAATTAAAAACAACCCCATTATCACTGGCGAGCCCGGCGTAGGCAAAACCGCTATCGTTGAGGGGCTGGCGCAACGCATTGTGGCAGGCGATGTACCCAAGGATTTGATAGGTTGTTCGGTTTTAGCCGTGGACATGGGTTTGTTGGTCGCCGGCGCAAAATACCGTGGCGAGTTCGAGGAACGTTTCAAACGGCTGTTGCAGGAAATCACCGATGCCGGGAATGTGATTACTTTCATCGACGAGATTCATAATCTGGTCGGCGCCGGCAAGGCCGAAGGTTCCATGGATGCCGCGAACCTGCTCAAGCCGGCATTGGCGAGGGGAGAAATCCGCTGTATCGGCGCCACTACCAACGAGGAATACCGTAAACATTTTGAGAAAGACTCGGCGCTGATCAGGCGTTTCCAGGTCGTGCGGGTGGAGGAGCCGGATGACGAGACTGCATTGATGATTCTGCGGGGCATCAAAGAGAAATACGAGATGCATCATGGCATACGCATTACTGAAGCGGGGTTGCTTGCGGCGGTGCGCTATTCCAGACGCTATATTGCCGACCGATTCCTGCCGGACAAAGCTATCGATCTGATCGACCAGACCGCCGCGACGGTGCGTATCGGTCTTTCCGCCAAGCCTGCTGAACTGGAGGCCCTGGATCGCCGCTTGGTGGCGCTGGAAATCGAATGGTCTTCGCTGGCCAATGAACTAGCTGAAACTCGCAAACAACAGTTACATGACGAACTGGTTGAACTGCGCGAAAAAAGCGCACAAATGACTGAGCGCTGGGAACATGAAAAACGGGCGATGACCGAGGTGCAAAACGCCCGCAAGCTGCTGGAAGATTCACGCCGGGAAATGGAACTGAAAATTCGCGAGGAAGACTTTGTGCGCGTTGCCGAATTGCAGCACAAGGTGATTCCGCAAGCCGAAAGGGCACTGGCCGAATACGCCGATATTGACATTACCGACATTCATCCCCAGAAAAACTTTATTGACGAGCAGGATATCGCTGCCACAGTTGCCCGATTGACCGGCATTCCGATAGCGAGGATGCTTGATTCCGAACAGCAACGACTGTTGAACCTGGAAAGCCATTTACGGGAGCGGGTGGTGGGCCAGGAAGACGCCGTTGCCGCCGTGTCCAAGGCAATTCGACGCGCCCGTGCCAACATTCAGGATGCCAACCGCCCGCTCGGCTCTTTTTTGATGCTGGGGCCAACCGGTGTTGGTAAAACCGAATTGGCAAAGACCTTGGCGCAGTTCCTGTTCAACGACGATTCAGCGATGGTGCGCATCGATATGAGCGAGTTTATGGAAAAGCATTCGGCCGCACGCCTTACCGGTGCCCCTCCTGGCTATGTCGGTTATGAGGAAGGTGGGTTGCTAACCAACCAGGTGCGGAGCAAACCGTACAGCGTGATTCTGTTCGATGAGGTGGAAAAAGCCCACCCTGACGTGTTTAACCTGTTCTTGCAAGTGTTGGATGAAGGCCGTCTGACTGACAGTCAGGGGCAGTTGGTCAATTTCACTAACACTCTGATTCTGATGACCTCCAATCTGGGGTCTGAACTTATTGATCCGGTAGAAACCGAGCAAGAACAGCAACAGATGCAGTCGCTAATTATGGACAGGGTGCGCGATCATTTCCGTCCCGAATTTCTCAACCGTCTCGACGACATTTTAATTTTCCGCCAACTTACCCTGGAAACCATGCGACCTATCGCCGATATTCAGCTGCGGCGCTTGGCCAAGTGCCTGGAAGAACGCAATATTACGCTTGATATCAGTGATGAAGCGAGCAATAGCCTGGCACAATGGGGTTTCAATCCCATGTATGGCGCACGTCCACTAAAACGGGTCATTCAAACCAAGCTTCAAGATCCGCTGGCCGAGCTTTTGCTCGCGGGAGAACTATGCGACGGTCAACAGGTCATCATTAGCATGGCCGATGGGGAGTTGGTATTTACCGGTGTTGACGGAAAAGTCAACCTGGACGATGCCGACGCGACCGTTGCAAAACAAGGGGGATAAATGGATTCTGGTTCATCATGGGGCGGGCTGGATGCGATGATCTCCGTATTGAGTTGGCTTGATTGGGTAGGCTTGACGGTGGTGATGGTGTTGCTGTGCGTCTTGGGATTTCTGATTTGGCGGCGCAAGCACGCCAAAAGCGACGGCAAACTGGTTATTCCGGAACTGATTGTTCCAGTAAAGCTTTTATTGCCTCCCAATTGCTTATTATCGGTGTGGCGTTATTTTGTTCGCGCCATCCCATGGCGGCTGCGCCCGGGTGCATTGCGTGTGCCGCTTTCCCTGGTCATCGGTGAAGCGGGTTGCGGCAAGACCGGCATCATTGATCGATATGCTGACTGGCAAGGACAAGATTTTCGTTTTCATCCGAGTGCCGTTGATGATCCATTGCTGCAAATTTATCTGGGTGCCAAATCCTTGGTGCTGGAGTTTGGCTCTTCACTGCTCTATGACACCAGTTCTGCCGCTTATACCGCGATAAAGAAATTGTGGGGGCACTTGCCTCCAAGTCCTCAAGCCGTTATGGTCATTGATGCGACTACCTTGCTGACTCCAAAAATGGAACAGCTGCGCCAGTCAGGTCAGGCATTATTCGGTAAGCTGAAAGTATTCGGGGAACTGGAACGCGAACCCTTGCCGCTGATTGTGGCGTTGAGCCACATGGAAAAAGTCACGGGATTCGTGGAGTTTTGTGCTTTTTTGGAAGAGGCCGGCATCCCTTTGCAATTGGATTTTCCGGGACGGGACGGCATCAATCAGCTGGAGAACTGCCTGGATGGTTACCAACAGCATCTGCGCCGGGCGCTGGTGACCCGTCCAACACAAGATTATCTTAAAATAGTTACCTTCCTTAACGAAGCACCCCACTTATTCAGGGTTTTGGTCGATTTTCTGCGCGTGGCCGGATTGGAACAAGATGTGGCATCCCCCCCAGTCGTTAGGCTTTGCCTGCTATCGGAACATACCCATAGTTTTGGTTGCCAGCCTTTCTCGCTACCGCCTGGTATCGTAGAGCAACCTCGGTTTACCCTGAATAGTCATGCCAAAGCTGCGCTCGCCCTCTCATTAGCAGGATTTGTCTATCTGGTTGGGAGTTATAGCTATCAACAAAATATGGTAGCCGAGGTATATGAAAGCATTCAAACTGTCGCAACAACGCCGGTTCAACAATATTCGGAAAAGGTCAGTCCACTGTTTCTCGATTTTAGCTCGAATTTGAATAAAAATGCGCTATTAACTTTTATGCCTAATTTTTTCCTGGAAATTGAGGAGCGTAATAATTATTTGTTGATTCTCGAAATACGGAAACATTATTTATTGCCGTTATTAAAACAAATCCAGTTTGAACCGGATGCTACTTTCAAAACCAATAGATTTCTCGGTTTGTTATATGCAACGCCGACTAACGAAATAGGTAAGATCATAGCGAAACACCCGGAAAAGAATCCAGTCGACATGGTCAAGTACGGACAGCTCGTTAACGACTATCTACAGTACAATACTCATACCGATGAACTGGATAACCTCCTCAATAAAGTCACTTATGCCGAGTCTCAGGCATACATTGAAGATCATGCACCCTGGATAGCGCTGTTTCGCAACTTCCAGCAAATACTGAGAAAGCCGTTTATTCAAGAGGCTGAGTTTAAAGCGCTGCAACAGCAGTTAGTGCCGTTTCTTGATATTATCGATCGGCTTGACTATTACACTGATGATGCAGATATTAGCCTGTGGCTGTTACAACACACCAGCTTGCGCCTGGAACAGGACAATCAATCGGAATTGCGCCAAAAGAGCATCGCTCAATTATTAAGCTTGGTCACTAACCTCAAGCTTAGCAATGCTGAGAATTGCCAGGCCTCGCTATCCCTGAACGAGTGCCTGGGGCTGGTGCAAGCTGTAGCCAACGCTAAAATAGAGATCGTATCTTCCGACATGGCCTTTAGTCTGGATGGGGAGTATTTTTCGTTCACCGCCAAGCAATGGGGAGAGTTGATGACACGCAGCCGCGTCAGTATGATGTTGCGCAACCTGATTAACAGCCACAGGAATTACGATGGTTGGGTGTTTTTCAATTCGCCTTCGATTTACATCGATTTGGAAATGAATTCCTCCAATAACGGCGGAATGCTGTTTGCCGGCAAGGCGCGTATTGATGGGCGGATGACCGCCGATGCTTTCGAGCATGATGTCAAGCCTGCAGTCATGGCGCTGTCCGACATCGTTGCGAAACTGCCTATTGATGAAAATGAGAAAAAATATTTTGTCGATTTTGTGTTGAAGAATCTGGGTACATACTCCGATCGTTACGTGGGCTCTTATTTGAACTATTTTCGTCAATTCCAGGTACGTATCGATTCCACTTGGACGTTGAACTATGTGCTTAATGATTTGCAACAACCCAATTCCCCCTTTGTGGAAACTCTGGTGCAGATAAAAAGCAACACGGCACTTAATTTTCCGGCCTCGTCAAAATTTCAACCATTCGCACAAAAGCTTAGCGCGTTTCGTTTTATCCAGCGTTTGATGGAAGAAAAAAATGGCGTTTACCCTGAATTCCAAAAGTACCAATTCCTCATGGCACAAATGCAACATGAGATGGATGAAAATGAACCTTACGTGCCGAAAAAATCTGCCGATGATATCGCCGCCTCCCTGAAAGGAGTATTGACCCCGATAGGACGGGTGGCATGGGCAATGCTGCTAAACGAGGATAGCTCATACTTAGCCTTGGTTAAAGGCTGGCTGCAAAATGTCGGCATTCAGGATGAGTGGCAGCAGCCGTTTCTGGCACCCGTGCAAAAGGTTCAAAAATTTGGCACTGACGAGATTAATAAGCATATCGATGGTATTTGGTCTGATATTTGGAAATCCAATGTCTCGCCGTTATTGGTCAAATTTCCCTTTATGTCCAATGCAGGACGCGATGAAGAATTGACATTGGATGAATTAATCAGAACTTTTCATCCGAAACAGGGCGTTTTTTGGGTCACCTTCCAGCAATACCTGTCTCCACTGTCCACTTTTAGCAACGGAGTATGGGTCAAGCGTGATGAATTATCCGACAGCGTTGTGTTGCCGGTACATTTCCTGAAGCGGCTTAATGCCGCGCAACAACTCACTGCTAATCTATGGGACGGGCAGGGCAGCCCCAAGCCGCTGGAATTGTCAGTCAAGCCGGGATTATTGCCGACCTACAACAGCAAGCAAATACCCCATGCGCCACTAGTGTCCTTATCTTATTTGCGCAAAGGCGAAAACTCGGTATTAGGCTTCAACCAGCAAGCAGTTTGGCAGAAATTGCCGCTGGATTGGTGGACCGCGCAGCCGGCAGAAGTAGGAATGGAATTTCGTAAAGATGCTAATCCGACCCGAATCTACACTGACATTAGCGTTACTGATTCTCCCTGGAGTTTCTTTCGGCTGCTGCAACAAGGTCAGCTCTCCGGCACTCAACGCTATCGGTGGCAACTTGCCCATCCCAACTTACCGAAACAACCGTTAAACCTTGAATTCTCATTCCAAGCCAATCCGTTGGCAGTGTTCGCCAATCTTGCCGGGAGTTAAGCAATGATATTATTTTCACCTTGGAAAGTTTTTCCGCTACTGGTTGTAGCCATCTTATTAGCGGGGTGTTCCAGCGACCCAAAGCCGCCGCCGTCGTTGGTTTTTAATGTCAAGGCGAATATTCAGGCCAATAATGGCGGTCTGTTTTATTTTGTCGTTCGTAGTGCCAACGAAAAGCAATTCATGCTCGAAAGCTACCAGGATGTTGCCAGGAAAGCATTCTCCGACCCGCCAGACCCTGGCGTATTGGGGATTTATTCGATAGTTCCCGGCACCAAACAGGAATGCACGCTAAATCAACCGGCGCAAGGTATGGTGGCCTTGTACTTTTTATTCACTGAACCGGGTTCGCAATGGAAAAAACTGCTTTCCATACCATTTCAAGATAAATACAACATTAGCTTAAAGGCAACCGGTCAGATTGAGATCAGCGAAGATAAGTCTTGGTATTCGTGGTTTTGAAGCCGGGCAGGGGCAAGCGTCTTTTTGCTTGACCATACGGCTGGTGAGGATTTTGTTTATGCGTGTTAATTAAACAATAATTATCAATTAAGTGTTGTTCGATGAGTAATGCGCATACTACATAACCTAAATTAGAGTAAAAGATGACAATACGTTGGATTGAAAACCCGATACTGTTTATACCAACCGGAAAAGGTGCCGACCACCGAAGTAATGCAAATGTGTTTCGCGATGCAATCAGAGCTAAAGCTAATAATTTAAGAAGCGCAAGCCCCATCCCAAAACCTAGAAGTGTTCAATCTTTGAGTGAGTACAATGCTCAAAGTGTGGGTGTAGATAGGCCAACATCATGGTCAGTCTAAATAGAATCAGACAACATGGCGCGACATGAGAGGCCTATATGCAAGGAGCTTGGCCTCCCGTACAGAGATAACTACGGAGACATAAACGGAACCAGTAATGGAAAAATAAGTCCGACAAGTAAAATATATAAAGATGCCATAATAAGCATAGAGAGGGAAAAGGCTGCTGAGGCAGAGAAAGAAAGGAGGCGACTCGAACTGAATAATGCAAGTATTGCGTACCCAAAATGCAGTTCTAAGTTTAGATCGAATATGTTGCTTAATCGCCATATAACGGCGAGTCACCCAATTATTCTCCCTTCATGAATGTACTTATTGAAGTTTAAAACGCTGTAAGGCGGATTCGCGCCAGTAATTCGGCATGGTCGGGATGAGTTAATCCGATCTCCACTCGAACTTTTGCTAGCGGAAATTTTTTATGCCCGATGTAGTATTGTGCGTCGATTGGCGGATTGCCGGCGGGAAACCGCCCCGCGTCAACCTGTTTCCTATGCGATTAAATATCGGGCAACGATAAAATGTTTTGCCCGACAGTAATTTAAAGATTTATTAAGATAAAGATATTATGCCGAGAGAATTTTAGAGATGTCATTAATTTCAATATCTGAAGCGTCAGAACTGACGGGTAAATCCATTCCGACAATTTACCGCCACATAAAAGACGGCGAGCTCTTGCAGACGGATAACAAAATCGATACAACAGAGCTAATTCGCTTGTTTGGGGCATCTAAGGGCTCTACAGATTATCACCGTGAGAATGAGCTTCTTCGCCGTGCAAACGCTGATCTAAAGCAAGATAAAGAGAAGTTATATCAAATAAATGACCTTCTTCGCCGTTCAAATACCGATTTAAAGCAAGATAAAGAGAAATTGTATCGGGTAATAGCATCTCAACAGAAATGGTTGCCGGCACAAGCAGTTCAGATTAAACCTACTGAAGTAGTGAAGCCAAATAAAAAAATAATAGATGAGAGTCTAACTCAGCGCTTGATTAGAAAGCTGTTCTTTAAATAAAGGGTACACAGCTACCCAACAGTTTTGCGGTTATCAAAAGTATGTATTTATTTCTATTATTCAATATTTTATTTTATCTGAAAATAAAAAATACTTACCTCGATGTAATAATCAGTCGCTGGCCAAGTTAAAATCAAAAAATAGAATATATGGCGTATAAATGTACTAATAAAAGCGCTATTTTTTTGGAAAAATATTAATGCATTATAGTCATACTTATAACAAAAAAATAAAACTGGCGGTAAGCTTGCTATCGTTAGTTCTTACTACAACGGCTATGGCTGACGATGTTAATACCGCTCTTGAAAAAGCCCTGAAATTTGGACAAGACGATGCCAAATATGGGCAAATCAAATTGGATCTGCGCTATCGCTACGACAACACCGATAGCACCAATCCAAAAAAAGAAGTTGCTAATGCCTCCACGCTACGTTTACGACTGGGCTACCTAACGCCTGTCTTTAAAGGGCTGCAAGGTTATGCCGAATTTCAAGGCAATCAGGATATAGGCGTTAATAGCTATAACAGCACAATGAATGGCAAAACCCAGTACGAAACAATTGCTGACCCACAAGAAAATGAACTCAACCAATTATGGCTAAGCTATAAAGGTATTCCCCATACCGAAGCCAGATTAGGTCGGCAAGTCATTCAATTAGATAATGACCGTTTTATCGGCGTAGCTGGATGGCGACAATTAGAAAGAACGTATAATGCATTTTTATTGAATAATACCTCATTGTCGAATACTACGGTTATTATCGGCTATATCAGCAAAGCCAAAAACACCAACTCTATCATGCAAAATCTCGAAGTACCTCTGGTAAATATTGGCTATAATTTTGCTGATATTGGCAAGTTAACCGGCTATTCATATCTTATCCATTTTAGAGATGCTTATCTGTCCGAAAATTCCAATCAAACTTACGGCGTGAGTTTTGATGGTGCGCGTAGAGTCAATGATACTTTAGGTTTTGTTTATAGGGCTGAATATGCTTATCAGAGCGATTATAAGAACAGTACTCCTTATCAAGCGGATTATTGTCATATTATTGGCGGTTTTACCGCCTACGGTTTTATTGTCAAAGGCGCTATGGAACAATTGGGAGGCAAAGGCTTAAATAAAACCTTTGATACCCCTTTAGGCTTATTACATAAATTCGGTGGTTGGGCGGATGTATTTCTTACAGCACCTAATGATGGTTATCGCGACGTTTATGCCAGTGTTGAAAAAGAGCTCATGGGGGTTAAATTAACAGGTTTTTATCGTGATTGGTCCGACGACACCAGTAAAAAACATTATGGTAACGAAATGGACTTTATGATTAGTAAAAACTTTTTTAAACATTATAACCTGATGGCAAAATATGCTTATTTCAGTGCCGATGCAGATGGCACATCTATTGGTAAATTCGATACACAGAAAATATGGTTTGGCGGCGGAATAATTTTCTAGGGGCATTAAAAAATTTTTACTAAAAATACTTGTTATTTCCTATAAACCAGCAGCTATTATTTAACACGATATATTAATAAAATGAAAAAAACTATTAGGATCTTTGCTTACCTGTTTATCTTGTTTATACCTCAATTGGTGCTTGCTAATGAGCAATCTGTTGCAAATGAACCTGTCAATGAGATTCAAACTATCGTCAACAGAGGCAAATTGATAGTCGCCATGTACTCACAAGATACGCCACCGTTTTATTACATGGATGAGAATAAGGTCCTGACCGGTGTCGATGTGGTTTTAATTAAAGGTTTTGCCGATTTATTAGGCGTAACCGTAGAATTTGACCGTAGCGCAAAATTTCTCGATGATGTTGTTGATAAAGTCGAAAAACATGAAGTAGATTTGGCTATTTGTAAACTTAGCGTGACCTTTAACAGAGTAAAGCGAGTGCTTTTTTCCGAGCCCTATATTAATTTGCATCAAAGTCTGTTGATTAATAGACTTGAACTCGCCAAACAATTACAAGGACGGCCTCAGGAGGCAGTCATTCAACATTTGACCGGCAAGATCGGCGTAGTAGCCAAGTCATCTTATACCGGGTTTGCTGCACACTTTAGCGAGATGGAAATGGTTGAGTATCCTAGTTGGGACCAGGTAGTCGATGATGCCCGTACCGGGAAAATAACAGCCGCTTTTCGTGATGAGGCTGAAGTAAAAATGATCTTGCGTGACAGACCGGATATGGCTCTGAGCTTATTATCCGTAATGTTAAAGGATGCTGACGATCCTAAAGCAATCGCTATGTCACTTGATCATCGTAATTTACAGGATTTAATGAATTTTTATCTCAAATCATTAAATATGGATTTAACCGCCGACAAGATAATAAATGACTACGATAATGTTATTAAAAATATTGAAAGTAAAATAAAACAAAGGATCTAGTTATGAATGTATCATTAATAAAAAACATTTCGAAAGTGCTGCGTAGTGGCTGGACTGTTTTAATAGCGGTTAGTATCGGTATCTATATAGGACTATATAAACATGAGTATGTAGAATATGTTGCCCCAATAGGCCATATTTACCTTGATATTTTAAAGATGTGCATCTTGCCAATTTTGATAACAGCCATCTCTGTGAGTATCGCGCGTTTAATGCAATCCGAAGGGGATAATACCTATATAACCCGGATGCTAATCGTATTCGCCATCAGTGTTGTTGTTTCCGGTTTTTTAGGTCTGACGCTAGGCATGATAAGTCAACCCGGATCAGGTTATGACGATGCCACATTGGCGTCCTTGGGTTCTATCGTCCGGGAATCCGGTGCGCCGGATCTTGAAATATCCGCTTATGAACCTTTTGTTGCAAAAGAAAAGCAATCTTTTATTAAAACTTTTGTTGTCAATTTAATACCTGAAAATATTTTTTCGGCGCTAACTTCAGGCAGCAGTTTAAAAGTTCTCTTTTTCGCTATTTTATTTGGCTCTGCAATTGGTTCTTTAAATAAAGATTCATCGCATGCTCTACTTTCATCTTTAGAATCGGTCTATTTGGCATTTGCCAAGATGGTGAAATGGTTGATGTTTTTCCTGCCATTTGGTCTTTTGGGTTTAATCGCCCACGATGTGTCTCAAGTTGGCGTTAATGTTTTAATGGCAATGATGAAATTTGTGCCGATAGCATTATTGGGTTTTTTCCTGCTATTCATCCTGAGCAGCCTCATTATGTGGCAACGTACCGGTTCATTCATAAGGCCTTTTTTGGCGCTTAAAGATACTATCGTTATGGCATTAGGTACAGGCAATGCACTGGCTTGTCTGCCTTCAGCCTTATCAGCCATGCACGAAAAACTGGGTTATGACAAAAAGACCGTTGATTTGTTGGTGCCGCTGACATTTACGATATGCAGAACAGGGCCAACCTTGTATTTTGCCTTAGCGACTTTATTTGTCGCACAGCTTTATAAAGTCGATTTGGGTATATCCGGCTTATTTACCGTTATTATGGGCTCTATTTTTGCGGGATTGGCAACAGCCGGGGCATCCGGTGTTATTTTATTATCCATGTTAAGTTTGGTATTAGCTCCTTTAAATCTTCCTGTGGAAGCGGTATTAGTATTATTTATTGTCATTGATCCTATTATCGGTCCATTTCGTGTATTAACTATTGTGCATACCGCCTGTGCAATTATAACTTTAATACTGCCTAAACAAGTGCCAAAATTGAAGTATGGTCCGCCTATTCCCGTCGAATCCAATAGCTGATAATGTTTTTGTAGTCGTGATATTTATTTTCTCTTGTTTGAGTATTTATCATTAAAAATAGCGCATTAAAACCTGTGTTTTTACATGGTGTTTTTATTACGTAGTGTAAATGCAGACTTTATTCCTTTCTAATCTATACTACATAAGTATTGAGAGCATATAAAACATATAAATCATGACAACTATAAAAAAATCAAAATCCAAGTCATTATTTAACCTAATTATTGTCTTCATTAGTTTTTTTGTCGTAGTGGTTTCCAGCTATCAATGTTGGAAAACTGATAAAGAAACTCTTGAGCAAACAAAAATTGCTATTAATACCGAAGTAGACATTTCTGTCAGTGATATAAATAACCGTTTATTATATATTATGAAAACAGGGCAGGATTTTGCGGATGGATTAACTAGCGGGGAAATACCCTATACGGATTTTGAACAGCATGCCAGGCAAATTATGGTTATTAATCATGATAATACCACGGCTAAGCCCTCTAAATTTTATAATCTCAGTGTTTCCTTTGCTAAAGGCGCGTACGACTCAAACCAGCCTAATCAATTAGCCAATGTTATTTATGTCTCCGATAGAAAAACAGGGGAAATAACATTACTCAAACGCGATTACGATTACACCATTAATGATAACTCTACAAAAACGGCCTGGTTTATTAAAGCCGTCCAGGAGCGTAAAGCCTATTGGCAGCAGCCTAAATATGGCGATATTTCCAATAGTTTTCTTGTTTCATATACCACTCCTTTTTTTACATCTGCCAGCAAAGAAAAAGTAGCCGGTGTTGTCTCCGTCGGTTTTTCCACTGATGAATTAAAGACTATTATGGATAAGCAGGACTATCGACGGACCGGTTTTGGCATCATTCTGTCCGATGCAGGAAGTTTAATTTATCATCCTAATGATCTATTGCCTCTCATTGATGTCGGTAATTATAAAGAGGGCTTCAAAGATGATCTCGAGTTTATAAATAAAATAAGAAATAATATTAAAGAAAGCCAAGCCATTAAAACTTATGAACTCCCAAAAACCCATGAAAAAGCATGGGTACTGTCTAAAACTATTCCAGCATCACAGTGGACTTATCAGGTTGTTTTTTTAGAAAGCGAATTAGATATTGAGCAAAAAATATTAGGAATTAAGATTTATTTAATTACTTCGTTGATTGTTTTTTTTATTGCTCTTTGCTCTTATTTTCTTATTAGTCCGAATAAAAAGACAGTAAATTTATGGTTTTTCAGTACTTTTGTAGGAATGATTTTTTTAGTAGGGACTGCTTTTTTATGGCATAACGCCGATATAAAAGAGATGGAATTAGTTGATGATGTAAAAAAGATAAATTCAAATCAGGATATTCATACCTATAAACAAAGTCAAAATGATTTTTTTACAGCCATACACAAAAAACCGCCGTTTTATATACCCACGGGGGTGTTTATTAATGGAACGGAGTTTCAAGGCTCTAATAATATAATGGTTTCTGGTTATATTTGGCAAAAATATCAATTAGATGATGCATTAGAGCCGAATATGATGCCAAATGATTTTTGCACTCTGTCTTCGGATAAAATACCGAAAGACAAGAATATAGTATTATCCGATGCATTTGAGGCGGGAGAAAATACTACGCTTACCTGTGATCAAAGTAGTTATACGCAAGCCAAAGATCGTATTGTCACATTAGGCTGGTATTTTAAAGTACAGTTACGGCAACCGTTTAATTATTCAAACTTTCCTCTAGATAAAAATACAATCTGGCTACGTATGCGACCTAGCAGCCTGACTGATTATATTGTGTTGACGCCGGATTTCTCCAGCTATTCCAATATTTATGAACGGTCTTTGATGGGAATTAATTTAAGCCAGTTTATTTTGCCTAGTTGGGAAATTTTTGGTACTTTTTTTAGCGTCCAGACATCTGACCTTAACAGTAATTTTGGTATTAATAACCATACCCAACAAACGCCTCAGGAGTTATTATTTAATATCGCCATTAAACGCGTATTTTTAGATTCTATTTTCTCAACCGTAGTACCTATTTGCCTTATTTATTTAATTTTGTTTGTGGTTTTATTTAGTTCCTTAGATGATCTTTTGGCGGTGTTAGGTATTAATGCGGGTTTGTTATTTTCAGTCGCATTATGGCATAGTGGTCTGCGTACCAGTTTATCATCAACAGGTGTGACTTATTTTGAAACCTATTATTTTGTTTGCTACTTTATTATTTCATTGGTCTGTATTAATAGCGTATTGCTCGCTTGCCGTTATGAATTAAGTATATTGCATTATAGAAACAATTTACTGCCAAAATTAACTTTTTTCCCTTTGGTATCAGGCATTACGTTTGTGATAACGTTATTCATGCTATTTAATTAAGTTAATCAATTCTTTAAAAATTGTAGGGACTACCGAAAATATAATAACTGTTCGATATGGACTTACAGTCCGTTCAAAATCCAGCCGATAGAGATTAACCATGAGCATGAAGAAAATCATTATCAATACTCGGTTATTAATGATTGGTTTAGTTATATCAAGCCTGCTGTGGGGATGTACAGGCACACCAAAAGTTAATCAGAATGACCCTTGGCAAGACTGGAATCGGGAAGCGCAAGGATTCAATGATGATTTCGACAATGCCATTGTAAAACCTGTAACGAAAGGTTATTCCTTGATAACTCCGGAATTTGTTAATGATGTGGTAGCCAATTTCTTCAGTAATCTTAAAGATATCGGCGTAACCATCAATGATTTGTTACAGCTTAAAATGGCACAGGGTGGTATGGATGCCAGTCGTTTTCTGATTAACACTACCGCTGGCGTTGGCGGCTTTATTGATGTGGCAAAAATGATAGATCTGCCCAAGCATAATGAAGACTTTGGGCAAACATTAGGATTTTGGGGGGTTCCATCGGGTAACTATCTGGTGATGCCGTTTTTAGGTGCCAGTTCACCTAGAGAAGTTGTGGGCGTTTTGGGTGATGCTTTAATGAATCCGCTCACCTATACCTTTGTGTTTACAGGTAGCGGCGCTGCTTTTAGTGCGATCAATGCAGGAGCTAAAGCGCTTGATGTCAACGATACCGATACCGATATCGATTTGATTCAGCCTGAAAAAAGTGCTGATGAAACTTCAATCGAACGCTATGACTTCATCAAAAATACTTACCGGCAGCGTCGCGAATATTTGGTTCATGACGGCAATGTTCCTGATGAAGATGAACTCCAACTGGCAGATGAATCCACGACAGAGAGCGCGGATACCCAGCAGACGGCGGTTACAAAAAACCCTTATCAACACTCGTTTATTAGCCCGTAATAAGGGGATTTTAGATATTCGTCTATAAATATACGGATGGCCTTTAGCGGCTTTTAGTCGGGCTCATTTAATATTTTCAATATTGCCTCGGATTCTTTCAATGTTCTCTTAAACTCACTCAATACCCTATTCAATTCGATCTCAGACGTATCTACTATCTTCTCAGGCTTATTCAATCGCTGTGCATCATATTTTTTACGTTTATCCGGATCAATCAATACAGCATATGCTTCATTAATTTCTTTTGACTTTTTTACAGCGTCTTTTTTATCACCATCATATCTGTCAGGGTGATAAATCATCATTAGAGTCTTATATGCGGCCTTAATTACCGCTAACTCTGCGCTACCAATAACACCTAATATTGTGTAGAAATCTTTTTGTGTTGCACTCATTTAGTATCAGTAATGTTTAGTTATTTGGGTGTTATAACGTCCAGTTCGCCCGGCCTGTAATAGCTGGTAAAAGTGGAGCAAGAAAACCCATTGGCCAATTATTAATTAAAGAATCCCAATACCGTCACAGAATTGTTGACGTATTCGACATGTTTCTATATTGCTCGTAAGAATAGCGAAAATACGGTAACTGTCAATTAAAGCCGTGGTGCATTGTTGCTGTGAACTGAAACTTCACCAGTTCAACCGATCACTTACCATTTTGGTTGCAGCCCGGCCCACAAATCCACGCCTCAACTCTCGGCCGGCGATGGCCATTAATCCGCTGCCAACAAACGTATCCCCCTATCATATCGGCCGGTCTTGAACTGACTTCGATACTATGCGGTATCAGATCCAGCTGTTTCCCCAGCGCTATTTATATCTTTATATGGATATGCAACAGACGCGCTATATATCCGGCTATGCTGAAATATATGAGTTAGCAAATTGTATATTGCTCAAGAGAAATTGTTATGAAATATTCAATCTCATCATGTTCAAGAGAAACTGATATGAAACATTCTACCGGTAAAGAACGTCTGCATTTATCCGGAACCGTGACTATCCCATGCTCCAAACTGCGAATAAGATTATTTAACTGGAAAAGCAGGCACCGAACATGGAAAAGTTGGAAGCTCTTTTACCGCTTATCGAATCTACCAAAAAACCAACATTAGCCGGTCGACTTTGCCTGCGCCGAAGCCAGGGTTTTGCGCAGTTCGGTTTCGCAGTGTTCTAGTTGTACAACCGCTTCTCTGCGCATCTTCTTGCCTTGGTCGGCTATCTGCAGACTTTCCTCTATCGTCGCGATCAGCGCTTCGTTGGCTTTTTTGACCGTTTCGATGTCGAACACGCCGCGCTCCAGCTGTTTGCGGGTTTCGGCATTGGCCTGCTTCAAACTTTCGGCGTTCGCGGCCAGCAACTCATTGGTCAGGTCGGTCGCGGCCTTGACCGTTTCCGCGGCCTGCGAGGAGCGGTAAATGGTCACCGCCGTCGCCAGTTGCTGACGCCACAGCGGGACGGTGTTGACGATGGTCGAATTGATCTTGCTGACCAGCCCTTTATCGTTTTCCTGCACCAGGCGAATACCGGGCAGGCTTTGCATCGATACCTGCCGGGTCAGGCGCAGGTCATGCACGCGCCGTTCCAGATCATCGCGGGCGGCGCGCAGATCGCGAAGGTTTTGCGCGGCAATGACTTCAGTGCTGACTTGCGCCTGCCTGGCTTGATCAGGAATGATAATTTCATCGAGTTCGCGCAGTTTCTCTTCGCCGGCGGCGATATAATCCTCAAGCGTATGGAAGTAGTCCAGGTTGGCCTGATAAAGACGATCCAGCGAGGTAATGTCGGTCAGCAAATGGGTCTTGTGTCGCTCCAGCTTGTCGGTGATAGTATCGATCTGTTTGCGCACTTCTTCATACTGTTGCAGAAATTTAACGACCGGTTTGGCCTTGCCCATCAAACGGTCGAAAAGCCCCTGTTTTTTGTTCGGATCCAGGTCATCGACCTCGAAACCGCGTATCGTCGCGACCATTTCGTTCAGATCATCGCCGGCCGGTCCGATTTCCTTATTCTTAACGCCATCCAGCATGCGGTCGGAAATCGTGGTCAACTGTTCCTGCGCCTTGCTGCCGAAAAAAATGATCGATTGGGTATTGCTGATATCAATTTCGTTCAGCAATTTCTGAACGAGCTGTTGCCTCTCCGCCGGCGCCTCGGCAAGCGGGACCATTTCGGCTTTGACGCCGGGAACGATTTCCCTGGTTGCGGAATTATCGGTCATGCCGGTCATCGACGATTGCTGTTCACTCATGTTTAAACCCTCTGTAGTGTGATGGCATCAAAGGATGCCTTCCCGTTTGAGTTGCGTGGTTAAAACTTCAATTTTCACATCCAGATCAAAAACATCTTCTTCCAGTAATTTTTGATGCTGTTCCCGAAATACCGACTCGATCGTTTCGAGCACATTGCGGAAATTCTGTTCGAGTTCCCCTGATTGAGTTTGCTGGTGGGTTTTAGCGTAACCTTCCGTGACTTGTCGGGCACCGTCCAGATAGACATTAAGAAATTTGCGCGCACGCCGGAAATCGCGCGGATCGGCAGCAATTTCCGCCAAAATACTGTAGGCAACTTCGCAAATGCGTTCGATGCGCCGGTTTAACTCGGTATTGCGAATCCGGTTGTTGGCCTGCTCGATACTGCGGATGATGTGAGACGAATCCTCAAGGGCTTGCTGGATCTCATCCCCGGAATAGCCATGTGCAGCGGTTATTTTGTTTTCATCGCGCGGATCGAAGCCGTAACTCAAATACATGCCCAGAAAGGCCCCGCCGGCAAACATCAACGCCACCGGCAGCGAATGTCCCGCGCCCAGCCAGCCGATCATTCCGGTCGTCAGTGCCGTAATGACGGCGGCGATCGTTTTTAACGGTTTTTGGGGTGGGCGGGCAATCCGGCTTTTGCCGTAAACATACTCGGCTTGCAGCCCCTTGCGCAAGCACCAGGCGGCCATCATGTAAAACGCAAAACCCGCGGCGTTGACCAAAACATCCAGTACATGGCCTTTCCCCAAGGCGATAAACGTTCCCGGAATCAGCGCTATCGGCAGAAAATAAAGCAGCAAGCCCCTCGGAGAATAGGGCTGCAGGGCATCCGAAACGGACTGTTTGAGTTTATTGAATTGATTCATTTTGCGGCCTGCAAGCGGCTGGCTAAAGAGGTTTCAGCAGAATAGGCTGAGCTTGATGGATCGGCTTTCACCATCGATTGACAGGTTGCAAGACCAATCGTTGCCACCAATACGATAAAACCGAGCAAGCTGCGTAATAATCCGGGCATCGTTCAACTCCCATCAGTATTAATTGAGTCTTTATTATCTACCAAGGCTTGACCTCTGTAAAACAATGCGTGATCCGTTTTGCAATCCAGTTAAGCAACCTGAGTTTCCAGCTATGCGGATATCGATTTTAAATTTCCAGCATTGGTTCCAACGGCGCATCCTTAATTTATGATGGCGCTTGAAGGAAATAAGGTCTTTGCAGGTTCGGGTTTTTGGTCATCCCTGGACAACTCATAATTGAGGGATAAAGTTTAAAAAAGCTCAGGGGAACTGTAATCAATGGGTAAAAGGAGCCTTATTTTCTTGCAAAATTAAGCTCCCGGTTGCTCAAATCCGGCTAATTTTTGCCCAGATCAGCCAGTATTTTATCCCGCACCAACTGCCCGGACAAAGTTACCATCGGCATACCGCCGCCCGGGTTGACGCTGCCGCCGACAAAATACAGGTTTTTTAACACCTTGCTGCGCTGGGCATTTTTAAAGCCCAGGTTTTTAAACCGGTCTGCAACGACGCCGTAAATAGAACCTTGATTGGAATAATATCGCCCCTGTATATCAACCGGCGTCCAGCTTTCTTCACAGACGATATGTTTTCTTAAGTCCGTCAACCCCATGCGTTCCAGTTTAAGCAACACACGCTCGCGCATCGCTGCGTAATCATCCGGCTGTAGCGGATGTTCAGGATCAAGATGAGGAATATGCGGCAGAATTTTAATAATTTCACACCCTGCCGGGGCTTGGCTGGGGTCGGATTTGCACGGTGCAACCAGATAAATGGTCGGATCTTCGGATAAGCGGTGCTCGTGGAATATGGCCTTGAAATGCTCGCGAGGATGATCGGAATAAAAGAAATTATGATGCGCCAGTTGCGGATAAATGCGATCTACACCCAGATGCAAAACCAACCCCGAACAACTCGGCGCAAATTTTTCTATTCGCCGGATTTCCTTGTCCTGACCTTTCAAAAGAGTTTGATAAGCCGGTATCACTTCCATATTAGAAACGATTATATCCGCCGCAATAACGCTATCATCGGTCAGGCGTACGGCGGAAGCGCGTCCGGCATCGTGCTGGATTTCGGCGACTTCGGCATTCACCCGGATATTCACACCCAACTCAAGCGCCAATTTTTGCAGGCCTTGCGCCATGCCGTACATGCCGCCTTTGATGTACCACAGGCCATAACCGAACTGGATATACGGCAGTAAATTCATTAACGCCGGCGCATCGTAAGGCGAAGAACCCACGTATTTAATAAAATAATTAAGCACATCGACCAGCTTCGGGTCTTTGATGAATCGCCTGACGCCCTGATCCATAGAGCGAAACACATCAAATTCCTGCAAACTTTTTGCCGGACCGTAATGCCGGAGCAATTCCCAGAATGAATCCAGACCCTGTGCAAAATAACCTTCCTCGGTCACTTCACACAGCCTTTTCGAATACGCCAAAAACTGCTCGAACTCCCTGGCGGTATTCGGGCCAAGTTTGTCCAGCTGCTGTTTCATACGCGCCGGATCTGAACTTAAATCCAGCGTGCTGGCGTCTTCAAAGAAATTGCGCCAATGCGGTTCGACGCTTTCTATCGTGACATAATCGTCCATATTTTTACCGGCGCGCTCAAACAGCTGACGGAAAATATGCGGCATGGTCAGGATCGAAGGGCCCAAATCAAAGGTAAAGCCTTCTTTTTTCAGGACATTCAGCTTGCCGCCGACTTTGTCGTTTTTCTCCAGCAAATCGACGCTAAAGCCCTCGGTTGCCAGGGAAATTGCGGCGGACAAACCGCCCAGTCCGGCACCGATTACGACGACATGGGGTTTATTGTTGTTGTTCATTCAATCATCTCATTGTAGAAAGCGTAAGCCTGAGTTTATCCAGCTCAGCCGATAGATTTTTTAAATATCAAAATCAGTAAATTATGCCAGTGTTGGCGCAAGTTCAACGACGCATAGCCTCGAAACGCCTGCAATGCCCGCCAATTCCTGGCAATACGCTGGTACAAACGGCCGCTGCCGAACATCAAATCAATAAATCCGCGCATTTCAAGGTAGCGGCTGTGCGAATACGGAAACCAGTTGGGTTCGTCGTTTAGACGGCTGCGGCTGGTCAATCCGGCGACGGTATAGGTGAATTGACGCAAGCCTTCGGCGCCGTGGTAGCGACCGAAACCGCTGTTTTTAACGCCGCCGAACGGCAAACCGGCATGACCGATATTTTTGATGACATCATTCACCGCCCAGCTGCCGACTTGTAATTGTCTGGCGACCCGTTCGGCTTTGGCGATGTCTGTACTCCAAACACTGGCGTTCAGGCCGTAATCGCTGTCGTTAGCCAAGTCTACGGCGTGTTGTTCCGAGTCGAACGCCATCACCGGCAACAACGGGCCGAAAGTTTCTTCACGCATAATGCGCATGTCTTGCCTAACCTCCCATAACACCACCGGATACAGATAACGGCCTTCCAAACGCAACGGCGATGAGGCTTTTGCGCCTTTGGCAATGGCATCGTTATAGTGGGCTTCGATGACAGCGAATTGCTTTAACGTAGTCAGTCCTCCCAGATCGCCAACGGCACCGTGACTGACGGTGACATCAGTCGCCGCGTCTTTTAGCATGCCGACAAATTCCTCATAACAAGCGGCTTCAACATAACACCGTTCGACCGATACGCAGACTTGCCCGCTATTACTGAACGCGCCATACATGGCTGCTTTCACCGCCCGTTCCAGATTGGCATCGGCAAATACCAGCATCGCATCCTTGCCGCCCAGTTCCAGAATCACCGGTATCGGATGTTGCGCTGCCTTTGCCATCACCGCTCTGCCTGCTGGAACGCTGCCGGTAAAAAACACCAAATCGGGTCTGGAATTGATTAACTGCTCGCCGGTTTTTGCTGCACCGATGACTTGTTGCACCAATCCCAGCGGTAAATCCAGTTTAGCCAATAAGTGCATTATCAATTCTCCGACCGGCAAGCTTAATTCGGACATTTTGAAAACACAGGCATTGCCGCAGAACAGAGCCGTCAACATCGGGCTTAAAGTCAGTTGAAAAGGAAAATTCCACGGTGAAATAATTGCCGCCACGCCATAAGCGCGGCGTTCAATTTCGGCGTTGGCTTGCGGAAAGGCCAGCGGGGCGGTATGCACAGGACAAGGGGCGAGAATTTGCGCGGCGTTTTTTTGGTAATAGCGCAACAAGGCAAGCACGGGATAGATTTCACCGAGTATGACTTCGGTTTTTACCTTGCCCGTTGTAGCCATGATCACGTCGGTGATGGTGTCCAACTCAGTCAGAATGACGCTTTCTAATTGCGCCAACTGTTTAACGCGTTGTTTGACATCGGTTCGCGACCAGACAGCACCTGCGCGTCTGGCGCAGGCCATTGCCTCGTTGATTTCGGCGGCGCTGCTGACCGGATAGGTTTTTAATGCCTGTTCATTGAGCGCCGAGATAGCGGTTATTGTGTCACTCACGAAGCCAATCCAAAACTGACCCCATGCTTCCGGCAAATCAATTTCGCAGAAATATGCGCCGATTCATAAATCGTCGGCAAGCCGCTGCCGGGATGAGTGCCGCCGCCAACCAGATAACAGTGGCCAAGTTCCTGAAACTGATTGTGCGGCCGCCAGTACAACAGCTGGCTGAATTTATGCGATAAACTGAACGTCGCGCCTTTGAACACATGCTCGTCAGTTTCCCACAGCTGCGGGGTGATGATTTTTTCGTATTCGATATGCTCGCGGATACCGGTTAAATTCAGGCGCGCTTCCAACGTATCCAGCACTTGCTCGCGCATATCGGCACAGACAGTATTCCAATCGACATTGCTGTCGTTATTGGGCATAGGCACCAGCACATACAAGGCCGATTTTCCGGCAGGCGCCAGGGTTTCATCACTGACACAGGCGTTTTGCACATAAAACGAGAAATCTTTGCTCAAGATTTTATTATGAAAAATATTGCTGATGTTGGTGGTGTAGTCATCGGCAAAAGCGATGGAGTGATGCGGCAGATCGTAACGGGTATCCAGACCCAGATACAGCATAAACGTCGAGCAGGAATATTCGAGTTTTTTTATTTTCTCGGGGGAATACTGTTTTAACTCAGTCGGCTTGACCAGATTAGTCATCGCGTAGGCAAAATCGGCATTGACAATCACTTCATCGGCGACAATCTCGCTGCCGTCATGCAAGCGCACGCCTTTTACCACCTTGTCTTTAATAATCAGCGATTCAACCGCTGTGCCGGTATGAATAACTCCGCCTTGTTCGATGATGACTTTCGCCATCGCGGCGGCAATTTTATTCAAGCCGCCTTTGACATGGTAAATGCCGTATTCATGTTCCAGATAAGACAGCATGGTAAATAGCGCAGGACAATCCCACGGCGACATACCCAAGTATTTGGATTGGAAAGAAAATACCAAACGCATTTTCTCTGCTTTAAAGTATTTGCCCAAATTGGAAAAGACGCTGTGATTAAGCGCAAGAGAGGGCAAAGCGCGTAGCAAGTCGAGCGAAAAAAAGGCTTTCAGGCTGCTGTAATCGCGCTTAATGCAAGGATAAAGCTTTTCGAAGCGCTTGCCTTCCTGCTGTAAATAAAAATCATAGCCTGCGCTGCCTTCAGAGAAGGCTTGCGTCAATTCTTCGCGCATTTTATCGCGGTCGGAAAAGACATTGACGGCACGGTCGGAAAACAACAAGCGATACATCGGATCGAGTTTGATAAAGTCCAGATAGTCAGCGCTGTTTTTGCCGCATAACGCGAACATTTCATCGAGTACATGCTTCATCAACAAAAAAGTAGGGCCGGTATCGAAGACAAATTCGCCCAGACGAATCGGACGGTTGCGGCCGCCGATTTCGGTGTTTTTATCGAAAATAGTGACGTTAAAGCCGCGTCGGCTCAATAGCATGCCTGCACACAGGCCGCCGGGCCCGGCACCGATGATGACAATATGTTTTTTTTCTGACATGAATAGGATTTCTTAAAAATTGATAGGTGGATTTGTAAGATGCTTTAGTCTTAATAAAGCCAAGGAATGAGTTTCCGGGTACGCTCGCAGTAATCGCAATAGACTTGCCCAAAATGGTCTATGAGCCCCTGTTCTTCAACGCGAATCCGCTGGTTTAACACATAAGTAACCGGGCACAGCAGCGACAGTATCGCCAATAGATCGCCCATTGCCAGTCCCGCCGCGAAAAAACTGATTAACAGCCCGGTATAGGCCGGATGACGGATGAAATGATAAGGGCCGTGGTCTATCAAAACATGCTGAGATTGCGTCATTGCGGTGGTGCTAAAAAAACGTCCCAGACTCAGGACGGCATAAAACCTTAACGCCAGCCCGATAGTGAACAAGATCAGCGCAATGCCCTGACGCTGAAAATAAGCCAGCGGCAATACTGCCAGATGCAGTTGTTTGAAGCCCAACGCTACCGATAAAGAGGCAACGACAACGCCCCAAATCAACTGTTCCGAACGGTATTTTTGCTCATCTGAGCGGTTGCAAGGCAAACGGGTTTTATAAACGATAGCCATTTCCAGCATCGCCCAACTGCTACCCAGCAGCAGCCAAAGGTGTTGTATAGAAGTCATTCCGGTGTGATCGGCCTTTAAAATCAGCGCATGATAGAATCTACCATCTTTTTTGGATAACGCCATTATAAATACGCCTGTCGTCATGCCCACTATCATCCAACTCACCAACGTTCATAAAGCCTATACGCTTGGGCAATTAAAACAGCCTGTTTTACATGACATTTCCTTGACCATCAGCGCCGGAGAATTTGTCGCCATCGTCGGACCTTCCGGGAACGGCAAATCGACTTTATTGAATCTGTTGACCGGCATAGATCGTCCTTGCCGGGGCGAAGTCATGGTGAACGGCAGCGCCTTGCAGCGCTTGCGGGAAGAGCAATTGTCCGTTTGGCGCGGCGCCAATGTCGGCATTGTGTTCCAGTTTTTTCAATTATTGCCCTCGCTGAACCTGTTGCAAAACATCCAGCTGCCTATGGATTTTGTCGGCAAACTGCCCAAGCGGGAGCGTCTGGAACGCGCGCGTTATTTGCTTAATCTGGTCGGCTTGGACGAACAGGCCAAGCAATTGCCGGGGCAAGTATCGGGCGGACAGCAACAACGCGCAGCCATTGCCCGTGCCTTGGCCAATGATCCGGCTTTGATTGTCGCCGACGAACCGACCGGCAATCTCGACTCCGCCACCGCCGATGCGGTGTTTGCGCTGTTTTCTAAATTGCAGCAACAAGGCAAAACGCTGGTGATAGTGACGCACAACGAAGACCTCGCGCAATCCGCCACGCGCCGCATCGCCATTCATGACGGCCGCATTCATGACGATCAGTACCTGCCCAAACAGCAATAAAAACTATGTTTTTCAACTCCAATCTTTGGCAAAAAGTCAGCGCCGATTTACTGACCCATAAATCCCGCACCGTACTGGCAATCTCCAGTATCGCGATAGGCTTGTTTGTGATCGGCACCTTGCTGGGCATGATGGACTTGCAACTGGGCAGCATGGACAATGCGCATCGGCAATCGCAACCCTCGCACATTAATTTGATACTCAAACAGGACGCCGACATTGCTGTTGCTGAAAGCATCAAAAACCTCGACGGCGTTGCCGATATCGACACATTGACGCAGTTCACCGTGCAATTTAAAACGCCCCAATCGGCGCAATGGCAGACCGGAACGGTATTGTTCCGGGCCGATTACCAAGATCAACAATACGACCGGATGACTTTATTGTCCGGCAATTTTCCACGCGATAAAACCATTGCCGTCGAACGCTTGTCGGCACGATTTGCGGGGCTTAACACCGGCGATACTATCGAGTTCAGCACCGCGAACGGTACCGAAAAACTGGCTATCGACGGTATTATCCGGCATCCGTTTGTTAAACCGCCTGCGTTTGGCGGGCAATTGCATTTCTTTATCGCGCCGGAACTGGCCACGGCTTTCGGTATCCCCGCGCACACTTTCAGGCAATTGCTAGTGCAAATAAAACCGCCGTACAGTGGGGATAAAGCGCGTTCTATCGCCGGTGAAATTCGCGCCAAGCTGGCGGTATCGGGCATAGCCGTCAATGCCACATTATTGCAAGATCCCGGCCGGCATTGGGGACGGGCGATTTTTTCCGGCATTCATCTGGTGTTGACGGTGATGGCATGGGCGTCGCTGGCATTGAGTTCGGTGCTGATTTTAAACACCGTTGCCGCCTTAATTACCCAGCAAACCGACCAGATCGGCATTATGAAAGCGCTGGGCGCACGCCGCCGGACAATAGCCAATATTTATTTGTCCGAAGTGTTTATCCTGTCGTTGATCGCGTTGCTAATCGCCGTGCCGTTGAGTTGGGCAGGCGCTTTTTACAGCAGTCGCTGGATTCTGGATGTGTTCAATATCGAGCTAAACAGCTTTGTCTATTCATCGCGATCATTGTATTTGATGATTGCAGGCGGCTTGCTCGCACCGTTGCTGGCGTCATTACGGCCTATCTGGAAAGGCGCCTCAATGTCGGTGCGACAGGCCATTGCCAGTTACGGCTTAGGCGCGGATTTTGTCAGTCACGGCGTTGACCGTTGGCTTGAGCGCGCCGCAGCCGCTTTGTTGCCGACGATTTACGCCGTCGCGCTGGGTAATTTGCTGCGCCGGAAGGCGCGTTTGCTGTGGACGCAAAGCGTGCTGATTATTGCCGGTGTGCTGTTCATCGTCATCATGAGCCTGATTGCATCGGTTAATCTGACCCTGAATAACGAACTGGCGCGTAGCCGCTATGCGGTACGTATCGGCTTTACCCAAGACCAACCTGCCGACATCGTTAAAGATATTGTGCGCAATATCCCGCCAACCACCGCCGTAGAATTCTGGAACCGCCTGCCTGCCGAACTTTTTCTGCACGATAAATTAATACGGCAATCCGGCAGTTTGGGCCTGCAAATGATCGCGCTGCCTTCCGACACCTCGATGTACCGCCCGCTAATCGTCGCCGGACGCTGGTTTGAACCCGCTGACGACCAACAAAACCGGCTGGTCATCAACGCCGCGACCGCCGAACTCAACGGCATACACGTTGGCGATAGACTTAACGCCAGGCTGTTGCAACAACCGGCTCGGGA
The DNA here is from genome assembly GCF_030680395.1 of Methylobacter sp. Lineage (GTDB taxonomy): Bacteria > Pseudomonadota > Gammaproteobacteria > Methylococcales > Methylomonadaceae > Methylobacter_A. Next base: position 67,208 of record NZ_JAUXVR010000034.1, on the reverse strand, counting down.
ATGGCAGGTCATCGGTTTATATCGCTGGTTTGCCGGTTCCGGCTATGCCGTGGAACCGGTTTACGCACCCTTGAGCACTCTTCAGCCGGGTAACCTGAACGAACACAAACATGCGTTTGCGCTGCTGTCCGCCAATATTAGCTCCTTGGCGGAAGAAAAAACCTATGTCGACACGTTAAAAACCGCATTCGAACAGCAACACATCAAACTCGATTTTTACACCACGCTCGCCAAACTGGAACAACGCCAGTTTGCCGAAAATCAGTTCCGTCCCATTACCGGCATGTTGCTGGGGTTGGCGGTCATGATTGCCGCTGTCGGCGCGATCGGCCTGTCAGGAACCTTGGCTATCGGCGTATTGCAACGCACCCGCGAGATAGGCGTGCTCCGCGCCATCGGTGCAAGCTCGTCTGCCATTTTCAAGTTATTCATGCTCGAAGGTTTGTTTCATGGCTTATTGGCGTGGCTGATCAGCATTCCGCTCGCCTTTCTGGTCGCCGAACCGTTAGCCGAGCAACTGGGAATCACCATGCTGGGCATACACCTGGATTTTGTTTTTTCACTGTTATCGGTAGGCTTCTGGCTAGGCTTTGTGCTGATTCTGGCTATGCTGGCGGCTTATTTTCCTGCTCGAAATGCGTCTAAAATAGCAGTTAGGGCAGGGTTGAGCTATTGAGCAAATATCATCAAACGTTGTTCGATGATACGAGGCTGCTATCAACGGGCTTATACTTTGATAATTGGGTTTAGCCATGACAAAATCCTGCTCGTCGCCAACAGGCCTTTAGGACCAAAGCGAAAAGCACAGCTAACCTGAACAATTACGGCTGCAAAAGGCGAAAAAGTAAATAACCAAGTCGAGCGGAAATGGTTTTTAAGGTGATGCGATTTGCAAAACAGGAGGCTGATCCCGGGCTGGTAAGACACTATGATTCTACGCGTATTGAAAATCCAGCTCCTTTCCGTAAATATATGATGGTTCCTGCGGCAGCTAAACTGCCACGCTGCTGCATTATATGAAAGACTAAACAAACTATTGCCGGTTGAAAGTTCTTAACATCCATTTTCAGTATAGTGAAATAAAAATAACCCAATTTATGAGCATGAAAATTTATCAACTCTATCGGCGGCAACAGCTCAATTTAACTATCGAAGAGGCATGGGCGTTTCTTTCATCGCCCCATAACCTGAACGACATCACGCCGGCATTTTTTCATGTGACCATCATCTCTGAAGTGCCGAAAAAGATTTATGCCGGTTTGATGGTTAATTATCAAATGAAAGCCGTATTGGGTATTCCGATGGCCTGGTTGTCAGAGGTTAGTCACTGCGACGAGCCCAAACGTTTTGTTTATGAGCAGCGCATCGGACCGTTCAAGTTTTTGAGCCATGAAGTATGCTTAACTGAGGTACAAAATGGAATAGTGTTTGAAGACATCATCTTCTACGCAATGCCTTTGGGCTGGCTGGGACAGTTGGTACACTCGGCTCTTATCGCAAGCAAGCTTGAATGCATATTTGATACCCGTCGCGACTATTTGCAAAACAAATGGGGCGGTAATAATTAAAGGGTAGACGCCGATCAATCAGGGCATCCTCCGTTGATATTTATTGGTGGGTTGCAAGCGGCGGAACGTGATGGAGAAATGGCTTGGTAACGCTGTTTTATTAACCGGTTCTTCAATACCCATGTCAGGCATGGCTGCCAGGATTTTCACCAGATATTCTAAAAATAAATATTACAAAACAATTGGATAAGCAATTATCACGCTGTTTTTCTATAAGCGCTGTACGCTGATTGACGGCATTAAAGGAGATTTGTAAGTTGGCAAGTCAAATTTAACCCGCAAGACGAGTTTCGCTGTTGTTTTTACATTCCACTCATTCTACTTTACTATCGTTATTTAACTGAGGAGCAAATATGCGAACATTTAGACAACAATTTAAACAAATTTTAACTTTTTTTATTTTCATCACAATTTCTTCGGGTTACAACCCTGTTTTTGCTGAAACGACGGCTGAGACAAACGATACAGATGCGCATCATGCACAAAATAGCCTTGACTGGCCGGGTATTTATAACGGCTTTATACCCTGTGATGATTGCAAAGGGGTTAAATCGACGCTCGCTTTGAACAAAAACAACAGTTATATTTTGATTACTCAATACGTTGGTAAATCAGAAAGAGAAATTGTCGAGAAAGGGAAATTTACCTGGGGTGATAAAAACAATACGATTGTTTTAACGCCACGCAATAGCTCAACTACGCAGCAATATCTTATCGGCGAAAATATGCTCATTCAGCTCGATAATAACGGCAATCGTATCTCCGGAAAACTGGCGGATCGCTATGTTTTGCGTAGAAATGATGTAACAAAATCAACGCCTTCACATTCATCACATTGAGCCGCTTATGCTTAAACCGTTCGGCATAGCATGAACGGTTTAACGCGTAAGAATTGTATGCGCCGATTAAGCAAGTCAGCTCTGCATTGTCAGGAATGACCTGTCATCCAGCTTATTCGGCCTCAAATTCCAAAATCACCCCTGAATAATCTGAAACTGAAATCCTTGATGACTGCCAACGCCTTACAAAACATTTCCAAAATCGAAGATAGTCTCTGGGAAGCCGCCGATCAACTGCGCGCCAATTCCAAGTTGCCATCCAGCGAATACTGCATGCCGGTGCTGGGCGTGATCTTCTTGCGCCATGCCTGCAACCGTTAACAGGCTGCATTGCACCAGATTTAAGCCGATCAGCTGGCGGGAAAAATGCCCAAACGGTCCTTGGAAAAAGCCGATTTCATCAAGCGCCTGATAGTAAAAACCGGCAAATTTTTTCATCGACAGAAACTTGTATTTTTTCAGTTCATGCAACGGACATGTTATTTTGAGAACAAAATCAATTAAACCCTTAAGCTATCGAGTTAGCTGGTTAGCCTCTTTATTTGCTTCAAACTCCGATTATGACTCGCTTTCTTTAGCTGGCGGCGGCGTTTTATTGACAGGGGGTCAATCTGCGCAGAACAGGATTTCATATCTGGAAATAAATCCTGATATAACGGTAGAGCAGGGCTATTTCTGGAATATTTTGGTTATACCTCTTGAAAGTGGAGACATCCTGCGTTTCAGGGGGGTGGCCAAGAAAATGTCGGGGCCGTTGCAACAGGCGCTTAATCATCACTGCCGCAGCTATATTAAAACCTTTTACCAACGCATCGGGCCTGATTTGCAGCAAGCCTGGCAACAGGCCCGTATTTTACTTTCGGGGCAGCGTTATATTCGTTATGCGGCTGCACAGCAATGGTTTACAAATCACCAGCATTTAGCGAAAGCAATAGAACGTCAGGATATCCAAGACTTCTTGCCGTCTGAAGCGCGGCAATACTTAAAGACGCTCCAGCCGTTGTTAAGCCAAGGGTATGGCTACATCGCCAAACGCAATAAATCCTATGTACGGCAACAATTGGCAACTTTTCAGATGTTTTTCGATCAGGTGGAAAGTAATCCGCTAACGGCCAATCAACGTGAAGCTTGTGTTATCGATGAACAGCATAATTTAGTGTTGGCCGGTGCGGGCACCGGCAAGACCAGCACCATGATCGGCCGCGCCGGTTATTTAATCAAAGCGGGGCTTGCCCCGCCGGAAAAAATCCTGATGCTGGCGTTTGCCCGAAAGGCGGCAGAGGAAATGGATCAGCGTATCCGGAGCCAATTGGGCATTCACAACCTGACCGCGAAAACCTTTCACGGTCTTGGAAAACAAATCATCACTCAGGTGGAAGGTGTGGTGCCGGCGATCAATAAAATGGCGGAAGACGAGCGTCTTCGGATTCGTTTTGTCGATGAACAAATCCAGCGTTTATTAGAGGATGAACTTTATAAATCGCGTTTGGTCACCTATTTTTTACGGTTCAGCCACCCTTATAAAAGCGCTTTTAACTTTAAAAGCCTGGGTGAATACAACAACTACATTTTGGAAAATGACATACGCACGCTGCAAGGCGAGCTGGTAAAAAGCTATGAAGAATGCGAGATTGCCAATTGCCTGTTTCGTCAGGGCATCAACTATGAATATGAAGCCAATTATCAGGTAAATACGGCGGGGCCTGATTATCGCGCTTATCAGCCGGACTTTTATTTGCCTGAGTATGGCATTTATATTGAACACTTTGCCGTCAATGAAAACAATCAAACGCCGCCGTTTATTGAGCAGCAAAGCTATCTGGACGGAATGGCCTGGAAGCGGGCATTACATCAACAGCATCAAACACCCTTGATCGAAACCTATAGCTATCTCAAGCAGCAAGGTATTTTGACCAAGTCTCTGGAAGATAAGTTGCTTCAGGCGGGCGTTAAGTTTAAGCCCTTAGCCAATAATGAACTGCTGAAAAAATTAAATGAGTTCGGGCGGGTTTCGGAATTCGGTCAATTGCTTGCTCAAGTGCTGGCGTTGTTTAAAGCGGCTTGCCTGAATTTGAAAAGCCTGGTTTCACTGGCCAGACAGCATGAAGATCATGAACGTATGCAGGCCGCCGCGTTTTTGTTTGAGCCGATTTATGAAGTGTATCAACAGCACTTGCGCGACACCGATACCATTGATTTTGAAGACATGATCGGCAGGGCGATTGAGTATGTCGAGAACGGGCGTTATCAATCGCCTTACCGCTATCTGCTGGTTGATGAGTTTCAGGATATCTCAGCCAGTCGGGCCAGACTGGTAAAGGCGTTAATAGCGCAAAATCCGGCTAACAGCCTGTTTTGCGTCGGCGATGACTGGCAGTCGATTTATCGTTTTACCGGCAGCGACGTCACTATTACCAAAGAATTTGAAACGCATTTTGGTTATACCGCTACCAGCGTACTGGATAAAACTTTTCGTTTTAATAACAAAATCGGCGCGGTCGCATCACGGTTTGTCATGCAAAATCCGACGCAAATTGCCAAGAAAATCCAGAGCCATAATATTATCGAACACGCTGCGGTCTCCTTAATCAAGACCTCCCAGGATCAGGCCGGATTGAATGCCGCGTTATCGGCTATTAATGCTAAAACCGATGCGAAGGCCAGCGTGCTTATTTTGGCTCGGTTTAATTTTAGAAAACCGGATTTATCTGTCTTGGCGCGGCAGTACCCGAAATTAAGGCTGCAATTTATGAGTGTGCATGCGTCAAAAGGCAAAGAAGCCGATTACGTGATCGTGCTGGGCCTTGAAAAAGGCAAACAGGGCTTTCCGTCTGAAAAAGCAACGCACCCGTTATTGGATCTGTTACTGCCTAAAGCCGAAGCCTTTGCGCATGCCGAAGAACGGCGCCTGTTTTATGTGGCTTTGACCCGAGCCAGACACCATGTGTATCTGGTCAGCGATGCCGGTAAAGCCTCCGATTTTGTCAGAGAACTGATCGATAAAAAGTACGAAATTCTCTGTGACGAATTTAGGGGTGAAAAATTCCAGGAGAAAGTGGCCGACATTGTCTGTAGCCATTGTAAAACCGGTTACCTGTTGCCCAGGGATAGCCAATACGGCAGTTTTTTGGGGTGCAGCCAATATCCGTTGTGCAATCATATCCAGTCAGCCTGCCAATGGTGCGGCAGTGCCTTGAAAGAGAAAGGCCGGTTTCGGGTGTGTGAAAACAAAAGCTGCGATTATGTTGAGCCTGTTTGCCCCAAATGTCATGGCAAAATGATCTTAAGAAAAGGTCCTTCAGGACAGTTTTGGGGCTGTTCGCATTACCGTAAAGATGCCGGGTTCTCTTGTTCGCATACCGAGAAATTTATTGATTTAAAAGCCCATTCATCGTAACTGCCTGACAGCTGATAGATAAATCGCTTGATTTGGTCAGCACTTAAAGCGCATATTTAGCGCCTATGATTTTTATTTTTAAATCCAGTAGATTACTGGAGGCTGTATTTTAATTTCTACACTCCCGCGCTTGGCGTTTGTTGACCTCGAAACTACGGGGGCTAAAGCGACGGTGGATCGCATCACTGAGATCGGCGTTGTGCTGGTGGACGAAGACGGCGTGCATGAGTGGAGCCGATTGATTCAGCCGCAAACCCGCATACCTCCATTCATTGAACAATTAACCGGCATCACCAACGCCATGGTAGCCGATGCCCCACGTTTTGAAGCCGTTGCAAAAGAGCTGGCAGCGCTGTTGCACGGGTATCTGTTTATTGCCCACAATGCCCGGTTTGACTACAGCTTTCTGAAGAATGAATTCAAATACGTCGGGCTAACGTTTCAGCCCGACGTATTGTGTACCGTCAAATTGTCCAGAGCCCTGTTTCCAGCCTACCCACATCATAATCTCGATAGCTTGATTGAACGTTATGGCTTGAACGCTAACGGTCGGCACAGGGCTCTGGCCGACGCTCAGCTGATTCATCAGTTTTGGCAGAAGATCCATTTAATCCATGATCCGGCGCTTATTGCCGAGACCGTAAAAAAGCTTGTCGGACGATCCAGTCTGCCGTCGAATATTGATCGCGGTCTGATCGACGATCTACCCGACTCACCGGGCGTGTATCTGTTTTATGGCGAAAATGACTTGCCGTTATATATCGGCAAAAGCATCAATATCAGGCAGCGGGTGTTAGCGCATTTCTCAGCCGATCACAGTCATGGCAAGGAAATGAGTTTATCGCAACAGCTGCGCCGTATTGAATGGATAGAAACCGCTGGCGAGCTGGGCGCGCTGCTGATGGAAGCGAAACTGATCAAGACTCTGCAGCCGATCCATAACCGGCGATTGCGCCGCAACAATGCGTTGTGCGCATGGCAGCTGCAACAACACGCCGAACATCTGCGTCCGGTGCTGACGTGGGCTGACGACCTTGATTTTGGTGCGCAGAGTAATCTGCATGGTCTGTACCACAGCCAACGCGATGCCCAAAAAGCGCTCCGCAGTATCGCCGATCAAAACCAGCTATGTTTGAGCGTGCTCGGCATCGAAAAGACAGCAAAGGGACGTCCTTGTTTTGCTCAGCAGTTAAAAAAATGTAAAGGCGCCTGCATCGGTCAGGAAAAGCCGCTCGATCATGCCGCGCGACTGCTCATCGCGATGAACACGCTTAAACTCGCCACCTGGACCTATCCAGGCGCGGTAGGTATTCAGGAAGGTGACGAGATTCATGTCATTGATCATTGGTGCTACTTGGGGACCGCGAAAAATGAAGTAGACGTACAGGATTTATTGGATTCCAGTCGACCGGCATTTGATCGCGATACTTACCTGATTCTGAGCAAAGCCTTGAAGAAACCTGTGCGGTTGATACACGTTGACAGGGGAGGGCGTACTTACGAATGATCCCCGTGTTTCCTGTTGATTGGTGTAGTGTTGAAAAGGGCGTTTATGTCAGTCAAGCGGGTCGTCGGAAATAGACATTGTTGACTTACCGCTATCGGTCAAATAGCGGTAAGTCAATGTAAGGTTCGAGCCGGTCGAAGCATCTACTTATTCAAAATCAAGACCAGCCTTATTCCAGGCCTTTGCGCCGCCGTCAAGATTGGTTAAGTTACGGTAACCTAATTCATAAAGAGACTTTGCAGCTGCATTTCCCATCGGGCCGCTTTCGCAATAAAGATAGATAGGCGTATTTTTATCTTTGGGAAGTTGGTCTTTCTGTTTTTCGATTTCGTTGTAAGGAATAAAAAGGTCGGTGCCTTTTATATGTCGCTGTTTGGGTGTGTGAACGTCAACAAGAAATATATCCTCTTTTTGCATGACTTGGTTTAATTCAGGCGCGGTTATAACTTTCACGTAGTCAGGCTTTTGAAACGCGCAGCCGGTCACGATAAAAATAAAAGCTATGATGGGATAAAGTTTTTTTATAACGATAGTTTTGGAGTTCATAACGGCAGGTACCTCGTTGATACTGGACAATCGAGTGATTCAGATATTGACTTAACTGAAAATCACAGGAAATTGAAGCCAATTATGGCTGATCTGAAGATCAGTATATTGGCTTTAACAATCGCTAACAACCACATCTGAACTGACCGGCTAATCCGCCGGGCTTTGTAGTGCCTTTTCAGGTTGAGGACAATGGGCTGCCATCATACTTCCCGCTTTGGAACATGGTCAGCTCCCATCGATGCGCTAATTCATCATGCCGCAGTATGTAAATATCGTTTTCAGATCCACGCACTTTAAAATAACGGTGTTCGGGAGCTAACCAGCGGTCGATTACTTCTTCAATTTCAATACATTTAGCGCCCATAAAAAAACGTCGAGGTGTTTCCTCGCCCTGGTAACCGGCATAACATTCAACACGAATTATTAGCTTATCCGTATTCATAGACTTTTCAATAAGCTCCATCGCTTTAAAAAGTGAGGTAGAAGTAGCTAAAGTTGTTCTTTTTAGTTTACCGGAGTATGCTGAATCTTCCACATTCGGCAGTCAAGCATTGCCATATCAATCATCAAAACATTGACATACCGGCGCCATTCGTATGAATGTTCAAAAAAACCCATCAATTATTTGGAGTAAGTGCCATGAGCAAAGAACAAAAAAGCAATAAAGAAGACAAGAAAAAACCAGCTCTGAGTCCGAAAGAAAAGAAGGCTGTGAAGAAATCCAAGAAAGATTCCAAGAGTTAATGAAATTAACGAGAATTTAATATAATCCGCTGGTTTCCAATCTGAAGAGTTCCAGCTTCCAAAATCGAATTACCAAACGCAAGTTTGGTAATTCGAACCATCTGGCAACCGTTGTCATAATTCACGTACAACCTTATAGAAAGGGCCGTTACTCAAAGAATGGGGCGATAACTGATTGCCACGACCGGCCGCAGTCGACCAGGAAGTGAAGGATGAGCGGATCTACGCTGAACTAAACGATTTTTACACGACATAACAAGACTGACTGAGTTAGATAATAACGTCAAAGGCTTGGTTCGGTATTCTTCCTTCTTATTGCTTTCACCGAGATAGCATAACCGAGCGCGTCAACGGACCGATGCAGGAAGTTCTGTCTACCCCCGCTTCGACTCATGAAGGGACCTTGACACGCTATGTCCTGCTATAATACAAGCACTCAATCCCGCAACGCGCGCCCGGCCCTATCACGCCAATTCAGGCCTTGTAAAACTGGCGTAAAAACGACCGGAATTGTTTAATGAGCGCGTTTATAATCAGGCGGGACTTGGCTTTTTTCTAAACTCGAAACCTTGTGAAAAGTACATAGGAGCAGCCGCACGATGACTTCCGAACTCTTGATTAACTTTGCGGTGCAGTTTCTGGGCACCGGGGCCGCATTCTTCCTCGCCTATCGATCCTTCCAAAAACGCCGGATTCAGCTTGGCGCAGAACCGACGCTACCCCAATACTTTAGTCGCAGAAGCACCTACTGGGTAGGGATCGCATCGTACTGCACGCTTATGGCCGCACTTTATTGGCTGCTTACTTGGCAGTGGCTGCCCTTGGAACCGCTGGTGACACTGATCGTGAAGAACTTACGCTCAGGGGAATTAGTAAATCTTCTGAATGGCTTGGACGGGCGCACGATCATACCTTTGATTACCGCCGGGCTGTTTCTATTTTTTATCGCCTGGGAAAGCAAGTTTAATCCCTTGCTTATATTGAGAGACAGCATCCATGACGCTTTCGCAATTCCGACCAAGGCGGTCGAGGTCTATAATGCTCTAATCACATCGAGATTGTCGGCGGTCGACGATACATTAAAAGCACAAATCAACAATCGCCTGCTGGTACCGAGCATCGACCCCGGCGATTTCGAAAAATCCAGCGCTACGGTCGAGTATAAATGGGCTCATAATTGCCTTCTTTTCGACCGTATACAAAACTACGCCAATCAACAGTCTTTTCGTCGATTGTTCAACGAGCCGTCGCTGAAATGGGGGGAAATCTGTATCTCCTATAACGCGATGTCGGAAAAAGTGGCCGTCTGGAAGGAAGCGGAACCGCACTATACCAAGACCGTAAAATTGCTAAAGGAGCTGGACCACCTGACCGGTTTACTCTGTCGCTTACTAGCCTCTTTGGTCGTGTTCGGGAGCGCAAGCGAGAATGAGATCTGGGCAACCGTGAAGCAGCTCGGCGGCAACGTCCACGAGGCCCGCCTCAAACACACCTATAAATATATCCTGCTATTCACGGCTGCCACCGCCATCGGGATCATGTTGGGTCGAGAGATTTCGGTTTCGCTACATAATGCTTTCCTGTTTCCCGATGAACCGCTAGCGCACTTTGATTACGCTACGCTCCGGTGGGTCGCCTATGCCATCCTGATCTATGTCCTTCCGATAGCGCTCGTCTTTGTTTTACGGACGCTCGCCTTCAGGCACCAGCGGGAGCAATCCGATCGATACTACGGGTTCTATATGGCAATGATGGTAACGGGGTTCATTGTCAGCACCACGGTATCGGCGCTTATTCTCGAGTTAACTTACTACAAGGAGAATTTCAACTTTCTGGAAAGCTTCATCCAACATATGCGCTGGGGAATCCTGCCGGCGCTCATGTGCGGTTTTGTGGCCTATCGAATGGACACGCCAGTGAGCGAATCGGAAACTCCAGGTAAACTGATTATGGCCGCTGCGTTGCGTTTTCTTGGGTGGGGATCGGTTGCGGTTATTATCATGCTTTATGCGACCGGCGACATGACCGACCAGGAGACGAATCTGCGTTTCACCCTTGTCGGCACGGCTTTCTTCGTGGTCGGTCTGCTGGGGGCGTCTGCCCGCTTCAAAACGGCGAGATCGGATGATTAGCTGTTCGATGGGAGATATGGTGGTTTTGATCGTGGTTATCCGGTTTCATGATAAATTCCTGAAACCGGATGAATGCGTTTTATGGCCCGGAGCCCATGGTTCTTCCACGGTCAATAGCGACTAATAAAAAAGCGTAGCCCGTCAGCATTCCGGTAGTGCAAGATTAGCACTCCAGAGGCTGAGGTCAGAGATTCGAGTCCTCTTTTCTGAATTCAGAGGCTTTTTGTTCTCCGGTCGCAGGCTCTAGAGAACCGCTACTCATAAATAACCTATATAAACAGTTGGTTAGTTAATAAGATTAGTTTGTTTCGCACAACGCCAATGGGCGGTATTAAAATCCACTTTCTGAATGGCTTCTTTATCCATGCAAAGCCAATACGAGGCCGGTTTCAGTTCCGTTTTGCATGAGGCAGACAGAGGCGCTTCCGCACTTTTTTTGTTCCCCTTAGCTCTTTCCTGTTGTTCGAAGCGTTGAGTGGCACGTAAGCAGATATTGAAAGCATCGCTTTGCGCATCGGCAGAGCCAGTGCTCTTCTCCTGTGGGGTTTCCTGAGGGTTGGAGCCGGGTGGCAAGGCTTCAGGTGACGACTCCGGAGGTTGAACATCGGTGGGCGCTTGGGCCTTAGCAACCACCGGTAAAATCATGATTAGAATAAATCCCGCAACTAATTTACGCATGTTAGAACTCCTCTAAGAACGGGTTTCAAGGAAAATGATTGCCTGGTACGATCCGGCACCGTCTATATAAGCCCTCCCGCTTCAGGTCGTCTGTACGATTCCGCACACACAGTCTTATGGTATCCGGATTCTGTCCGGATTAGCCAAGGTAGTGATGGCGCTTTAGCGAAGAAAAAGTTTAAAGTGTCACTGAGCACTCTAATCAGAGGAAGGCGCAGAGCTCTACAAAAAATGACCGGTAAAACCCGGCCGGAAACTGAATATGCAAGGTTTGATGCCTGATAAATAACTGATGTTACGCACCCGTTTTTTAAAATCAATTGGGTTACAATTTTTTGAATTCGCTACAGCCATTGATTCTTCTGAACAACAGCTGCATAACATCAGTTAATACGATATATCCGCACTTTTACGCAACGACTGGCTTCAACATCGAAGTTTTCCCCACCATAACATCCACCGCTTTCAACAATCGTTTAAAAACCGACTGTTGGAGATAAGGAATATTATGTTTTTTGCACAACGCCATCACTTGCGGCTGCACTTTTTGATATTGACTTAACGGCATATCCGGCCACAAATGATGCTCGACCTGATAATTCAACCAGCCGTAAAAAAAGTCATTAAAATTAGAGCCTGTTGGATAATTTACCGATCCTAAAATCTGCCGCAGATAAAATTCGCCTTTGCCTTTGGCTTTTTCGTCAAACATCATCACATCATCTCCGGCATGATTGGGGATCATCACCAGAAAACTGTGCATATTGGTAAAAATTTCCGCCAGAATTGAATTAATCAGCACGCTGATAACAGCAAAACTTCCCAACGGTAAAAACAGCAAAGGCAGCAACACAAAGCGATAGGCGATATAAGGCAAAATGCTTTGCAGCCAGAATGCTCTACCCTGTTGGGTAAACAGGCTCCACGCGCCGATGCGGGTCATCACGGGTTGAGGTTCACCCTGTTGTCTGGCGGAATTTAAGTGCAATTCTTTGTGGGTTCTGGGCGTGTAATAAACCAATTTCCATATCCCGGAAAAAAACGCCACTATCACATAGCGTTGCCACATCGGCAGGCTTGATTGTCTAAGCCATTCCATATTGTGTTGCGCATTATTGGGATCGGCTTTTTCACCCAAACTGTAATGATGCAATACGTCATGCTCATGATGCCAGCCCGCGACAGTAAACCAGTCCGGCCAATCCATAAAGCGTCGCCAACCCTGTGCGAATTTTTTGCTGGTGTAATTTTTATCGACACCTTTAACTTTGTCATAGGCTCTATGAACAATCGGATGCCCTACTTGCGTCCAGCGCGTGAAACTGCCTTGACTGATTAACAGCGCGGAAATGGGATTGGGGAAAATCCAGGCCGTGCCGTAGCCGATGATGGAACAAATTTTTCCCCAGCGTTCCATTCTTGTTAAATGCTTAAAATCGTCAATGCCGATATTGGCTAAAGCTTGTTGATGAATTTCGCTGATGTCCTTGGCTAATTGCTCGCGATCTACCGATTGATAACTGTGTAAACTCAAAACTTGCTGCCCCTGTAAGTGCAATGGTGGGAGGTTGAATAACTTCGCTGCTGCGGTGAAGTTTGTGATTGTCAAAAAGCCGTACAGAATAGGGCCTTACCGGATATTTTCCAAATTATATTATCGTTCAGCCGCTCTGGGGCTGTTCACAGTTAGCTGTCGGTAGTGCAGTTTAATGACTAAAACCGACAGTCCGCTTTTCGTGAATATGCTGCCGTTCGAAAATCTGATTTGACTGACTCTTCCGGGATGTTTGCCGATGGCCGCAGTGATAAGCTAACGCTCGCTATGTACAAAGCCGAACACACCAGATAGTGTGTTTGTCACTAAACAGGTTGACTACTCACCATGTCGAGGACATAAAAATGATGCGGCATTGCAGTAATTGGACTAATTCCGTTAGCATTCGAACCGGATTGAAATCAATTCGAGTCGGGAACTTATACAGCCTTGCTGTGGTAAACTCAGGATCATGTTGCCCGCAAAGCCAACTTTAAGTCTTGTAAACGTTTAATAATTTTATTGCGTTATCTTTCGTGCAGTATTTATTACATTCCCCATTCACTGGAGTAACCATTATGTCACTGACCATGTACCAAGCCTCTATCCCTGTTTTCGTGCGTATGTTAGGGAATTTATCCGCGATACTCGATAAAGCTGCCGCCCATGCCGAAGCGAAGAAAATCGATCCCGCCATTTTCGTCAACGCGCGTTTAGCGCCTGATATGTATCCGCTTAGCCGCCAGGTACAAATTGCGACTGATATGGTTAAAGGGTGTGCTGCGCGCCTGGCAGGTATCGAAGTACCTCGTTATGAAGATAACGAAGCCACTTTTGCCGAGCTGCAAGCGCGCATTGCCAAGACTAAAGAATTTTTACAGAGCGTAAGCGCATCGCAAATAGACGGCAGTGAAGATCGCCAAATCACACTGAAATTTGGCAGCAGGGAACTCGGTTTTTTAGGCCAGGCTTACCTGCTTGATTTTGTGCTGCCCAATTTCCATTTTCACCTCACCACCACTTACGCCATTCTGCGGCATAATGGCGTGGAAATTGGAAAAAAGGATTACACAGGCGATTATTAACCAGCGATTTATAGTGTTTTAATTTGCCGTCAGTTAAGTGCGGCTTTTGAATATGTGCGATAAAACCCCGTGATTACAGTGAGGTCCAATCCATGCAACAACAAACAGTTCGCCACTTGAATCCAAAAAAATTGCTGCTCAGTAAATGGACAGCGGCTACGCCTTACAACAAGGAAAAACATTTCATCGTTACCGAATTGATTCAGCCCGAGCCGCCCGCCGATCAGGCAGAGCACGTCGAACTGGAAGCCGTATACTCCCGACGCCGTTTTATCTTGCCATGGAATGAGCTGACCGACGTTAACCAATGGTTACAAGGCTGGCTGTGACAAGTGCCAAGAAATTTAAAAAGCGCTGCGGCACGGCGCTTTTGGCTGGATTTGTGCGAGTTTAGAGTAAATAAATTTATCTAAATAAAAAACCTTCCCCCGCTTTGTTGATATGCCTTGTTTTTGTGTATACCCTTGACGGCTAAAAACGATGATCTTGCAGAACAATGGGCAAAAAAATATTAATTTCGTGGCTCGGAATTACCGACCTCAAAGCCGCCGGTCAAGTTCCCTCAAGAGCTGATGAAGTTATTGGCGAAGGCCCGATTCTCGGCGCATTAAAAACGCTCGCTTTTGATGAGCTGCACTTGATATACGAGCAGGAGCAATCCAAAGCAGATGCTTATGTAAATTGGCTCGCTGAGTTTGCCGCCATAAAAACGGTTCTCAATAAATGTTCGCTACGTTCTCCGATCGACTTTGGCGACATACATCGGGTCATGGACGGTTATCTTGATAAGCTGACCGCCAAGGAATCCCGGTTGGATATCAGCATCCATCTGTCGCCGGGCACCCCGTCAATGACAGCCGTGTCGATATTGCTGGGCAAGACCAGGTACAACACCCGGTTTGTGCAATCCACCAAAGAAAAAGGCGGCGAATTTGTCACCATTCCTTTTGATATTTGCGCTGAATATATTCCCCAGTTAGTCAAAAACGCAGACAAAAAACTAACCGAGCTGTCCTATTCGAAAGCACCGTTATCAGCCGCCTTTTCCGACATCATCACCCAGAACCCGGAACTAAAAAGAACCATACAGAAAGCCGAAAAAATTGCAGTACGCGATGTCCCCGCATTAATCATGGGAGAGTCAGGAACCGGAAAGGAGCTGTTCGCCAAGGCGATACACAATACCAGTCTGCGCAAGGGCAAGCCCTTTATCACCGTTAATTGCGGCGCAATTCCCAAGGATCTGATCGATTCAGAGCTGTTCGGCCATGTCAAAGGCGCGTTCACCGGTGCAATCAGTCATAAAATCGGCTATTTTGAAGCCGCTGATGGTGGTACCCTGTTTCTCGATGAGTTTGGCGAACTGCCCGAAGACGCGCAGGTTCGGTTGCTTCGCGTACTGCAATCGGGAGAGATCAGCAAAGTAGGGGACAGCAGATCTACCAAAGTGGACGTTCGCGTCATTGCGGCGACCAACCGCAACCTGGCTGCTGAAGTTGTTAAAGGCCGGTTTCGGGAAGATCTGTTTTATCGCGTCGCGGTAGGCATTATTACCTTGCTGCCGTTAAGAGAACGAACCGGCGATATCGCAATGCTGGCCGATTATCTGATGGCTAACATCAATCGGGAGGCCTCCAGTCAACCCGGCTATATCAATAAAACAATTTCTGTAAAAGCAAAAAATATTATATTGAACTACGCGTGGCCGGGTAATATCAGAGAGTTGTACGGCATGCTGCTAAGAGCGTCGATATGGGCGGACACCGAGCAAATAGACGAAACCGACATCCAGGAAGCCATGATTGAACGGCCTCAGCAAGCCACAACTGCGGAACTGCCTGCAATAGGCGGCGGCATTGACGTACAACAAGTTTTAGACGCCGTAAAAAGAAAATATATTGCTCAGGCACTTAAAAAAACGGCTGGAAGCAAAAAAGAAGCGGCAGAGCTTTTAGGTTTGCCCAACTATCAGACCTTATCGAACTGGATGGAAAAACTGGACATTCAGTAAAGTTGGCACACGCTTCGCTTAGAAGGGTGCTATGGACAGAACACATATTATGCAATCACAAAACTTTGAATTCCTAAGAGACGCTTGGCCGGAGCTAGCCAGTCTGGCCGGATTTGCCGAACAGTATGCACAGGCCGACCCGCAAAGCGCGCTGACCAAACTGCGTAGCTTTGCCGAATGCAGTGTTGGCATCGTTTACAGCAAACTGCGTTTGCCCAGGCCGCCGATGTCAACCTTCATGGAACTGCTCGGTAACGATGCCTTTATTGCGGTTACACCCAAGGCTGTTCTGGATAGACTCCATTCCATTCGTATTTACGGCAACAAAGCCGCTCATGGCGACACGGTCACCGAACAGTGCGCACAGTGGCTAGTGAAAGAAGCCTTTGATCTGGGCCGCTGGTTATTGGTCACCTATGCCCAAGGCGACGCCTCAACGATCCAGGATTTCGAGCCGCCCAAGCCACCTCAGTCAGCCAAAGCGGACTACAAAAAGGAACGCAAAGCCCTGTTGCAACAATACGCCAAGCAGGAAGCGCAAATGCAGGCAGTGTTGGCCGAACTGGAAGCCGAACGTAAAAAAGCCGTTCAACAGGAGCGTACCGAGGCAGAATTCAACGAAGTTAAGCAGCAGGCGGCCAGTAAAGGTCAGCAGGTTGCCAACGAGCTGCATTTTGATGAGGCGACTACCCGTAAATACTTGATCGACCTGCAATTGGCCGAGGCCGGATGGGAGGTGTCCAATACCGATCAGGTGACGCTCGAAGAAAAAGTGCAACACCAGCCCACCCAAACCGGGGAAGGCTTTGCCGACTATGTGCTGTGGGATGATAACGGCAAACCGCTGGCTGTTGTCGAAGCCAAAAAAACCGCTGTCGATGCCGAAAAAGGCCGCCATCAAGCCAGGCATTATGCCGACGGCCTGGAAAAAATGCATGGACAGCGTCCGGTGATTTTCTATACCAATGGGCCGGACATCTGGATTTGGGATGACCACCCCGGGCAAAATTATCCCCCGCGCAAACTCTACGGCTTTTATTCCAAATCCAGCTTGCAGTATCAAGTGCGTCAGCGGACAGAGCGCAAACCGCTGAACAGCGTTTCCGCCAAAGCCGATATTTTGGGCGATCGCCTGTACCAGCATGAAGCCCTGAAACGTATCAGCGAGCGCTTTGAAACCAAACAACGCAAAGCCCTGGCGGTGCAAGCGACCGGCACCGGCAAAACCCGTTTGTCGATTGCCCTGACCGATGTCTGTATGAAAGCCGGTTGGGTCAAGCGTGTGCTGTTTGTCTGCGACCGCCGCGAGCTGCGCAAACAAGCCAAAAACGCCTATAGCGAATATCTGTCAGCGCCCATTACCGTGCTGACCAGTAAAAGCGTGCAAGACTCCCATAACCGCATCTTTATCGCGACCTATCCGGCGATGATCCGGTTGTTTGAAAAATTCGATACCGGCTTCTTTGACCTGATCATCGCCGACGAATCCCACCGTAGCATCTACAATATTTACGGTGATCTGTTTCGCTATTTCGATGCCCTGCAAGTCGGCCTGACCGCCACGCCGGTGGAAATGGTCAGCCGTTCCACCTGTCAATTGTTCAGTTGCGATTTCAAACAACCCACCTGTAATTACTCGCTGGAAACCGCCGTGGATGAAGGCTATCTGGTGCCGTATCAGGTGGTTAAACACACCACCAAATTTCTGCGCGACGGTATTAAGGGTCATGCCTTAACAGCGGAAGAAATTGCCGAACTGGAAGATAAAGGCATTGACCCTAACAGCCTCGACTTTGACGGCGAAGACATCGACCGCGCCATCTACAACAAAGATACCAACCGCAAAATCCTGCACAACCTGATGGAAAACGGCATTCGTCAGGCCGATGGACAAACGCTGGGTAAAACCATCGTTTTTGCCCGCAACCACAAGCACGCCAAGCTGCTTGAGCAACTTTTCGATGAACTGTATCCGCAATACGGCGGTAAATTCTGCCACGTGATCGACAACTACGATCCGCGTGCCGAAGCCTTAATCGACGACTTTAAAGGGCAGGGTAGTAACGACCAGCTCACTATCGCGATCTCGGTGGACATGCTCGACACCGGCATCGATGTGCCGGAAATCGTCAATCTGGTGTTTGCCCGTCCGGTCAAATCGCCGGTCAAGTTCTGGCAAATGGTCGGCCGCGGCACCCGTCTGTGCAAAGACCTGTTTGGCCCCGGTAAAGACAAAAAACATTTCCAGATTTTCGATCACTGGGGCGTAGTCGAATACCACGGCATGAAACAGCGCGAAGTCACCATCAGTCAGCCCAAATCGTTAATGCAACGCCTGTTTGAAACGCGTCTGACGTTGGCCAAAACCGCACTACACCATGCCGAACCGGATTTCTTCGATTGTCTGGCGCAATGGCTGCATAAAACCATCAATAGCCTTGACGATAAAACCCTGGCGGTGCGCGACAAGTGGAAGGTTAAACGGCAGATGAGCGACCTGGAAACCATACGCCAATTCAACGCCAACACCGTCATCTTGCAGGAAACCGAGATTGCCCCGCTGATGCAATGGCTGGATGTGCGCGGTCACAGCGACGCCTACCAGTGGGATTTACTGATCAGCCAAATTCAGCAGCAGAAACTGCTTAAGTCCGGCGCCTCCGACGATCTGGCCGGCGAGGCGATTAACCAGCTCTGGCAACTGCAAATGAACCTGAACCAGGTAAAAGCCAAAGCCGGCGCCATCAAACAATGCCGTGAACCGGCCTGGTGGCAGGCGGCCTCGTTGGACGAGCTGGAGCAATTGCGTATCGAGCTGCGCAGCATCATGCAACACCGCGACAAAGGCATAGGCCCAATCATTGAGCCGCCGGTTATCGACATCACCGACGGCGATGAAATACACGAACACCAAGGCACCTATTTAAAAGCCGTCGACATGGCGAGTTACCGGATTAAAGTCGAACAGGTCTTAAAAGAATTGTTCGAGCAAAATCCGGTCCTGCAAAAAATCCGCAACGGCACAACGGTAAGCGAACTGGAACTGGATAACCTCAATGCGCTGATCCACACCCAACATCCCGACATCGACCTGAATACCCTGAAAAGCTTTTACGACACCGCCGCCCCGATGGAACATATTCTGCGTTCCATCGTCGGCATGGACGCCGACAGGGTCAATCAGCATTTTGCCGACTTTATTCAACACTACCCAAGCCTTAATGCAAGGCAGGTGCAGTTTTTAAGCCTGTTAAAACGGCAGATCGCCCAAAGCGGGGCCATTGAAATCGACAGCCTTTACGAAATGCCCTTTGCGGCTCTTGGCGAACTGGACAGCTTATTCGCCAACGAACAAATCGATGGTTTGCAAGCCATTGTCGAAAGCTTTGGCAAACACCCTATAATGACAACCCAATAATCTTACCTAAGGAAATGACTGCTTAACTATGATCACCGGCGACTTAAAAAACAAAATCGATAAACTCTGGCTGGAATTCTGGCAGGGCGGCATTGCCAATCCCTTAACAGTAATTGAACAAATCACCTTCCTGATGTTTGCCCGTCTGCTGGATATCAACGAAAGCCGCGATGAAAAACGCGCCTCGCGCACCGGATTGAGCTTTACCCCGCGCTTTAAAGACAACGAACAACATCTGCGCTGGAGCCAGTTCAGCCATATCGAAGACGCCGAGCGACTGATGAACGTAGTGCGCGATGAAGTGTTCAAGCATTTTAGACTGCACACCAGCGACAGCCGCTTTGGCGATTATATGAAAGATGCGCGTCTGGCTATCGACAAGCCCAGTCTGCTGGTCAAAGCCATCGAAATGATTGACGCGCTGCCGCTGGAAGCCGGAGACACCAAAGGCGATTTGTACGAATACCTGCTCAGCAAACTATCCACCGCGGGCATCAACGGCCAGTTCCGCACCCCGCGCCATATCATCAAACTGATGGTGCGCCTGCTCGATCCGCAACCGGATGAAGTGGTGGCCGATCCAACCTGCGGCACGGCGGGCTTTTTGGTCACCGTCATGGAATACCTGCTGGAAACCTACAGCAGCGAACACGGCATCCTGCAAGAAGAAGTCGTCGATGACAAAGGCAAAACCGTCATCCAAAAGATCTACACCGGCGACTTGTTAACTCAGGAGCAATGGCAAATCATCAAAACCAAAATGTTCCACGGCTTCGATTTCGACAGCACCATGCTGCGCATCGCCGCGATGAACCTGTATATGCACGGCGTTGAAGACCCGGATATACATTATCAGGATACCCTGGCGCACAGTTTTGCCGATCACTTTCCACACCTTGAGCAAAACGCCTTTAACGTGATTCTGGCTAATCCGCCGTTCAAAGGCAGCCTGGACGAAGACACCGTCAACCCGCCGATCTTGCGGATGGTCAAAACCAAAAAGACCGAACTGCTGTTTATTGCCCAGATTTTAAGAATGCTCAAAACCGGCGGCCGTAGCGCCACGGTGGTGCCTCAGGGCGTACTGTTCGGTTCCTCCAAGGCGCATCAAGCCGTGCGTGAGTTGTTGATCGAGCAAAACCAGCTCGAAGCCGTCATCAACCTGCCCAGCGGCGTGTTCAAACCTTATGCCGGTGTCGCTACCGCGATTTTATTGTTCGCCAAAGGCGGCGCGACCGATCAGGTCTGGTTCTACGACGTGCAGGATGACGGATTCTCGCTGGACGACAAACGCGACACGCTGTATCAGGATGAGCAGGGCAATCCGCTCAGCTTTGCCGGTGATTTGCCGAAGGTGCTGGCCGATTACCGGCGTTGGCAAGAACATAAAAATGCGGCTATTCAGAATGGCGTAAGCGCTGAAATTTCCGACGCACTTTTCAGTGACCGCGCCCAAGCCTGTTTTTGGGTCAGCAAAGCCGACCTTGCCGCGAATAAATATGATTTGTCGATTAACCGTTATAAGGAAACCGTTCATATAGAGGAACAGTACGACTCGCCGAAAGAGATTTTAGAGCAGTGGATGGGGTTGGTGGATGAGATTCAGGGAGAGTTGAAGGAATTGGAGTCAATGTTGTGACTTTCTTGAAAAATCACAAAGGATATCCCGAAGTTCCTCTGATTGAAATAGCAACATTAAAGAGAGGCTATGATCTTCCTACTCAGAATAGAGCTGATGGAAATATACCTATCTTTGCTGCCAATGGTCAAAATGGTTCACATAGCGAAGCAAAAGCCTTTGGACCTGGCGTGGTTACTGGTCGAAGTGGCACAATTGGGAAAGTTCATTACGTTGAAACTGACTATTGGCCTCTAAACACTTCGCTGTATGTAACTAATTTCCATGGTAATCACCCTAAGTGGGTGTTTTACATGTTACAAGCTTTTAAGCTGGATAGATTTGTAGAAGGAGCGGGAGTTCCAACGTTGAATCGGAACTTGGTTCATGGTGAAAAAATCCCTCTCCCACCTTTAGCCGAACAAAAACGCATCGCCGCCATTCTCGACAAAGCCGACAGCCTGCGCCGCAAAAACCAGCAAGCCATTCAGCTCGCCGACCAATTTCTCCGCGCCATGTTTCTGGACATGTTTGGCGATCCGGTGACTAATCCGAAGGGGTGGAAAGAAATGACTCTTTCTGATGTTGTAAAGGATGGGACAATAATTACCTATGGAATTGTTCAAGCTGGTGCTGAAGTTGAAAATGGTGTTCCTTATATAAGAACAGGTGATTTTAAAAATGGGTGTCTGGTCAAGTCTGGTTATGCCAGAACACACTCTGATATAGCTGCCAAATTTGAACGATCTAAAGTCAGCACAGGGGATTTAGTATATTGCATTCGTGCAAGTATTGGCTCAGTTGATATAGTTCCAAAATTTCTTGATGGTGCAAACCTTACGCAAGGGACTGCAAAAATTTCTCCAGGAAATAATATAAAAGCAGAGTTTCTAGTTGAATTTTTAAGAACTAAAGGATTTAGAGATTGGATTGATCGTTATTCAAAAGGGGCAACTTTTAAGGAAATTACATTGGAAAGGCTTAGAGTAGCTCCTGTGTTAGTTCCTCCCTTACATATTCAAGAAAAATTTATAGCAATTAGAAATAAAACTTTGCATGCTATCCAAACAAAAACGAACATGACAGAAATACCTTTGTTTGAGTCACTCAGTCAAAAAGCCTTCGCCGGTGAACTTTAATGCCAACCTACTAAAGTCACGTAGGTCGGGTTAGCGATAGCGTAACCCGACATTTCGAAGCCGATGCGTCGGGTTACGGCTAGCGCCTAACCCGACCTACAAATCAGAGCACTTAGCCAAAAAGCCTTCGCCTGTGAGCTGTAATACCAACCTAATGAAACTTAAAATCAGGAAAAGCCGATGCAAGCCTACTATGAAATAGAAACCCAAATCCCACAGAACCATCAGTTACAGTTGCAATTGCCTGAGACCATTCCTGCGGGTCATGCAAAAATCGCAGTCATTTATGAATTGCCGGAAGCAACAGAAAATAAAGCCGCAAAAATGGCCGCGTTTTTAAATGGGTTACCCGATGAAACGGAGGAATAATCCGGTATGAGTCGTGAAGCAATTAACGAGTTCCTAAAGCAAGAACGCCAAGACTGGGATTGCTCTCGTTCCCGCGCGCCCGTCACGGCCATTAAGTTACGCATTGTAGGAGCGGGCCATGCCCGCGATGAAGACACTACAACTCTGTAATCGCTCTACCAAAATATCGCGGGCGCGGCCCGCTCCTACGGTGCCGTTGTACTTAACTTAATAGCCGTGACGGGCGCGTGGGGACGAGAAGTAATATAATCAACGATGATTCTTACCAACACCTTTTAAAAGAGGCCGAATTATGAACATTGTCAAAAAACAAGCTTCTGAAGTCGCGTAGGTCGGGTTAGCGACAGCGTAACCCGACATTTCGAAGCCCATGCGTCGGGTTACGGCCAGCGCCTAACCCGACCTACAAAACTCAGCCAAAAAGCCTTCGCTGGTGAACTTTAATGCCAAATCACTAAAGGAACGAATATGCAAACCCTACAAATACAACTTCCTGACACTATCAATATAGACATGCAGGAAATTCAAATGCTACTTGCCAGTAAACTTTATGAGAAAGGCGTGTTATCGGTAGGGCAAGCCGCACAAATGACAGGTCTGTCTAAAAGAACTTTTATGGAGCTGTTGGGGCACTATCAGGTATCGGTTTTAAATTATTCCGCCGAAGACATCATGCAGGATTTTGAAAATGCCTAAAATTGTTTCTAATACCAGTTGCCTGATTGTGTTGGACAATATTAATGCACTAACTATTCTGCAAGAACTCTACCAAAACATCTATCTAACCGAAGAGGTCGCTCAGGAATTCGGTAAACCATTAGAAAGCTGGATGACTGTTGTCACTGTTACAGATAAAAATTATCTGCGCATATTGAATGCCAGCGTTGATTTGGGGGAAGCCAGCACCATCGCGCTTGCTCTGCAAATGCAAGAAGATAACGTGATGATCCTGGATGATCTGAAAGCCAGAAAATTGGCTAAACAGTTACAACTTAAGTTTACAGGTTTATTGGGTATTTTACTGAAAGCCAAACAACAGCAGATCATTAGCTCAGTCGCGGATATTTTTACCCAGCTTAAAAAAGCAAACTTCAGAGTTTATGAAAAATTGGAAAAGGAAGTTTTAAGACTGGCCGGTGAAGTTTAGCTGGATCGAATAAGATTTAAAACAGAAAAGCCGATGCAAGCCTACTATGAAATAGAAACCCAAATCCCCAGAACCATCGGTTAAAGTTGCAATTGCCTGAGACCATTCCCGCGGGTCATACAAAAATCGCAGTCATTTATGAATTGCCGGAAGCAACAGAAAATAAAGCCGTAAAAATGGCCGCGTTTTTAAATGGGTTACCCGATGAAACGGAGGAATAATCCGGTATGAGTCGTGAAGCCATTAACGAGTTCCTAAAGCAAGAACGCCAAGACTGGGATTGCTCTCGTTCCCGCGCGCCGCGTCACGGCCATTAAGTTACGCGTTGTAGGAGCGGGCCATGCCCGCGATGAAGGCACTACAACTCTGTAATCGCTCTACCAAAATATCGCGGGCGCGGCCCGCTCCTACGGTGCCGTTGTACTTAACTTAATAGCCGTGACGGGCGTGTGGGGACGAGAAGTAATATAATCAACGATGATTCTTACCAACACCTTTTAAAAGAGGCCGAATTATGAACATTGTCAAAAAACAAGCTTCTGAAGTCGCGTAGGTCAAAGTCATTGATCGAGACAGTTGTTACAGAATTAATCGTTCTAATTTATTCGGCCGTCACTTGGCGGTATCCATAAAAACTTTTACCCGGTAACAATTTTTATTGTTTTTCTGATGGCAAGACCGGCCTTTTTATCCGGCCAAAAACCTTGAGATGGCCTGGTAGGTAAGGGGTTACGCTCTTTGGCACGATTTCTGTATTGATGTTAGGTAACTATCATTCAATGCATAAGGAAAAGTATCATGCCAAAATCCATTTCTGAAGCTGTTCGTCAACGCGTCATTGAGCCTGTCTCGCAACAAGGCTTTGCTGTCCGATTGAAAGGCAAGGGCGAAGATCGGTACCTGAAAGATGCGGTGCTGTATTCCAAGCCACTGAATCGAGCTGTTTATATCAGGAAACACAGGCCGGTAGGTGCGGGTGGCATTCCCGGTTATTTTAAAATTGCTGTGAATCCTGCTTTTAATGCACGGGCAAAGCTATTTCAGCCTATAACGGCATCCGTTAAGGTATGCGCCAGTGAAACCGGCATTGAGTTGTTTAATTAAATGGTGGCCGATTATCCGGATGAACCCAAGGCCGAATTAGCAACTGATAGTCATTTGGCTTCAAAAACCATTGATGACAGCCCCATCAAAGGATTAATTATTGGTGATCTTCATGTCGATAAAATACTGGGCGGTACCGGGACTTGGGAAATGCGCTCAGGCAGTGCCAATCAACCCGGGTTAATTGCCTTGATTAAACAAGACAGCGGTCAAATTGTTGCGGTAGCCAATCTGGTTGCGCTCAAAGGCTCAGTCAGCTACCAGGATAGGCTGAATAATGCCAATCAGCAGCGGATTTCCGAGGAATGCCTACGGTCAGGCGACATTGATAATTGGGATGTGGCCTGGATTCTTGAAAATGCTCGACGACTGATTACTCCGATCAAGTACCAGCACGGTAATGAAGGTGATGTTTGGGTAAATCTGGAATTACAGGTGCAAGAAGAGCTTGCGCTTGCAATCGCTTGAATCTAAAAAATATCATTCTTTAATAGCTGCAAGACCAGTTTTTTAGCGCCTGTTTGCAATAGCTGTTGTTTTGTTGTCATTTCCTCACCCATTGTTTGTGCTTTTATAACGCTTGATTTTTCGTTTATCTGAATTTCAGTTGTTAACTGTTTTTTCTTTGTTGAATACACTTTTGCCGAGATTTTAACACTATGTTCTGTTGCCACATCTTCACCGCTATAGAAGTCTGATTGGGCTTTTCCGGAAGAACTATCCACATCGTACAAGATAATGACTTTGGCGCCTTTTTTATAGCATCGCTCAAGGAATTTAGAAAAATCCGCTGATGCAGCCGGGTTGGTTGGAGGCGATAGATCAGCGGTATCTATCGTTTCATACATTCCGCTCTTTATTAAGGCATCTTCAATGACCCCATCATTTAATGCAGCATCATTGGATTTATTGCCGCCAATAATTCCAATTTTTAAAGGGTCGTCCAGCCTTTTAAGCCATTTCTTTGAATCGCGGGCTTCTTGTCCGGCGGGTTTTTTATTAATAACGTCTGCGAATTTTTTTAAAGCGCTGGATTTCTCGCCGATGTAAGTGTAACTCGCGCCGGTATAAAATAATGCCGCCGGTTGATCAGGGACTAGGGTGGATGCCTTTTCGAAAAAATATAAGGACTGGTGATAATCTTTTTTAGAATATTGAAAACGCCCCTTTTCATAAAGTTTTTTAAAAAGTTCAAGATCAGGCAAAGCCCCTCCATTTCTTAAATTTTCTGCCTTTTTAATGTCAATAAGAGCAACAAGCTCTTGGGGAGGTTTGGCATTAAAATTATTTATAATACGACTGGCCGCGGAAAAAACAGCCTCATACCCTGTTTTGCCGACCTCGTCCATATCTGCAAGAAAAGTGCTGACGAAATCCATGTCCTTACTTCTACTTTCCCCTATTGCTTCATCCTGCCATAAGATATTGCCGCCTAAGTCATAGACAGTGACGCGCAACTTGGTTTTTGCTTGTATATACCCTGAAAAAGAGCCGACAGTATCGCCGTAATAAAAAAGAATTTCAGGCCGAATTAAAGCGTCAATATCAGGTCTATAGCTATCATCGTATGGAGGCAGGGAATTCACCAATGTAACCTCATCAAATAGGGTTGTGCCCATTGTCATGGCGATGGGAAGCAAATAGTCTCCTACTCTCATTTGGAAGGTTGCTCCCATTTTTTGTTGTTTGTAAATGTAGTGTTTAAGATCATCGCTCAAGTACATGCCAACCTTAAGGGCTATCTTTTTTCTGACAAGCTCAGATTGAGACGTGTCTTTAATGGGGTCAACCGCAACAGGAACATTGTAGGCACAACCAAATGCAACTATTGCAATAGTTAATAATGTATAAAAAGCCTTACTGTTTAATAACATTAGTTCCCCTGGTTTATAGATCATCTCGAGAAGGCGGCGCAAAACTGCTTGCTTTAGGCTTCCACTTTTTCTTCCTGGTTGTTTTTGAAGCGATGCGTGTGTTTTTTCGTAAAGTTTTGCCGGATTCAACGTTTACGCTCCGGCTCTTTAAAACGTCAGCTAATGGCGGCTGGGCTGGGATGTTTTTCGCGTTGGTATCGGGTTCAACAGCTATAACAAGTGGGCAAGCGCTTACCTCGCAGCGGGGAGATTCTCTGGCGCACATTTGCATTAAATCCCAATCCTGCGAACGAAAATATAACGTGACGCGGCTCGGATGCGTCCTCATTGCCTCGGTGCCGGCGGTCCAGTCGACCGTCTTGCCGCCCATGCGAAAATTCAGCTCATCGTAATGACTGCACCCGAAATTATAGTGAGCCTTGTCGTCCGCGGCCTCAAAACCGAACCCCCAGAAAGCGCCGGCATCCGCTGTTTTTGGGTCCACGTTTGTCAAGCTGCCGGATAATGCGATGGTTTCTTTAGTGAGGATGTCCTCTACCTGACCGGGATGCTGATTACGATCAACCTGGTCGGCAACAACCGGGATCTTTTCTGCTTCCGGCAGTGTTGGCAACTGTTCAGGCTTTGGCACCGCTGGTGCAGGCGGTTTTTCCGGGCTGACCGCTATATCGGGTTTTTCCTGTTCAACGTTCTGCTTAATAACCGGACTACCGCCGGGATGAAACAGGATGGCCAAAATGGCGACGCTCGCCGCCGCACCTTGTATTAAGGTCGAGGGGAACTTAAATATATTCAGGCTGCTTTTCAGCGCGGCTTTAACTATAAAGTTGGTAATGGAATAAAAGATTATTCCGGCAAAAACGGCACCCATCAGGACGTATGGAAATGGCGCTCCCTTAAGCGAGCCGATAAAACCTGCACAAGCGGCCGCAAGAGGAACATAGGTCTTTTTGAACTTGT
Organism: Methylobacter sp.; assembly: GCF_030680395.1. Lineage (GTDB taxonomy): Bacteria > Pseudomonadota > Gammaproteobacteria > Methylococcales > Methylomonadaceae > Methylobacter_A. The sequence continues at coordinate 39,535 of NZ_JAUXVR010000034.1, read as the reverse complement.
CAGCCGCAATTTCAAGGTCCTCCAGGATAACCCTAAAAGTTATCAAATAGGGAGGGCCTCCATTCGTATCGATGGTGATTGTGCCTTGAGCGTCATACGCATTTGCGGGGATTCTGGAGGTAAGAATATGTATATAAAGAGTTTGTTCGCTTTTGCCGGTGAGGTTCTCGGTCTCGGGCACGAGCCATTCAGCATCCGAAGTTATCTTTCCTTGCAATCGGCCTTTATGGTCATTCTTAATGACGATTGTTTCAGTAAACGGCGTACCTTTTTTTACATCGTTATAGAGATAGTAGCCATTCATCTTGCATATGACTTTCAGGACCGGAACGCCCTCTTCAGCCTCGGGTTGCTGCTTTAAATTGTCATTAAATTCGGACATCGTTTTTCCCTTGGTTTATTAACTCATTGCTTCTGCCGGGGCGAATTAGCGTTTACTGGTTGCTGTTCATTGGTTACGAAACCTGTCGAAAACAGGGTAGCGATGAAGAAGGAATTAACAGCTAACTGATCATTCAAGCGGGGCGCTAAAATGCCCCATTTGCCGCATCGTCAATAGGGACGAGCTATACCTGCTAAACGCTAAGTCGATTAATCTAAACAGTCGGTTGGAATGGAAAAACAGATCCAAGTTAGAGGAAACAAATTATTTGCACAATATGCAGAAATACCTATTGAGTGAAGGCATTAATGGCCGAATTATCGGCAGATTTGGCGCAAGCCCTCAGGCAGTTGCGGGAACATGAAAAAGTTTTTTGACGAGTACAGTTTTATTTTGCCGGATACTGAATGGCAAGGGCAGGCAGTTGATAACAAGGTTTAAAAAGGTATGATGCAGGCATTGTGAATTTCATTGGAGTAAAAAATGCTTAAATTTATTGATACCCTTCTCCGCATAGCATGATGAATCCCGGGAACGCCAAGCCCCAGCTTGGCGCGACAGACAACCGAACACCTGGAAATGGCAAAACCGGGCTGGGACGCGGCGCTCCCAAAGGTTGGTATAGCCGAGGCTATTTGCCGCATTTAGATGCGCCGGGTACTCTGCAATTCATTACCTTTCGTCTTGGCGACTCCCTGCCGCAAACAGTGCTGAAACAATTGGAGCAAGAGCTTTTGCAAATACCCATTTCGATGCGCGAACGTGAGCGTCGCAAAAAAATAGAACACTGGCTGGATGCAGGTTTAGGCTGCTGCGCCTTGGCTCATCCCCGCATGGCGGAAGTGATGCAGCAAACCTTGCAAATATTTGATGGTGAGCGCTATCGTTTGATCGCTTGGTGCATTATGCCGAATCATGTTCATGTATTGATCGAACCTGCGATTAGTTTGCCCAATATTTTACAGTCGTGGAAGTCCTTTACCGGGAGTTGGGGTATTTCGCATAATGCCGAGCTGGGGCTCGGCGTTCCCAGGGCTGCCGGATCGACTAAAAATCAGTTTTGGATGCGCGAATATTGGGATCGTTATATTCGTGATGAAAAACACTTCCACGCTACAGTCAATTATATTCACAACAACCCGGTAAAAGCCGGACTCTGCCCGGAGGCGCACGATTGGCCCTGGTCGAGCGCATACGCCGGACAGCGGCAAGAACTGTGTGTCTGTGCAATCGGAGAAAGATAAGGTGCTGTTTTACAAGTTAATCGTAGCCATTTTATACCGTCTTGCTATTCAGTCGTGTTGGCAATGATTTTATGAATCCGTTTAATACTAATCGTGATTATTATCAAAATAAAAGGAATGGAAATGCCTTCAACGATTTCCGGATTAACTTTCCAGCCAATAGTATGAAGCGCTTCGGCTATTTTGCCGATAAGACTGGCGGCGTAATAAGTAATGGCAACCATCGAGATGCCTTCAACCATTTGTTGCATCCGCAGTTGCATTTTTGCGCGTAAGGCCATTGACGTGAGTAAGCCCTGATTTTGTCGTTCAATAATGATGTCGACCCGTGTGCGTAGCAACTGGCTGGCATTGCTGACTCGTTCAGACAGTGAGGTAAAGCGGTGCGAGATTGATTCGCAGGTATTAATCGCCGGTTCCAGTCGCCGTTTGATAAATTCGCCCAAGGTTTGAATGCCTTGAATTCGAACTTCGCGCAGGTCGTTTACGCGTTGTTCCACCAGTTGATAGTAGGCACTGGCGGCGGCAAAGCGAAAGTGATTGCTGGATATGTAATTTTCAACTTCAGCGGCCAGTGTGGTTAACTCATCCAATAATGCGCCGTCATTATTGTCAGGCAGCGTCATTGCGTTGGTGATGGTATACAGTTGCCGATCGGACTTGTTTAATGCCGGATACAGTTTGCGCGCGATTGGAAAAGCCAGCAACGCCATAACCCGATACACTTCAATTTCAAATAGTCGTTGTAATAAACGTCCCGCCTGTTCCGTTCTTAAGCCATGGTTAATGATCAAAAAGCGGCTAAAACCGTCGACGTGAATGCGGAAATCGGTAAATACCGAGGCTGCGCCGCCGGTTACTTTAGAACCGATGACCGGGTTGTCTGCAAAGTAAACCGAAAGAGACGCTAAATCAGTATTCTCATCATAATTAATGTCGGCAGCGGAGACGATTGTTGCGTGAGCGGCAACAATGACTTGTCCGGTTAGCTGCGACATCCAATCCACCGGAATCTTTTTTAGGGCAGGATCTGCAAAAGGATCTTTCGGGGTATCGTGTACATAAAAGCTGTAGGTACTGAACTCGCCGTGTTGTTCCCACCGTATTTGAAAGGAATTAAAGGTAGCGCTAAAGTGATCCACTTCTTTCTCGGGCGGGGCGACGCCGAATCTTTCACAAAGCATTGCCAGGTGCTTACGTTCCTGCATTTTTTCGTCAGTAGTCAGCAATAACGCAAGATGACTTGCTCTAACAGGTAAATTCAGAACAAAAGGAGCGCGGGCGTGAACTTCGTTGTGAAGTACAAAGCGTTGCGGATGGTTTTCAGGAATGGGAAATAAAGTTGCCACAGGTGTTTTTAGAATCTCTAGCTAATAATGAATGGGGTCAATTTAACCTAAAAAACGCGGTTGCGCTTGGCTATTATGGCGTTGCTGAATAAATCGGTTTTCAGTATTCAAGGCGTTTATAAGACATTATCTTGATTTGCCTGTTCCAGTCATAAGGTGCCAAGCGCTATAAGCATAATAGAAGCCGCATAAGATCAAAACATGCGGGGTTATATTTTCGGTTTTTTAGGTAGGGTAGGGTAGGGTGCGTTTAATGAGCATCCGTTTCTGCATTGAGCGAGGCTTCGCCGGATCAGCTCCGGCTTAATGCCCGATGTGTTACGCAATAGTTAAGAAATGTTCACCACGAAGACACGAACGCCGCGAAGAAAAATATAAACTTTGTGATTTTCGTGGTTTATCAATCAGCTTGCTTGCCTTGTTTAAGACCGCTATTATTTTTTTGTAGTACCTTCTTCTGCTGCTTTCCGGTACCAATAAGCCGCTTTGGTATCATCCTGTATTACGCCTTGACCCATTTGGTATTTAAGGGCCAAATTATATTGCGCATTGGCATTGCCTTGTTCCGCGGCTTTGAGATACCAGGAAACCGCTTGAGCATAGTCCTGCGTTATATATTGGCCCCGGTCATACATAACGCCTAAATTGAACTGGGCTTTTGCGTGGCCTTGATCTGCCAATTGTTGATAAAGCGAAAAGGCTTCTGCATACCGGCCTCGGTCATTCAGGTCGTAGGCATGCTGAAACATAGCTTCATGATCGGTGCTTGATGGCGGCGGCTGCTGCGTGTCCGGCTTTTGGTGAGGCCGTTGCCCAGCTGTTCTGCCCGCTTCGTGGAACTGCGTGGTTTCGCTTTTGCGTTTGGCTTGAGCTTCCTGCTCTCGAATCCAGGCATTATGTCCTTCGCGTTTAACCGGGTCTATTAATACGGCATAGGACCTGTTCACCAGCTTTATGACTCTTTCCGCCTCTTCGCTGCTGCCTTGGAATTTATCGGGGTGAAAAGTTTGACAAAGGGCTTTATAGGCCGCTTTGATGACACTGGCGGGGGCGTCTCTTGTCACTTTTAGGTTGTCGTAATGGGTACGTATGTTAGCCATAGAACTTATTTTTTATTATTTTACCGTGAACGAAAATCGGGACAATTATAACCGGTTCTGTCGAATTAACCGCAAAAACGCATACTCAGGATGTACAAATATGACGACTTCAAACCGGGCTGAGGCTGAGGTATCCCCACGAATTTCCCAAGCTCGCCGTTCCGGCAGGGATGCCGGAATCCAGTGCCATGGATGGTAACTTTGGTGACTTTTCAGGTGCTTAATAAAAGCGAATGGTATTTTAAAGTTTCACATCCTTGTGACTGGATTCCGGCATCCCTGCCGGCATGACGACTTTTCGGCTATGTTGTATATATTGAATGCGCAAAATATCAAAAACCTGTTGTTTTATAAACTTATTTTATGGGGATACCTCAGGGGCCGAGTTATTCTTTAGGCACATAAAATTGTTCAGAAAATAGCATCCGGCTCATGCCTGCGGCGTGATCGATCAAAGCATATCCAAAAGCCGGTTACCCGGAAACTTAACAGAACGGGTTAAGCAGCGGTCATCAGATGATCTTTATCAACAACGGCATTCAGCGTATAGAAAAATTATTTTAAAAGATGTCTACCGTACATAAGATTAAAGCGTTTTCAGGTATAAATAATAGCCGGTTCGCGCTAACAAACTTAACCTGAGCGTAATGAGGCGTGGTTGAGGGGTTGGGGTTTACTTTGGATTGCTTGTCAGGTTAAGCGTCTACACAGGGTATGCCTCCGCCAATTTGCAGGTTAGGCGATGGATACGGTATCTGTTTTTAGTCACTAGAAATTTTCCCGGGAGAAGATTATGGCAACAGTAGCAAGCAACCTGACGGATCAAGTCAACCCAGACTATTGCGCTCATCCGGGCTGTCACTGCACAGTACAAGCGGGTGAGAAATATTGTAGCGTCAGCTGCGAGAAACAGCTGAACGGCGGCCCATGCACCTGCGGACATTCCAACTGTCAATTTGAGCAAAAAGAGTTGTCGTGAGTGGAAGCGTTAGCGATTGCTTTGGTCGGCGATGGCGCCATGCAAATGAACGGTATCAGTGAACTGATCAGTATCGGCAAATACTGGCAGCGCTGGAGCGATTCGCGTCTGGTCATCATGGTTCTGAATAATCGGGATTTGAATCAGGTAACCTGAGAGCGGCGCGCGATGGAAGGTGATCCGAAATTTGAGGCTTCGCAAGATTTGCCGGATTTTCCTTATGCGCGGTTTGCCGATCGGCCGGTGGTGCTGGAAGTCTTACCGACCCTAATGCGCCGCAGCACATCACCTTCGATCAGGCAAGCGCCTATAGATCGGCGATTTTGCAGGGTGATCCGGATTCGGCTGCTATTAGCAAGGCGTCCTTTAAACAGCTTTTTGCCCGGCGATACAGAAGACCATGAACCCAACAATCCGGCCTTAACTTCAATGGCCCGCGCGGCAGTCGAGATACAATGCTCAGCCTTGTATCTCGACTGCCGCGCGGTTGTAACCGGGGTCGCGCTCTTGGTCTACTTGTCGATTGGCGCAGCCGCTAGCTCTTCCTGCCCGACAAAGCCAAAAGCAAGCCGCCGGCCATTATCGCTCCGACACCGGCCCAGACTGGGACATAAACCGTTTGTGTATCTTTAACAGACAGTTCCAGCGGGCCTATCTTGGCTTGCTGGGTGTCCTTGGTATAGCTGAAACTTCCATATACCAGGCCCAATAGGCCTGCTACGATCAGTACAATCGCCATAATCTTGACTGCGCTCATCTTGTCTCTCCTAAAAATGACATCATTGGCCACCCCATACTTTGTTGTATAAGCACATTTCGGTGCTACTAAATACGTCTGCCTTGGATGACTCGCAGCAAAATGACGATGACTGCGACAACCAGGAGGACGTGGATAAAACCACCCAGTGTGTACGAGGAGACTAAACCCATTACCCAAAGAATAATCAGGACGATCGCTAAAGTTTCAAGCATGTGTGCTTCTCCGTAAAGGGCCGTTAATCAACGGCAATAAAATTGGACAAACATATAAAATCGCCGAAGGTCAAAGCGATGCTTGTCCATAAACCGGCAAGTTTGATGTTTATCTCTTGTGAATAAATATAATTGAGAGCATCTTGTTGCTATCGTGCAGCGGGTCGATCTGTCCTGACTCGGCTGCACAATTCAGTAGCCCTCGTTTTAGTCGGCATCCTTAATGTCTTCCTTTAAATCACCAAGGCCCTTTTGAACCTTGCCGACGTTCTTTTGGACATTTCCTTCCAGTTCCATACCTTTGTCGTCCAGTATCACTCCGGCGGCTTCCTTGACTTTACCTTTGGCTTCTTCGACGCGGCCTTTTATTTGATCTTTGTTCATGAATATCTCCTGATAATTATTAGCCATGACCAGATAGTCATGTCCAAAGCGTAGAATAATATCTCCCATCGCTTGCTAACAATAATACACATAAGGCTGAGCTTAGTCGGTGCGGTAACGAACATATAAAATCAAGCCGAAGCGATTGCTTACATTGATAAAATGCAGCCATGCCGACATCGCCTGAAATAAGTAGCGGGTAACTGAAAAAACAAAGGTATCGGGAATAGGTTGTCAAAATCTGCCGCTCATTTGGGAGCGGCTGATCAATGACTTTTTTGATAAGGTTACGAGGGTAAAACTACGTCAAGATGATCGGGCAAGTTCGGTATGCTGCTTATACAGCGGCTTCCGGACCGCCAAAAACAACAGTACGACTGCACAAAATAATCATGATGACTAGCGTCAAGATGTAGCCGATTTTCTTCAGGCGGCGGCAAGGCGCTCGTTGCGATAGCGGCCCAGCGCCCAGAGCGGGAAGAACTTATCGTAACCGTGGTATTTCAGGTAAAAAACCTTCGGGAATCCGGGAGCATTGAAGCTTTCGTCTTTCCAGAACCCGTCGGTCTGCTGATTTTTCAGTAAATAGCTTACCCCGTCTTCAACTTCAGGACACTCGATTTCGCCGGCCGACAGCAATGCCAGCAGCGCAAGCGCGGTCTGAAATGCCGTGCCGGTATCGAATTCGCCGCGACTATTCGTATCGTGGTAGCTGTAATTGCTCTCGCCCCATCCGCCGTCGGCCCGTTGTTTGGACTTTAACCAAGCTACGGCTTTGCGAATACTGGGGTCGCACTTGGCAACGCCTGCGCTTTCAAAACCGATCAGCACCGACCAGGTGCCGTAAATGTAATTGGTGCCCCAGCGGCCGAACCAGCAGCCATCCGGTTCCTGCTCCTTACGCAAGTAACCGATGCAGTTGTCGATGACCGCTTTGTATTCCGGGTGCTGACTAACAAGCTTGCCCAGCAACATGATGCAGCGCCCGCTGACATCGACGGTTGGAGGGTCCAGCAAGGCGCCGTGGTCGGCAAATGGGATGTGGTTGAGATAGTAATGGGTATTGTCGGCGTCAAAAGCGCCATAGCCGCCATTGCTGGATTGCATGCCTGCGATCCAGATGCTTGCCCGCTCGATATTTTCTGCAAACTCTTGATTCTCGGACTGAAGCAGGGCTAGAGCTACCACTGCCGTATCGTCAACATCGGGATAATAGCTGTTGCCGAACTGGAAAGCCCAACCGCCGCCCGGCAAATTGGGGCGCTGAATCCGCCAGTCGCCCGGTTCGTCCTTTAATTGCTTGCCGGCCAACCAGCGTAAGGCGGATTTAAGCGCTTGCCGGGTATGCGGATCGCGTTCGTGGCAATCGACTTCCTGCAAGACCAGAGCAGCCAATCCGGTATCCCAGATCGGCGATACGCAGGGCTGGCAGTAGGCCGTATCGTCATTGATGACCAGCAAGCGGTCGATAGCTTCCCGGGCAATCCGCCGTTGTTCATTGTCGGGAGGAATGCCCAGATAATCCATGGCTTCATAGGCGTTGACCATGGCCGTAAAAATTGCTCCCAGACCATCGTAACCATTCAATCGTTCCATGAACCATTCATGCGCCTTGGCGGTAGCCTTGCGGCGAATGACGCCCGGAATCAGCGGCTCCATCAGGCGACCCATGCGCTCGACGGCCAGTATGGTCTTTCCCAGCGGCGTTTTGACGTGGGAAAAATAATTCCTTTCCTTATCCGGCGGGGTAACGAACAGTTCTGCGACATCGATCTTGCGAGGATTACGGGCCTTGACCTTGTAGGTGCAGAGGATGAACAGCGGAACCATTACGGTACGCGACCAGTAGGATACTTTGTCCAGATGAAACGGGAACCACTTCGGTAACAACATGATTTCCACGGGCATGAAGGGAACCCCGCGCCAGGGAATCTGTTCGAACATGGCCAACATGATGCGAGTGAAGACATTGGCTCGGGCACCGCCACCTTGTGCCAGTATCCATTCGCGAGCCTTGACCATATGCGCTGCCTGGATAGAGTCGCCAGCCATTTTCATCGCGTAATAGGCTTTGATCGTACAGCTGATGTCGCCCGCGCCGCCTCTATAAAGCGGATAACTGCCGTCCTCATTGTGTTGTGCGCGGAGAAAATTGGCAATCTTGGCCTGAAGAGCGTCGTCGATTTCGTCCATGTAGTGCATCATCAGGATGTACTCGGAGGGAATGGTGCAATCCGCTTCGAGTTCGAATACCCAATAGCCTTCTTGGTTTTGCAGCTTTATAAGTTGTGTTTTAGCCCGGTCAATCGCGCTGTCCAAAGTTGTCGGAGAATAGAAAGGGCTGGTGTAGGCGGAATCAAAACTCGTAAGTGAAGATATGTCTGTTCGCATCGTATGGTTTTCTCTTATTTCACTTTACTGTTAGGGCTTTTGGCCGGCGCATGGGATTGATAGCTACAATCTGTTCGTCGACGGTGGGCAGATCCAGGCTTGCCGGATAATAAACGAGTCATACAAGGAAATTGCTGTCGTAAGTAAGAATCGATGCCATGATAACATCTTTAACGCTATGGCAGCCGACTTAACCCGAGATGAACCGCTAATGGTCTGGTTCCGGTTGAATCTGCGCAGGGCAGCATGATTGTGTCCAAGGCTACAAGCATAGTTTGCGCAAACAGATCTCATGCAGAAAATCAGTGCTGTGTATTACTGCGCATTACCTGAAAGAGTATGAGGCATAACGATCGCCTATCCCGGCTATGTTTTCCGTATCGGTAGTCCAGAGGTTGATTTGCGGGCGACACTCTTTCAGTTCTGATAGCGGTCTTTCAACGTATTTGTCTTTGGAGGAGCAAGGTTTATTCTTGTTGTTAATTTGCGTTTTCACGTTGGTTTACATTGCCTGGTACGACGATTATGTCAATGTTATCCCGTTAAATCGGCTTTACGGCAAATCATATACTCATCATTTTACCCACAAAAAAACAGTATAACCGCAACATTTAATGTCGTCAGTGCGGTAGCGCACATAAAGCCGCCGCCGGTAATTAGACTGCTGCTGATGCGTATGTGGACGCTCAATGTTTGATATATAAATTAAGAGTAATTGGTGGTGACATGATTGAAGTCTGCAACAGTCTTGAGCTCTGCAAGACTTTTTAACACATAAGCAATTTCAGTTGATAGGTAATGGTACTTATTGATTGAATAAGTTGAATTATCTATCCTAAAACTCCTCATACAATACCAACCGATTATTTATGCTAATAGAGATATTCGATCTTAACTTACAAATATGATGTTGCTTATGACTGATCAAAATAGCCTCTGGCAAAACCACCTTCTCAATTCCCTGTCAGCAGCCAACTATGAACGCTTTTTTCCCCATCTGGAATTGGTCCGAATGTCGCTGGGCGATGTTCTTTACGAGTCCGGGGACGAGGTACGCTACGCTTATTTCCCGACGAACTGCATCGTATCGCTGGTTTACGTAATGGAGAGTGGCGCACCGGCCGAAATCGCCGTGGTCGGCGACGATGGGATGATCGGTGTTTCGTTGTTCATGGGCGGAGGAACCATGCCTAATCGAGCCGTCGTGCGCAGCGCAGGCTATGCCTATCGGCTGCGAGCGTCGATACTTATGCAGGAGTTCAACCGCTTTGGCGGATATCGCAACGGCGCACTGCACAATTTATTGCTGCGATATACCCAGACGCTGCTTACTCAAATAGCGCAGACGGCGGCCTGTAATAGGCATCACTTCGTGGATCAGCAACTCTGTCGCTGGCTCCTGCTAAGTCTCGATCGTCTCCATTCCAACGAGTTGGTCACGACCCAGGAATTGATTGCCAATATGCTCGGCGTGCGCCGTGAAGGTATTACAGAGGCCGCCGGAAAATTGCAGCAAGCGAAATTGATTAATTGCCGCCGTGGCCATATCACGGTGCTGGATCGACAGGGACTGGAAGCGCGAGCCTGCGAATGCTATCAGGTGATTAAAACAGAATCCGATCGTCTGCTTCCTTCTCTACAGTCTGCTTCATTGATGACGCACATTCCCTTACAAAAATGCGGACTGGTTAAAAAATGTGAATTATTAAGCAACCGCCATGACTGGATGAAATAAGGATGATGCTGTTTTATAAATTGCCTGGCCGTTTCGGATGGCGGTTCGCAAATTCACCCTATCCTACGGCTTTTAAAAAGCAATTTTGGCGCTGGAGCGGGAGGAATAGTTTTGATTCAATAGTATTTGCACACAGCAACAATCAGTAACTTAGCGTTGCTTTTGAATGAGCGGTATAAAGTTTGAAAAATGATTGTAAGTCATTGATAGTTTATAAAGTTATTGATTTGTTAAGTTTTTGTACAATTTAACAAAACACCAATAAAAACCGCAGGTAAGAGATAAGTAGAACAATCAATCCACAGAGTTATCCACAGGTTTTGTGAATAACTATTGGGCGCATGATTAACAACCGGTTAAGAACAGGGAAATTTTTAGATTGATGGAAAATGGCTTTATAACGATGCCAGTAAGGCTGATAACTCATCAAAGTTCAACGGTTTGAGCAAGTGATGGTTAAATCCCGCCGATTGTGAACATTTACGGTCGTCAGGCTGACCGTAACCGGTTAAGGCGATCAGGGTCGCATTCTGAGTCTCCGGCAATGCACGCAGCCGTTTGGCAGTCTCATAGCCATCCAGATCGGGGAGGCCGATGTCGAGCAGCACAATCTGCGGACGGAAGGCTTGAGCCCGTTCGATTGCTTTCATGCCGCAATCGGCTATTTCGACTTCATGCCCTTTTGCCTGCAACAGCATCATCAGGCTTTCGGCCGCATCGGCATAGTCATCCACAACCAGAATACGGAATTTAGGCATCGGTAATACGGATTTGGTTAGCGCGGATTCGGCAGCAGGTGAACCTATCGGCAATGCGGGCAGCCGTACCGTAAACGAGCTGCCCTGACCAATGCCTCCGCTCGCTGCCGTAACCGTGCCGCCATGTATTTCTACCAACTGACGCACCAGCGTCAAGCCAATACCCAGTCCGCCCTGAGAATGGGCCAAAGTATGATCGGCCTGAGAAAAGAGCTCGAAGATATGCGGCAGAATGTCAGGGGCGATACCGATGCCGGTATCCTTGACCTCAATGACGGTATCGGAACCTTCCCGCATCACGTTCAGCATGATTTTGCCGCCCTCATGGGTATACTTGGCGGCATTGTTTAGCAGGTTAGACAGTACTTGCGCCAACCTGACACGATCGCCTGCGAGCCGTTGCGGCGGCGTAGTTTGGGAAATGATCAGCTCCTGTTTACGTGCATCGATCAGAGGGCGACTGGTTTCTACCGCATTGTTTATAACGTCGGTCAGCTCAAGATGCTCGACCTTCAACCTGATTTTGCCCTGCATAATGCGGGACATATCCAGCAGCTCATCAAGCAGCTGCGCCATATGAGTCACTTGGCGGTCGATAACAGCGTAGCTCCATGTCAGCTTGGGATCGCTCACTTCCAGCATTTTCAGCAACTGCACGGCATTGCGGATGGGGGCCAGCGGATTGCGGAGCTCGTGGGCCAGCATCGCCAGGAATTCGTCTTTACGGCGATCCGCCAGGCGTAGCGCTTCCTCGGCATACTTGCGCTCGGTAATGTCGGTGGCAATACCCAGCAGTTTGTTACAATCGTCATTGTCGAACAGCGGAATCTTGACTGTGCTGTACCAGCGTATAGAGCCATCGGCAAGCGTGACTTTTTCCTCCTGGATGCATTTGGGTTTGCGACTGCTTATAACATCGAGATCGTTTTGATAAAAGTGAGCCACTTTGTCAGGATTGAAGTTTTCGCTGCTTGCCCCGATCAGGTTTTCAAGGCTAGTGCCATAGTTTAGGGCTAAGGCTCTATTGCCTAACAGAAATCGTCCCTCCCGATCTTTGACAAAAATGATGCTGGGTACCGCATCGATGACTTGTCTGAGGAAGGCGCGTTCATGTTGCAATGTTTCTTGAGCGTTTTTGATGTCGGTAATGTCTTCAGTTGTTCCGAAAGCGCCGAATAATGATCCATGCTCGTCAAATTCGAGCTCAGCCAGTTGGCGAACCCATTTGACTTGCCGGTCTACCATGAGTCGGTGTTCAATATCGTAGGTCTTGCCGGTAAGGGCTTCTTTCCATGCCGTATCGACTAACTGCCGGTCTGCCGGGTGGACAATATCAAGAAAGGATTCATAGATAAAAGGCGTACCTTTTGGGATGCCGAAAATCCGAAAATTTTCATCAGACCATTCCAGTGTATTATCGCGGACATTCATGCGCCAGCTGCCGATATGAGCGACTGCCTGGGCACGGTTCAGGTCCATCTGGCTCTGGCGTAAAGCTTTTTCGATTCGCTTGCGCTCGGTGATATTGGTGCTTACGGTGCCTAAGCCAACTATTTTGTTGTTTGAGTCTTTCAGGGCGAAGGTGTTGTAGATCATCCACAACGCTGCTCCGGTTTTGAAATGCCGGAAGCGGATTTCGGTATCACCATTGCCGTTCCGGAGTACTGTCGGAAAGAACTGATCCATAATAAATGCCTGATCTTCCGGAAAAAAGAAGTCCTTAACGGAGGTTTTAATGCCCTGTTCAAGACTATCCAGACCTACCAGACGCAGTCCGGCATCGTTGATGAAAAAAGGTATGCCCTCTGTATCGCACATGCCGATAAACTCGGTGCTGCTTTTGACAAGTGAGACATATAAATTCAGGTCTGCTTGCGCTCGACTACGCTCGGCGATTTCTTGCTTAAGTTGTTCCTCTCGTTCCAGGACCTTATATAAAGCCTGTTTTTCCTGCTTGTGTAACAGTGCAATGATCAGGCTTAATATTGCGCCTGTGCCGATCAAAAACACCAGGCGTAGCGCTTCGCTGGTTTGAGCGATGTAAAACGAACCGTAAGGCTCGACTAGAAAATAATCGCTTGCCGCCGTACTTAACACGGTAATGAAAAGCCCCGCCCTTAATCCCCCGGACCACGAAGCTAAAGCGATCACGACTAAAAAGAGCAATAGCGGCGAAGAATCTCCGAAAATAAATTGGAAATGTATTAGAAGAAACAAGATAGCCGCAGCCCCCAGTATTGAGGCCATATAGGCGTTGCTGAAAAAATATTTAATGTGAACCTCTAACTGATAGCTCTTCCCATCTATGGGCTAATGTAAGTTATATCTGACATTTTTACAAAATTGAATTGAGAGGTTTTTTATCAAAGATTAGGTAAGTATTGGGGAAGATGTTGACGAATATCGTCGGCACTCAACGCGGTGATTTCTTTGCCGAGTTCGAAGCGAACCAGTTTTTTAATCTGTTCCGGCAAATGGTTGCGCAGCAAACCGAGAAAAGAAGGAGCCGCAACGATCAGCAGTTGTTCAAACCGGTTCTGGTTATGTGCGTTTTCCAGATACTGGGCAATTCGGTGTGCAAAATTGTCGATTTCGTGTTTTTTCGGATCGGTAGGTTGCTCAAGAGCGTGGCCGCCTCCAGCGACGCTTTTAACCCTTCCCGGCAGGTCGGAAGTTATTTCCCTGTCGTGTAAACGACCTTCTGTATGGGACAAATCTTCAATTTCCTCTAAAGGAGAAGAAGGGGTGTCAGCAGTAAAAACACGTGCGCGAGTAGTATCGGCAACAAGTATCCAGGTTAATTTCATGATTCTTCCCTCTGTGGCGGTTTTGTTTAAATAACACCCTGTTTACAAAAGCATTTGGTTTTGTATTGCTGACAGTAAGCCTTGTATTGCAATGGATTTTTAGAATAGAGAGATTGCGGCCTTTAATCAATAAGTAGTAATACTAAGGGGATGCAACATATAAAGGGCTTTGTTAATAGTCGTTATCTTGGTCACACGCAAATCTTGCGGACAGGTTAAAATAGCCCATCCGTATAATAGCAACGTGAATCAACTTCCTAATCCCATGCAGCCGGCATTCGTCCATTTAAGACTCCATACTGAATTCTCCCTGGTAGACGGGATTGTCAAAATCAAGCCCTTGGTCAAGCGTCTGGCCGAGTTAAATATGCCTGCGGTTGCGGTCACCGAACACGCTAATCTGTTCTCGCTGGTCAAATTTTATAAAGCGGCATTAGGGCAGGGCATCAAGGCGATAGCCGGTTCCGATGTGCTGGTTTTTAATCCCGAAGACCCGGCCACGCCGTATCGTTTGACTTTACTGGTCAACAATCACGCCGGTTACATTGCGCTGACCGAATTGATTTCAAAAGCTTATCAGGAAGGTCAGCACCAGGGTGTGCCGATGCTCCGGCAGGAGTGGATAGAAGCCAACCATAACGGCCTGATTGCGTTGTCCGGCGCGATGAGCGGGTGTATAGGCAAGGCGCTGTTAGCCGAAAACCATGATGCGGCGAAACGGCTGGCGGAGTTTTGGGGCGGCTTGTTCGAGCAAAGCTTTTATCTGGAATTGCAACGGGTCGGGAAGCCCGAAGAGGAGCGCTATATCGCCGCCGCCGTTGAGCTGGCGGTGGCAACCGGTTTGCCGGTGGTTGCGACCAACGATGTACGCTTTGTCTATCAGCAGGACTTTGCCGCCCATGAAGTGCGGGTTTGCATCAACCAGAGCCGGGTGCTGGATGATACCCGTCGGCCCAAAGATTATACCGATCAGCAATATTTACGCAGCGTTGAGGAGATGCAGGCGCTGTTTGCCGATATACCGGAGGCGTTGGAAAACACCGTAGAGATTGCCAAACGCTGCAATTTAAAGCTGACGCTGGGCCAAAACTTCCTGCCTGACTTTCCTGTACCCGAGGGCATGAATCTGGGCGAGTTTATGGCCGATGAGTCCATGAAAGGCCTGGAAGAACGCTTGCAGCACTATCCGGCGGTGGGCAAGGGGACGGACGAGGAAAACCGGCGCGTTTACTATGAACGACTGGATTTCGAGCTGAAAATGATTACCCAGATGGGTTTTCCCGGTTATTTTATGATTGTTGCCGATTTTATTCAGTGGGCAAAAAACAATTTGATTCCGGTCGGGCCGGGGCGGGGTTCGGGTGCGGGGTCGTTGGTGGCTTATGCGCTTAAGATTACCGACCTTGATCCTATCGAATTCGACCTGCTGTTTGAACGGTTTTTGAATCCCGAGCGGGTTTCGATGCCTGACTTTGACGTGGATTTTTGCATGGATCGCCGGGACGAGGTGATCGATTATGTCGCCCGTCATTACGGCCGGGATCATGTCGCCCAGATTATCACCTACGGTTCGATGGCGGCGAAAGCGGTTATCCGCGATGTCGGCCGGGTACTGGGTTTCGGCTACGGGTTTGTCGATCGATTGTCCAAGCTGGTGCCGTTTGAAATCGGCATGACACTGACGAAAGCGCTAAAAGACAGCCCCGAACTGAAGCAACTTTACGACACCGAGGAAGAAGTCAAGGCGCTGATCGATATGGCGCTGTCGCTCGAAGGCACATCCAGGAACGCCGGAAAACATGCCGGCGGCGTGGTGATTTCGCCGACCAAGCTGACCGATTTTACGCCGCTGTATTGCGATCAGGACGGCAATAACCTGGTCACCCAGTTCGATAAGGATGACGTGGAAGCGGTCGGTCTGGTCAAGTTCGACTTTTTGGGGCTGCGTACGCTGACTATTATCGACTGGGCATTGCAGGATATTAACGCCAAGCACAAGCAACAGGGCAAAGCGCTGGTCGATATAACCACCATCCCCCGCGATGATCCGGCTTCCTATAAGCTGTTGACCAACGCCCAGACCACCGCCGTGTTCCAGCTGGAATCGCGGGGTATGAAGGAGCTGATTAAAAAGCTCAAGCCGGATTGCTTCGATGACATTATCGCGCTGGTGGCGCTGTTTCGTCCGGGACCGCTGGAATCCGGCATGGTCGACGATTACATCAACGTCAAGCATGGCGCCAAGGCAGAGTATGCGCATCCGTTGCTGGTGCCGATTTTAAAACCCACCAACGGCGTTATTTTGTATCAGGAACAGGTGATGCAAATCGCCCGTGAAATGGCGCTGTACACGCTGGGCGGCGCGGACATGCTGCGCCGGGCGATGGGTAAGAAAAAGCCGGAGGAAATGGCAAAGGAGCGGGATAAATTTACCGCCGGTGCGATAGAAAACCAGGTCGATGAAAAAATCGCCACTTATGTGTTCGATTTGATGGAGAAATTTGCCGGTTACGGTTTCAATAAATCGCATTCGGCCGCTTACGCGTTGGTTGCTTATCAAACCGCTTGGTTGAAAGCCCATTATCAGCCTGAGTTCATGGCGGCGGTGATGTCCGCCGATATGGACAATACCGATAAAGTGGTGATTTTGATTGAAGAATGCAAGCAGATGAAGCTGGAAGTCTGTCCGCCCACCATCAATGTTTCCAAATACAAATTCACCGTTAACGACGCGGGCCATATCGTGTACGGCTTGGGCGCGCTAAAGGGCGTGGGCGAGGCGGCCATTGAAGAAATGCTGATCGAGCGGGAAGCAAACGGGCCGTTTTCAGGTCTGTACGATTTATGCAAGCGGGTGGATTTACGTAAATTCAATCGCCGGGTGCTGGAGGCATTGATACGCGCCGGGGCTTTCGACGAATTCGATGACAACCGGGCAGGGCATTTGGCGGAACTGCCCACGGCATTAAAAGTCGCCGAGCAGCACGGAAAAAATGCGCAAACCGGTCAGAACGATTTGTTCGGTTTGGCCGTTAATGCCGACAATGTCGATGACGCCCATGCTTATTCCACCGTGGTTGAGGCGTGGTCGGAAAATGAACGGTTGGCCGCTGAAAAGCTGGTTCTGGGTTTGTTTTTAACCGGACACCCGATCAACCAATACGAGGCTGAATTAAGGCAGTTTACCCACGGAACCATAGAGTCGCTG
Organism: Methylobacter sp.; assembly: GCF_030680395.1. Classification (GTDB taxonomy): domain Bacteria; phylum Pseudomonadota; class Gammaproteobacteria; order Methylococcales; family Methylomonadaceae; genus Methylobacter_A. Next base: position 22,226 of record NZ_JAUXVR010000034.1, on the reverse strand, counting down.
CTGGCCAATGTGGAGCGGTCCAAAAGCAGAAAAATGGAAGCCCGAACGGCCGGTTTGGTCGTCGAAGTGCGTACCCGTCAGACCAAGAATGGTAAGATTATGGGCTTTGCAACGATTGATGACCGAACCGGCAGGCTTGAAATTGCAGCCTTTGGCGAAGTTTACGAAAAATACCGGGGCATCTTCTCCCGCGACAGCTTGCTGATTGCCGAAGGGGCGTTGGGTGTTGACGATTATTTGGGGACGTTACGCTTAACGGTTGAAAAGCTTTATAGCATGGAGCAGGCCAGGGAGGTTTTTGCCAGAAGTATTCAGCTGGTGTGGAATGCGGCAGACGATGATGGTTTTGCGATGAGACTGATGGCGGTTCTGGAACCTTTTAAAGGCGGCGGCTGCCCAGTGGGGATCAGTTATACATCAAAGGTTGCAAAAGCAGATTTGCAGTTGGGTGATGAGTGGCGCGTCCATCCCACCGATGAATTGGTGGCGCGATTGAGAGTGTTATTGGGAAGCGAAGCGGTTGAGGTTAAGTACAGGTAGGAAGCAGGGTGGGCAAAACAGCGTTGCCCACCCCCAAACTGCTGTTTTATTCGGTTTCTTGCCTTACCGCTTCAACTGGCTTTGGCGCTGCTTCAACAACCGGTTTTGGTGCCGGTGCCGGTGCTGGCGTAGCGACAACTGCCGGTTTTGCGGCTTCTGAATCCTGATTGCCGGTGTTAGCCTGACTGGATACATTAGCCGGGGACTCCGGGCGTTCGGTTCTTTCCGCTCTTTTTGCAAAGTCATTGTCATAAGAACGGGGAGCCGGACGCGACTCGTCGTTGCTGTCGCTGGACGCTTCATACATGGTATTTGAATCGCCATCCGTTTCAGGTTTTTTGTAGTTGGGATTACGCGGCCTTCTACGATTCGGTCCTCTTCTGGCATTATTTCTTTTGGGATGTTCTCCGGCAGTAGCAGGAGCAAGTTCCGGCGCGCTTGAAATAACCTCGTTAACCTCAACAGCTTCACTTTTAACGGCTTCGATTTTTGTTACAGGCATATTAGCCGGATCAAGATTGCGCTTTACGTTTCTGCCTTGACCGCGCGGTGGACGGTTTGGACGAGGCGAGTCCGGATTTTGTTCCGGTTTTGGTTTTGGCGCTTGTACTTGTTCAGACGCTTGAACTTGTTCCTGATTTGGATTTTGACCGCGTCCTTGACCTTGGCCGCGTCCACGGCCGCGTCCTCTTTCCTGATTTTGACCCTGGCCTTGTCTGTTACCCCTGTTTTTGTTGGGCTGACCTTCGTCAACCGGTCTGGCTCTTTCAGGGGTTTGAACTGCGGCCGTTACCTTTGCTTTAGGCTCTGCGCTGCCGGCACTGGCGCCTACCAGTTTATGCCAGAAGCGTTGGATCAGGCTGGCTGATTCATTTTTGCTTTGCACCGGTGCAGGGGAATCATGCAGGAATTCCTTGACCGCCGCTTTTGCTGTGCTTGGTTTTACTTGCTGGGCAAATTCAGGGATAGTAATGTCTTCCGCTTTGATCTGTAAGTAGCTGGCTTTACCATTCTCGACGGACTCTTTTTCCTTGATGCGCTCAATGTCATAGGCCGGTGTTTCCAAATGCTTGCTGGGCAGGATGACAATGCCGACTTTCAGCCTGTTTTCAATTTGTTCGATGGCGCTACGTTTTTCGTTTAACAGAAAAGTCGCGCATTCAATAGGCAAATGGGCAATCACTTTTTCTGTGCCTTTCTTCATCGCTTCTTCTTCAAGAATCCGCAGTACGGAAAGTGCGACCGATTCTACATTACGAATCGTACCCTGACCTTTGCAGCGCGGGCACGGCAACTGAGTCGAGTCGCCCAGCGACGGACGCATTCTTTGTCTGGACATTTCCAACAGGCCGAAACGCGAGATGCGGCTGGTTTGAATGCGGGCGCGGTCGATTTTAAGGGCGTCGCGCAGGTGATTCTCAACGGTTTTCTGGTTCTTATTGGACATCATGTCGATGAAGTCGATAACAAACAGGCCGCCCAAGTCGCGCAGTCTCAGTTGACGGGCAATTTCATCGGCCGCCTCCAGGTTGGTATTTAACGCGGTTTCTTCGATGTCGCTGCCTTTGGTGGCGCGTGCCGAATTGATGTCGATGGAGGTCAACGCTTCGGTGTGATCGATAACCAGCGATCCGCCGGACGGCAAGGATACTTCCCGCCCGTAAGCCACTTCAATTTGCGATTCAATCTGGTAACGGTTAAACAGGGGGACGGCATCCTGATACAGTTTTGCCTTGGGCAAAAAGTGCGGCATGACTTGCTTTAAGAAGTTTTGTACCAGCTTAAAGGCGTCTTCATTGTCGATCAAAATCTCGTCGATATTGCCGCGTAAATGGTCGCGTAAAGCTCGGATGATAACGTTGCTTTCCTGAAAAACCAGAAACGGTGCTGAATGTTCGCTGGCAGAGCGCTCTATGGCTTCCCAGAGTTGCAGCAAATAATTTAAGTCCCATTGCAGTTCTTCGACGTTTTTGCCGCATCCTGCCGTTCTAACAATGAGTCCCATGCTTTCAGGGATCTCAAGCGCCGCCATGACTTCACGCAGGTCACTGCGGGTTTCGCCTTCTATGCGCCGCGAAATACCGCCGGCTTTAGGGTTGTTGGGCATCAACACCAGATAGGTGCCGGCCAGGCTGATATAGGTGGTTAAAGCTGCGCCTTTATTGCCGCGTTCTTCTTTTTCAATCTGAACAACGATTTCCTGACCTTCTTTAATCAGGTCTTTTATGGCTGGACGGCGGCCGTCGTTTTCGACGCCATCTTGTAGGTGACGGTAGAGCGGAGAGATTTCTTTGAAAGGTAAAAAGCCGTGCTTTTCAGCACCGTAGTTTATAAAGGCGGCCTCTAAACTGGGCTCTACGTGGGTTACTATCCCTTTGTAAATGTTGGACTTTTTTTGTTCTTTCGAAGGTACTTCTATGTCAAAATCATACAGTTTTTGACCGTCTACCAAAGCGACTCGCAGTTCTTCTGCCTGCGTAGCATTGATAAGCATTCTTTTCATTCAATATTCCTTGTTGTTTCCTGCTCCACGGTCAGACTTTACTGAACAGACTGGTTTGGGTCATCGTGTTTGTTGTAGAGGAGACTGCTAAAGCCGCTCCTACATAACTTAGTTTTTACGGTTTTAATGTTCCGTTTCTGTGTGTTGTAGTCGGTATCCCGCTCTTCACTTAGGTGAAGACCGTGGATAGTTGCACGGACAGAGTCTAAGCAAATAAATATTCTTTTTTCAGTCTTGGTTGTAAATTCCGTCTTAAACAGGAGTTATAAATCGTTCGTCTAGGGTCGAACGATGAACCCGAAAATCTTACAATGATGAGTCAGCGTGGTAATTAATCGCTACGTCAATCATCATCGAGTAATGCTCCAAGGCAGTTTTGTTAGCAAAAACCGCAGAGCAAAAGCATGTTTTTTTATATTAAAAACTTGCTTAATATAGCAATCTTATTGCTATACATCAATTTAAAGAATCAATCATAATCAGATGCTGGTATTATTTACACTATGAATAGTGAAGAAAAAAGCGTAACACCCAAAGTTCAACTGGTCGAAATTACCGAAGAGAATTGCGATCAACGATTGGATAATTTTTTAATTGCCCGCTTGAAGGGCGTCCCTAAAAGCCGAATTTACCGGATCGTTCGTAAAGGTGAAGTGAGGGTTAATAAGGGTCGCGTCGATGTTAAGTACCGTCTGGTTACAGGCGATATAGTCAGAATTCCTCCGGTCAGAGTGGCCGAACGTAGCGAAGAATCGTATGTACCTCAGGGTTTGCAAGCGGCATTGCAACATGGCATTTTGTTTGAAGATGAAGGTTTTCTGATCGTCAACAAACCGGCCGGTTTTGCTGTGCATGGCGGTAGCGGCGTCAGTTCCGGCATTATCGAAGGACTGCGTCTGATAAGACCGGAAGCGCATTTTTTAGAGCTGGTGCATCGGCTTGATAAAGATACCTCCGGCTGTCTGATCATTGCCAAAAAGCGCAGTGCCCTGAAACTTTTGCACGAACTGTTTCGCGACAATCACATCCACAAAACCTATCTGGCCTTGCTGGCAGGGCAGTGGGCAAGGAAGAAACTGATTGTGACCGCGCCCTTGCTGAAAAATGTCAGCAAAGGCGGCGAACGTATGGTTGTGATCAGTCAATCCGGTAAAGAGGCGGAGACGCTGTTTCGGCGCCTGAAAATATTTAGCGATTCAACGCTGGTTGAGGCCTCGCCAAAAACCGGACGCACCCATCAAATACGCGTTCACGCCGCGAGTCTTGGGCATCCGATCGTCGGTGACGAACGTTATGGGCGAGATGAAATTAATCGCGGATTTAAAGGCCGAGGCTATAAGCGCATGTTCCTGCATGCGGAAAAGCTAAAATTTCAGCACCCTGTTACCGGGGCGCCGCTCACCATTTTGGCGCCTTTGCCACAGCAATTGGAAGATTTGTTAAAACATGAAGAACAGGTTTGATTTAATCATATTTGACTGGGACGGCACCCTGATCGATTCGATAGATTGGATCGTACATTGCCTGCAAACGGCGGCGGTGCAATGTGATTGCGACGTTCCCGAGCCTCAGGCGGCAAGAGATGTGATTGGGCTGAGCATTAGCAACGCCTGTAGTACGCTATTTCCCGGCGTCGATCAGGAAACGCTGGCGCGATTGACTGCTGGTTACCAGCAAACTTATTTGTCCCGGCAACTGGGCAGGAGTGATTTATTTCTCGGCGTTTACGAAATGTTGGTGGAACTGAAGCAGGCCGGTTATCAACTGGCCGTTGCTACCGGTAAAACCAGAGCGGGCTTACAGGAAGCATTGCAGGCCACAGGTACGGAAGATTTGTTTTGCATCACCCGCTGCTCCGATGAAACCGCCTCCAAACCCGACCCGCTGATGCTGCATCAGATTATGCAGCATACTCAGTCGGCGAATGACCGGAGTTTAATGGTGGGTGATTCCACCCATGACTTGCAAATGGCGATCAATGCCCAAATATCATCCATAGCGGTGTCATGCGGAGCGCATCCGGAAGACATATTGCAACGATACAGTCCGTTAATGTGCTTACAACAGCCTGCGGAATTACTGAATATTATTAGAGGTTAACAAGGCATGGACAATCAGAACAAACCAGAAATTACACGGGAATCCGGCTGGGAACGAGAAGTTATTGAAAAACTGGCGCTGGCGGCAGTCACCGAGCAAACAAGAGCAAGGCGTTGGAGCGTTTTTTTTAAGAGCTTGATGTTTGTGTATTTGATCGCGGTGTTCGGCGTGGCTATGTATCCAAAATTTAGTCAGGACATTGGCGGTGACAGTAAAGATCATACTGCCGTTATCGATGTGGTCGGCATGATTGCCGAAGGCAAAGACGCCAATGCAGACAGCATTATCGAAAGCTTGAGAAATGCGGTCAAAGACAAGCACACCAAAGGCATTATTCTGCATGCCAACTCGCCCGGCGGCAGCCCCGTGCAGTCGTCTTATGTGTATGAGGAAATCAGGAAAACTAAAAAAGAGCACCCTGATTTGCCGATTTATGCAGTGGTCAGCGATATTTGTGCATCCGGCTGTTATTTTATCGTATCGGCCAGTGACAAGATTTTTGTTAATCCCTCCAGTCTGGTTGGTTCTATAGGCGTGCTTATGGATGGCTTCGGGTTTGTCGATGGCATGCAAAAGCTGGGCGTGGAACGCCGGTTGTTCACCGCAGGCGCACATAAAGCCATGCTCGATCCTTTTTCGCCATCCAAAGAAGACGAAACGCAGTATATACAGGGCCTGCTAAATCAAGTGCATCAGCAATTTATCGGCGCGGTGAAAGCCGGTCGCGGCGACCGGCTTAAAGAAAATCCCGACATGTTCTCAGGACTGGTCTGGACCGGTGAAGAAGGCGTGAAACTGGGTATCGTTGACGGCGTCGGCAATCAGGATTACGTCGCCAAGGAGCTCATCGGCGCGGAAACACAGGTTGATTTCAGTCGGCAGGAACATTTGATCGATAAAATTGCAGGCAAGTTGGGTGCATCCTTCGGGCAAGTCATCGGCAGCCTGGTTCAGGGCGTGTCGTTGCGCTAAAGGTTCAGTGTCGATTCAGGGTGATGGGTTAAAATCTTTGTCGCTCGACACATTAAAAAAGATGAATTTCTATTAATTACCACGAACAGCTCGAACGACTACAGGAGCAATTGCCGGGAAAAGCATAAACTTCGCGGTAAGTGGAAAAGTTAAAAGATTTTTAGTTAATTACCCTGGCTTTGGATTGTCCATGCGAAATTTGATTAAAGTGGTTATAGTTGCCTGGTTATTTTCCAATAGCTGTTTTGCAGATAATAACCAGCTGGCAACCATCAGTTTGGATGATGCTACCAAGCAAATAATCGAAGGCACCTACAATAAGGTGCTGGGCGCGCAAACAGAAATAATTGATGGCAAAGCCGTACACATCATTAAAGTGCTGACCCCCGATGGACGTATCCGGTATTATAAAATTGATGCGGAAACCGGTCAGTTAATCAGTTAACCTCACGCATAAACAGACGAAAAACATGCGCATTCTAGTTGTTGAAGATGAAGTAAAACTTTGCGAACAAATTCAGCAGTTCTTTGCCGATAAAGGTTTTGCCGTTGATACCGCAAATACCGGCCGAGACGGCTATTACATGGGCAAGGAATATCCGATTGATGCGGCCGTGATCGATATCGGTTTGCCCGATTTTTCAGGCATCGAACTGATCAGGCGCTTGCGTAAAGACAAAGTGACTGTCCCCATTCTGATTTTAACCGCCCGTAGCCGCTGGCAGGAAAAAGTAGAAGGGCTGGAAGCGGGCGCGGATGATTATCTGGTTAAGCCTTTTCATTATGAAGAGTTGCAGGCCAGGATTAATGCCTTGATAAGGCGATCAGCCGGAGCGGCCCATCCGGTATTAACCCATGACAATATTGAACTGGATACCGTGGCTCAGGAAGTCACAGTGTCCGGCGTCAAACAGGAACTAACCGCTTACGAATACAAGGTGCTGGAATACCTGATGTTTCGTAAGGGCGAAGTGATTTCAAAATCCGTTTTGACCGCGCATATCTATGATGAAGACTTTGACCGGGACAGCAATGTTCTTGAAGTTTTTATCGGTCGATTGAGAAAAAAACTTGATCCCGACGGCACGCGAAAACCCATTGAAACCTTGCGTGGTCGAGGCTATTTGATTTCTGCCAAACATGAGTGATTCGATTCTCAAGTAATGTTTCTTCCTGATGAAAAGTAAGTTCTTTTGATGAGTATTTGTTAAGGCACTCATGGCCCCCCGATTATCCCTAAAGGCTTTTAATGCAGGTTAAATCATTAAGCTTTCGATTGCTGGTTTCTGCCGGACTGGTGCTCGCTGCATTTTTTGCGCTGGCTTCGGTGGTGCTTGAACAGGGCTTTCGTGAGAGCGCCGAAGAGGCATTGAAAGAAAAGTTGCAGGTTTATGTGTATTCGCTGTTATCGGCTGCAGAGCTTAAAAACTCCGGTGAGTTAAGCATGCCGGCCAATTTGCCCGAGCCGCAGTTTGCCACCCCGGGTTCAGGTCTTTACGGTTTTATACACTTGGCGAAAAAAAACCTGGTATGGCGTTCGCCATCGGCCATCGGACTCAATGTAGCGCTCCCACCGGAATTAAGCGCAGGCAATTCTGCCTTTTTGTTGTCTGAGCACGGACGTTACGCGCTGCATTATGCGGTCATCTGGAAAAATGTAGTCGGCATAGAGCGCGAATATATCTTTACCGTGACTGAAGATGCCCAGTTTGTCGGCAATCAGGTGGAGCGGTTTAGAGAAACCTTAAGAGTCTGGCTACTGGCTCTAGGCCTGGTGTTGATATTTATTCAGCTGGCCTTATTGCGCTGGAGCATAAAGCCTTTGCGGATGATCGTAAAAGATCTTGAGGCGATAGAAAAAGGACGTAAAACCCATTTAGACGGCGACTATGCAACGGAACTGGAAAGTTTGGCCGGTAATCTTAACGCCTTCATCAACAGTGAGCGGGCGCATCTGGAGCGTTATCGCAATGCTCTGGCGGATCTGGCGCACAGTCTGAAAACGCCGTTGTCGATATTACGCGGCTGCGCCGAGTCTTTCAGCGTTAATAAGGAGACGGTAAAAGAACAGATTCTCCGTATGGATGAAATCGTTGAGTATCAATTACAGCGGGCAGCGGCAAAAGGGGAGCATAAAACCACCGGCACAGTCGATTTATCGATGATTATAAATAAAATAAGCGCATCGCTGGGCAAAGTTTATATCGATAAAAACATAGTTTTCGATATAACTGTGCCGGAACAAAGCCTGATTTATTATGACGAAGGCGACCTGTACGAAATAGCCGGGAACCTGATGGATAACGCCTGCAAGTGGTGTCGTAACACCGTGAAAGTCAACGTTTCTCTGAATGAACGCAAGGGCAGGCGGAATTTTTCGGTCTTGTTGGAGATTGAAGACGACGGACCTGGAATTCCTGCCGGAAAACTGGCTGAAATTTTAAAAAGAGGCGTCCGCGCCGACGAAAATATTCATGGACATGGTATCGGCATGGCCGTTGTTTACGAATTAGTCGCCTTGTTAGGCGGGCTGTTGGAAGGCAAAAAGAGTGAAGTGCTGGGCGGGATGAAATGGAGTGTTTATTTGTCGTGATGGCTGGCGAGACTAAGCTTTGCCCCGACTTTTGCTTTGGGTGGCGGTCCGCCTTTTCGGCTGCGAATGCAACCGTATTGGCAAGATAAAAACTAGTCAGTGGCTCAAAAAAGGTTTAAATTCCGTTTGCTGTAAAATCTTCAAAAAACGATAATTTTAAGGAAATTAATAATGAATAATAATAAGAAAGTATTATTTTCGGCCGGAGTAACAACCTTAGCATGCTCTTTCCTTTTGGTGGGGTGTAACTCCGCTAATGTAGGGCAGGGTCTTCTTAATCAAGCGCTTAACCCTGCTTCATCCGCAGTGCCGCCGCAGGCTGCGGCGGGCGGTTCGACGGGGTCCACTGAAGCGGTAACTTACAAAAATAAAGACCGCAATTTCTCTTTTGTTATACCGGCTGGTTGGTCGAAGCAAAGCGGGGATGTTAATTCCGATACGGTTTTGTTCATGCAGGAGCCGCTGACCAAAACATGTAGTTTTCAGTTTAATATGACGCGAATGCAAACGGATTTTCCTGCGGAAGCCTCGGTTAAAGCTTCTTTAGACAGCGCCAAGAAAGACATCAAGATCGATAAAAACCTTTCCGCCAAGCGCCGCGATGAATCAGGCATGGAAAAAGGCAAAAAAGTGCGTTTTACACGGGGTTGGGAGCTAACCGAAAAAGGTCAGGCCGGAGGCCACCAACGCATTATTTATCAAGCTTACGATCGGCAGAACTATTACATCAACATGATGGCCGCTGCGGAAACCGAGCACTTTGAAGAATGCCGTCCGGCTTTGCAGCAAATTGTGACTTCGATCAAATTCGGCGATTAATCGCCTTATGGCAGACTCAGGCGACAAGCGCCGTTAAAAAGTGTTGCATGTGTGCCTCATTCAAGGACAGGGCGGGGCTAAATTACTCCGTCCTGCAGAGGAGAGGCTATGACACCTGCTTCAACATCCCCATGCCGTTAGGTTTTTTGACCACTTGCAGCTGGGCTTTAAAGCGTTTTTGCACACCTTCAACATGAGAAATAACGCCGACGGTTTTTCCGTGGGTATGCAGGCCTTCCAGAGTGCTGATGACCGTGTAAAGCGTTTCCGCGTCCAGGTTGCCAAAGCCTTCATCGAGAAATAACGAATCCACGGACTTGCCGCTATTGGCCAATTCCGACAGTCCCAGCGCCAGCGCCAGGCTCACCACAAAGCTCTCGCCGCCGGACAAGGTCTTGGGCAGTCGGCGCGCATTATTTTGATAAGTATCTTCAATTTCCAAGGCCAAGCCCTGCTCAGTGGGTATTTTCCGCAGATAGTAACGGCCGCTGACTTTTTCCAACACGGCATTGGTTTGGGACAATAGCTGATCGGCTATCCGCTGTTGGACCCGACGACGGAAAGCCATGCCGCTTTCCTCTGCTATCTGAGCGGCTTCGGCCTTGCATAGACGGGCAACTTCTTGTTGATCCTGTAATTGAACCAAGACTGCATCGGCCTTCTGTTTAAGCTGTTTTTGCTCGTTCAACAACCGTTTCAGACGTTGCGCTTCCAGATCGGCTATCGCCAGTTTCTCGGTCACACTTTTCAGTTGGGCATTCAGTTGCTCAGAACTCAGTTGCGTTGCAACCAGCGTATTTTCAGCCTCCAGCTCAAATCGGCTTTTTTCCAGCTCTATGGTTTTAGCGTCAATCTCCTGTTCCAGTTCTGCCAGATGCCGCTCCAGTTCCGGCTGATGTTGCAGTAGCTCCAGTACTTCAGTCAGCTCATGCAGGCTGGTAAATTGGGTTCCCTTTATGTTGTCTTGCAAGGCCCGTTTCAACACGTCGAGCTCGGCTTCCTGCCGGGTAATAAGCTGTTCCTTGTCGGCGATCAGTTTTTGCTTTTCAATCAATGCCAAATGCAGGCCGACGATTTCTTCGCTTTGTAATTGCTGGTTGTAACGCTCAAGTTTTTCATTACATGCGGTTATTTCAACTTGGCAATGGTCCGCTTTTGCCTTCAATACTTCCAGTTCCTCGGTTAAGCTTTTTTGACGAAAAGCATAGCTTTGATAATCCTGGCGACGCGCATTCAGCCGGTCAAACAATGCATCTTCTTTGCCTTTAGCGGGCATTTTTTCGCCGAGCAAGGCTAGTTGTGCAACTACCTTGTCGGTGAGTTGTTGTTCTTCTTGCTGACAGGTAGCCAATGCGGCATCGTAATCGATCCCTTCCTTTGGACGCTCCTGCCATTCGGCTTCCAGTTGCCGGGAGGTTAACTGTAAGCGTTCAACAGCAGCTTCGCCCTTGGCAATCAAGGCTTCCAGTTGGTCGATACCGGTCTGTTTGTTTCGATAGTCGGCAATTACGGCGGTAATGGTTTTTAATGCGCTTATTTCGGTCTTTAACCGGTGTTGCATCAGGCCTGGTTTATTGATTTTCAGGTCTTCGCTCGCCGTGTTGAGCCGGTTAGACAAGGTTTGCCATTGGGAGTTGATCTTGATCTGTTCTGTCTGATTGGCCTGATTTTTTTCTGCCTGTTTTCGAGTGGTTTTAAGCTGTTGTTCCAGCTTGCCGACAGCTGTCATTAAGGCTTTTATTCTCGCCTTTTGATCCGTTAAGGCCTGTTGAGAATTGGCAGCTTTCGGTGGATGCTCGACATAGGGATGCTTCGCCGCACCACATAAAAAGCAAGGCTCGCCATCGACAAGATGCTGCCGGTCCGGGGCCATTTTTCTTAGCAATGATTCACGGAAAACAGCCATTTCCAGCGTGAGCTTAATATTCTCTTCCCGGCTTATTTCCTGTTTTAAAGAGGCGAGTTCAGACTCCAGTTCCTCAATATCATGATTCGGCTGCTCTTTACGGTCAAAGAAACCGAAAAAACTAAAACCGCTTTTGGTCAGTTTTTGGTAAGTTACAGCCAGAGTATAGAGTTCCCTGAAATCCTTAACCCGCTCTTGTTGCTCTTGCCTAAAGTCCTCAAGTTCAGCCAGATTTTTGCCCTGCGCCAGTTCTTCCAGGGCCTTTTTTGCCAGCGGTAACTTGTGTTTTAATTCGGCAATTCTTTTATTTTCCTGCGCAATGGCAGAATTGTTGTTTTTCAGCGATGCCGTCGTATTTTTGGACCACTTGGTGAATGTTTTTTGTTTTTCTTTCAGTTCGATCAGTTCAGTCCGGAGGTTTTTTAATCGACCTGTTTCGGGAAAACTTGCCAGCAAAGATTCATCCGCGACATGCTCTTCCAGCCATTTCGACACATTGGCAAGATTGGATGTTTTATCATCAATCTGTATGACTAAAGATTGCCATAAGTCTGATTCCGATTGTCGCTGAGCACTCAGCTGACCTATCTGTGCCTTAATTTCGGATAAGATTTGCCCTTGTTCGGTAACCGATTTATGGGACAATCTATCAGGAGCCGTTTTATCGGCGCCGACATGGTCTTGTATCTGTTTAAGTTCGCCCCGAAAATCCGCCAGTATTGCTTTGCTCTGATGAATTTCGTGATTCTTTTCCTTAATCACCTGCACATCATCCTTAAACAGCAAGGCGTCCCGGGCCATCGTCAGCTGATTCAGTTTTTGCTGCTCGCTTTCTGACAGCGCTTTGGTCTGTTGCAGATTTTTTTCCTGGTCGGCAATCCGGTTTTGCAGGGTCAACACATTATGCAGCGAGGCTTGCTGCTGCTTCAGGTTGCTTTGCTCCTCTTGCAACTCGGCCGTCTGGTCAATAAAATCGATCAAATCATGTTCGCAGGCTTCCAGCTTTTCGGGGTCCATGAACGGTATAATCGACAAATCCTGTTTTAAATAATCCAGGCGTTGTTGCGCGTCAGCGGCTTTTTCATTGATTTCATTTCTGTAGTCCGCATAAATATCGGCACTGATGATCTTTTCCAGAATATCCATGCGCTCATTGTCCAGCGCGTTTAGGAATGCCGCAAAATCGCCCTGCGCCAACAATATCGAACGGGTGAAATTACGGAAATTCATCCCGGTGATTTCAGTAATTCGCGCGCAGACCTGCTGGGACGTGGTCGCCAGCACTTCGTCGTCACTCAAGCGGGTCAATTTCATTTCAGGCGGGGTTAATTCACCCTCCGGATCCGCATCACGCCGTTGCGCATGCCAGCTGGACCGGTATTTTACTTTATCCAGAACAAATTCAATTTCCGAAAAGGACTCAGCCGTGTGTTTGGTCATCACATGTCCGGCTGGCCGATCAAAACGAAAAGTCTCCCCATACAAGCCCAGCGTAATGGCATCTAAAATACTGGATTTTCCCGAGCCGTTAGGGCCGGTAATGGCAAAAACCCCGGTATCTGAAAAAGGCGATTGTTCAAAATCAATCCGGTTCTCGCCTTCCAATGAGTTGATATTTTTAAACTGAATATTAAGTATTTTCATTGGCTGACGACTTTGTTTTGCAACAGCTGGGGTTTTCAAATAAAACATTATAACGCTGTCTGGCGATTTTTTCCCAACCTATGCGACATGCTGTAATAACCGGGAAATACAATGACTGAAACGAAGAGGTATAACCTGAAATTTTTGAAGAAATGGATGAAAGCCAAGTTTGTTGAAGTCCGGAAATTGAAATATTTATTGTTAGCCGGGGGCAAGCACACGAGTCAAAAAACACGGCTTGGGGCTTCAGTGTGTGCAATTATGATTATCCTGAATTAAATAAAACATCTGCTAAAATGATGCAAGGAGGAAATTTAATGCTGAAAAAAACTTTACGCTGGCTGTTGACCTTAATTTATAAGGTTGAAGTCAAAGGGCTGGACAACTATAAAAAGGCCGGGAAACGTGTACTGATTATATCCAATCACACGTCCTTTCTGGATCCGTTACTACTGGGTGTATTTTTACCCGATGACATCACTTTTGCAATCAATACCCAGATTTCCGAGCGTTGGTGGTTGAAGCCTTTTCTGAGATTGTCCCGCGTATTTCCAATGGATCCGACCCATCCTTTATCGCTGAAGGATTTGATTCATCATTTGCAGACTGACACCCGCACCGTTATTTTCCCTGAAGGCCGCATTACCGTAACCGGCTCATTGATGAAAATCTACGACGGCACCGGTATGGTCGCCGATAGGTCCGAAGCGGCCATATTGCCTGTACGGATTGAGGGTGCCGAATACACGCATTTTTCCAGATTGCGCAATATCGTCCGTTTGCGTTTATTTCCCAAAATTACTATTCAGATATTGCCCCATACTTTCGTTTCGCCCCCTGCTGAGCTAAGAGGCAAAAACCGGCGTAAATACAGCGGACATATCTTGACCGATATTATGACTGAAATGATGTTCGCGACCAGTCATTACCGGCAAACCATTTTCGCCAGTCTGCTTGAAGCGCGCAAAATACACGGCGGCAAACATACGGTTGCCAACGATCTGGAGCGCATTCCGTTATCCTATGACAATTTAATTACCCGGACTATCGTTATCGGCAATGCCTTAAAACAAATGACGGTCGAGGGGGAAAATGTCGGGGTTTTTTTACCCAATTCGACCAAAACCCTGTCGGTTATTCTGGGCTTGCAACTTTATGGGCGGGTACCGGCCATGTTGAATTATTCAACAGGTTCCACCGGTATGGTTTCTGCTTGTAACACGGCGCAGGTCAAAACGGTTTTGACGTCCCGTCGCTTTATAGAGCTGGGCAAGTTAACCGGGGAAGCCGAGCACTTGGCCGAACAGGTTAAACTTGTTTATCTGGAAGACTTGGCCGGACGCCTGTCGGCATTAGACAAGTTTCAGGCCTTGGTACAATGCAAAACCGCTAATATCTGGTACAAGCACACCCAATACAGCCCTGACAGTCCGGCGGTGGTTTTATTTACCTCCGGTTCTGAGGGTACGCCAAAAGGCGTGGTGTTGTCTCACGCCAATGTCCTGTCCAACCTTAAACAATTGGAAGCCCGGATCAATTTTAATGCGCGGGATGTGGTGCTCAACTTTCTGCCGATGTTTCATTCCTTTGGATTTACCGTCGGTACTATGCTGCCGATACTGCATGGCATGACTACTTTCTTTTATCCGACTCCTTTGCATTACGCGGTGATTCCTGAAATCGCTTATGAAATCAGCGCCACCATCATGTTCGGCACCAATACCTTTTTGGCCGGTTATGCCAAAAAAGCCCACGCCTATGATTTTTTCAATATGCGTTATGTGGTTGCCGGTGCTGAAAAGTTGCAGGAAACCACTCGCCAGCTGTGGGCGGATAAATTCGGCATACGCATACTGGAAGGTTATGGCGCAACCGAAACGACGCCTATTGCCTCTGTCAATACGCCGATAGACTTTAAATCCGGTACTGTGGGGCGGTTTATGCCGTCTATGGACTATAAGCTGGAGCCGGTCGAAGGGATTGAAGATGCCGGGAGACTTCATGTCAGAGGGCCCAATATCATGCTGGGTTATCTGCTGGCCGACAACCCGGGCAAACTGGTTCCGCCTAAATCAATCTACGGCGAAGGCTGGTATGACACCGGTGATATTGTAAATGTCGATACTGAGGGTTTCATCAGCATACGCGGTCGCAGCAAACGTTTTGCCAAAGTCAGCGGTGAAATGGTCTCATTAACCGCCGTTGAACAGATGGCCACTAATGCATGGCCGGATGCGCATCACGCCGCAATCAGCTTGCCCGATGCAAAAAAAGGCGAGCAGGTTATTTTGGTTACTACCCAAAAGCAGGCGACTGTTAATGGCTTGGCGGCGGCCTCTAAAGGCGTGGCTCATGTCCTTCTACCCAAGAAGATTTTGATCGTTGATGCGATTCCGGTGATGGCGACCGGTAAAACCAATTACATAGCGGTGACGGAGCTGGCGGCCGGCAAGGCATAAAAGAGGCTAAAGGCTAAAAATTGAAAAAGTTCTTAAACCGCAATGCATGTTTTTTGTCCTTCGTCTTTCGCCTTTTGCCTTAAATAATTATGAACAAACAAATCTATCCCTTGCTGATCGCCCAGTTCTTATCCGCATTTGCCGATAATGCCATTTTGTTCACAGTGATTGCCATGGTGATGCAGTCTACACAGCTGGCAAGCTGGTACGTTCCTGCTTTACAGAGTGCGTTTTTGATCGCTTTCGTATTACTCGCGCCGTGGGTGGGCGGATTTGCCGATAATCATCCCAAATCCCGGGTGTTGATTATCGGTAATTTGATTAAAGCGGCGGGAGCAGGATTATTGCTGTGCAACGTGGAACCGTTGATTGCTTATTGCGTGGTCGGTGTCGGCGCGGCCATTTACAGTCCGGCTAAATACGGCATCCTGCCTGAGCTGGCAGGGCATGAATTTCTGGTTAAAGCGAACAGCTGGATTGAAGGTTCCACCATCCTGGCTATTTTACTGGGCATGATGATAGGCGCCAAGGTCGCGGATTATTCGATAACGTGGGCGTTAATCGGAACCATCGTCATTTTTATAATCTCCGCATTGACTACGCTGTTTTTACCGGCGAGCATTGCCAAAAAAACCGCTCCCGGTTCGGCTTTGCCGATGTTTTGGCGGGAAATAAGCCTGTTCTTTACTACGCCGCGATCACGCTTTGCCATTCTTGGCGGCTCTTTATTCTGGGCCGCGGCGGCAACGTTAAGAGTGATTATTGTGGCCTGGGCGCCGCTGATTTTATTGTCAAAAAATGCGTCCGAAATTGCGGAACTTACCTTATTCATCGCTATCGGCATCATCGCCGGATCAGCTCTGGTGCCGGGACTCATTCCGCTTGAACATTTACGCCGCGCCAGATTACCCGCTTATTTAATGGCGTTGTTTATTTTTGGGCTGAGTCTGACCGATAGCATCTGGCCGGCCCGGTTTATGCTGTTTTTCATCGGCGTAATGGGCGGGATGTTTATCGTTCCCGTCAACGCCGCATTGCAGGAACTGGGGCAGCAGAGTATCGGCAGCGGCAGTGCAGTCGCTTTACAGGGCTTTTTTCAGAATCTCACTATGCTGGCAGCAGTGGGCAGCTATACCTATGCGGCTTCACAACATGCTGATCCCGGTATAGCCATGCTGAGTTTGGGTATGCTGGTTTTTATGGCTACTTTTCTGGTATCGCTGCACCTGCCGGACAACCATCCTGAAAAGCTCAGTTAAGTAACCAGCAATATCGTTCACCCGGATATATGAGGAGCGACGTGAATCTCATGCAGATTCCGTTCGCTAACATCGGTAAGTTGTGTTTGAACAGCAAGTCATTAACCCGCATTATCTATTATTGCAGCGGCCTTACCTCTGCTCTCATTGACTTTTAACAATAAAATCAAGCCGACGATAAAAAACGATAAAGTCGACAGCAATGACATCCGGTGGTTTCCATTGCTCCAGTAATTGATCAGTCCGTAACTCAATGGCCCTACTATGGCCGATAAGCGATTGACCAATCCCCATAAACCTAAAAATTCGCCCGCCCGCTCGGCGGGTGAAAATTTACTGACTAAAGCGCGCCCGACAGACTGGCTTGCGCCCATAGCCAAACCAATAATATTTCCGGCTACCCACATAAGTGCGGGTTTGTCGGCCAACAAAGCGACCGTCACCGCAACAATCCAGACGAGCAATGTAATTGCCAGCGTGGGAATCGACCCTATCCGGTCTTGTAAGTGTCCGCAAATAAAAGCACCGACAGCGGCAGTCACATTAACGACCATAATGAGCATAATCAATGACTGGGTATCAAAGCCCATGACTTCCTGCGCATAAACAGCGGCCAGAACCACTACGGTGCTGACACCTGACTGGTATACGCCCAATGTTATCAAAAACCAGAGCAGGTCGCGAAAACGGGCCGCTTCTTTAAATGTATGTGCCAACCGGGCATAACTTATCTGGAGATTCGACCGGCCCCGGTCTAGCGTAGCGGGTATTGCCCGCTCCTGTAGCCAAAGAAAGGTAGGGGTGGCCGTTAATGCAAAGATTGCGGCGGTGATCAGTAACGTAACAGGAACAAAATGAGTTTCTGGCAATCCGTGCTGCTTGGCCCAGGTAATGTAGGCCAGACAAATCGCCAGTGTCAGAAGGCCGCCAAAATAGCCCAGACTCCAGCCATAACCGGACATTTTGCCCATATTTTCCTTAAGTACAATCTCCGGCAGAAATGCGGCAATCAGGTTTTCGCCGCCGGCAAACATGATGGCTGAAAGGGTAACCAGCACCATTCCCAGCCCTATATCGCCGGGGCCGACCATTGCCAGCGAGGCTGTCGATACTATGCAACCCACTGAGGAAATCAGTAGAAAAAGTTTCTTGCAAGCCCGATGATCGGCAATTGCACCCAGGAGCGGTCCGCTGATCATGACTACAAAATTAGCGATGCCGATAGCCAGAGACCAAAGCAGAGTCGATAAACCGGGTGCAACGCCTTGTGCTGTACCGGCAACCACACCAACAAAATAGGCGCTGAATATGGTGGTCTGCACCACTGTGGTATAGCCGGAGTTGGCAAAGTCATATAAAGCCCATGCCAGTAATTCCTTACGGCTTGCATTACCAATGAGTCGGCTATCTTTGTCAGTAGACGATTTATTCTGATCGCTATTCATATCCGGGAGGTCCGCCACAATCGCTATAGTTGCCATCACCTCAATAGTGAGGATGAATATTATTTTTAATTTAAAGTGTATCAGTTTAGCGCCGCTGATGGGTAAGTCGAGCTTTACCTCGACATTGACTGGAGCGTCGAACAGGCTAAAGCTCGACCTACAGGAGGCATCCTCAGTTTCTGGATTCCGTATAAATACTCTGTTTTTATCGCGGTGATGAACGCTACGTCTATCGTTTTCCGTCAATGGCGGCTTGCAGGAACCTGGACAAAAAGGCATCGACTCTCTGTAAGGTTTTTTCAAAATCTTGTTATGTTATTGGCCGTTGGCAGCTATACTTTGTACACTTTGACTATCGTGAAAAAGTAGACCTTGTTCTTGCGATACTTAAGCTGAGCTTGCCGGTACCGGGAGTCGTTTTCCCCGTATTTTTGTATCTGCAGGATAAGCACCAAAAATAAAAATCGGTTAACGACTATAAGTAAGCTTTAGACTACAATAATAATGAAGGATGTATAAAATGAAGCTGTTTGAACTTGGAAAAATCACCATGACTCCATCGGCCATTTCGATTATAGCCAGCTTTAAGATACCCATTGGAGACCTGCTGGACAGGCATGAAAAAGGTGATTACGGGGACGTGTCAGAGGTGGATTGGCGCGAAAATACGCTTGCGTTGCTACCTGAATCGGTGGAAAGAATAATGTCAGTCTATACCATTGAAACCGAAAAACTGTGGGTTATCACAGACCCTGACAGAAAGGTAACAACGTTATTAACAGAGGAAGATTTTTAACGGGTTATCGGCATGGACGCAGAAAGGTTAGGGTAATGCAGGAGCTATTGCCAAGGAGCGGAAGCTTTGTTTATTTTCCATCACCAGAGTCCCTGTCCTCAGAGGCTGTGAAAGTATTATCCATTTTGATGGGTAGCACCGTTTAATCTGTGTTTTGGTTTGGCAAGAAAGCGTATCAATGGAGTACAGGACTGAATGTTTGCTTGGTTTAATGATTTACTAGTGGGCACTAGCAACTTTATGCCTCACGGTGCTTGTTATTTATGGCTACCGTCAATCTTATGGCTACATATTATTAGCGATAGCATTATCGCACTTGCCTATTTCTCCATTCCGTTTGCATTATTGTATTTTGTCAAAAAACGCACCGATTTGGCTTATCGCTGGGTGTTTGTGCTGTTCGGTATTTTTATTTGCTTATGCGGTACCACCCACTTAATCAGTATCTGGACAATCTGGCATCCCGATTATTGGTTGGACGGCTTGATAAAATTGGCCACAGCGCTTGTTTCGATAGTCACTGCCTTGCTGATTTGGCCGTTAATTCCAAAACTGTTACAACTGCCTAGCCCTCAAGCGCTGCAAACAAGCGAAACCTATCTGCGCGCTATCTTCGATGCCACGCCGGACGCCATGCTAATCAGCGATGAGCACGGTACTATTACCATGGTCAATCAACAGGCCGAACGTTTGCTGGGTTATCCGATTAACGAATTGATCGGGCTATCGATTGAAATCCTGGTGCCGGAACGTTTTCGTGCGGCGCATCCGGGATTGCGGACACAATTTGCTGCCGTGGCAGCGGCTCGTCCGATGGGAGCGGGGCGGGCGGTAAAGGCGCTACGAAAAGACGGCAGTGAATTGGATGTGGAAATCAGCTTAAGCCCGATTCAAACAGAGCAAGGCTTGTTTTTCGCCAGCGCCTTACGGGACATCACCGAACGGAAAATAGCCGAGGCTACGCTGCGGGCAAGTGAGGAGCGTTTTCGCCTGATGGCCAACAGCTCGCCCATTATGATTTGGATTACTGATGCCGAGGGCGAACCCACGTTTGTCAATCAATCCTGGCTTGATTTCGCCGGTCTTCAATCTGTACAGACTATGACCCATGGGGGCTGGATCAGTACTATTCATCCCGATGACAGAGAAACCGCTTTCCTGGCGTATTATCAAAATACCGAGGTTCACGAAGCTATTACCACGGAATATCGCTTACGTAGCGCGAAGGGCGACTGGCGCTGGGTTTTAGATAAAGGTATGCCGCTTTATGATGAAAGGGGTACATTTACCGGCTACATCGGTTCGGCGATCGATATTACCGAACGTAAACAAGTACAGGAATTATTACAGGACAAAGAGCAGATGTTGTCCGAATCGCAACGCATCGCTCATGTCGGCAGTTGGTCTGTGGAACTGGCGACCAGCTGCGTTAGCTGGTCGGACGAAATGTATCAAATTTATGGGGTTACACAAAAGACCTTTGATCCCTCAACAAGAAGGTACCTCGATCTGATCCATCCTGATGATCGCGCCACGATGAAAATGTGGCTCAGTGATTGTCGGGCTGGAAAAGGAATGCCGGAACTGGATTTTCGTATTGTGCTATCGGACGGTACAACTCGGTTCATCCGTGGCAGCGGCGGGTTACAATACGATGAAATGAAAAGACCGCTACGCATGGTAGGCAGTGCGCAGAACATCACCGAGCGTAAGCAGGCGGAGTTGGTGTTAAATCAAATCAAAGCGATGATTGATATATCATTGGACGGATTTTGGGTAGTTGATTTGATGGGGAATTTGCTGCAAGTTAATGAGGCTTACGCAAAAATAGTGGGTTATTCGAGTGATGAGCTAGTAAAGATGCATGTCAGCCAATTGGAAGCCATAGAAGGACCGGAGCAAGTAAAGGCACATATTGTAAAAATTGTTGCGCAGGGTTATGACTTGTTTGAAACCCGTCACCGCCATAAAGACGGGCATACTATCGATATTGAAGTCTCTGTCGCTTTTCTCCCTGAATTTCAGCAGTTTTGTGCTTTTTCGCGCGACATCACCGAGCGCAAACGCATAGAGTTAGATCTACGCATTGCCGCCGCTGCGTTCGAATCTCAGGAAGCAATGGTCATCACTGATATGGCAAACGTCATTCTGCGGATCAATAAAGCCTTTACCGAATCCACCGGTTACACCGAGAAGGAGGCCGTAGGTCGGAAAATAAGCATACTTAAATCTGGGCGACATGGCGCGGCTTTTTATGCGGCGATGTGGAAGAGTATTTCAAGCGTCGGCGCCTGGCAGGGAGAAATTTGGGATCGACGCAAGAATGGCGAAATTTATCCCAAGTGGCTGTCCATTACTGCGGTAAAAGGGAGTGACGGCGTCGTCAGTCATTATGTCGGCACCCATACCGACATCACCGAACGCAAGGCTGCCGAGGAGCAAATCAAGCAACTGGCTTTTTTTGATCCGCTCACCCAGCTGCCTAATCGACGGCTGTTGCAGGAGCGACTGAAACACGGCATTAATATGGAGCGACGTGACGGTAAGCAACTGGGGCTGTTGATGCTTGATCTGGATCGCTTTAAAGCGATTAACGACAGCCTGGGGCATTTGGCGGGCGACGACTTGTTGCAACAAGTCGCTGAACGCATCACAGCAAGATTACGCGATGTCGACATGGTAGCCCGTTTAGGGGGCGATGAGTTCATCGTGCTGCTGGAAGATATTGCACAGCCGGAAGATGCGGCACGGGTGGCTAAAGAAATCATCGTCGATTTAACTAAACCCTTTTGCTTGACTCAGAGCGACAATGTCCAGATTGGCGTTAGCATTGGCATTAGCCTGTATCCGCAACACGGCGACACTCCCGAACTACTGATGGATCACGCCGATGCCGCGCTGTATCAGGCTAAAGATGCGGGGCGCGGCTGCTTTGCCTATTTTTCGGAAGATTTGACGATTGCGGCGCGTGAGCGCATTGCCTTGGAATCGCGTCTGCGGCGGGCGATTGAGCAACAGGATCTGCGTGTTTTTTACCAGCCGCAGGTGGATATTGCCAGCGGCCGGATCGTCGGCGCCGAGGCATTGGTGCGCTGGCAAGACCCGGTTGAGGGGCTGATTCCGCCGATCCGCTTTCTCCCGATTGCCGAAGAAACCGGACTGATTGTGGAGATCGGCGAATGGGTGCTGC
>NZ_JAUXVR010000015.1 GCF_030680395.1 Methylobacter sp. | reverse complement strand
ATGGCCAAAGAAAAATTTTCACGTAGCAAGCCCCACGTAAACGTCGGCACAATCGGTCACGTCGATCATGGTAAAACTACTTTAACTGCTGCTTTAACAAAAGTAATGGCTGAGCTCCAAGGTGGAGAAGTTAAGGCCTTTGATCAGATTGATAATGCACCTGAAGAGCGTGCGCGTGGTATTACTATATCAACATCGCACGTCGAATATGAATCAGCAACACGCCATTATGCGCACGTTGACTGTCCAGGCCATGCTGATTACGTAAAAAACATGATTACCGGTGCGGCGCAAATGGATGGCGCTATCCTGGTGTGTTCGGCAGCTGACGGTCCGATGCCGCAAACAAGAGAGCATATCCTGTTGTCAAGACAGGTGGGCGTGCCTTACGTCGTGGTGTTCCTGAATAAAGCGGACATGGTTGATGATGCAGAGCTGATCGAATTGGTCGAGATGGAAATTCGCGAGCTGTTGGATATGTACGAATTTCCGGGCGATGACACGCCAATTATCGTAGGTTCGGCTTTGCTTGCATTGCAAGGCGATACCAGCGAAATCGGTGTTCCTTCAGTGGTCAGATTGGTGGAGGCCTTGGATACTTACATTCCTTTGCCGGAAAGAGCGGTAGATGGTGCATTTCTGATGCCGATTGAAGACGTATTCTCGATTTCCGGTCGTGGCACCGTAGTGACCGGTCGTATTGAGCGCGGCATTGTTAAAGTTGGGCAGGAAATTGAAATTGTCGGTATTAAGCCTACCGTATCAACAACCTGTACCGGTGTGGAAATGTTCCGTAAATTGCTGGATCAGGGCCAGGCGGGCGACAATGTTGGTATCCTTCTGAGAGGAACAAAAAGAGATGATGTTGAGCGTGGGCAGGTTTTAGCGCACAAAGGCACCATCAAGCCGCACTCATACTTCAACTCGGAAATTTATATCTTGTCTAAAGATGAGGGTGGTCGTCATACGCCTTTCTTTAATGGTTATCGTCCGCAGTTCTACTTCAGAACCACTGACGTGACGGGTGCTGTCGAGTTGCCGGAAGGCGTTGAAATGGTTATGCCTGGCGATAATATTTCAGTAAAAGTAAAGCTGATTTCACCGATCGCTATGGAAGATGGTTTGCGTTTTGCAATCCGTGAAGGTGGTCGTACAGTAGGTGCGGGCGTCGTTGCATCAATACTTGAATAATATTATTATTTAATGTATTATAGCAGTTTATGTAAGGCTTGTCTGAATAGGTCAGTAGTTCAATTGGTAGAATAGCGGTCTCCAAAACCGCGGGTTGGGGGTTCGAGACCCTCCTGGCCTGCCATTCAGATTAAAGCATATCAAATCTATTTTCATAGTAAAAAACATATGAATACTCAGGTAGAAGCATCGGCATCGGTTTTTGATGTTGTTAAGCAGGTATTTTCCGTTGTCTTTGTAGTCGCTGGTGTGGCTGCATTCTATTATTTCTCAGAAGTTCCGCTTTTATACCGAGTTCTTGGTTTGGTTGTTACGGCGCTGGTTGTGGTGGGTATGATGCTTACTACGGGAGTGGGGCGGGATGTTTTGGCGTTCGCTTTGGAGTCAAAGCAAGAGGTCAGGAAAGTTGTTTGGCCAACTCGGGAAGAAACTTTCCGTACCACGTTGCTGGTGTTTGGTATGGTTTTTATTGTCGGCTTGATTCTTTGGCTGCTGGATATGTTTCTATTTTGGGGTGTGCGTCTTTTGACGGGTCAAGGAGGGTAAGGGAATGGCGCTACGTTGGTATGTTGTGCACGCCTATTCAAATTTTGAAAATAAAGTTAAGCAAGCCTTAGAGGAAAGAATTAAGAGGGAAGGTTTGGAGCAGTATTTCGGCAAGATTTTGGTGCCTACCGAAGAGGTTGTGGAAATGCGCATGGGGCAGCAGAGAAAAAGCGAAAGAAAGTTTTTTCCTGGATATGTGTTAGTGCAAATGGATTTAACTGATGAGACTTGGCATTTGGTGAAAGATGTGCCAAGGGTGTTGGGTTTTATAGGTGGAACTTCCGATCGTCCGGCGCCAATATCTGAAAAAGAAGCGATGGCTATTCTCAATAGAGTTGAGGATGGAGTGAACAAGCCGCGACCTAAGACGATGTTTGAGGCTGGTGAGGTAATTAGGGTTATTGATGGGCCATTTAAGGATTTTAATGGTGTTGTTGAAGAAGTTAATTACGAAAAAAGTAAAATAAAAATATCAGTGCTCATTTTTGGTCGATCAACATCGGTTGAGCTTGGCTTTGGGCAGGTAGAAAAAAGCTAATTAGGCTTAGGTGTTTAGTATTTTCAAAATCACTGTCTGAATAAGGCAGTGATTTTTTGTGTCTAGGGGAGCTGAAAAGCGTTTGTACCCATATTTGGAGTAAATAATGGCTAAAAAAATAACCGCGTATATAAAGTTGCAGGTTAAAGCGGGTGAAGCAAATCCAAGTCCACCGGTAGGTCCAGCATTGGGTCAGCGCGGTGTTAATATCATGGAGTTTTGCAAAGCTTTTAATGCTAAAACACAGGATACAGAAAAAGGTTTGCCTTTGCCTGTTGTTATCACTGTTTATAGTGATCGTAGTTTTACTTTTATTACAAAAACCCCGCCAGCTTCAATTCTTTTGAAGAAAGCAACAGGCATTAAAAGCGGAAGCAGTAATCCTAATACCAAGAAAGTTGGTACGGTGACTCGCGCGCAATTGGAAGAAATTGCTAAAACAAAAATGGAAGATTTGAATGCAGCAAATCTGGAAGCAGCAGTAAAAACGATTGCGGGCAGTGCGTACAGCATGGGTCTGAATGTGGAGGGATTATAATGGCTAAGTTGTCAAAAAAAGCGAAAATTATCAAAGGGAAAGTTGATAAAACCAAGCAATATTCAATTACTGAAGCGGTTCAGTTGTTGAAAGAACTGGGGACTGCAAAGTTTAGCGAAGCTATTGATGTTAGCGTTAATTTGGGTGTGGATCCACGCAAGTCCGATCAAAATGTTCGCGGCGCAACGGTGCTGCCAAATGGTACAGGTAAAACTGTAAGAGTTGCAGTTTTTACGCAAGGTCCTAACGCTGATGCGGCAAGAGAAGCCGGAGCTGACATAGTAGGTATGGATGACTTAGGCGAGTTGGTAAAGAAAGGTGAAATGAACTTTGACGTGGTCATTGCTTCTCCTGATGCTATGAGGGTAGTTGGTCAGTTGGGTCAGATTTTGGGGCCTAGAGGTTTAATGCCTAACCCTAAGGTTGGAACTGTAACCGCTGATGTTGCTACGGCAGTAAAAAACGCCAAATCAGGTCAAGTACGTTATCGGACTGATAAGTCAGGGATTATTCACTGTACGCTAGGTAAAGTTGCATTCGATGCTACTGCTATTCAAGGTAACTTGGAAGCATTGCTTGCGGATTTAAGAAAGTTAAAGCCGACCGCAGCTAAAGGTATTTACATTAAGAAGATAACCTTATCTTCGACTATGGGGCCTGGTTTGTGGCTGGATCAAAGCA
This sequence comes from Methylobacter sp., assembly GCF_030680395.1. Classification (GTDB taxonomy): domain Bacteria; phylum Pseudomonadota; class Gammaproteobacteria; order Methylococcales; family Methylomonadaceae; genus Methylobacter_A. The sequence goes on along the minus strand of NZ_JAUXVR010000015.1, from coordinate 13,081 downwards.
GTATTTCAATTTAACGTTATAAAAGACTTTGGGTTGCCGACCCGTTCGGTAACCGTCAAAGACCGCAGGCGTTGTAAAACTTAATATTCCCTGCGTAGACGGAAGCTGGAACCTAAAAAAGCTGGGGAAAGGGACCGTAAGGGGTATTCAAATGAATGCTTTTTATTAATTCTGGGGATAAATTCCGGAGGTAAGCTGTGGCACTAAATTTAGATAGCAAAAAAGCTGTCGTAGAAGAAGTCGCTGTATTCGCCGCTAAAGCGCATTCTGCAATTGCAGCAGAATATCGTGGATTAACAGTTACGGAACTTACCGAACTGCGTAAAACAGCGAGAGAAACAGGTGTATATCTGCGTGTGGTAAAAAATACACTGGCAAAACGAGCAGTAGCCGGGACTGAATTTGAATGTATGCAAAGTGGACTGGTAGGCCCATTATTGATTGCATTTTCTATGGAAGATCCAGGTTCTGCGGCGCGTTTAATCAGCAATTTTGCCAAAACTCACGACAAATTAATTGCCAAGATTGTTGCTATTGGCGGACAGTCGTTTGGTGGTTCTGAGCTTGCTCGACTAGCCAGTCTGCCTACTCGCGATCAAGGTATTGGTCTGTTAATGTCAGTGATGAGAGCGCCTACAGAGAAATTTGTGCGTACTTTGGCTGCAATTAGAGATCAGAAAGAAGCGGCATAGTAGAAAACATTGCAGAGCAGCGTTTCTATCACCACAACCAGTTTAAAACTTATTATTTTAGAGGAATATACAATGGCAATTTCGCAAGAAGATATCTTGGAAGCGGTCTCAAACATGAGCGTTATGGAAATCGTTGACTTGATTTCAGCGATGGAAGAAAAATTTGGCGTATCTGCAGCTGTAGCTGTAGCAGCTGCGCCAGCGGCTTCAGCGGCTGCTGTTGAAGAGCAAACGGAATTTGATGTTATTATGACGTCTTTTGGTGAAAACAAAGTTGCGGTTATTAAAGCAGTGCGCAGTATCACTGGATTGGGCTTGAAAGAGGCTAAAGACGCTGTTGAAGGTGTTCCAACAACCGTGAAAGAAGCTGTTTCTAAAGCAGAAGCAGAAGATGTTAAAAAGCAGCTTGTCGATGCAGGCGCTACTGTCGAAATAAAATAAATTTCGACTCAATTGCAGAGACGTTGGAATAAACGTCTCTGCCAAGTACGGCTGGTGGCAACCTTGTCACCGGCCTTTTACTGTTTGCAATAATCGCACGGTAGAAAATTATCTATGACGAAAAGGTTTGGAAGCGATATGTCCTACTCTTTTACAGAAAAAAAGCGTATTCGAAATAACTTTGGGAAAGGTACTGAGGTACTTGATGTTCCCTATCTTCTGGCAACGCAAATTAATTCATATGCGGGCTTTTTGCAATCAGGTGTCACAGCTGAAAAACGTGAAGACAGTGGATTGCATGCTGCATTCTCCAGTGTTTTCCCAATTGAAAGCCATTCTGGATATGCAGTGCTGGAGTATGTGAAATATAGATTGGGGGAGCCTGTTTTTGATGTAAGAGAGTGTCAACAAAGAGGCGCTACCTATGCGGCACCCTTAAGGGTATTGGTTCGCTTGGTTATCTATGATAAAGAAGCCTCTGCGAATGCAAAAGTAGTTAAGGATATCCGTGAACAGGAAGTTTACATGGGTGAGTTGCCTTTGATGACGGACAATGGAACATTCGTCATTAATGGGACGGAGCGGGTAATTGTCTCCCAGTTACATCGTTCGCCTGGTGTTTTCTTTGATCATGATAAAGGAAAGACCCATTCGTCAGGAAAGCTTTTGTTTAATGCGCGAGTTATTCCTTATCGTGGTTCGTGGTTAGATTTTGAGTTTGATCATAAAGATTGCGTTTTTGTCCGAATTGATCGGCGTAGAAAAATACCCGCAACTATTTTGCTTAGGGGATTGGGATACGACAACGAAGAAATGATCAAGATTTTCTTCGAAATGAATAAATTTACCATTGATGCTCAAAAGTGTATTTTCCATATCGTTCCTGAGCGTATGCGTGGAGAAATTGCAGCCTTTGATATTAAGAGCAGAAAAGGTGAGGTATTGGTTGAAGAAGGACGTCGGATTACGGCTAAGCATATCCGTGAAATGATAAAATCCGGATTAACCGAAGTAGAAGTGCCCAAGGATTACTTGGTTGGTAAGATATTAGGAAATAACCTGATTGACCGATCTACAGGCGAGTTGGTTGCTAATGTGAATGACGAGCTTACTGTCGCGATCATAGATCGATGCATTGAAAGTGGTATTACAGATCTGAATACCCTATTTGTCAATGACTTGGATAAAGGTCCGTACATGTCTAATGCCATGAGACTGGATACTACTACCAATAGTCTTGAAGCATTGGTTGAAATATATCGGATGATGCGCCCAGGCGAGCCACCGACTAAAGATTCGGCGGAAAACCTGTTTCAGAATCTGTTCTTTACTGATGAGCGATATGACTTATCTACGGTCGGAAGGATGAAGTTTAATCGTCGTTTGGGTCGTCAAGAAACAACAGGTCCCGGCACTTTAACTAAAGATGACATCATTGATGTACTTAAAGAATTAATAGATATTCGTAACGGCAACGGCAATGTTGACGATATTGATCATCTAGGCAACAGACGGGTTCGCTCTGTTGGTGAAATGATCGAGAACCAATTCCGTGTAGGATTGGTTCGCGTTGAAAGAGCGGTTAAAGAACGTTTAACATTGGCAGATTCTGAAGGCTTGATGCCGCAAGAAATCATCAATGCGAAGCCTGTTTCCGCTGCAGTAAAAGAATTTTTCGGCTCCAGTCAGTTGTCACAGTTTATGGATCAAAATAATCCATTATCTCAGGTGACGCATAAGCGCCGTGTATCGGCTTTAGGGCCAGGCGGTTTGGCAAGAGAACGCGCTGGATTTGAAGTTCGTGACGTACATGCAACGCATTATGGTCGCGTATGTCCAATTGAGACACCTGAAGGCCCCAACATCGGCTTGATAAATTCATTATCAGTCTATGCGCGTACTAATAATTATGGCTTTTTGGAAACGCCTTATAGAAAAGTAGTCGATGGCAAAGTAACCGATCATGTCGATTATTTGTCAGCTATTGAAGAAGGCGAGTTTGTTATTGCTCAGGCCAGTGTTGCTGTAGACGCAAGCGGAAAACTGGTTGAAGGGTTGGTGTCATGCCGACATAAAGATGAATTTACTTTGGCTATGTCAGACACTGTGCAATATATGGACGTGTCATCCAAGCAGATTGTATCTGTCGCAGCTTCCATCATTCCGTTCCTGGAGCATGATGATGCTAACCGTGCGTTGATGGGTTCAAACATGCAACGTCAGGCTGTTCCTACACTAAGAGCTGAAAAGCCATTGGTGGGTACAGGCATGGAAAGAACAGTTGCAAAAGACTCAGGCGTAACCGTGGTTGCTGCGCGTGGCGGTAAGATTGAAGCTGTTGACGCAGCTAGAATCGTAGTGCGAGTAAATGATACGGAGACTGAAACAGGTACGCCAGGTGTTGATATTTACAACTTGATTAAATATACCCGATCAAATCAGAATACCTGTATCAACCAAAAACCATTGGTAAAACCGGGAGACATCGTTAATGCTGGCGATATTATGGCAGACGGTCCGTCTACGGATATCGGCGAGTTGGCTTTAGGGCAAAACATGCTGGTTGCATTTATGCCGTGGAATGGATACAACTTTGAGGATTCGATACTGGTTTCAGAGCGTGTCGTCAAGGAAGACCGTTTCACCACGATCCATATTGAAGAGAAAACTTGCGTAGCGCGGGATACCAAGCATAGTCCCGAAGAAATTACTGCGGATATTCCAAACGTCAGCGAAGAAGCGTTGTCCAAGCTTGATGAGTCCGGAATAGTTTATGTCGGCGCCGAAGTAAAAGGCGGCGACATTCTGGTAGGTAAGGTAACGCCAAAAGGTGAGACCCAATTAACACCGGAAGAAAAGCTACTGCGAGCAATTTTCGGCGAGAAAGCGGCCGATGTGAAAGATACATCGTTACGTGTACCTGGCAGTATTGAGGGTACGGTTATTGATGTTCAGGTATTTACTCGTGACGGAGTCAAGAAAGACAAGCGGGCTCTGGATATTGAGCAGGAAGAAATCAAACGTTACAGAAAAGACCTTGATGATCAGCTGAAAATTCTTGAAGAAGATATTTTTGCTCGTGTTGCCAGACTTTTGGTTGGAAAAGTTGCCCAATCAGGTCCCGGTCAGTTAAAAGCGGGAACTGAAATAACGCAAGCTTATCTTAATGGCTTGAAGCATTCAGAGTGGTTGAAAATTCGCATGAAGGATGAAGATATCAATCTTCAGCTGGAAACGGTTGTCACCCAGGTAGAGCAGCAAAGAAAAGACTTTGATGAGAAATTCGAAGTCAAGCGTAAGAAAATCACCATGGGTGATGATTTGGCGCCAGGTGTTCTGAAGATGGTCAAGGTTTATTTAGCGGTTAAAAGGCGTATTCAGCCCGGTGATAAAATGGCTGGTCGTCATGGAAATAAAGGTGTTATTTCTATGATTAGACCGATTGAAGACATGCCGTATACCGCTGATGGTAATCCGGTTGATATTGTCTTGAATCCATTAGGCGTACCCTCGCGGATGAACGTCGGGCAGGTGTTGGAAACACATTTAGGCTGGGCAGCAAAAGGTTTGGGTATCAAAATAGGTAAAATGCTGGAAGCTCAGTATGATCAAGAAAAGGCCAAGGTTACTGCGATCAGGGATTATCTGGACAAAATTTATAACAGCAGTGGTCGTAAAGAAGATTTAGCTTCATTTACCGATCAAGAAATCCTGGAAATGGCGACTAATCTTGTCGGCGGTGTACCTATGGCAACCCCTGTTTTTGACGGCGCAAGCGAAGATGAAATCCGTACCATGTTGAAGTTGGCGGATTTGCCTGAGCATGGTCAGGTTACGCTTTATGACGGCTTGACAGGCGAACCGTTTGAACGCGAAGTTACGGTTGGTTATATGTATATGCTGAAGTTGAACCATTTGGTTGATGACAAGATGCATGCGCGGTCAACAGGGCCGTATAGCTTGGTTACGCAGCAGCCATTAGGCGGTAAAGCGCAATTCGGTGGGCAGCGTTTCGGGGAGATGGAGGTCTGGGCGCTTGAAGCTTATGGTGCTGCCTATACCTTGCAGGAAATGTTGACAGTTAAATCTGATGACGTAACCGGTAGAACGCGTATGTATAAAAACATTGTCGATGGCGATCATAAAATGGAAGCCGGTATGCCGGAATCATTTAATGTTTTAATTAAAGAAATCCGCTCATTGGCTGTCAATATAGAATTGCAGCGGGAGTAGGGGCGTATGTCGGGTCGCCTAAAGCGCCTACTGTTGGTAGCGTAGCGTAACCTGACAAACCAATGCCGTACCCGTTGGGTTACGGTGCAAAAAAACGCGCCTAATCCAGCCTGCAGCCTGTTCTGGTCTACGCCAGAAAGCATTTAAAGAGGACAAGCTCTTGAAAGATTTAATGAATTTCTTAAAACGTCAAGGTCGTGCCGATGATTTTGACGGAATTAGCATTGGTTTGGCATCACCAGATATGATTCGTTCCTGGTCATATGGCGAAGTAAAAAAACCGGAAACGATTAACTATCGAACCTTTAAGCCTGAGAGGGATGGTCTATTCTGCGCCAAGATTTTTGGCCCAGTCAGTGATTATGAGTGCCTTTGTGGTAAATATAAAAGATTAAAGCATCGCGGTGTTATTTGCGAAAAATGTGGCGTTGAAGTTACGTTGTCCAAGGTTCGTCGTGAAAGAATGGGGCATATCGATTTAGCCAGTCCCGTTGCACATATTTGGTTTTTAAAATCGCTGCCATCCAGAATAGCGTTGTTATTGGATATGACGTTACGCGAAATTGAGCGCGTATTATATTTTGAATCGTTCGTCGTTTTAGATCCCGGTATGACGCCTTTGGATAAAGGCCAATTGCTTACTGATGATGATTATCTGGATGCAGTTGAATTGCATGGGGATGATTTTGTCGCAAAAATGGGTGCAGAAGCCATCTATGACCTGCTCAAATCAATCGATTTAAAAGAGCAAGTTGAAATTCTGCGGGAAGAAATTAACTCCACGAATTCAGAAACAAAAATTAAGAAGTACTCGAAACGCCTTAAGGTCATGGATGCGTTATTGAGTTCAAAAAATCGCCCGGAATGGATGATTTTGAAAGTGTTGCCGGTATTGCCACCTGAGTTGCGCCCGTTGGTGCCTCTGGATGGCGGTCGATTCGCAACCTCTGATTTGAATGATCTTTATCGTCGAGTTATCAACAGAAACAACCGTTTAAACCGGTTGCTGGACTTGAATGCGCCGGACATTATCGTTCGTAACGAAAAGCGCATGTTGCAGGAATCTGTTGATGCGTTGCTGGATAACGGCCGTCGTGGTCGTGCGATTACCGGTACTAACAGAAGGCCGCTTAAATCATTAGCGGATATGATCAAAGGAAAGCAAGGGCGTTTTAGACAAAACCTCTTGGGCAAGCGCGTTGACTATTCAGGTCGTTCGGTAATTGTAGTAGGTCCAACGTTAAGGTTGCATCAATGCGGACTTCCGAAAAAAATGGCATTGGAGTTATTTAAGCCATTTATATTTAGCAAGCTGCAATTTCGTGGTCTGGCCACAACCATTAAAGCTGCCAAAAAAATGGTTGAAAGGGAAGGTGCTGAAGTCTGGGATATTCTTGAAGAAGTTATCCGTGAACATCCTATTCTGTTAAACCGCGCGCCTACATTGCATAGACTTGGTATTCAGGCATTTGAACCCACGTTGATTGAAGGCAAGGCAATCCAGTTGCATCCATTGGTTTGTAGTGCGTTTAACGCCGACTTTGACGGCGATCAGATGGCTGTGCATATTCCGTTGTCTATTGAAGCGCAACTGGAAGCCAGAACATTGATGATGGCGACAAATAACATCTTGTCCCCAGCAAACGGTGAGCCTGTTATCAACCCGTCACAAGACGTGGTATTGGGGCTTTATTACATCAGTCGTGAAAAAATTAATGCAAAAGGCGATGGCAGTATATTTGTCAGCGTCGGCGAAATTCATAAGGCGCTGTTAACTAAGACGGTTGAATTGCAATCTAAAATTCAATTGCGTATCACGGAAAAAGTGGTCAATGAAAATGGCGAGGCTGAAGACAAAACTCATCGCGTAGAAACTACCGTAGGCCGTGGGCTAATCTGGGAAGTGGTTCCAGACCGTACGCCATTCGAGTTGGTTAACTGCGATATGACTAAAAAGAACATATCACGGTTAATTAATTACAGTTATCGCTATTTGGGTAACAAAGATACCGTCATACTTGCCGATCAGTTGATGTATTTGGGTTTTAAGTATGCAACGATTTCCGGAATTTCATTCGGTATCGAAGATATGGTAATACCGGCCAAAAAAGTCGATATTATTAAGGCTTCCGATGCTGAAGTTAACGAAATTCAAAGCCAGTATGCTTCCGGCTTGGTAACTGACGGGGAACGATACAACAAAGTTGTCGATATCTGGTCGCATGCCAATGATCAAATAGCTAAGGTAATGATGGACGGGCTTGGTGAAGAGTCGGTTGTTAATGCTGAAGGCAAGACAGTAAAACAAAAATCATTTAATTCTATCTTTATGATGGCCGAGTCAGGGGCGCGTGGTTCTGCTGCTCAGATTCGTCAGTTAGCCGGTATGCGTGGTTTGATGGCAAAGCCTGACGGTTCCATTATTGAAACACCTATTACCGCTAATTTTAGAGAAGGCTTGGACGTATTACAGTACTTTATTTCTACGCATGGTGCTCGTAAAGGTCTGGCAGATACTGCATTGAAAACTGCGAACTCTGGGTATTTGACGCGTAGGTTGGTCGACGTGGCGCAGGATCTGGTGATTAATGGTGATGATTGCGGTACATCTAATGGTTTGATCATGACTCCAATTATTGAGGGCGGTGATGTTGTAGAGCCTTTGTCGGAGCGCGTATTGGGTCGTGTTGCAGTCAATGACATAATGGACCCAGCCGGTGACATTATAGTAGCACCTAGAGGCACGTTATTGGATGAGCACTGGGTATCTGTCCTTGAAGAGCATAGTATTGACCAGGTTCTGGTTCGTTCAATTATTACCTGTGAAAACAGACACGGTGTTTGTGCTGCCTGTTATGGGCGTGATTTAGGGCGCGGTCATCTGGTTAATATTGGTGAGGCAGTAGGAGTTATTGCTGCGCAATCAATCGGTGAGCCAGGTACGCAGTTGACTATGCGGACTTTCCATATCGGTGGTGCTGCATCCAGATCGGCTGCAATCAGTAATGTTCAGGTTAAATCTGCGGGTACTGTGCGCCTTAATAATCTGAAATCAGTGATTAATCGTGAAGGTAATCTGGTTGCAGTTTCAAGATCAGGTGAAGTTGGCGTAGTTGATGATTATGGCCGGGAGAAGGAACGTTATAAAATCCCTTATGGAGCGGTGCTTTCCGTGCAGGAAGGTTCGCGAATTAATGCGGGTGATATAATTGTTAATTGGGATCCGCACACGCATCCTGTTATTACTGAGGTTGATGGTGTGGTCGAGTTAATCGATTTTGTCGATGGCGTTACCGTACAGAAGCAATCCGACGAAGTTACCGGCTTGAGTTCATTAGTTGTCACCGATCCGAAACAGCGGGGAAGTGCGGGTAAGGAATTGCGTCCAATGGTTAGACTTTTTGATGGACAAGGAAATGCAATTTATTTGCCGGGGACTGAGATACCCGCGCAATATTTCTTGCCTGCAGGGGCTATTGCCGGAATCAAGGACGGTGGAGAGGTAAAGGTCGGTGACGTTTTGGCGAGAATTCCACAGGAGTCTAGTAAAACAAGAGATATTACCGGTGGTTTGCCGCGGGTTGCAGATTTATTTGAAGCGCGAAAAACAAAAGATCCGGCAATTCTTGCAGAGACTAGTGGCACCATCTCGTTTGGAAAAGAAACAAAAGGTAAGCAACGGGTCATAATTACAGATCCTGCCGGTGAGCAAATTGAAACATTGATTCCTAAATGGCGTCATATTACGGTCTTTGAGGGCGAATATGTAGAAAAGGGAGAAACCATAGCGGAAGGTGAGTTAACGCCGCATGATATCCTTAGGTTAAGAGGAATTGAGGAGTTAGCGAACTATTTGGTTAAGGAAATTCAGGATGTATATCGTTTGCAGGGTGTGAAAATTAACGATAAGCACATTGAGGCTATCATTCGTCAAATGCTCAGGAAAGTCGAGATTACCGCATCCGGCGATACAGGATTCTTGAAAGGAGACCAGGTTGAGCGTGCGGCAATGAGGGAAGAAAATGACAAGGTTGAGGCTGAGGGAAAAATTCCTGCGAGCTACAATTCCGTGCTGCTTGGGATTACTAAGGCATCGTTAGCGACAGAGTCATTTATTTCGGCGGCGTCATTCCAAGAAACAACTCGTGTATTGACTGATGCAGCGGTTCGCGGATTAAGTGATAGTTTGCAAGGGTTAAAAGAGAACGTTATCGTTGGCCGGTTAATCCCGGCAGGAACGGGGCTGGCTTATCATGAAAGCAGAAAGAACAGATTTGCTCAGAATGAGATAGTGGAAAGCGAAGCGCCTCTAGCTGTAGATGCTGGAGATGTGGAAGAGGCCCTTAAGCAGGCTTTGAATATTTAGGAATTCATTATAGATCATTTTTAAATATGGACTTGACCTAGGGGGTATTAGCAAGTAATATACTCTGCTCAAATGAGCTAACGTGCTTGGGTCGGGTCGAGTTGCAATTAACCGTCGACGTTTAATATGTGCGACGGTTAATTTATTATCTGACAGTTTAATTGTATATCGGAGTAGACAAGTTATGGCCACGATCAACCAATTGGTTCGTAAGCCTCGTGCTAAAAAAATAGAAAAAAGCAATGTTCCTGCATTGGAGGCTTGTCCTCAGCGTAGGGGTGTATGTACTCGTGTTTATACGACAACACCTAAAAAACCAAACTCCGCGTTACGAAAAGTGGCTAGGGTTAGGTTGACGAATGGAGCTGAGGTTAGTAGCTACATTGGTGGTGAGGGGCATAATCTTCAGGAACATTCCGTGGTTCTGATAAGGGGTGGTCGTGTTAAGGATTTGCCTGGTGTGAGATATCACGTTGTTCGTGGTAGCTTGGATGCCTCAGGTGTGACTAACAGAAAATGTGGTCGCTCTAAATATGGAACAAAACGGCCTAAAGGCTAAACGTTGGTTGGTGAGATAAATGTCTAGAAGAAGAGTCGCTACAAAAAGAGAAATCATTCCAGATCCAAGATTTGGCAGCATAATGCTAACTAAGTTCATGAATATGATCATGGAAAGTGGCAAAAAATCTATTGCGGAAGGAATTGTCTATGGCGCTTTGGATGTAATTGAGAGCAAGGGTCATAGTGAACCGTTGGAAGTGCTGTCTAAGGCTTTGGAAAATGTTCAGCCTAGGGTTGAGGTTAAGTCTCGCCGTGTTGGCGGTGCAACATATCAGGTGCCTGTTGAGGTTCGACCTTCAAGGCGTATGGCTTTAGCAATGCGCTGGTTGATTGATGCTTCGCGTAAGAGAAATGAAAGAAATATGCCTGCTAAGTTGGCTGGTGAGTTGATGGATGCTTTTGAAAGCAGAGGTTCTGCGGCCAAAAAGCGTGAAGATACTCATAGAATGGCAGAGGCAAATAAGGCTTTCTCTCATTATCGGTGGTAATTAACGAATTGTATAGAAGACTGTATAGTTGTGGCACGTAAAACTCCCATAGGGTTTTATCGAAATATCGGTATCATGGCGCACATTGATGCAGGTAAGACCACGACTACAGAGCGCATTCTTTATTATACCGGTGTTTCTCACAAAATAGGTGAGGTGCATGACGGTGCTGCAACAATGGATTGGATGGAGCAGGAGCAGGAGCGGGGAATAACCATTACCTCGGCCGCAACAACCTGTTTTTGGGCTGGAATGGAAGGTCAATTCCCTCTGCATCGTATAAATATCATAGATACGCCTGGGCATGTGGACTTTACTATAGAGGTTGAGCGCTCATTGCGGGTTTTGGATGGGGCTTGTGCGGTTTTTTGCGCTGTTGGTGGGGTTGAGCCGCAATCCGAAACGGTCTGGCGTCAAGCGGATAAGTACGGTGTGCCGCGATTGGTTTTTGTGAATAAAATGGATCGCTCTGGTGCTGACTTTTTTCGGGTAATTGAACAGATTAAGGCGCGATTGGGTGGCAAGGCTGTTCCAATGCAGTTGCCGATTGGTGCAGAGGATAGTTTCGAAGGCGTTGTTGACCTTATTAAAATGAAGGCCATATATTGGGATGACGCCAATATTGGTATGACTTTTAAAGAAAAGGAAATTCCGGCTGGTATGTTAGGTCTCTGTGAGAAATGGAGAGAGCATATGGTTGAAGTATCTGCGGAGGCAAGTGAAGATTTATTGGAGAAATACCTTGAAGATGGGTGTTTGTCAGACGAAGAGATTAGGCTGGGAATTCGTTCTCGGACAATAGCGAATGAGATCGTTCCTGCATTTTGTGGTTCAGCCTTTAAAAACAAGGGTGTTCAGGCTATGCTGGATGCGATTGTTGAGTATATGCCGGCTCCCACTGATGTCGAGGCTATAAAAGGGCATCTTGAGGATGATGTTATTGAAGCGGTTCGTCCTGCTGATGATGGAGCTCCTTTTTCGGCATTGGCATTTAAGATTGCTACGGATCCTTTTGTAGGGACGTTGACTTTTTTTAGGGTCTACTCAGGCGTGCTTAATTCTGGGGATAGTATTTATAATCCGGTAAAAAAGAAAAAAGAGCGTATTGGGCGAATAGTGCAAATGCATGCCAATAGTCGCGAAGAAGTTAAGGAGGTATGTGCTGGGGATATAGCGGCTGCAATTGGTCTCAAGGATGTGACGACGGGCGATACACTATGTGATCTCAAAGAAGTTATTGTTCTTGAGCGTATGGAGTTTCCTGATCCGGTGATTTCGGTTGCGGTGGAGCCAAAAACGAAAGCCGACCAAGAAAAGATGGGGGTAGCATTGGGTAAATTGGCCCAAGAAGATCCATCTTTTAGGGTGCATACGGATGAGGAGTCAGGTCAGATAATTATTTCCGGAATGGGGGAGTTGCATCTCGAGATAATTGTCGATCGCATGAAAAGGGAATTTAATGTCGAGGCTAATATTGGAGCTCCGCAGGTTGCATACAGGGAAACAATCCGAAAGACGGTAGAGCAAGAGAGCAAGTTTATAAGGCAGTCCGGTGGGCGTGGGCAGTATGGGCATGTCTGGTTGCGCATTGAGCCGCAAGAAATTGGTGCCGGTTATGAGTTTGTTAATGAGATTGTTGGTGGGGTTGTTCCAAAAGAATTTATACCCGCTGTAGATAAAGGTATCCAAGAGCAGTTGAAGAGTGGTATCCTAGCTGGCTATCCTGTATTGGATGTAAAGGTGTCTTTATTTGATGGTTCGTATCATGATGTTGATTCGAGTGAAATAGCTTTCAAAATTGCCGGCTCCATGTGTTTTAGGGAGGGGGCTAGGAAAGCAAGCCCCGTATTGCTTGAGCCTATAATGAAAGTTGAAATTGCTACGCCTGAAGAGTACATGGGTGATGTAGTTGGTGATATCAATAGGCGGCGTGGAATAATTCAGGGAATGGAGGATACTCCGTCAGGAAAGACACTTAGCTGCGAAGTACCGTTGGCGGAAATGTTTGGTTATGCAACTGATTTGCGTTCGGCAACACAGGGGCGAGCTACATACAGTATGCAGTTTGAAAAATATAATGAAGCACCTGCGAATATTGCAGAAGCGATTATTAAAAAATCTTCATAAAAAAATTGAATATAATTTAAAGGTATTAACTCATGGCCAAAGAAAAATTTTCACGTAGCAAGCCCCACGTAAACGTCGGCACAATCGGTCACGTCGATCATGGTAAAACTACTTTAACTGCTGCTTTAACAAAAGTAATGGCTGAGCTCCAAGGTGGAGAAGTTAAGGCCTTT
>NZ_JAUXVR010000014.1 GCF_030680395.1 Methylobacter sp. | reverse complement strand
AAACCAATATCTTTCTAAGCTGCCTGTGCGGCAGGGAACGTCCAAATATTGTCGAAAAACAAACCAATATCTTTCTAAGCTGCCTGTGCGGCAGGGAACAATACCGGCGGCCCATTTCAACAAATGATAACTTTCTAAGCTGCCTGTGCGGCAGGGAACATGCCATTACACGCGAAAGATAGAGAAAACAATTTCTAAGCTGCCTGTGCGGCAGGGAACCGCATATTGCACCGCTTGCGCCGCCAGCAAAATTTCTAAGCTGCCTGTGCGGCAGGGAACAAACAGTTTTTCTACATCAAAAACGATCTCGATTTCTAAGCTGCCTGTGCGGCAGGGAACCGCGGATCTCTTTTTTGACTTTCGCGATATTGTTTCTAAGCTGCCTGTGCGGCAGGGAACAGCCCAAAAAAATACAGACGACGAGGAACCGATTTCTAAGCTGCCTGTGCGGCAGGGAACTTCCAGTGGCACCCACAAAGCGATTCAATCTACTTTCTAAGCTGCCTGTGCGGCAGGGAACGAAAGCCACCCGGTAGCCTCAGATAATGAAAATTTCTAAGCTGCCTGTGCGGCAGGGAACTGACAAATATACAGATAGCGATTGATTATTTTTTTCTAAGCTGCCTGTGCGGCAGGGAACTTGTGAGGTTGGCGATATTGCCACTGCGCAAGTTTCTAAGCTGCCTGTGCGGCAGGGAACAACAGCACTCTACGCGCTCATACGCAAGTTCGATTTCTAAGCTGCCTGTGCGGCAGGGAACTGAAAATCAATGAGCCAGATGTTGAAGATTGCTTTTCTAAGCTGCCTGTGCGGCAGGGAACTGCGCCGCGCACTGTAATTTGATTTAAATTTATTTCTAAGCTGCCTGTGCGGCAGGGAACCTATTGAAATTCAATCGTTAAACCAGTTTATTTTTCTAAGCTGCCTGTGCGGCAGGGAACATTAAAAACACTGATTTAACGCCCGAAGATTTTTTCTAAGCTGCCTGTGCGGCAGGGAACACAGCAAATTATCAATGTGAAATCTAACGGAATTTCTAAGCTGCCTGTGCGGCAGGGAACACGGACATGCACCTTTACGGTAACTTTCGTTGTTTCTAAGCTGCCTGTGCGGCAGGGAACAAATGTCCGACCATTTTTTGATAAGAAATCTTTTTCTAAGCTGCCTGTGCGGCAGGGAACTAATGCGAGTCAAAGCAAGAATAGAAGAAACCTTTCTAAGCTGCCTGTGCGGCAGGGAACTGTTATATCGATGACTTATGACATGTGCATACTTTCTAAGCTGCCTGTGCGGCAGGGAACCGAGAGACTATCTTGCGTCGGATTATTTAAACTTTCTAAGCTGCCTGTGCGGCAGGGAACTGCAATATTAATCCCTTCATGCCCCCATCTATTTTCTAAGCTGCCTGTGCGGCAGGGAACATCAAATATACTTCTGTTGCCATCCGAATCAATTTCTAAGCTGCCTGTGCGGCAGGGAACTCGGCGGCACGTTTCCCGTCGCCTTCCGTACCTTTCTAAGCTGCCTGTGCGGCAGGGAACAGCTTCGTTATTCTGTTCGTAATGTCATTCCATTTCTAAGCTGCCTGTGCGGCAGGGAACGTCAGTTACACACGACCTGCTTGATACCGAAATTTCTAAGCTGCCTGTGCGGCAGGGAACCCTCAATACCTATAGAGTTATATTCAATTACTTTTCTAAGCTGCCTGTGCGGCAGGGAACGAGCGGAATACAGTTAATAGTGTTTCGATCATTTTCTAAGCTGCCTGTGCGGCAGGGAACGATTACTTGCCGAACTATGGACGTGAAGATATTTTCTAAGCTGCCTGTGCGGCAGGGAACCCGGATCGCCATCGTCGCGACTGTCGATATCGTTTCTAAGCTGCCTGTGCGGCAGGGAACGCGTAAACTCGATAAAGCCGCAAACTTTAAAATTTCTAAGCTGCCTGTGCGGCAGGGAACTAGTATCAAAAAGCTTGAAAGCCAGTTGCATAGCAGTATACAGGGGATTTAGCGGTTTTACCCATCCCGAAAACTGCATTATGCAACTAACTGATTTTTATTAATTTTTTAAGGAGCGTAAAAAGTTAGGTCAAAAGTCGGGTACAGTGGATACAGCACTTAAGCCGTAGCTGCTGAATGTCGATCCTGACGGTTCTGTTACCACGGTTTTTTTAATCCACAAACAAAACTCATTGCCGCCACTCAAACTTTTTAAACGAATAAATGGCGTTGCTATGGTTTTATCCGCCATCTCCCCATAGCATAACAACGCCGTGTCATAGTCAATGTTATGTCTCTTGGCATAACGTCTGGCCAAGCGCTCTTTATTGGTTTTTGGTTGTTCACGTTGATAAATTGCGTAACCTGTGATTTTTTCCGGTACAGAGCGAATACTAGTGCAATGCATATAATCACTCAGCCGCGATAACCATTTAGTGGCGTTGAATTGGCTGAGAGTTGCTTCATCCGCCAATAACCGCAATTTATCACCCAACAGACTATATTTTTCGCCGATTACATATTCCGGAAACGATAAACCAATCGGTACTCGGCCTTGGTCGTCCTGCATTTCAACTAAGCCCAAATGGATTTGTTGGAATACTTTTGACCAGAGACTAAACAAATTGATGTCTGAGCTAGGTAATAAAGTTATTTCAATGTAATGTTTCATGTTTAGTCCCTATATCCGGTAACTATCAACATAAGCCAGCCCTTTTTTACCCAGATAAAAACTTGAAACACCAGCGGCTTCTATCATGTCTTTGAGCTGTAGCGCTTTGTCTTGGGCTATGTCCAAATGTATTTCAATTGTGCCATTGGCTTTGGTTAGCAATGAAGTCACTTCGCCCTCACCTTTTCGCTTTTCTTTCAACAAATAGGGATTGCCCCAAATTGGTTTTTTACTGCCAGTGGTAAAACGATCCATGAAATCCTTGGCTGTAAATCCCCGTTTTGAAATGCCGCTGATTCCATCTTTTTTTGTCAAAGCATTTGATAATTCAGGGTGTTGACTTTTTAATCGGGAAATTTGTAAATACAATGCCGAACAATAAAACATGATTGGTTTAATCATGCCCTTGCCGTCTATGTATTCAGCATCAGGAAACATAGCTTTTAGTTCTGCCAACGCATCTTCAACAATCCCAATTACTTCCATTGCTTTCAGTTTATTTAACTGCTCCAACTGGTCAAGGACGCTTAAAGGGTCAAACATTCTTGTATTTTCAACTACAAAGTCGGGCTTTACGATAAATTGACATACATCTTTAAAATCCAAGGTTAATAAACCCCAAAAGGCATCCGAATAATCAGAGCTAAAAATAGGGTCATTGCCTTTAATCATGCCGGTGAAAGAATTTTGATCGGTACTTCCCGTAATATTACGAATATAAACCATCTCCTTATTGATGGGTTTAGAGCGATCATGAATATTTTCAAAGGTAATGCTGTTTTCTAATTCTGCAAAAAAATAGTTTGGGCAGTTTTTTGCTTGATACAGTTTCCGTTGGTCACCAATCAGCCTGTTTAAAACACCCATAACCGTGTCATGGCTAATTTCACGTTGAATAAAATTTGAATTTTTTCCTTCACTATTTCGCTTGGATAAATTCGTCATAGAACCAATAAATCCGCGTCCGCCCTTGGGCAAAGGCTCATTATTAGAGCCATCCAGAAATGAATTTTGCCAAGCTGCTTCGTATTTAATCGTAATACGCATGACCATCCCTATTTAGCATAAAAATAACCAGCGTAGTTCGTTTCCGGAGTCTCTGATATGTCACTCTCGGAACGCTTAATGCGCATCATTTTATGACTGTCGTTGTAATCTACCAATACACTATCCACATACATATAGCCTTTGGCCTGACGAATGCTTAATTCGCTAATCATACGGATGGTTTCTTGAATTAATATATCAATGGCTTCGTTATCTAACAAAATACCCACTTCACCCTCTTCAAATATGGTGCCGCCCCGTACATAATTTTTATTAAAAATGGCTTTGGGGTTACGCTCAGGGTCAAGGCTTTTGATAAAGTTTTGAACAGTTTCGGCGATTTTTTCACCCTCACCCTCTTTGATGATCATCGAAGCGCGGTCAAACTTTTTATCCAGCGAAATAAACTCTAATTGCTCAATGCTGATAGAGCCATACGCAAGATATTCAGTTTCACCAAACGTAGTTTTGGAGAAAAAAGAGTTGCTGGCCACATCATCGCCTTTGTCATCTTTACCTTTTTCTTTTGACCCAGAACGCCCCATTTGCTCAAAATTACCGTTACCTAATTGGTCAACAAAGTCCTCAAGCAATAAGGGGCTTGTACGTTTGCACTGGCTTGAAGGTACAACATAGCCGCGTATCAAACCCGTAATAGATGCAAGTACATCTTGTAGGTTTTTATCTTTGGCATAGTGCAAATCAAACGCTTGGTCTCTAAATAAATGATGGCGAATGCAGTTTTGACTGATATACATGGGGGTCTCTTTAAAATCTATATCAGATGCCTGTTTTTTATATTTATAACCGGTTTCCTCTTTAACCTTGCCGGTTAAATTGCTGTAACCCCTTAATTTGGGTAATGTATGGTTATCAACCGTTTTTCCATCATCGCCTGCAAGTGTTGTCGGCCCATTCCAATTGACTACTCCATGACCCAGCGCAACCACTTTGAAATCCACGCTTTTAATGCCGGTTATTTTTTGCATAAATCATTCCTCATTTGAATTTAGTTGTTTAATTGAAATAGCGCCGATAGGCTGTTTGTCACACACGGCATAGTAAATTGCGTAACTATGCCGAGCGCTTTCTCCGCCGACCTGAAGTAAATCGTTAGGCGTATAGCTCAGGTAAACGGGAAATTCAGGGTCTCTTGCTTCATTAAGCAAGATAAAATCTTTATAGGCTTTGGTGCCGCCCATGATGTTGTGGTGCTTATTTTTCATGTAGGCCAGCAAGTTTTTATCGCTGTCGCCATAGCCTTCAATTTCATCTTTTGATGCTGTCAAATTATCAAAATCGTCCCGTTCATTGATGGGCATTTGATATGCATATTGATCTCTAAACGGATCGTTTGGTTTATTAACATCATATACAGCCATTTGCACAAAGCGGTTTTCTCCGCGTAATGAGCCTTTACTAATTTTAGCCCGGCCTTTGGCTTGTACTTTTTTAGGTGGAATAGTAATTGGGTCAATTACTTTATGATTTATTAAGTCCACACTTTTCTTAAGCGAAGCGGTTAAATCAGATTCTATTGATTTTTTGCCATTATCAGACTCATGGAACTCCTCATATAGCTCGTATAATTGGGGCAACGTAAATGATTGATCGTCTATTTTTGCTTTAAAAAACTGATACCACGCTTTAGCTGATTGCAATGTATGCATACTATTTAAAAACCTAGAACTGTTTCCTTTGGATTTTCCCTGTATTACGTCGCCGGTTATAGCAATTGTAAGCACATTTATTTGTTCAAGATTATTTCCAAAACGATCTAAACGACCTAATCGCTGAAGCATATTTTCAGCAGAAGTCATTTCGCTAATCATATAGTTACAGGTAATGTTCAAAGAGGCTTGCACAATTGGCCCACTACGTAACACATCGAATTTCTGGGTGCCATCTTTTTGGAATGATTCTAAAACCTCATCAAACCATTTTTGTTTGTCGCTTTTTTTAAACTTGGAATGCAACAACACTGAATTTTCGTGCTGGTTACGGATAAAGCTTTTTTGCGCTGTTGTGGCAGTGTTGCTAATAACAATGGTGTTGGTATTTTGGAATTTGTAGAGTGGATTGTTGTCATCTTGCGTAGTTTCATCAAACTCCCTGAACTCAATACGATATTGGCTTTGATTAAAGGACGGCATTTTGACAATATCTTCGGGTTCAATTTGTAATACTTGCCTTAGATAAAAATAATGTGGCGTAGCAGAAACCAGTAGGGTATTGCCTAATTCCTGTTGTTGTTTGCAGGCAATTAATTCAGCAAACAGTAAATTAAATGCTGGCATGTTGATGTATTCATGGAATTCGTCGAAAACCACATGCGCATCCAAAAAGTTAATTAAGGTATCGACTTTGTTATGGCTGATAATGCCGCTGAATATTTGATCTATGGTAGTGAGGACTATATCACCTGAAAAATAATCCTCTTCTGGTGTAGCCTTTCCCCATTCTTTAGTAAATTTGAATTCGCCTGTATTAATTTCAATTTGTGCATTTGGCAGGTATTTTTCGGAAATCAATTCTCGGAACAAGCCTTGGCATACTTGCACCCTGGGACACACCCAAATAAGTTGTTGGGCGTTTTTCAGTTTCGCCCATTCCAAGGCGATTTTGGTTTTGCCGCAACCTGCGGGGCCAGCTAAGACTGGAATTTTTTGTGCTTTGATTAACTCATGGGCAATTTCGCTTTGTTTCTTGCTTCGTTCAGGGGAAAAAAATGAGGAGCTTAAGCAAGTCTCGATTTGAGAGCAAAGTGTTGTTGAGGTTGACAGGCTATCTTCCAATAAAGTATCCAATGAACCATTTTTGATATGCGTGTGTAACTCCAATGCTGTTAATTTAGATACCCAGCGATCTGCTGAAATAACACACGCACGAATGATATTGTTCTCAGCATTCCATTTGATTCTTGAATGATATTTTTCAATATTCTCTTCTTTTAAATAATCTTTATAGGATGGAAGTTCAATCTTATCTTGAGTAGATTCAAATATCTCTAACCTATCATTTTCATTGAAAATTTTTGCTAGCCGAGCCTCATTAGCATTTATATATTTAATTTCGGTTTCACATACATTTTTAAGTAATTTTTTTGATTTTTCTATTAATTCAGAAAATTCAATACCATTTAGGCTGTTTGCTAGCTTATTATGAATATCTCGATAATATGTAAATTCCTTTTCTTTTTCTTTCCTAAATGGCTTGGTGTGATGCCAATAAATAGCGTGTTTTACATTGGTTTTTAGTGGATTGCTAACTGTTTCTTTTAAATCAACATGATCCAGTAAATGGTAAAGCAACACTGATATTTCATTATGCCGAGGATGTTTATCAAAACTAAATTTAGCATCATCAATATGCTGCCCATCTTCTGCGACAAAATCTTTCTTCTTAGGGTTTCTCACCCAGTCTTGAAAACATGGGTCAATCTTCCCGAAGTCATGTAAACACCCGGCAACAAAAGTAGCGGTTGATTGCTTTTCTTGGTTTGGCATAAGCCGTTTATGGAGCTGTTCTGCGACGTAACCTACGGCGAATAAGTGTTCAATCAATGATTGCAGTTGGGTATTGGCGTACAACATGTTTGGGTTTGGTTTGTCGCTTGGAATATCCATGATTAATTCTTTAAAAGTGAAGTTTACGGGTACGATGCCTTCCGGATTAAATTGGTCACGATTCCCCACTATCCAAACCAACTCGCTCCGGCTTCTTGACCGAATCCAATGACAAGACACGGCGGTATTTTTGGTGGCGGTTTTGCGTAGCAGGGTTTTAACGGCAATTAAGCCGTCTTCGGTGATGATGGTTTGCCAGGTATTGTCACCAATGCGATTAGCGAAGGCATCCAAAACCCGTCGGGTACGATTGAGGGCTTTTTTCTGGCATTGACTGACAAAAGTCACCATCATGACAGGTCTTCCCGTAAGGCTTGCTGTTTGACTTGTTCAAACATGAAGTCCAGTGCTTTGTGTTCGGTGAATTTTTGTAAGACTTGCTGGCGAAATTCTTGTTCGGTGGTTTTTTCTTTGGCACTGATAAAGGCCCAAGGCAGAACAATGGCATCTTTGATGAGGTCGGCAACATCAAACACTAAGGCGCCGCGTCGGGTTTTGCCGTGCATAACGGCAAAACCGTGCGGAATACCCAGTACCCATAAGGTGGTGGCGGCCAAACCATAGGCCAGGTAGTTGCCGTGATTTAAAAAACCATTGGCGAGGTCGGTGTTTTCGCGTTCCCTGACAAAATCGTCCAGTTTTGTGGCTTTGGCTGCGTAGCGATACAGTTGTTTGGTGAGCAGAGCTTCGCGCTGCAACAGGTCGCCGACTTTGTTGGCGGTTTGAATTTGTTCGGTATAGCCGTTTAAGGCATTACTGATTAAGTTGTCATCGATAAAAAAGTTCTCGGCTTTTAAATCCCGGTCTTTTTCCCAGATGCTTTTTAAGTAGGTAACGCGGGCATCTTGAAAGGCTTTGGCTACGGTAAGCCGTTTGCTTTCATCAAACCAAAATTTTAACCAGGATTGCACATATTCGGTTGGGCGATATTCGCTTTGTGGGGTAAGCCATTCAATTTCGCTGCCGGAAAACAGCGGCGAACCGCCTCCACCGCAAAAACCGACCAATACACCGGCGCTTGCCAACATGCGCATGGCCGCTTGTGTTATTGATGTGCCTGTTCCCAATAAGATAACCGTGGTATTGGCAATTGGGATGTTCCAGTAAAAATTTTGCTCTTTGGCCTCTGTCAAATAGAGTACGCGGCCATCTTTTTGCATTACCCGGCACTTTTCCAGGTAATAAATATTGGCGCGTTTGGAGTGCAATATAGCTTTTAAATCTGACAATTGTTCCATTAACCATGTTCCTTAAAAACTACGTATATCTGCGTAAGTATGAAGCAAAATATCTCTTACGTATGCAAGCTAAAGCTTACGCTTAGGTAGTTTTTAAATAATAGGTAGGCGCTGTCAGGCGTCTTTTTTATGGGTTATGCTGCATGATTTATAGGGTATTCGTGTGAAAGAGGTTCCAGTTTTACACAAGTGTGACATGAGGTCGCGCTAGTTATTGCCTTACCTCGAAAGAGGTAACAAGGCTGGTTGTTCTTTCAACGGTAACCAATGTACTGGACATCACTTGATATTTTTGGATTTAGTAGGATTGGTGGGCTTTTGCCGCGTTAACTTATTGTCGCGTTATTGCAGCTTTTTTGTGCTTAAAGTGTTGATAAACATTGCGGGTGTTTTGTACCGGCCAGGTACTGAAAATTTGCGCTGGAGTATTTAATAAATGCGGTTACATGGCGCTGTAAATAAAAAAGGCCTTGCAGATATAAATCTGTAAGGCCTTCATATTATTGGTGGGGCGTCAGGGATTCGAACCCTGGACCCATGGATTAAGAGTCCACTGCTCTACCAACTGAGCTAACACCCCAATTGTATGTCTAACAACTCCGGACAATTTTATAGGATTTCTTAAGTAAATCCAAGAATAAAATGGTTCAGCTCTACTTGCAGCGCTTATTTTACAAGGCTTTTACTTTATTTTAGCCAGCGCTATAGATAATTCCTGACTGAATTCACTAAGAATTTTACTGAGCGCTTTGACGGTAGACGGGTAAGAAGAATCATTTAATGGGCGTTCAATTTTGGTTCGACCATTGCTTATCAAGGTATGGTTTTTTTCATTCATTATCGCCCAATTGGCTTCAAGGTTTACGCTCTGCTCAGGGCGGGTGTCGAATCTGATGATGTCGACTATGATGCGATAATCGACCGCTCCGTATGCGCTCCAGGGATAGGCCCTGATCAGGTCGTCTGCTTGAAGTGTCGCCAGATTATGGGTTAGCACTTGTGTGACATTATTTTTTAAAGGCGATGCCCACTGATGAAATTCTGCGATTTTTACGCCGCTATCCGGCAACCGGGTGACAATTTGTTTACGCTCAAGTAAGGTCGGTATGGATACCGGGCCTATGCCGATCTGGCGTTTTTTTTCCGTTGCCGATGAGAATGAAGGTGACTCAATCAGCGGTTCCAATACATAAAATTGGGTCGGTGGCGTCGATATGCATGCGGACAGCAGAGTGCAGGCGGAAACAGAGATTAACCATTTTGAGAGTTGCTTTGCCATAATTACTGCTCTTTTTTGCCGCGAATTAATGAAGTGGGATTTTGTTCCAGATAGTCGGTCAGTTGCTTAACCGAGCTTGCCGCCTGGGTAAGCTCTTGCAGTAATTGCTCCAATTCGTAGTGAGTGCTAGAGCCGGGTTCCATAATGCTTAATACCTGGTGCGCCGACGCCATAGTTTTATCAGCCGTATCAAGCGTACCTTGAGCAGTGGCCAGCATGCCGGTTGCAGCCTTTGACGTACCTTGTAACGATTGCAGGGTTTTATTGGCTTCAGCAGTTAAATCCTCCAGCGGCAGTTTGGCGACTTTATCCATAATGATGTGGGCAGAATGGGTAAATTGATCCAATGAGCTGGCGGTAGTGGGGAACTCAGGATAGACGCTTTGATTGTCGCTTAACACAATCTTGCTTTTCGGGTGGAAATCAAGATCGACCAGCAGTTGTCCCGTCAACAGGCTGCCGGTCTGTAATTGGGCGCGCAGGCCTTTATTAATCAGCTGCGCCATAATGTCTTTATCGCTGATGTGGTTCTCGTTATTGATTTCCTTGATGCGCTCCGGTTCCAGTTCCACGGTGACCGGAATGTGAATTTCAGCGGTCTTCTTGTCCAGCTCCAGATTGATGTCGGTGACTTTGCCAATCGGAATGCCGCGTAATTGCACCGGCGCGCCTACGGTCAGTCCGCGTAGCGAACCGTTAAAATACATGACATATTTTAAGGTGTTTTGATAAACAATCTGGGTCGATTGCTCATAGGTATCGTACAGTTGAAATATGCTGTTTTCAGGCTGGATATTTTCAATCGTATCCTCAGCAGAGGCACGAAAGGCAATACCGCCGCTTAATAAAGAAATCAAAGGCCCTGTTCTGACTTTAAAGCCGTCGGCGCTGGCAGATAAATCGACGCCGCTGTCTATCCAAAAGCGGGTATTTTTCCTGATGAACTGGTCGTAGGGTTTGTTGATAAAAACGGTCAGGCGTATGGCATTGGCTTCGTCGGATAACTTGTGACTGAGGACCTCGCCTACGGTTATGCCGTGAAAATTAATCGGCGTTCCCTGCTTCAAAGAGCCCAGATTGTTGGTTTCCAGTATGATGTGCGTCCCTTCGGTGTTGTTTTTTAACGAGGGCGGGATGGTCAGCCCGGTAAAGTGATCTTCTCTGGGACCATCACCCGGTTTGATCGCTATATAAGGCCCGGAGAGCAGCGTGCCCAGCCCTGAAATGCCACCCAGGCCCACTTGGGGTCGTACCACCCAGAAACTGGTGTTTTTGTTCAAATAACCGGCGGCAGTGCTGTTCATTTGCGCGGTAATCAGAATGGTTTTCAAGTCGTCACTGATGGAGATCGCAGTGACTTTGCCGATTTCTACATTCAGGTATCTGATTTTTGTTTTGTCCACTTCCAGACCTTCAGCAGTCGGGAAGCTGATCGTGATAACCGGGCCTTTTTCATTGTAGGATTTGGCAATTAACCAACCGCTGACCAGCAAGGCGATTAAGGGTAAAAACCACACCAGCGGCAATTCGGTTTTTTTATTGATGGTTACTTCTGATGCATCAGGGTCGATAAAGTCATTCATGTTAGCGTTGATTATCCCATATTAATCGAGGATCGAAATTTTTGGCGGCAAGCATGGTTAATACCACGACCGCAGCAAATGCTGTTGCCGCAGGCCCTGCGATAACCTGAGCCACACTGCCCATGTCAACCAAAGACACAAGAATTGAAATCATAAAAATATCCAACATTGACCAGCGGCCTACAAAAGCGATAATTCGGTACATGATAGTCCATTTTTTTGCATGGGCTTGCCAGCGATAATGAACGAGGAGTAACAGCAGACTGAGCCCCAGTAATTTTAATAAGGGTACCAGAATGCTGGCGACCAGAACCAGAATGGCTATGGGCACCATGTTGCCGTGAATTAACGCCATAATGCCGCCGATAATAGTGTGCGGCTCACCGACGCCCAGGCGCGTAACGGTCATGATCGGGAAAATATTGGCCGGAATATACAAACAGAAGGCACTCAGCAGCAATGCGGCGGTACGTTGAAAACTATTGGGCAGCCGCGGATGCAAATGGCCGCCGCATAACCGGCAAAGCCTGCTTTTGTCGGACTGTTTCGATAAACAGCCGCAATCATGACAACGGATAAAACCCTGAGCCAGGGCAGTTTTTTTGAATTTCATTTTCTTAATTGCCCGATTTGCCGCCAGAACAGAACCTTATCCAGACTGCTCGTCAGCATGCCGGTTACGATCAGCAAGGCAACGAATGCATAGAGCCCAAAACCGAATTTAAGTTCAGACGTGGAAGAAAGCTTAACGCAGGCGACAATAATTCCCAGCATATAAACTTCCAGCATCGCCCATTCATCCATGTGTTGCAACCAGCGCATCCAGTGGGCCAGATGCCGGCTCGGTTTTTTGAAATAAAGATGCGCGCTGATCAGCAAGGATAAAATAATATTCAGCAGCGGAAACAAAATGCTGGATAAAAACACCAGTACCGCGACGCCCCACAGGTGTTCTTCAAATAACGCAACCACGCCCGACCACAAGGTGCCATCCTTAGCGCCGCCCAGCATTTTGATGCCAACCAACGGCATCAAATTGGCCGGGAATATCAAAATCAACCCGGCGAAAGACAGCGCAAAAGTGCGCTCGATACTTTCTTTGCGGGGGCGTTGCAGCAGATAGCCGCAACGGGGACAGTGCGCCTTGTCACCGACCACAGGTTGGGCGGGGTTAAGCAATAAATCGCACTCGGGACAGGCGGTGAAGTCTATTTGATTCATGTTGCGGGTAATATTCAGTGTGTGGTTGCTATTATCCTCGCCAATGCGCCTGTTGTCATTTTGAGCTTTAGGGACGTGTGGATTCGCTACGCGCTCTAACGGGTCCGCCACAAATCCCTCTGGAACGGATTTGCATTTTAACCCGAAGGGCTTTGGGCAGGACAGCCCGCAGTGAATCCCTGCCGGAATGACGCGATGTGGTTTGTGTCGATACTTATGTCCGACATTTTCAATCGTTAATATGGCTACAGATTTCGGGTTACACTCGCCACTGTTCCACGATCGGACATCAAAATATCGGGCAACGAAAAGCGGTCGCCTAAAGCGCCTAATGTGGATGCCCGACCTGCAAAATTTTTGCACATCTTATTGAACCCCATAATACAACCGACAATTTCCATTCCCCGGTTGCAATAGTGCGGAACTGTCGATAAAGTTCTACTAACTATTTCGATTCCATGTATCCACCAGGAGGTATACACATGAAAATCCATTTTTACGGTCTGGGCTTGTTAGCCGCATTGTTTTGTCTGTCGGCATCGGCGGCTGAGTTTAATCGGGCATCTGTACAACACAAGCTTGCCAATGCTGAAAAAGGTCACCCCGCGCAGTTGCGCCGGAAAGATCTTACCGGACTGGATTTATCCGGACTGGATTTCAGGAATGCCGACCTATGGGGTTCGGATTTACGCAACGCCAATTTAAGCAACAGCGACTTGTCCGGTCTTAATCTGGATTTAACGGTGATGTCAAAAATTAACCTTTCCGGCGCTAATTTGTCCAACGTCAGTATTTTTGGCGTACATATGGGCGGCGCTAATTTGAGTAACGCCAATCTTACCGGCAGCCGGTTTATTGCCAATTTGGATCGTTCCAACCTTAGCCACGCCAATCTGTCCAATGCCAATTGGGGTGTTGATATGAAGAATCAACCTATGGGTTTAATGCGGGTCAGCTTGAATAATGCCAATTTATCGGGCGCTAATTTGTCTGATGCTAACCTTAATCGTGCGTTGATGCGCCATGCCAATCTTTCCGGGAGTGTGCTGAAAAACACGGTGTTATTTGGCGTTGATCTTTCCGGAGCCGATTTGACCGATGCCGATTTATCGGGAGCGGATTTGTCCGAAAGCAAATTGGAAGATGCTGATTTTACCGGCGCTAACCTGGCAGGTACCCGGTTTGGCGGTATCAAGGATAAATCGGTTTTGAAAGGCTTGATTTCCAGTAAAAATCTTGAAGCGGCTATTTTTGAGTGACAAAATAGAAGTAAGAAGCAAAAAGGGTGGCCGATCGGTTGCCCTTACACGATACCTGAATCATCATCCATTCTTGTGTTGCGCCCTCAGTAATTCAGCAAAATCTTCTGCCGGTACCGGCTTGCTGGTGAAATAACCCTGATAGGCATCGCAACCTTTCATTCGTAAAAAATCTAACTGTTCCTGCGTTTCTACGCCTTCCGCCAAAACTTTAAAGCCTAGAATATGCCCCATCGCAATAATAGTGGCGGTGATTTCCATGTCATCTTGAAGATGCGGAATATCGTCGATAAAGCTTTTGTCGATTTTCAGCACGTCTAATGGGAAGCGTTTGAGATAGGCCAGCGACGAATAACCGGTGCCGAAGTCGTCAATGGCCAGACGAATGCCCTGAGCACGCAGATTATTGAGCACTTCGACCGCTTTATCCTGATTATCCATTAATCCGCTTTCGGTCATTTCCAACTCCAATTGTCCGGCCGGAAAACCGGTTTCGGCCAGTACTTCCGCGACCAGCGCGTTAATATCGCAGCGACGAAACTGTTGCGGCGAGACATTGACCGCCAGGGTTAGCGGCAAAAAACCGTCTGCCAGCCAGCATTGACCTTGGCGACAGGTTTCACGCAACACCCATTCGCCAATGGCGAGAATCAGGCCGGTTTCTTCGGCAATGGGAATAAAATTAATCGGCGGGATAAGTCCTTCGGTTGGACTTTGCCAGCGCACCAGCGCTTCGGCACCGACGATCCGACCGCTGGCAATATCTATCTGCGGCTGGTAAAAAACCCGTAATTCCTGTTGTTCAATGCCTCGACGCAAGCGACCTTCCAAAGCGATACGCTTGCGCACGGAAATGGTAAGCTCTTCGGAGAAATAGGCGAAGCAGCCGCGTCCGGCCTGTTTGGCCTCGTACATGGCGGTATCGGCCTGTTCCATCAGGAGTTCAGGGTTATTGCCGTGTTGCGGATACAGACTAATGCCGATGCTGACGCCGATCTGTACCTCACGATCCGGCTCATGGTCGGCTTCATTGCTGCCGGGTAATTGAAACGGCCTGCTTAAATCGGCGACTATTTCTTCCGCCACCCGTGCCGCATCTTCGGGATGCGCAATATCTTCCAGCAACACGATAAATTCATCGCCGCCCAGGCGCGCCACCATGTCCACATCGCGCAGCCGGGTCTGGATACGACCGGCGACCTGTTGCAGCAACTCATCTCCGGCAGCATGGCCCAAGCTGTCATTAACGTCTTTAAAACGATCCAAATCGAGCATTAACAATGCCAATTGTTTGCCGTCGCGCCGTTCCACGTCGATGCCGTGTTTTAGG
The DNA here is from genome assembly GCF_030680395.1 of Methylobacter sp. Taxonomy (GTDB): domain Bacteria; phylum Pseudomonadota; class Gammaproteobacteria; order Methylococcales; family Methylomonadaceae; genus Methylobacter_A. Next base: position 80,385 of record NZ_JAUXVR010000014.1, on the reverse strand, counting down.
CGTTCCAGCAGAAAACGGCGGTTAGGCAGTTGCGTTAAGGAATCCTGCGTTGCAAGTTGGTTGAGTTCGTCTTGCAGTCGGGCGCTGACTAATGTGGACATAATAAGCAGTCGGGCGGTGCCGGTAATGAACAGCAACATAAAAAAGACCCTGTCAGGCTGATGCGGTGACAGTATGTAACTGCCTGTAGAGGCTGGCGTCATGATGAGGATGAACATGCGGATAAAATGGATAAATGCCTCTGCGCCAAGAAATCCAATCAGGAGGTTGGTTTCCATGATCAGCGCAAAGCTGCGCTGACGAAGGATGTCGCGAATTGCCAATAAGCTTGTCAGTATGATAAATACCGACATGGTTATCTGCCGCGCCGATACGGACGGCCAGACGACCATGAACAAACTGAGCAACACTGTAGCAGGCAGAACAAGCAGAGCGAATAACGACCAATGCCAGCGAAGTTCAAAAAAGCCGCGGATGCCTATCCATACGCAGACGCCGCCGCCAAGGATCAGTGAGTTTGCAATGACAATGGATACACTATCCGGAATAACGCCTCGCAGGCATAACCCCAGAAAGCCCATAAAAAATGCTATACAGGCACCAAGCCACCAGCCCGGCCCGACAAGAGTGGGGTGTCGACGAACCGTTACTGCAAAAGCAATGGCAAAAACCGCATCGACGATGAGATAAGCCATCAGGATTGTTAATAAATCAAATTTCATCGACTAAAATTATTTTTTAATATGCCTGATTGAGAGACGCTATTGTCAGTCCGGATAAATATTTGTTTTAGCGTGATTTTTTCGCCGCTTTAAAAGCCGGTACGCAGCCCCAAATAGAACGCTGCGCCGTTAAAATTAAAATCATTAATCTCGGGAGTACGTTCATCGGTGATATTTTCGCCGCGTAAATATAAATCCGTTTTCGACGTCAGCTGATATTTTAGCAGGGCGTTGACGCGAGGCGCGGGACGGGCTCTTAGGGTATTGGCTACATCAAACCAGTAACCGCTACGAACGGTTAATTCCACCCGTAACTTTAACGGCCGTAACAATTGCACTTCATTCCAGAATACACTTTGGTGCTCGGGTCGTGCCGGTATGCGCAGCTGCGTTACCGGATTTTTGGTAGTCATATAACTGTAATTTAAACCGCTTTCCCAGACGCTGGTCCAGCGGTGTTGGGATTGCATCTCTGCGCCCCGGATATCCGCTTCCTGTATGTTACCCGCCCTGGATATGCCGGTTCTTGAATCCAGTTGCATGGTAATCATGTGCTGATAATTTTGATAATAAGCGCTCACCTTGACTTCACTCTCTGGCAATGGACGCCAGCGCCAGCCGATTTCACCGCCGGCATTATGCTCTCCCTGCAAAGCCCGATTGCCGAATACGGGGTGCACGAGTTCATTGACGCCGGGCTGGCGATAGCCGGTGCCGCCGTTGGCCCACACACTCATGTTTTGCGGCAAAGCCCGGTTCACGCCCAGCGAAAACACCTGATGATCGCCATAATCTTCGCCATGATCGAAACGTGCATCGGCGCTCCATTGCCAAGCGCCCATGCTTAATTCCCCACGCACGTTGGGACTGACCACCGTCTGTGTCACCGGCAAATTCAGTACCTGCTGGTGTTGGGTGTTAATCCCCCACACCAGCAACGCCTGATCCTGATTATCCGTGCTCAGCGGCAAGCGATGGGTGTTTTTCCAGTCCAGCATGAATAACTGGTTGGTCAGCGAAAACGGCCTGATTGCGGTCGATTCCATTTTTTGCCGATCTTGGGTAAAGCCGAATTGCAGCGAACTGTTCCAATACGAGGCCAGATCATATTGACCGCGCAACTGCGCCACCCAGGTCTCATCCGAAAACCGGCCGCGTTTATCGTCCACCCAGCCTATGGTGCGCCTTGGCAATACCAAACCGGGACCGTCGATGTCTTCACGGGTGCGTACAAAATAAACTGATGCATCCAGGCCGCCCCGGTTGAACGCTTTAGACCAGTTGCCCGAAGCATGGGTCATGCCGAAATCATCGCGTTCTGCACCGTTTTGTGCCTGGCTGACGCCGTTAAAAACATCGCTGCGCCCGACAACGGCCGAAAAATCCCCGGCCTTTGTCGTCAATCCGCTGCCGGCAGTACCGCGCACTGTGTCATAACTGCCTCCTTCAATACGCAAGAAGTTATCCTTTTCCTGTAGTTGTCGGGTTTGCAAGTGAATGGCTCCGCCGAGTGTACGGCTGCCATGCCGTTCGCCACCCGAGCCTCGCGTGACCGTTACCCGGTCTAAAGCATCCAGCGAATAATGGCTCAACGAGTAAAACCCGGCAAAATTGGCAAATAAGGGAACACCGTCCAAAGTGAGCAGACCTTGTCCGCCACTGGCGCCGCGTAAACTAATGCCGGTCATCATCTGGCCGCTGCCCTGACTGAGCATCAAGCCGCCCTGACTTCTTAATACCCCGTTAAGATTGGACATCTCGGTAGCCTGTAATGCATTTCTGTCTAATTGATTACGCATGCGCGGCTGTTCGATTAATTCCGGATAAACCAAGTCATCGTAAACCGTCATGGGATTTAATGAAATCTTGTCCTTGCCTACAGAAGGGGCGTGAGCACGACTGTCATGGATGCAGGAGGTAGAGCAATGCAGGAGCGATTGCCGAGGAGCGGAAGCTTCGCCTACAGGACGTAGGCGAGGGGCGTGAGCAGGAGCGGAAGCTTCGCCGGCTATTGCGCCGGTCGACAGGCACAGTAAAAAACCGTTCAGCACTACGGCAGGTGCCGGGTATTTTTTGCCGGATGACGCTCTTTGACGGCGTTTAAAATAGCGATGGGTTACGATCATGTGTTGGTTCCGGAATTTGACTTGTGTTACGGCGCTTGCTGCTGTTTACCCGCTATGAGCATGCGCCCCAGTGTGCGCAGTCCATCGGATGAAATATCCAGGCCGAACGGTGCGCCTAGTCTTTCAAGTTCGTAAATCACGTCGGTTGCCGCTATAAAAGTGATATAGCGTAAGCCTTGTATGCCGGGCAGTTCTTTGGCGATGATTTTTAATACCGGCGCCAGACGCCCCCAAGTATCGGTAAAAAATACCCGCACCGGATCGGCACCGTCCGTATCATGGTCTTTTAAGCCTGCCTGAAAAGCCTCCCGGGAATCCATCAGAATTTCCATCAGCGTTTCTTGGAGTTCCGGCGATTTTGTGTCGTCGGCTGCCTGTTTAATGGCTGAAGTCAAAAACGCATCCCATTGCTGCCAAGCGGATTGCCACTGTTTTTGTTCGGCCTCGCTAAAGGCAGCAGCAGGTTTTGCAACAGCCCTTTTGGCCGGTGCATTGAGATCAAGCTTAATGCCGATGCCATTATCTCCGGCATTGATGCTATTGAACCTGAGCGATTTGAGTATCTCCTTAACTTCCGCCGCATTATCCTTGGGTAAAAAATGCGCCAGCGTTTGTTCAATCTTGCCACGGGATTCGTTTAAATCGATTTTTACTGCGGCAAGCTTGGGTTCGGCAAAGCGTTTGATTAAATCCTGAAGTTTGGTGATGGTCAGATGATGGCCTTCACGATCATAGGCGGTCGCGCTGGTGATCGGAAAACTCAGTACGGAATGCCCCGAATCGAGCGTCGGCTGCTGAAAAGTTTCCAATACCCCTGCCCATTCCAGAACCGTTAAACATTGTCCGCCCAAGCTGGTTCCGAATCGCGCCTGGACTTCGTTTAACAGTTGGATTTGGCCGTTTTTGCCGTTAATGTCGGGATTGGAAAGCCTTAAATAACTGCACCCCTGGCGATCGTTCCACAGCTCTGCGGTACTGTCTTTGCCGGTATACAACTGGGAGATCAGTGCTTTTTTAATAAGACTGTAATCGATTTGCAAGGGAATGCTGAGTTGATTGGCTGTGCTGTTTCCGGCAAACAGCAGCAATATGCCAAAGGCAGTTGCTGTGAAATTTTTATGCATGAATTTTCTCCAGTAGATCGGGTTGTGTTACGTATACTGCGCCAATAATTAATGCGAATCTATTTCCCTCCACCACTTTCTGGTAAAACAGCAACCTCTGCCGGTATCGACTCAGGCTGTTTCTCGGGTATGTATTTGGGGCGCGTAAACTGACGACCCATGAATAAATCATTGCTTACCAGCGATACATCCTCCAGCCAGCGGGACGATAACTGGCAAGCTTCCGAATAGGGCGGCTCTTTGCACATATCCACAGTCCCGTTTGCCAGTATATTAAAATGCAGGCCCGGCAATGGCCGTACACGTATGCCGGGTAAAGGCGCGGTGTAATCCATGATGCTCGGTTCATTGAAGTTGAGCAGATCGAGTAAAAGCTTGGGCACTTGATAAAGCGGAAGGCTACCAAACTTAACCGGTCCGCGTTTACCGTCGATAATAAGCATCGGCGTACTCACATAGGTTTTGAACATGGTCGGCGAAAAGTCGCTACGATTGGCCGTCAGTACGCCTGATTCGACATAGCCTGCAAAATTTTCACCTAAAAAAGGCAGGTGATCGCCGAAAACCACGATAATGCCTTCCGGATCCCGTTTGCGCATTTCATTGATAAATACCATCAATTCCCGTGATTTATAATAAACCGTGTTGGCGTAGGCCGATACCTCCTCGATTGGAGACGGTGAACTGATTTTATTGGGGCGGCTTTCACTTAACGGATAATTCCAGTGTCCGAAATAAGTCACGATATAATCCAGGACCGGTTGCTCGGCATCCATCGACCCGGATATTTTCTCCAATACCTGGCGGTATAGCGTACTGTCAGACATAAATTCCCGATTCATGTCGTCCTGAACAAAATCCTCCAGCGACCAGTAAGTTTGGAAGCCCATGCGTTTATAAGCATTAACACGGTTCCAAAACACCGGTACGTTGGGGTGCGAAGCGATGGTGCGGTAGCCTTTGTCGGCAAGGATATGCGGCAAACAAGGCACATCATTAAGCAATTGGCGTTCAAATTTGACTGCGTCCTTTAGCGCCGGAAACCCGCATAACACTTCAAACTCGGAGTTAGCGGTAAAGCCGCCGAATACCGGGGCCAGCGCATGCGAGTATTCCGCGCTTTTCCAAAGTTCGCGAAACTCGGGTGAAAGAGGGTTTTGCTTGTACTTGGCTTTTTTTAGCGCGCTGGGGTCCCAGAAAGACTCCAGCAATACGATATGGATGTTGCGCGGCGTAAACGCTTTGGCGACGGGCTCTTTTTTTGGGGCGGCCAAGGATGATGAAGATGTTGCAACCGGTACGACTGCATGGGAGCAGGAGGCAGAGCCATGCAGGGAGCAGTTGCCGGGGGAATTGGCGGCCAGTAATTTGTCGGCGGCCTCCTGAGCCATATCGGCGTCAGGAATCACCTCAGCTGCCGCAAAATAACGTGCGCTTTCCAGTAGCGTATAAAGCGTTGCGCCGCGCCATACGTAATTTGAACGTTGATCCCATACTGAGTTGCCAAAGTAACCATCCAAAGGATCCAGTAGGGTGGCGGGCTTGTAAGTCACGGTGATGCCGAGCAAAATGACAGCCAAGCTGGCCAGATAGGAACTCCAATGGCGCATACTGAAATTGAACAACAACAGACTGGCAATGGCGGCTAGCGGTATGGCGGCGGCAAAAAATCGCCAGCCATCGAGTATTAAAAGCAGCGATTGCAGGGCAAAAACGTCATCTGGCATAATCGGCCCGCCAAAAAATGATATTTTTACCGCATTACCTATATATAATAACCCCATAAACAGCGCATGAATTACCAGAAAAATCCATACCCGTTTCGATAAGGCATAAAGCACGTAAGCGACAACCAGTTGCAGGAGGTAATCGTAAGGCACCGATGCAATCAATATTTGTACATCGAATTTGAAAGTGCTGATCAGGTAATACAACGCATAAAGCAGCGTTGTAGAAAGGAGAGGCAATAGCTTTAGGATCATTAAGTTAGAAAGTATGAATCTATTTGGTATATAAAACTTATTTTATCATAGAATTTAGCCCGTCTTGCTGAACGGCGGTGTAAAGTCGTTCTTGGCTTTGACCTTGCGCCTCCTGCTTCATCCATCATAGAATGGTCGTTTTTTTCACTTTTTTGGGGTACGCAATGTCAGATACAATTTGGTTCAGGACCGGCGAAGCGACGGTATTTTCCAGCGACGGCCAAGGCACGGACGCCATGCCCGAAATATTGATAGGTAGCGTGAAAGGCCCTGCCGGTAATGCGTTTGCCAACCTGATGGGGCAAACCGCAGGGCATACCCGGATGTTCGCCATTCGAGCCTGCAACCAGCAAGTTAAGCCTGCGACGATCATGGTTCCCAAAGTCACCATCAAGTCTACCGACTATGTCAATCTGTTCGGCGGTCCCGTGCAATCAGCAGTGGCGGATGCGGTTCTGGATAGCGTTATCGCCGGTGTTATTCCTGCCGATCAGGCTAATGAGCTGTGCATTATTGCAATGCTCTGGATTGCCCCTGAATGCGCCACCAATCCCGATCTGGATCGTAAAGATTTATATCGCACTAATTATGAAGCGATGAAACTGGCTATTTCCCGCGCCATGAGTAATTCGCCCAGCATTGAAGAGCTAATCGCCAACCGGCACAAAATTGTCCATGAAATGTACGACCCTGAAACCGGCGAGTCCCAGTGGTAAAAATAAGCCCGGCGGTTGAATTAAGTTAAGTTGTAGTGGGCAAACGGCTTTATCCTTTGCCCACGCGGAACCTTGACTACATCGATCTTTTGACAGCGATTATAATCAGGCTGATCGCATAAAGCCGTTACAACATCTACGCTTTTCCTTGAGTACAAAGACCATTACCATGAGCTTATTAATCAAATACCTTTCGCTTTGCTGGTTCAGAAATAACCCTGCTGACTTAGTTCCCACCAAATCATTTATGTGGAAAACAGTGGTGTTCTACCTTGTTTCGGGGATTATTGTGGAAGGTCTGATTGCCGACCCTGCCGATGGCACGCTGGAAGTTTCATTACGAACAATCATGGCGTTTTCATCCATCGCCATGTTATTGCTTGTCATCAGGAAATGGCAGTATTTTAATCAGCTGTTCACGGCTATTTTTGTCTGCGAAAACTTTATTATGACGCTGGCAATTGCCGCCGAAGCACTGGATTTTGTAATGGTGATGAACAAGGAAGAATACCGGGAAGAGATATCGATCAGTTTAGCCATATTGCTGGTGGGATGGTATTTGGCGATCGTCAGTTATATTTTGCGGCAGTTATTTTCGTATAAAATGAGCGTTAGCATTATTTTAGCGGTTAGCTATTTTGTTGCGACTTACGGTATTCCGATGCTGGTCATGGATATATAAAATCCAGTCGGTAATGCATGACCCTGCGAACAGTGTTGCGACGGGTTTAGCTCCCGCTCTACCCGTCCTGCGCAGCTATGTGGCTAGTCCTTAATCTGAGGATTATTGTCATGCCCCTGTTTTTTTGCATCCTTTATCGCTAATTGCAGCTCCAGACGTTGCTTTTCAAGTGTCAGTAATTCGATTTCCCTGCGAAGATAAATATCGGATTCTTTCTTCTTTTGATAACTTTCTTTTTGCATTTCAAGGCGCTGCTGTTCACGGCGTTTTTGGTTTTCAACGCCGGTATCGAATTCCAGTTGTTTCTGGCGTTGCTCAAAGGCTACTTGCTGAGCATGAATTTTATCCTTGGATTCTCTCCATCGGGCCTGCTGGTTTTCATATTTGGCAATATCGGCTTCCAGTTCTTTTTCTTTTAACTTGGCCTGGTGCGCCAATGATTCCATGTGAGTTTTTTGTTCTGCAAGCCTCAGGCTGGCTTCGTGTTTTTGTTGTTCCTCAATATCCGCTTCCAGCGTTATTTCCTTGAGGCTATTATCCTGTTTAACTTGTTTGGCGTGGAGTCGCTTTTCAATTTCAAATTGTTCGAGCAGCTGTTTTTCTTTTTCTTCCAGCAACAGCTTTCTATTTAAAGCTTCCTGAGCTTGCTTCAGGCGATCCAGTTCGGCATCGCGATTTAATTGATCAAGCTGCTTTTGTTTATGTTCCAGTTTTTGTTGCTCAATTTCTTGCTCCTGACGAAATAATTCCTCTCTTTTGGTGTCATTAAATTCAAAGCTTTTTTTAAGGACGCATAAATAAACATGTTCCTGAGCCAGTTGTACATCGGGAAATTCTTCAAATGAGGGTTTTAATGTGCATAATATTTGTGATTGGATATTTTGTAATATCAGCATTTCACTAGCCGCTAAAGAGATTTTATTTTCAATATCGGTTACGCCTTTTTGTACCCATGAGCCATCCGATAAATTAAGTAACTCTTTATTTATCAAATTGATAAGTAAATCTTCATAGGCTTTTTTTATATGCCCATTAATATCTGACAAAATGTCCATATTGCCAAGCGCATATTTCAGTGAAGCCTGAAATCGAATATCCAGCACTACGTCAATCGTGCAAAAACCGTCGTAAAGTTTAATTTGTTGAGTAATCAGCCAATTTTCAATCGGTAATGGATAAACGCGGTGATAAAAGCGTTTAATAAACCTTTCGGGGCGTAAAAATAATTTCCAATAAGGGCCGAATTTGGTATGGACAAGCTGACGATCCGCGTCAAAAACGGGTTCCCATACCTCTGAGATAGCGAGGTCGTCGTTTGCCAAGACGCCGTCAATAAACCATTTATCGATTTCAGTTCTGGAGCTATTCATCAGTATCTGCTTGTCTGGTAATGTTAGCCCCGGCTTTCAACTGATTAATTTTATCGCCCATTTTCTCGGCAATCAATGGGTAAAGATTAGGGGCGAATTCGACGGTTTTATCATCGATTTTTCTTAAAAATCCGCGACTTAATAATAAGCCTACGGCAAACATTCTTGACCAGTCGGAGTAACGTTTTGCCCGTTCCATTTCGGTTTTCTCAATGGTCATTTCAAGTTCGTCGTTTTTATTGATTCGAAACTCGGTAAATTGCCTTAGACATTCAAAAACAAGGTCTTCTTCTTCGGCGGTTAATGGACCGGGAGCAGTGAATTCAAGGCGGTATGACAGCAACACGGTGAAAAAATCAACCATCGCCGCGCAAGTGAAAGCGAATAGTGAAAACTCGGACCACATGGCCGCCGAAGGTTGGACATCGGCTGTAAACTGCTTGTAAGTCATCAATAAGGGCGCTTCCGGCAAGGACTGCCCAATGCTGCCGGATAACAGGTTGATCTTCAGTTGTACACTCTGGAAGTTCTCCAGCATTGCATAGTAGGCGCTCTCAATATTCGTCGCTACATCCAGATCACTGATGCTACTTTGAAGCTTTTGAACATCCTTGTCCAATTCAGAAAAGTCATGGTCAAGTTTTGTTTGTTGCTGCTTTTTCTCTTGATAAATCTGGTTGTAATGCTTCCAGAAAGGCCCTTCACCGACTTGATGTTTATAGCCTTCAACAATTTGCGCATGTGTTCCAAAATAGGCCTGCTGTACATCCAACGTCGCTTTTTCCATATCGGCACGCTGTTGTTTTATAACATTGCCTTTAATGACCAGGACGCGGTCTACGTAGGACTTTATATCGGTTCTGATTTGATTTAGACGGTTAATGTGTAGATTGTCCTGCTCTGAAATCTCATAAAATTTGAAATAAGAGAATGAAACCGAGGCTGTCAGCGCAATTAACAGGGAGCAAACCACCGAAAAATAGCGGAGGCGGTTGGCTTGCCAGTGAATTCCGGCAATTTCCAGCGAACAAATAACAATAATGGATTGAATGGCTATGGTAATAACCAGTGCAATCCACGGGGTAATAAAATGAGACAAGCCGTAGTAAGTGGTAAAGCCTGACGCGACACTCAGCATTAATACAATCGGAATCGTCCAGATCCTTAACATACCGACAAATAAGGTTTGGATACTGTTAATCAAATAGCCCACGCCTGAAGCTCTTATTTTTGAGAATTCGGAATTTTTCATTTTAAGGTAGTGATTTTCAGGCTTGTGGTGTCGGGTTGAAAGATCGATCGCTATATTTTCATCTTACATCATCTTATATCAATGTCAGAATTGATTTTTTCGCTAAAAATAACGATAAATCAAGAAAATGAAAGTACTCGTGCAGGAGCGGGCGTCCAAAGCGGGCGCTTTAGGCCGAAACCGCTCTTGCTGTTGTTTCTTATATTAATAGATGATTTTTTGATCTTTTAACGCGCTGTAAATATCATCGATAGCCAGTGTATCGCTGTCAAAATTCATATCCGCCAGATTGGCGCTGTCATTAACGCATAAACAAATCAACCCGGCATTTTTGATGGCGACTATCAGCGATGTATTTTGGGTTTCTAAAACAGTCGATGCATGACCGTTGTCGAATAACTTCCGCTCCAGTTGATAAGCGACTTCTTTGCTGTTTGAGCCGGTCAAAGCAATTGCTGTGGCTGTTTGACTGAAGCGAGCCGCGCGTTCTTCCGGGCTGACCGGTTGCAAACTTTCTTCATCGGTGCTGCCGGTAATCATGCCGGCGCCGACGGTGCCGTTGGTCAGGCGGTCGATGATAATGAATGCGCCGGTGCCTTTATGGCTCAGGTAAGGATCAAACACCACCGGCGCGTTCACTGAAACCGTGCAGGAACCGATTTCATTCAAGTGCAATTCGGTCGCGTCATGGTGTTCGAGAGTGTTGACGTCGATTCTATGGTGAATCATCGCGACAGAACCCGACACGCTGCGCGTCGCCAGCTTGATAGTATATTGCCGACCCGGCGCCAGCGCATTTTCAGCCATCCAGACGATAGTGGCTTTGAATTTGTCCGAGACGGTTGCCGGAGTTTGTTCGCTGCCGATCAGCATATCGCCACGGCTAATATCGATCTCGTCTTCCAGCGTCAAGGTGACGGCCATCGGTGAAAAGGCTTGCTCCAGTTCGCCGTCATAGGTCACGATGGACTTGATTTTACTGCTTTTGCCTGAGGGCAGGGCAGTGATCTTATCGCCTTTTTTGAAAATGCCGGAGGCTACCGTGCCGCAAAAACCGCGAAAATCGAGATTGGGACGGTTGACGTACTGAACCGGAAAACGGGCGTCGCTGAAATTGCGGTCATTGGCGATTTCGATGCTGTTGAGCGCTTCCATTAACGGCATGCCGGTAAACCAGGGCATGTATTCGCTGGGATTGACCACGTTATCGCCGTCCAGCGCCGACATCGGGATAAAGGTGATGTCCTGCAAAGCCAGCGACTGGGTGAAATTCAGATAATCCTGTTTGATTTTGTCAAAGGTCGCTTCGCTGTACTCAACCAAATCCATTTTATTGACGGCAACAATGATGTGATGAATGCCCAGTAATGACGCGATAAAGCTGTGCCGTTTGGTCTGGGTTTGCACGCCGTAACGGGCGTCGATCAGGATAATCGCCAAATCGCAGGTTGAAGCGCCGGTCGCCATGTTGCGGGTGTATTGCTCGTGCCCCGGTGTGTCGGCAATAATGAACTTACGCGTGGCGGTGGAAAAATAACGGTAGGCCACGTCAATGGTAATGCCTTGTTCGCGCTCGGCTTGCAGGCCGTCAACCAGCAAGGCCAGGTCGATCTTGCCTGCGCCGGTGGTGCCTGATTTGACGCTGTCGGCCTGAACGGCGGCCAGTTGATCTTCATAGATCATTTTGGAGTCGTGCAGCAGACGGCCGATCAGCGTACTTTTGCCGTCGTCGACATTGCCGCAGGTTAAAAAGCGCAATAATTCCTTGCGTTCATGTTGCGCCAGATAGGCGTCAATATCGGTACTGATTAAATCGGATTGGTGGGACATGGGTTAGGTTCAAGGTTAAAGGTTCAAGGTAAAAGGTTCGATGTCAAGATATGCGGGCTTTGATTAGGCCTGATAGCATCTTTGATATTTCTTGGGCTTCTTGTATCCAGTTTAATCCGGCTTGTTTGTGGATATATCCAATTTCCATGCCGATATAAATCTGAGTGCGCAGCTCGCCCGCTGAGCCTTTAGCGTAATAGAAAAATTTAGTTGCATCTTTGTTTGTATTTCGTTCATAACCTTCGGCAATATTGCTGGGTATGGATAATGCGCTACGGGTAATTTGGTCTTTAAAACCGGAGTCTCTGCATTCTTTAAGGGTTTTATAAATTTCCACGCACAATCTACATGCGCGTTTCCAAACGTCCAAATCTTCAAATCGCATGCCGTTTCAAACCTTGAACCTTGCCCCCTTGAACCTTTTACCTGCTTTTAAAAATACCCTTCGCGCTTTTTCTGCTCCATGGAACCGGATTGGTCGTGGTCTATCAACCGTCCCTGGCGTTCCGAGGTGGTGGTTAACAGCATTTCCTGAATGATTTCCGGCAGCGTGGTGGCGGTCGATTCAACTGCGCCGGTCAACGGATAACAGCCCAAGGTACGGAAACGCACCATTTTCATTTCAACTTTTTCATCAGGGCCGATCGGCATGCGCTCATCGTCAACCATGATTAACATGCCGTCGCGGTTAACGACCGGGCGTTCTTTGGCAAAATACAATGGCACGATGGGGATATTTTCCAAATGGATGTATTGCCAGATGTCCAGTTCCGTCCAGTTGGACAGCGGGAATACCCGAATGCTTTCGCCCTTGTCTATTTTTCCGTTGTAGATGTTCCACAATTCGGGGCGCTGGTTTTTGGGGTCCCAGCGATGGTTCTTGTCGCGGAACGAATACACCCGTTCCTTGGCGCGCGATTTTTCCTCGTCGCGCCGCGCGCCGCCGAAAGCCGCATCAAATTGGTATTTATTCAGCGCCTGCTTGAGGCCCTCGGTTTTCATCACGTCGGTGTGTGTTTTACTGCCGTGGGAAAAAGGCCCGATACCCTGATCTACGCCGTCCTGATTCACATGAATCAGCAGCTCCAGACCCAGATTCTTGACCATCTGGTCGCGAAACTCGATCATTTCCTTAAACTTCCAGGTGGTATCCACATGCAGCAAAGGGAAAGGCGGCTTGCCGGGGTAGAAAGCCTTCATGGTCAAATGCAACATGACGGCAGAGTCTTTGCCGACGGAATACAACATCACCGGACGTTCAAATTCGGCCGCAACTTCACGAATAATATGAATACTTTCAGCTTCCAGCTGTTTAAGGTGTGTCAGTTTATAATCAGTCATTAAAAGTCCGTCAGGTTTGGAGATCACGCTATATTTATTGAATACGCTCAATAAGAAGTCGGTTATTTTAATTTGAACGGGCTTTTAATGCCAGATTTGCTTGGGATTTATTGATGGTTGAACCTGTTTTTAGGCAAATAGTGAATTCTTGGGGAATAACTTAAGACGGTTATTTATCTGATTTGCAGCTGATAATTTATCCGGCGTTTTAGTGAGGCTAAGTTTTAGTTAATAGCACCTCTTGATGATATTATTTATCGGCTAATGCGCATATAAATTAGGGGATACATGAGCAATTTGGATTTAAATGCTGTTTCAATAAAGGATATTACCCAAACCAGTTTATTGACCTGCCTGCCAAGTGAGACGATGCACGAGGCTGCCGTCAAAATGGCGGAGCGAAATTGTAGCGCTATTTTGATTGTAGTTGATGATGAAATCATCGGTATCTGGACGGAACGGGATGTGTTGAAAGTTGACTTCTCGTCGCCTGATGCACGCTCCAGACCCGTATCCGAGGGCATGAGCAGTCCGGTTATCTGTGTTAATGAGAATGCGAGCCTGGAGGAAGTTTCGCTTAAGTTTAAAAAAGATGGCGTTCGCCATTATGTCGTAACCGATGATCAAGGCAAGCAGCGGGGCCTCATTTCTCAAACTGATGTGGTCAAGAAACACAATTTTGAGTTTTTCCTGGTTTTAAAAACGGCGGGCAGTGTATTAAAACCTATTCCGCCGATGATCCAATCAACGCAGAGCGTGGCACAAGCGAGCAAGCTTATGCAGTCTTCGCATTCGGATGCGATAAGAGTTGAATTTCCCGATGAATCAGTCGGCATTCTGACTGAACGGGATGTGGTCAAGGCACTGGCTTCTTTAATGCTGAACCCAATCGTTGCGGATTATGCGAGCAGGGATCTTGTTACCGTTAATGAGCATGAAAGCCTTTACCACGCCAAGAAAACGATGCTTCTAAACGATTTTCGGCATCTTGGCGTCAGTGACAATAAAAATAATTTAATCGGCATTATCAATCTGACTGACATATTGGCGGGATTTCGCAGTACTTATGTCGAAGAGCTTAAAGAATCCCTGGCGCATAGGGATGCATTGTTAAAAGACTCGTTAAAGAGTCTTTGTTTAGCGAAAAAGATTATCGATAACACTCAGGAAGGCGTTATCACCACCGATAAATATGTCGTTATTCAGACATGTAACTCCGGCTTTACCCGGATTACCGGTTACACGGAAGAGGAAGTCATCGGTAAAACCCCGGCCATTATCAGCTCGGGACGGCACGATAAAAAGTTTTACTATGCAATGTGGGAAAAAATTAATAAACAGGGTTTCTGGCAAGGCGAAATCTGGAACCGGCGCAAAAACGGCGAGGTTTATCCTGAGTTGCTGACCATTACCGAAATCAGGGATGATGAAACCAATGAGATCAGCAATTACGCGGCTATTTTCAGCGATATTAGCCAGTTAAAAAATGATGAAGAAGAAATTAAGCGCCTGGCTTTTTATGATCCTTTAACTGAGCTGCCCAATCGACGTTTATTAAATGATCGCTTGGCTCAGGAGTTGGCGATTACCGGAAGGTCCGGAAAGAACGGCGCGCTTTTTTTTATCGATCTCGATCATTTCAAGAATATTAATGAAACCCTGGGGCATTCGGCCGGGGACAGGGTTCTCGTGGAAGTCGCCTATCGATTAAAGATCGGCGTCAGGGATTGCGATACGGTCGCCCGTATCAGCAGCGATGAGTTTGTGGTTATTTTGACCGAATTGAGCGAGCAAATCGAACTGGCATGTAATGAAGCCCGGCATGTTGCGGAGAAACTGCAACGGGCTATTTGCCAGGTTTATTCGGTCATGAACCACAAGCTTTATATTTCTTCCAGTATCGGCATTGCGATGTTTTCCGAGAACTCCCCTGATGACTTGCTTAAACAGGCCGGTACGGCAATGTATCGCGCTAAAGAAAGTGGTCGCAATATGTTGCAGTTTTTTCAGGACAGTATGCAGGAAGCCGCTATGGAAAGGATGCTGATCGAAAAGGAGCTGCGGCAGGCATTGGATGAAAATCAGCTGTCTTTGTATTATCAGCCGCAGGTTGATTATCACGGCAACCTTATGGGGGCGGAAGCCCTTATTCGCTGGAATCACCCGAAAAAAGGTTTTATTCCGCCCGATAAGTTTATTCCTATTGCGGAAGAATGCGGTTTGATTCAGGCGGTGGGTGCCTGGGTGCTTGAGCAGTCATTTATTCATCTTAGGCAGTGGGATAGGCAGCAGGTGCATTTGCCTCATCTGGCGATTAATATCAGTCCGAGGCAGTTTTATCATGGCGACTTTATGGGCATACTTGGCAGGCTTGTTAAGCAGTACCAGATAAGTCCGTCAAGAATCATGCTGGAATTTACCGAAGGGTTGTTGATGAATGATGTCGATGCCGCTATCGATAGAATCAAGCAGTTGAAAAAATTGGGTTATACCTTTTCAATAGACGATTTCGGCACCGGATATTCCTCATTGAGTTATCTGAAACATTTGCCGGTGGATCAGTTAAAAATTGATAAATCCTTTGTGGAGGATATTACCAAAAATGAAGATGATGCTGTTTTTGTGGGTACCATTATTGCGATAGCCCAGCATATGAATCTGGGTGTTGTTGCGGAAGGTGTTGAATCGAAAATGGAGCTGGAGTTTTTAAAACAAAATGGATGTCTTTGCTATCAGGGCTATTATTTCAGCAAGCCATTGCCGGAAGACCAGTTTTTTGAACACTGGTTGAGAAAGGCAAAGCAATAATTTAGTGATATATTAATATTACGATATTTTTTATAACGGATGGCGAGGTAAATATGAAAATTGATTTTTTTTGTTCAGCACACTTTGCAGGAGGCCTACGGAAAGCTTTAGGCGGCTTGGTTGTGGTGATGTTCCTGTTGACTTCGGGATGCGCTACGGTTGGGCATGAGTTCCCCGCAGACCAAGTGGTATCAGCCATCAAGATAGGGGAAACTACTCAGAATGACATCTATACCACGTTTGGGGCTCCCTGGAGAACAGGTCTTGATAATGGCATGAAAACATGGACTTACGGAAACTACTATTACAGTTTATTTAGTGATGGCAGTACCGAAGATCTGGTTGTTAAATTTGATAACCGTGGTGTTGTTACATCTTTTGTATTCAATACCACCAAACGCTCGAAATGAGCTAAAGGTCAGGTAACTTGATTGCAGGAGCGACTTTAGTGAAGTCGCTCCTGCACATTCTTCATGGCAAATACGCGGCGTTTATTTGATCATATCCAAAGCCAATGCCTCGGCGACTTTGATGCCATCCACAGCCGCAGAAAGAATCCCGCCCGCATAGCCCGCTCCTTCTCCTGCCGGATATAGCCCTTTGATATTCATGCTTTGATAATATTCGTTGCGTTTGATACGAATAGGCGATGAGGTGCGGGTTTCGACACCCGTCAATACCGCATCTTTCATGGCAAAGCCTTTTATCTTTTTATCAAAAGCGGGGATGGCTTCGCGTATCGCAGTGATAGCGTAATCAGGTAAAGCCGAGCTGAGATCGCATAAATGAACCCCCGGAGTATAAGAAGGTTGTACCGTACCCAGTGCCGAAGAGGGGCGTTGAGCGAGAAAATCGCCAACCAGCTGTCCCGGCGCCTCATAGGTTTCCCCGCCCAACTTAAAGGCGCCCGCTTCCAGGCGGCGTTGAAAGTCGATGCCTGCCAAGGGATGTCCGGGATAATCGTCAGGCGTAATGCCAACGACAATGCCGCTGTTAGCGTTACGTTCGTTGCGCGAGTATTGACTCATGCCATTGGTGACTACATGCCCTGCCTCCGAGGTGGCAGCTACCACGGTGCCGCCGGGGCACATGCAAAAGCTGTACACAGAGCGGCCGTTGCTACAGTGATGCACCAGCTTGTAATCGGCAGCGCCCAGTAACGGATGACCGGCATTGCCGCCAAACCTGCAAGTATCGATCAATGACTGCGGATGTTCTATGCGAAAGCCGATGGAAAAAGGTTTGGCTTCAATGTAAACGCCTCGCTCATAGAGCATTTTAAAGGTGTCGCGCGCACTATGCCCGACTGCCAGCAATACATGATTTGTGTTAATGGTTTCGCCGCCGGCCAGTATCACGCCGCGAACCTGATCTTTATCAATAATGATGTCCTCAACCCTGCTTTGGAAACGGATTTCGCCGCCTAGTGATTCGATAGCGGCGCGTATCTGCTCTACTACGGTGACCAGTCTGAATGTACCGATATGAGGCTTGCTGACATAGAGAATTTCAGGCGGCGCACCGGCTTTGACAAATTCAGTGAGTACTTTGCGTCCGTAGTGATTCGGATCCTTGATTTGGGTGTGCAACTTACCGTCAGAAAAAGTACCTGCACCGCCTTCGCCAAACTGCACATTGGATTCAGGATTAAACACGCCCTTGCGCCAAAGGCCGAAAGTATCTTTGGTACGTTCCCGCACCTCTTTTCCGCGTTCCAGAATGATTGGCCGAAAGCCCATTTGCGCCAGAATCAATCCGGCAAACAGCCCGCAAGGCCCAGTACCTATGATAACAGGACGTAACGACAAATCTTTTGGCGCTTGGGTTACAAAACGATAAGTGCTGTCAGGCGTTAAGGAAATATGAGGGTCGTTTTGCCAGTGATTAAGAAGCGTCTGTTCGTTTGCGGTTTCAATATCAACGGTGTAAACAAGCAAGATCGCATTGCGTTTTCGCGCATCGAAACCTTGCCGGAATATTGTATAAGTGATGAGCTCCTCTGTGCTGATGCCAAGCCGATCAATTATGGCGGTTTTGAGCATGTTTTCCGGGTGATTGAGGGGGAGTTTAAGTTCAGTGATTCTCAACATGTAATGTATTCCGATAGGTTCCTGTTACAGAACCGACTGTTTTGCTGGCGACAGTGTAAAATAATGGTTATTATTTTACCTTAATAGGGCTTTTCTTGTTAGCTGAGCATAATGATTATGGATGTACATTTAAAGTGGGGCTACAAATGACATTCGGAAAGTTACTGATGGCGATTGGCGTTATTTTGGTGGTTATCGGGCTTGCTGTTAGTTATGCGCCCTGGTTGGTTAGCTGGTTTCGTAAATAATAAGTTATTTAACATTATTTTTACATTCTATTTGTCGGGCTCCTCGAGTTCTTGTAAAATATATTAATTAAGTATTGCAGTGCTCATAATAAGTGTAATTTGGAACAAGAATGGAAATATCACAAGAATTGCTACAGAAAAAAATTCTGATTGTCGATGATGCAGCTTCAATGCGGACACTAACCAAAGCTATTCTGCGAGAGGCCGGATTTACCCATGTTTTTGATGCGCCGGGTGGGGAAGAAGCAATGTTAATGATGAGGAAGGTAAAGATTAATATCGTGGTATGCGACTGGAACATGCCGGGCATGAGCGGTCTTGATTTGTTTAAGGCTGTAAAAGCCGATGCTAAATTAGAAACGCCACCCTGGATAATGCTGACATCTTCATCTGAAGGAGACAAGGTAAAAGAAGCCATTATGGCGGGAATAACGTCCTATATTGTAAAACCCTTTAAGCCGGATAACTTGGTTAAACAAGTCGTAGGCAAACTTTCCTAATACGTTAGATAAGGCTGCCAAAAACAAAAAGGCCCCATTCGCAACAGTAGATTGCGAATGGGGCCTTTTTTATGGCTGATTTACTTCTACGTCCGGCTTACTGGTCGGCACACGTCTTTTACCGACATTTTTCTTGTCTCGATCACGTATTTTGACTTTTTCGACAGCAGCTTTTTTAGGTTCTATTTTCTTTTTGCCGCCTGTTGCCTTCCCGGAAGCTTTAAGTTTTTTGGGGCCTTTATACTTGCCCTCCAACTCCTTGATATTGCGGTGTTTGAATTTCTGTTTCAAAAAGCGCTCAATGCCGGACATTAAGTTCCATTCAGTGTGTTTTACCAGTGCAATGGTCAGGCCCAGTTCATCGACCCGGCCTGTTCGGCCTATGCGATGGATGTAATTGATGCCATTTCTCGGTACATCAAAATTAATGACCAGATTGATGCCTTTGATGTCCAGTCCACGAGCGGCAAGGTCGGTAGCAAGCATGACTTTGACTTCACCTTCGCGAAATAATTCCATCATCCGGTTGCGATCTTTTTGATCCATTTCTCCATGCAACACACCAACACGGAGTTTTTGTCCACGAAGCGGTCCGCGAAGAGCGTCTGCCTGAATCCTGCTATTGGTAAAGACCAGCGCCTTGTCATAGGTTTCATTTAGCAACAGCCAGGCCAACAATTTTTGTTTATGATCATTGTCGTCAGCCAGCACAATTTGCTGCTCAATGTTACGGTGTCCGTCATGCAATGTATTTAAGGCAACGATTTCATGATTTGTCAGCACCTTGTCAGCCATTTTGATGACGCCGAAATGGGTCAAGGTGGCTGAAAACAGCAAGGTTTGTCGTTGTGTGTTACAGCTATTGGCGATGGTCAGCACGTCTTCGCTAAAGCCCATATCAAGCATGCGATCGGCTTCATCCAGTATCAACACTTCCAGATTGCTAAAGTCCGGAATCTCTTGCTCCATCAGCTCCAATACCCTGCCTGGAGTCGCAATAACAATTTCCGTGTTTCTGCGGAGCATGTTTTGTTGTAGCCTAAAATCATCGCCACCGGTAATCAGGCCGGTTTTCAGGTCGGTAAATTCGGTCAATTGTTGGCAGTGCTTAAAAATCTGCTGAGCCAGCTCTCGGGTCGGCGTCAGTATCAAGGCGCGCACACCGGATTTTCCAGGGGGCAGGGTTAACAGATGATGCAGTGTAGGCAGCAAGAATGCAGCGGTTTTTCCGCTGCCTGTTTCGGCGCTAACCAGCAGGTCTTTGTGTTCCAGAGCAAGCGGAATCGACTGTAGTTGGACGGGTGTAGGCTGCTCAAAACCAAGCTTTTTAACTGCCGACAGCAGTTGTTCATCTAGCGATAGGCCTGAAAACGATGGGGTTTTTTCTATTGAATTAGGATGCATGAATCTTTAAGTGGGTTGCTAAAATGCAAGGATGATAGGAATCAATCTTTGCGTGTATTATAGACTTTTTGCGGTCAGGGTTATGATTAAATAACTATTCATTGCAAATCGGTTTTTTAGCTTTTAAGCTAGGTTAAAAGCAGGGATAACGTCCTTGCGCCTACCTAGATCAGGAAGAACGATGATACCAATTAGAGACACAGCACCCTGCCATTCAAGGCCTTTAGTCACATGGGGGATAATGGCGGTTTGTATTATTGTTTTCGTGACGATGAAATTGATGCCCGATCAGCTAAGTTATCGGCTTATTAATCTTTACGGCATGGTGCCTATTCGCTATACCAATCCGTATTATGGGTTGCCTTTTGATGGCTATTTGTCTTTTCTGACCAGCCTGTTTCTGCACGGAAACTGGGCGCACCTTATCATGAATATGTGGTTTTTGTGGATATTTGGCGATAATGTAGAGGATAGAATGGGGCGGCTGTCCTTTTTAATTTTTTATTTAACGTGTGGTCTTTTGGCTACTTTTTTACAATGGCTTTTTGATCCAAACCTTGCTATTCCGGTTGTCGGCGCATCAGGTGCCATAGCCGGTGTATTGGCAGCTTATTTTTTTCTATATCCGCTTGAACGCGTTGTGGTGTGGGTTCCTATATTGTTTTTACCCATCGTCATTCATGTTCCGGCGATTGCTTTTTTAGGTTTGTGGGTTTTGATTCAATTACACAGCGCGACAACAGCAATGCTATTTGGGGGGGGGGCTGTCGATATGGCATGGTGGGCTCATGTAGGCGGCTTTATTGCAGGCTCTGTTTTATATAAGCTGTTTCTTCGTAAAGAAGACCAAGCCGAAAAAAATGAATTATTTTGACCGTGTTAAGGTATAATTTGCAGCTTAAAAAAGCAGTTTTATTGACAACACACTAGGGTCGGGAGTCATTTTCTGACTAAAAAGACCCCTTAAATTCTATCGGGAAATTGAAAGTAATATGAAAAAAGTTAACGTTGCGTTGGTCAGGCTACTTCAGTTTGTAGTTTTTGTGGTGTCCGTATTCATGGTAATAGTCTATTTTGGCGCTATGGTTTTATTACCTTTGGATGCTGTTGTATTGCTTATAAAACTGATGGGAGTTGTTGGGATTAACGGTTTTATTGCGGCCTTTATCGCCATTCCTGTTGTTGGTTATTTAGGCTTGATGGTCTACAAAACACCAGGATTGTGCAAGATGGTGGTCGATGCGGGAGTTGACCTGATTAAAACAGGTAAAGCCAGAGTTGAAGCGTTTAATGAAATTGCCGATGCGGTAAAAGCTTAGTTTTTTCGATTATTCGCACAAAAAAAGGTGTGTCGATTTCGACATACCTTTTTTTGTGCCCGTTACTTTTTCCAGCGCCCGTTTTGAGATCAACGGCGCTTCCGCAATGACCAATAAAAAATCAACGTCCCGAACGCGGCGACCAAATGTTTTAGCGAGTGCCCGCTGAGCAAACCAATAATGCGGTAAAGTTCGGCATCGAACAATTCCATGAGTTTCGATGCCGTATAAGCGCCGATGATGCCCCAGATATACGTGCCGTTATCCAACTTTGAGTCAAACAGCCACAGGATCAGCGGCATCAGTAAAACCGGTAGAAACTGCACCAGCGCGTAAGCGCGCAAATCGCCGTGACCGTTCAGTTCTGTCACATACCAGTAAATCACAGAAGCAATGCCCAATACCAGCAACGGGATAAATAATTTCCAGGCCAGCCGAGTCGAAATATATTCCCCAACAATAGCGCTGAACAGGGCCATGAAGATTATCGTCATCGGCAGACGGTCCCACAGCAGGGTTTGATTGTCGGGCTGGTAATGGTAGTACGCAGAACCGAAGCCGGTTAAAAACACCCCGACAAAAAACGTCAAGTACATCGCCTGTAATTCGGCCAATCCACCGGTTGCCTTACGTAACGCGACCAGCCTGACTCCCATAATACCGATAATGACGAACGGTAAATTGGATAGCACATTAAAAAAATTGGCTATGTTGAAGATGCGGCGTTGGTCGGCGAAGTTATGATAAGCCGGGTCCTGGGCGATAGGGTCGCCGCTAAAAATAGCGATAATTGCGGCGGCAATTATCGCCAACATGATTTTCAGGCGATTATCGGCGAGCATAAGCTATAAATTAGGTGGTAATAACAAGGGACAGATAGTAATCGCTCTTGTATGATTAGGTCACTCTTGGTATTTCGTGGAGATATTATCATGCCTATATTACTCGCGTTAATCGGTATTATCATCGTTGTTGCGTTGTTTTTTATCAGTATTTACAACAGGCTTGTCAACTTGCGCAACGGCGTAAAAAATGCCTTCTCCCAGATAGATGTTCAATTGACCCGGCGTTACGATTTGATACCCAATCTGGTTGAAGCCGTTAAGGGTTATATGAAACATGAGAAGGAGACGCTGGATGCCGTTATCAGCGCGAGGAATGCCGCAGTGACAGGGCTTAAGGCCGCCGGAGCAAACCCTTCCGATCCCGAAGCGATCAGGCAGTTGGCAAGCGCCGAGGCTACGCTTCAGGGTAGTCTGGGCAAAATGTTTGCACTGGCCGAGGCCTATCCCGATCTCAAAGCCAACCAGAACATGATGCAGTTTCAGGAAGAGCTGGCATCTACCGAAAACAAAGTCGCTTTTGCCCGACAGGCCTTTAATGATGCGGTCATGACCTATAACAACGGCCGGGAGAATTTTCCCAACAATATCCTGGCCGGCATGTTTAATTTCAATCCTGCCGAACATCTGGAAATAGAAGCGCCGGAAAAACGCCAGATACCGAGAGTTTCTTTTACTTAACCGCCTTATAGGTGAAGAAGATGAATTTCTTTCAAAGCCAGGATGATGCCCTCCGTAAAACTCGTTCCTTGATTGTAATGTTCATGCTGGCCGTAATTGCGATCGTCGCGGCGGTCAACCTGGTGATAGCGGCGCTGATCATTAATTCGGGTGATGAGACGGTAACTGCGACACTGCCCGATTTTAACTGGATCATCAATAACCTGTCGCTGGTGGCGGGTATTTCACTGTCCACTATCGGCTTTATCAGCCTGTCCAGTCTTTATAAAATTGCGTCCTTGAGCTCGGGTGGCGGAAAAGTCGCGCGCAGCCTTGGCGGCACGTTGATTACCGCCGAGAGTAAGGATCCGCTACGCCGCCGTTTGTATAACGTTGTTGAAGAAATGGCGATTGCTTCAGGTATTCCGATGCCGGAAGTTTATGTGCTGGAACAGGAGCCCGGCATTAACGCCTTTGCGGCAGGATTTACCACCGGCGACGCGGCAGTGACGGTTACCCGCGGTATGCTGGAAACGCTTACCAGAGACGAGTTGCAAGGCGTAATCGGCCATGAATTCAGTCATATCCTCAACGGCGATATGCGTTTAAGCACACGGTTGATGGGCCTTCTGTTCGGCATTCTGGTCATCGGTCTGATCGGTAGGGCGGTTTTGAACAGCGCCCGCTACGGCACTATCCGTTCCGATAATTCCCGCCGCGACAGTACAGCCGCCATTTATCTGGCCGGTTTAGGGCTGTTTTTGATCGGCTATATCGGCGTTTTTTTCGGTCAGCTGATCAAAGCGGCGGTGTCCCGGCAACGTGAATTTCTGGCCGATGCCTCAGCGGTACAATTTACCCGTCAGACCCAAGGCATTGCGGGCGCATTAAAAAAAATAGCCGCCGTTCAGCAAGGCTCTGAACTACGCACAGTGGATGCCGAAGAAGTCAGCCACATGCTGTTTGCGTCCAGCGCATCATTCAGCTCATTGCTGGCGACGCATCCGCCTTTGATTCAGCGTATCAAAGCATTGGAGCCGAATTTTGATGAGTCTGAAATAGACCGGCTTGCTGATGCAATGCCTGATCACTCGCAAAGCGGCCCGGAAGTCGCCGATGAAAGCTTATCGATTGAGGGTTTTGCGCCGCAACATTTTGCCGTAACGCCGGATGCAGTGACAGAAACGATAGGCCTGCCTGCTGAAGAGCATATACAGTTTGCTTCAAGCCTGCGCCAGTCGATACCCGAAGATCTTTATCGCGCCGCTCATTCCGGCACTGATGCCTTGCCGTTAGTGTTGGCGTTGCTGCTTGATGCAAACCAGGCCGTGCGTCGAACGCAATTAGATTGTATTGCCCAACAATCGGGCGGAACGACAACAATGGCCGCGGAAGCTTTGCATTTGGAGATACAAAAACTAGACACAGCGTTTCGCCTGCCTTTATTACAAATCGCTTTCCCCCTCATTAAAAACCGGCCGCTGGACCAGCTTGAACGCTTAGCCGATTTGGTACAACAGTTGATTGAGGTTGATGGTGTTGTCGATACGTTTGAGTTCGCCTTGTCCCGCGTTTTAAAAACTCACCTGAATGATGCCGCTCACCCGCAACGCCGACATGAAAATCTGCGTTTGACCCAGTTGCCGGAAGCTGTCGGCGCGTTATTTTCGGTAATGGCAAAACAAAGCCATACCGAAACCGGCGCAGCCTACCAAAAAGGGATGGAATGCTTGGGGCGCTATGAGCAGCGTATAAAAATGCTGATAGATACGGGGCAATGGCCCCGTTATGCGCCAGCCCAGGATTGGATATCTGCCACAGATACTGCGTTAAATCAGCTGGACGGACTACAGATGCTAGACAAACAAGCCCTGGTTTCCGCGTTGGCGTTGGTAATCGCTCATGACGGCAAAGTCACCTCTCCTGAAGCGGAACTGCTAAGAGCAATATGCGCAACCTTGCATTGTCCCTTGCCACCGTTTGTTTTCGATGCCGATAGATAGCATCTGGATCATTGTGGTATATTCTCAATAAAGCGGTACGGGTTGTCTAAAAGCTCAGTTAAACCGGCACTTAGACAAAAAATAAAAAAATTAATTTAACGTGGTAAATAATTATGTCAGCAATAATTTATATTTTAACCGTAATTTATGCCATTTATGTCGTCTATGCCGTAGTAACCGATCGGGAAAAAGACAAATGATTAGAGTTGGCAAATGCTATGTCATTTGAACAGCAATAAGCAGGGATTCGCAGATTCACTCACCTGCGGGCCATAATCCAATATGCGCAAGCCATCTCATTGTCCCGGCTAGGGAAGTAGCGAAAATGAAATGATCTATCGACTCCTGGCCGACTCTGTTCTTATTCTTCATCTCCTGTTTATCGGCTTCGTTATTTTTGGTGGCCTGCTTGCGCTTCGCTCTCCCTGGATTGTGCTGGCTCATATACCGGCGGCCTGCTGGGGAGCTTTCATTGAATTGACCGGAGGACTGTGTCCGCTTACGGTGATGGAAGTCGGACTTCGTCGCATTGCCGGTGATGCCGGTTATTCAACTAGCTTTATTGAGCATTATCTTTTACCTGTTATCTATCCTGCCGGACTTACGAGAGACATTCAATTTGGGCTGGCAGGTTTGGTAATATTCATCAACGTTGCGATATACGGGGGGCTTGTTTATCGATTGCGGAGTTCCCGGTCAAAATAGTCGGAGAAGCGGGTGGCAACAGGTAAGGCGAGTTACTGATTTTAAAAGCCTGTTTCAGGATTAATTTTACAAATCCATCTTGCGGGTTGAGCCCAGCATATGTTCAGTCAATTGTTTACCCGCTTCGATAAAGGGATGAATGACAAAGGTAGCTCCCAATCGATAAAGTTTGCTTTCCTCATGGTTATGAAAGCAAACCGTACCGATAGAACCGGCGAATTGCCTGTTTTTCAACTGCTTGATCGACGATGACCTTACTTCGAATGCCGGCATGGTAAGAATAATCCCTTTGACTTTTTCCAAGGGTAGTTTCTCCCATAGCGCAGAATCTTCGGCATCACCGTAAACCACCCTTCGGCCCTCGGCAAGTAAGTTTTTCAGAACGGTAGGATCGGCGTCCAACCCCAATACGCGCGTATCTTGCTGGCTAAAAGCGAGATATGCAGAAATGCCGGTACGGCCCATGCCCACCACCAGCCATTCCGCACCCCCGATACTGTTGGGTAGCCTGTCCAGGTGTTCGACCTTCCTTTCAAAACGAACCAAGGTCGGTTCCAGAAAGGAAAATATACGGTGCGAAAATCGATTTAAGGGTGCCGCAATAGCCAAGGAAAGTGCTACTGCCAGACCAATGACAGATTCCCAGGCGGGTGGAAGCAGGTTCGCTTCGACGACGACATTCGAGGTGATTAATGCAAATTCACTGTAGGTCATCAACGCCAGCGAAGAAACAAAAGCCGTGCGTGCACGCAACCCGACCAGTAAAAACAATACAAAGAAAAGTATGCCTTGCAATGGCAACAGAGATATTAACTCCAACACCTGCACAATTTCGTCATAACCCGGCAAATCGGCCAAGCCGATTTGAAGGAAAAATGCGGCTAACAAAGTTTCCTTTAAGCCCCATAGTTTATTGGCGAGATCGTCTATGTTGATATGTCCAGCCAACATAACCCCCATCAGCAATGCGCCGATGTCGCTGGAAATGCCGACGCTTTCTGCCAACACGCCACCTGCCAACGCCAAGGTTACGCCCAATAACAATTTCAATTCATCGTCGCGGCTGGCATTCAGCAACCGATATGCCAAAGGGCGAAGAAAAGGCAGCAGCAAAAGGCAAAGCGCCCAAGGCGAGGGTTGTTTGTTATTAGCGACAGCCAGCAGGCCGATGGCAACAATGTCTTGTAAAATTAATATACTTAGAACATCCCGTCCATATAGGGTGGAAAGTTCGCCGCTATCTTCCAGCACTTTAATGGCGAGAACGGTGCTGGAAAAAGCCAAGCTTACGCCTATCACTAAGCCGCCGGTAACTTGCCCATTAAAGCCGAAGAAAACCAGCGCAGAAGCCAAGGTTACGATAATTAAGTGCAGGCTGCCGACGCTAAGCACTTCGCGACGTAACAGCGAGGAAGGTTTCAATTTCAGGCCGACTGTAAACAATAGCAATTCAATCCCGATATCGGCCAAATGCTTAAGTGTTTCGTTGGCCTCAATGCCGAAAGCGTTCAAAATATATCCCGCCATCAGGTAGCCTACCAAGGGGGGTAAATATAATCGGCTGGTTATCAAGCCTGCCATATACGCAGCGCCAACCCAAAGTAATTCCATAATAAAACCTGTCCAAATAAGTACAATTGCTGATTATGATAACGCGATTTTTAAAATAGAATATCTTGTAAGTAATTAGACAAAGAACGATGTAATCCGAAGCAGGGGCGGTATGAATGACTTGCATGCATGCCGCAGTAGTTCATTTACTTGGCTATTTGATATGCCATATAGGTGCGAATAGATTCGCACCGCAATCAAGAGAAAAGAATAAGGTTTATAAGTGATCAGGAGCGTTTTTAAACTCGAAAGTTGAGGCGACAAAGGAGAGCATGTGCTTAATAAGATAATCCACGACGCGCTTATGATTTGGGTAACCATTGAACCGATTGGCACTGTTGTGCTTTTTGCGGCATTGACTTCCGGGCTTTCGCCGACAGAACGTAGAAAAACTGCAACAATGGCGATTATTTATTCGGCTATCATTTTACTTTGCGCAATTCTGGTTGGACAACTTATTCTCGCTGCCATGCACATTCAACTTATTTCGTTGCAAATTGCAGGCGGTATCATTTTGTTTCTTTTTGGCCTCCAGATGATTTTCGGCCGAGCGGCAACCACTTTCGGCCAGTCTGAGGCCGGGCATGATATTGCGGTGTTTCCGCTGGCAATACCTTCCATTGTGGGGCCGGAAGCGATTATGGTGGTAATTTTACTCACCGACAATTATCTCTACTCCGTCACCACGCAGGCGATAACTGCCGTTGTAATGCTTGGTGTCCTGGCAGTTACTTACGTGTTAATGCTTCTCGCAGAGCATCTTCTGCGCATCATTGGGAAGAACGGCGCTGCGATACTGGAGCGTATCATGGGAATATTTCTCGCCACACTGTCAGTAGATTTAGTTATAGATGCATTTGCCGGCATTTTTCAATGGACTATTCCAAAGCCATAACTGTATGCGAGTGAAGCATAAAGGTTAGGGGGCAGTCCGAACGAATCGAGGTTCTATCTTAATTTAAGTGGAGGATATAGCGATGTCTATTAGTGACTTTTGCAATCGCGAAGTGGTGTTCGCGACCAGAGACATGAGTCTACCGGAGGCGGCGCAACTGATGCGTGAATATCATGTCGGCGATCTGGTGGTCGTTGATGACGTTGACGGAAAGCGGGTGCCGGTCGGCATTGTTACCGATCGCGATATAGTCATTGAAATTATTGCCCAATCCTTGGATATCGCAGAGTTTAGCGTAGGCGATATCATGGGGGCGCAGTTGATCAGCGTGCAGGAAAAAGACGGTGTGTTTGAAACGATTCGACTGATGCGCACCAAGGGCATCCGCCGCATCCCAGTGGTTAATCAGGAAGGAGGGCTGGTAGGGATTGTGTCGGCAGACGATATTCTGGATCTTCTGGCTGAGGAGATGACTGAATTAGCTAGGGTCGTTCCGCGCGAACAGGAGCGAGAGGCCAAAACAAGAGCTTATTTAACGTAAGAGGGAACGATGAAATCGAGGCGTTTAAAAAAGACCTTCATCGCGTTTTAAGTGATGAAGGTCAACCCCTGTAAATAGCTATGTTTTGATCGTATCGACTCTATGTATCAATATTCAGCTTCTGACATTTTTTGAGGTAGCTTTAATTCCGTAAATTGAATAAACAATGATGATGAGCACATACACGCCGAGAGCCGTTATAAATTCACTGGATTTCTCGGCTGAAGCTTGAGGAATCGTATGGCTGCTAACGATATGGGGAGCTAAATGAGTGTCTGGTGAATTTTCCTGATTTAGCGCTATTTTGTCGGGCGCAGTAATCTGCGGATCATCCTGAACTTCAACAGCGAAAACATTAAACGACAAGGTTAATACGGCCAGGTAAGTTAATATGCTTTTCATGATCATTGTTGCGGGCTCGTGAAAAAGAAAGTTGACTGAAAAAAGATAGCGATACGAAACTATTATCAGTTTATTTCGCCATGAAGACAACGTTTTTTATGGGAACGTATATAGGATGGGTATGATTGCAACGCAGGAGCAGTTGCCGACGACTGCATGGATGCAGGAGGTAGAGCAACGCAGGAGCAGTTGCCGAGAGCGTAGCGAAACCCATCGCATAGCTGAGGGATAAGAATGAGTTTTACCCACCCAATTTGATAGCGATGCACTTCACTGGGTTTAGCAGATCCTACAAATTCTCCGCATTTAACAATATGACTTCAATCTCTTCGGTAATTTCCTCCTGGCGATAAATCTGGGATTTTCTTTGCAGCTTTACGGTTTCATCGTCCAGGTGATTTACAGCGCCATCCAGATGTTGCAGGCGGCTATTGTTTTCGGCCATCAGCGAGAGATAAAAAACTTCATGCAATACCGCAAATAAATAATGATCGATCAAGTCTGCAAAAAACTCGCCGGGTTCCAGGTTGAGCATGGGCGGACTGCCATAATGAAAGGTTCTCTCACTTGGTTGAGTAAAAGGAGGGAACACCTGCCGTTGGCGGATTTGATTGGATGCGTTATCGTGATAAACAACGGTCAGCTGTAATGTAGGGGTAGATTCACCGTGTAATGCGCTGATGGTGTCAATCAGACGGTTAATGATCGTAGGCACTTCTTCGGCGGCATTCGCGCCTTCGAGGGTCGCGATGACCTTGGTCGTTACGTTTTCCAGTCGGTTACACAGTCGGCTGCCGATTGCAATAATGCCGGTATAAGCCTGGGTTGCGACGGCATTAATCAGGCTTTCGTTAAAATCGCCGCAAAAACCGCGTTCCGCACCCAGCAAAATGCAAAGTTGCGCAACGTTGTGGTCTGACGTTGCCAGGCCGGGATAAAAATCCAGTAAATCCAAAGCCGCGCGTTCAATATTAGCCACCACCTGACTTTGCATGGTCTTAAAGCGCTGTAGTTTATGCGTTTCCATGAAAGCCAGAATTTTCATGGAATTCAGAATGCTGCGTATCTCCTTCAATTGAGTGATATGCAGTTGCAGTTCGCGGCTTAGGCTCATAACGATTGTGCGGGGTTCGTATTAAGCCATTCGCCGACGGCTAATTGCCATTGCTCGGGGCTGCTTTCCAATTTCAGCGACGTGGTTTTAATGCCGTTATCAATGTTAATCAGCAGCTTTGGAATATCTTCAGGAACTGCCTGGTTAAACAGTCCTGCATTAAACGCAGTCAGCCAGGCCAATTGAAAAAGATTGCTGTGCGGAACCAACCGGTCCTGCTTTAATATTTCCCGTAACAGCCGTCCCCGTTTGATTCGCGCTTCCATTGACGCTTCCAGGCGTTGACCGAAACGAGTAAACGCTTCCAGCTCCAGAAATTGCAGGTAATCCAGTTTCATTTGTCCGGCTTGGTCGCGGATACTCATGTCCTGCGCTTTGCCGCCTATCCGCGATACCGAACGCGTAATATCGATGGCCGGGCGAAATCCCGACACGAACAAGTCATTATCCAGATAGATTTGCCCGTCGGTAATGGAAATCAGGTTGGTCGGAATATAGGAGGCAATTTCCCCCTGTTTGGTTTCGATGATCGGCAAGGCGGTCATGCTGCCGCCGCCGTTTTCGGCATTCAGGCAAGTCGAGCGTTCCAGCAGGCGCGAATGAACAAAGAAAATATCGCCCGGATAGGCTTCGCGTCCGGGCGGCCTGCGCAGTAACAAAGATAGCTCCCGATAAGTTCTGGCGTGGGTGGACAGGTCATCATAGATAATCAAAGTATCACGGCCTTGCGCCATCCAGTATTCGGCCACTGCGCAACCGGCAAACGGGGCGATATACTGCAAGCCGGGCAGGGCGCTGGCTTCGGCAACCACGCACACGGTGTAGTCCAGCGCGCCATGCTTCTTCAGGGTTTCCAGGGTACTGACTACGGCAGAGCGTTTCTGGCCGATCAGCACATAAATACACAGCACATTTTTGCCTTTTTGATTAATGACGGTGTCAATGGCGATTGACGTTCTGCCCAGGCCTTCATCGCCCACAATCAATTGCCGCTGCCCTTTGCCGATCGGAATCAGGGTGTCGATAATTTTTATGCCGCTATAGAGCGGTTTATGGACAAAATCGCGGGCAATAATGGTGGGCGAGCTTTTTTCCATACTTTCACGCCCTGCGTGAGATGGAGCTGTTTGTCCGTCCAACGGTGCTCCTAATGGGTCGATAACCCGGCCTAAAAAATCGTTGCCGACCGGTATGCTCAGCGAATGCCGGGAAAGATGAACCCGGGTGCCCGCCGTCAGGGCTTCAGTTTCATACAGCAAAATTGCGCCGATTCGGTCGCGGTTAAGGTCGAAGACCATGCCGCGACTGCCATCGGCAAAAACCAGAATGTCTTCGATGGCCGCCGAGGGCAAGCCTTTGATCCAGCTAATGCCGTCACCGATTGAAACTACTGTGCCTTGTTCGCTAATACGCAGCCCCGGCTGATAGTCAGCCAGCCACTCGGCCTGTTTATCCAGCAAGCTGTTGGGTGCGGGTTTAATCAGACTCATAGCCAATCTCGGTAAAACCGATCAGTTCATGTTGCAGGTTGGCGTTTAACACCCAAGCGCCGATGTCCATACGCAGACCGGCAATCAACGCGTTATTCTGATGATATTGAAAATTGATTTGACTGTTGATTAACGCATCCAGCTTTTGTTCCAGTTGCAGGCGCATTTCTACGGGTAGCGGATAGGCGCTGGTTATTTTGACCGGCACCGATTTCTTCGTTCCGAACATGGTCAGACACAGCTTGCAGGCTTCCGGTAAGGTGACCAGATTGTCCATCAGCATAGTAAATAAACGGGCTTCCAGTTCAGGTCCGGCGGACTGTTGCAACAGCATTCCTGCAAATTTGGCGCCGTTGAGCAAGGCCTGTTTTTCGGATTGTTGTTGCAACTCCCGTTGCTGTTTCAACAGTAACACATTTGCTTTTTGCCGTTCTTGCTCAAGGTCGGCATTCAGCTTTTCCAGATGGGCTTTTCTTTCGGCTTCGAGTTGCCGGTGCAGGGCGGTTATAGCGGATTGTTTTTCCTGGTCCCACAATTTTTGCCGGTTTTCATAAAGGCTACATTGTTGTTCTGCCTGTAGTTTCAGGTTTTTAGCCTCACTAAGCGATTGATCTATAAACCGCTTGCGCTTGGCAATCACTTCCAGCAAAGGCTTGTAAAAAAGCCGCTGCAAGATCCAGATCAGAATCAGGAAATTGATGATTTCAAAAACAAAAGTGGATAGGTTGAATTCCATATGCTTTATTGCCGGTTTAAGTGTTTGATAAAAAAATTATTCACCACGAAGGCACGAAGAACACGAAGTTTTAGAGCAAATTATCAAATCTTCGTGCCTTCGTGGTGACTTCTTTCAAAGTCTTAAAGTACAAAACGCTTGATACCATTTTTCAAGAGGGTCTCATTAAAGTTGATTAGTAATCCTACGTTTAAGCCAGTCAGTTTCATGTAAGTAAGTATTTGTGCTTCATGAATTTTTTGCAATTTCTCGACACTTTTTAATTCCACAATCAGTTTATTTTCCACCACCAGATCGAGCCGATACCCACAATCCAGCTCAACCCCCTTATAGTTAACAGGCAATTGTTGTTGCACTGTATAAGAAAGACCTGCTAGATGAAGTTCATGCTCTAAAAATTTTTCATAAGTGGATTCCAGTAACCCAGCTCCCAAAAATTTATGGACTTCAATCGCACAGCCAATGACACGCCTTAATAAATCGTCAAATTCCATATCTTCGTGCTCTTCGTGTCTTCGTGGTGAGTTCTTTTCCAATCATTTAAGAACGTATTCAAGCAGCGGATTTCGAAACAGCACAATCAAAATAATAACCAGGCAATAGATAGCCAGCGATTCGATCATCGCCAGGCCGATAAACAAGGTGCGCATAATCGACCGCTCCGACTCCGGCTGCCGCGATAAGGCTTCCAAGGCGCTGCCGATGGCTTTGCCCATGGCCAGAGCAGGAATCATCACCCCCAACGCGATGCCGATAATCGCGGCGATGCTGGATCCAAGGACAATCGAGGCTATGTCTGACATAAGTTACTCCGGTGGGTTAAGGTGTTGGGACTGTATGGCTCCGGCCACATAGATCAGCGCCAGCATACCGAAGATATAAGCCTGTACCAGCGCTTCAATGATATGCAGCATTAAAATCGGAATAGGGGCGAGAAACCCTGCCACCAGCAATACCAGCATAGCCGCCATTTCCAGACTCATTATATTGCCGAATAAACGGATAGCCAGCGCCAAGGTGCGGGTCAATTCGCTGATAATATGAAAAGGCAGCAAAATCGGGCTGGGGCTTAAGTAATGGTGCAGGTAATTTTTCAGGCCCTGGGTTTTTATGCCAAACCAGTGCACCGAAAAGAACACCAGTATTGCCAGTGCCGAGGTCACTGAAAGATCGCGGGTCGGCGAATGCAAGCCGGGTATTAAACCGATCAGGTTGGCAATGATCAGGAACAGCCAAAGGGTCGCAATAAAAGGCAGGATGAGTCGTCCGTGTTCAGGTGCGACAGCGCTAATGGCCTCATCAATAGCCGCCACAATGCCTTCGACAGTGGTCTGCAACTTACCCGGCAGCATCTCCAAATGGCGTGTTGTAAGCCAGGCTATTACGCTAATGACCAACATGATGCCCCACGTAGTGATGACGGCTGTGGCTATCACTACCGGTCCGATAGAAAAGACAAATTCGTTTTCCATGATTTAGCCTAATCCTTAATCAGAAAATACACATTAAAAACCCCAATCACTATGCCTGCGAACAATAAACTGAGTGTCCAGTGCGTCGAATAACCTTCCAACCTATCGTCCAGCCAGTGGCCTAAATAAACGCCGGCGATGATAGGCAATATCATGACCAAGCCCAAGGTGCCGATAGAGGGCAGGTTCGGGCCCTGATCGTGTTCCGCTTTTTTGATGCGTTTGATCTGGTTTTCAATTTTGTCTTTAAGTTGTTTTCGATTGCTCATGACTACCAGCCGGGTTTAGGTTTAAGCATTAACATGCGTTTTAGCATGGCCTGTTCCATTCGCTGCAGGCTCTCCCTGGTTGAACGTAGATTTTCTTCCTCGGCGATCAATTGCTGTTCCAATAAGGTACTGATCCGCTCAAGGTCGGTATCGATTAAAAAATGCCGGGTGCTGATCGACAACTCGTTATTATTGAAATAAACAACCGCTCCCGGCAGAGCCAGATATTGCCAATCTTCTGTCTCCAGACGAAAACGCGCCAGACCGAAAATCAGCGTGGTCATAAAGCGTGCATGATGAGCCTGAATACCGAAGCTGCCCGAAGCGTCCTCACCGACAAATGAAGTGACGCCTTTGATCGACTGTTCATGGCTTGCATCAAACAGATTGAGTACGAATGGGTTCATGGTTCGTCCTGCATGGAGCCGCGCATATAGCATTGCTGTTCGGATAACTCATCATAGTGTCCTGCCAGAAAGGCTTCGCAATCGGTCAAGGTTTGCGCCAGCGGCACTGAAACGCCGGTTTGCTTGGTATGCTCGGCCAAAACCGAAAAAGGCTGGGTCAGATAACGTTGCAATTTGCGGGCGCGCATAACAATCTTTCGATCAACTTCTGCCAGTTCTTCGATGCCCAGCATCGCAATAATATCTTCCAGTTCATGATAACGCGCCAGATGTTCGCGCACACTTTTCGCCACTGCATAATGACGATCGCCCAAGGTATGACGATCCATCAGTTTGCTGCTGGAGCGCAACGGATCGACAGCAGGATAAATGCCTTTGCTGGCCTGGTCTCTAGACAGGATAACCGTGGTGTCCAGATGACTGAGGATGGCGCTGACCGCAGGGTCGGTCATATCATCGGCCGGAACATAAACCGCCTGCACCGAGGTGATAGCGCCCTGTCGGGTGGAAAGGATGCGATCCTGCAACTCAGCGACCTCTGTAGTTAATGTCGGCTGGTAACCTACGGTAGCAGGCATGCGGCCCAGCAGACTGGAAATCTCGCTGCCTGCCTGAACAAAACGAAACACATTGTCGACCACAAACAGCACTTCCTTATGCAGGGTGTCGCGGAAGTATTCGGCATAAGTCAGGGCCGACAGGGCCACCCGAAAACGCACGCCGGGCGATTCATCCATTTGTCCGAATACCATCAGGGTGTCGTCCATGACGCCCGCCTGTTGCATTTCCCGCCATAATTCGTGGGCTTCGCGGATGCGTTCGCCGACTCCGGCAAAGACTGAAACGCCTTTGTGGATCGCGGAAACGGCATGGATAAATTCCATGACCAGCACCGTTTTGCCGACACCCGCGCCACCGAATAATCCGGTTTTGCCGCCTTTAACAAAAGGACAGAGTAAATCGATGACTTTAATGCCGGTTTCCAAAATGCCGCTGATGCCGATGGCTTCGGATAATGGCAGTGGTTTAGAGTGAATATTGCGGAATTCGGTTTTAGGCAAAGACTGCAGTCCGTCCAGAGGTTCGCCGAATATATTCAGTAACCGTCCTAGGCATTGCTCCGATACAGGCACATGCAACGGCGCGCCGGTATCGTATACAGTCATGCCCCGGCTTAGTCCGGCGGTGCCGTGCAGGGTGATGGCCCGGATATGCCGTTCATCAAGATGCTGATGGACCTCGAAAAGATAAACGATATGATCAAAACGGGTACACAAAGCCTGACGCAAAGGCGGCAACTGGGTGCAGTCGATAATCACCACCGGGCCATGCACTTCAACGATGGTTCCGATAATTTGGCCATGTTCCTGTGGTATCTGCAAACTGTCCAATAGCGGCGACTCCAAAGGTGACGAATAAATTACGATGCTTTGTTAGTAGCCTACTTTTACCACGAAGACATGAGCGACTACAAGAATGAAGGATGTAAATCCACGCAGGAGCAGTATGCGGGTTCCCAAGCTTCAGAGGCTGTGAAAGTATTCGTTTTAGAACAAAAGCAGAAGCATTCACCACGAAGGCACGAAGGACACGAAGTTTTCAACACTCTGAGTTTCAACAATTATTGTTCCTTCGTGGTCTTCGTGCCTTCGTGGTGAATAGGTTCTTAAACTAATTTTGATAATACTTTCACAGTCTCTTCAGATTGGGAACTCAGGATGCGAAGCTCCAGCTTCGCGAGACGGGAAGCTGGAGCTTCCGTAACTGAATTTCCAAGCCTGAGCTCTCGTCTTTAATACACAAGTCTATCGAAGAGCGTCATTTCGATATGGACGCTGGAATGGCGGACTCGGATGTAGGCCAGAATAAGGCCATCCAAGCGCGTAGCGCGAGGCGGCGTTTCCGGCGAGTACCCTTGATCCTACGCGCCGCGTGGGAATGTGCAGTGCAGGACGAGCTGCGTCCCCCGTATACGGCGTAGCGCGCCTTGACCGCATTTCCCACGCAGTGCGCTCGTCGTTATACGCAAGTATCTAAGTAACGCGTCATACCCGCCGGGAAGCGGGTATCCAGTGCCATGGATGGCGAGCTGTGTACGTCCATGTAGCCTGGATGACGTGTTTTTCAATACTTATGTATAAAGACGAGAGTTTGACCTTGGGAACTAGCGAAAATTCATCCGATCCACGTCGGGAAGTAATTACTGACTTTTCGTAGGTATGACGATGCGGGAACAGGCGGCGCTTAATTCCAGGTAAATCTCTTCAGGCCTTGTTTCGTAACGCCTGGAGAAATGAAACGGCACCAGTTGTTTGACATCGGCGGCGGTTGCAATCTCGCCGCAGGCCCGCGCGGTCAGATGGCCGGTTCTCCGTGCCTGGTCGATGTCGTCTTCCAGAAAAGAAGCTTCGCAGAAAAAGAAGTCGGCCTTGTGCGCCAACGCGGTCAGTGCGGCGCGGTTGGCTTTTGTCTCGGCCAGATCGGTTGCATAGACCAGTTTTTCGCCGGGCGTGACGGTAAGGAGGAGGGCGCCCAGTTCTCCCGCCTCCCGGCTGCTATTATCGGGCAGCCGGATCATAGCTGCAGTATCGCCTGCGCCGATGACCCGCTTCAGCTTGTTCAGCCAGGGCCCGGCATCTAATCCCAAGGTTTTAAGAACATTATTATCGACGTTGAATTTGGCCTTGCTCTCGAAGGCATAGGCCTGCACCGGCGTGTGGTGATCTAGCGTGATCGTGCGGACAGTGAACTGCAGATCGTCCACGATCAATCCTTCGGCAAACTGAATTTCGGGAAGAGCGACGCAATCCCCGCAGCCCGTCTTAATACTTGCCCGTTGCAGCCGGTTGCCGTGAATTTCGGCGATTTCGAAACGCGGCCCGGTATCCCCGATGCGGTCCCAAAGGACGCCGTCGATCATGCCTTTAATATGGCCGATCAAACCCGGCGGGCCGAAAATCCGGCAGCTTGGAAAATCGCCGACACGGGAGCGCAGCAGCCACAAGAAGCCGCCGATATGATCGATATGGGCATGGCTGATGAACACATCGCTGACTTGATGGGCTATGCGGGTGGACAATCTGCCCGAGTCGCCCAGGTCGAACAGCAGACTGCGTTGCTGCTGGTGCAGGCGAAGATGCAGCAGCGGGTCGCCGAACACGCCGTTGACCATCGTCGCGTACATGCCGCGTAATTTGACCGCAGGCCTGGGTCCGCCGCTGTAATCCGTCGTCGGGTAGGGCATCGCGTCGGGCGGCGGCAAAAATTGCAGGTTACCGCTTGCAAACGGCGCGGCGCTGACCAGCAGGCCGTTTTTTTCGCAACGGGCATCGCGCACCAGCAATGTCCGGGTCGTTGCCGCTGCCGCAGGCAGCCGGATATGAAGTTTGCCGTTTTGCAGCGCGATGATTTCGCCGATGCTGACGGTTCGCTCGGTATCGATAAAAGCGCATTGGCGGCCGGTCCAGGCATCCGGCACATCGATGGGCGGCGGCGAGCCGACCAAGCGAAGATCGGCAAGATCGAGCGTTATCTCGTCGCTGACGGCGAGGTAAGTCCGCCATTGTCCGGTTCTTTTGTGCGCCCTGGTCTTTTGGCCGGGACGGCAGGCCTCAGGATGGGCATGCACCGGCAGGATGCGGACGCCCAACGACAACAGCTCGATCATTAACGGCAGCGGTTTCGACTGGCGGTTCAGCACCAACACGGTATCGATTTTCAACAGCTCGACCATGCCGGTCAGCAATTCCGAACCCGCAATGCCCCGGACCACGCCGGGGGCGTCGATCAGCATCAAGTCAAAGGGAGCCTTTTGCATTAACCGGCTGACAGCCGACAGCAGCGGCAGGCGAAAACGGCCTGCATCCAGCGTGCAAAGCGCTTCAAATGCCGACACTTGCCAGCCGGACTTCCGCCACTGTCCCAGCGATACGGTGCCGGGCAAACCGAAGCCGGGCGATCCGGGATCGGCGGCGATGCAGAAGCAGGCTAGGCCTTTTTCGGAAAATATCCGCGCGAGTTCGGCGGTCAGCGTGGATTTGCCGATACCGGTCTCGCCAAACAGTAAAATCCTTTGCTCGCCGCTCAGTAGTTGCTCGGCGAGGCTAGTAGGGCAATAGGGCAATAACGGGAGTGGCGCTGAATGGGTCATGGCGGCTACCTGTGCTGGGGATCGTTTGCTACTATCGCAGAAAACTCAGGTCAGTGGCAATTATGACAATCGGGACCGTTCACAGGCTCAACTCGACCCTTTTGAGACATTCGTTACTCTGATTTTTAATATTCAGTTGGATCTTTTGATTCTTCCATTCGTGTTTTTGACTCTTCAGCTCGTTTCATTGACGCTTCAATTCGAGCTTTTGATAATTCAATCTTTGTTGCTGACTCTTCAATGCGTGCCATTGCTTGTTCTGTTTGTGCTTTTAATTCTCCATTTCGTTTTATTGACTCCTCAGTTAGCACCCTTGATTGCTCAGAACGTATTTCTGATTGTTCAGTTCGAGCTTCCGATTCGTTAGTTAGTGCTTTTGATTCCTCAATATTTGCTTTTAACTCTTCAGTTAGCGCCTTTGATTCTTCAGTTCGTGCTATTGCTTCTTTGGCCCTGGCTTTTGCTTGTGTAGTCCGTTTTTTTGTTTCTTCAATACGGTCTTCTGATTCTTCGGCTTGAGTTCTTTGGGATTCCATATTTTTACCTAGTCATTTATTTGTACTAAACGGGGAGGACGGTTAGGTCCACAAACATCACCACTTAAAATTGTACACTCCAAAGCAGACCTTCGCCAAGGTCGCTTGTTGGCTGGAAACCGCCCTTCGGTGCAGACAATCTACCAGTCGATATTTAACTACTGTGGCTAGAACCTCTCCTTGAGGCATCGCCTTTTGCCGCATGTTCCGCGTAATATTCGCTGCATTCTTTTTCGCGGCCCCGAACCACCCGCTGGCCGGTTGCAGGGCCTCGCGTTTCGGTGACAACGGTGTGCTGGCCCTCGTGGTGACTATCATCGTAAAAATAAATCACCACCCAGTCTTTGACGCGATCCAGCTGGTGAGCGCGCTCGGTATTCGAATATAACGCGGTAAAGTGCCAATCCTTCCGGCTCGCATGCAAGATGGGCAGCCAGGCTTCGCCAGTCGGGTTGAAGCGTTTCGGCGCTATG
Organism: Methylobacter sp.; assembly: GCF_030680395.1. GTDB lineage: Bacteria > Pseudomonadota > Gammaproteobacteria > Methylococcales > Methylomonadaceae > Methylobacter_A. The sequence goes on along the minus strand of NZ_JAUXVR010000014.1, from coordinate 40,565 downwards.
GTTGGCAGCTCTCCGGCGTGCGCTTTTTTGCGGTACTGTTCGTCTATTTCCAACAATAATGCGACCGGTGGCTCTGCTATGGTTTGCTGCGGTTCGAAACGCGGCCTGCGATAACCCAGGACATGGGCAAGCCAGGTTTGCACCAGGGCGATTTTTTTGGCGCTGAAGCCGGGTACTTTTTTTAAGCGACCGTTGTGCGCTGCCAGTTCCAGGGCTTCCAGGGTGTCGATATGCAGCGTTTCAATGATGCGGTGCGCCGACTTGGGGCCGATGCCCGGTATCTGTTCGAATAATGCGATGGGATCATGCCCTGACTGCAAGCTTTCCAAACGACTCATGCGTCCGGTCATCACATATTCGTTAATGGATCTGGCAATGCCTTCGCCGATTCCGGGCAGTTCCAGCAACGCCGAAAAACCCTCGCGCCTCAGTAAATCCTCGACCGCTTCGTTCATGGTTTCGATGGTCTTGGCGGCATTCTGATAGGCGCTGACCCGGAAAGGATTGGCTCTTTGCTCATCCAGTAAGTCGGCGATTTGGAGCAGTTTTGCAGCGATTTCTTTATTACTTATCATCTTGTACAAGACCTCATGTTGATCTAAAAACCGCAGTTGAGCATTCCAAATGGGTGGGGGTGCGAAAATCGCTCATGCCATTCGACAAGCTCATGACAGGCTTGGACAGGGCTCTCCTGAACGTAGCCGAAGCCTGTCATGAGCTTGTCGAATGGGGCTCGGCACGAACGGATTGCACGAGCTCCAACTAATCTTTTTAGGCTAAACGGAACGGTTCCGGGCTTTATCGCATTGCATTCGCCAACCGGCATAACATTAAAAACAGCCCGTTAGTCATTTCTGTAAACGGCTCATAATCGAGCTTATCCGGCGTATCCTGAGCCGTATGATAATAGGGGTAACGATAGAAAGCGGTATCGGTAATCATCAAAGCCTTGTAACCGTGCCGCCAAAACGCCAGTTGATCGCTCAAGGACACTCCCGGCACAATGGCGGGAGCAGCAATGGATTGCATCGGAAAATCCGTCGCCGAGGAAAACGCCCGAACGCAGTCCCGCAAGATGTGCCGGGAGCGCAAGTTAGAAACAAAAGCAATAAAATTACCGGTATCGGGATAAAAATGCTTCAGCAAAGGCGGATAAGTTTGACTGCCTTGCTGGTTCCGATAATAGCCGACGGTCTCCAGCGAGATCATAAAACGTATCGGATCGCCACGTTGTCTGGCGACTTTGGCATAGACCATACTGCCCATGCTGGGCCAGAAGAAAAAAGGCGGTTCTTCATTCACAAACGCGACAAACCGCAGACTGGTTTCAGGCGCAACATCCTTGAACAGACGCGAAAGCTCCAGCAACGCTGCAACGCCGCTGCCGTTATCGTTAGCGCCCGGACTGCCGAAGACCGAATCGTAATGAGCGCCGATCAGGATGACATCGTTGTTACGGCCATTACCGGCGCGGGTGATTTCAAGATTGGCGCATTCAACGCCTTGCGCAGTATAGGTTTGTTTGCGGACGTCATAGCCTTGCTGTCGCCATTCTTGCGAAATATAAGCCTCCGCCGCATGGAGCGCATCCGGATGAAAAACATTATGCTCGCCGATGTTACCGGCAAGTTCATAGACATGTGCGCGTAAGCGCTGAATTGAGATTTCGTTCATGTTTCTGTGCCTGCAAAGTTAAAACGAAAGTTGGCAAGAGCTCCGGCGATGTTCGTATCAAGCCGGGGATTGCCCGTATTACAAAGCAAAACATTGGACAGGGTCCACTTTAAGTCTACAGATTTAGAATCGGTACATGTCGGTAAATTTTACCTAGCTAAAGCCAGTTCTTTTTTTTGAAAAACCTGAGCAAAAGTACCGACACGCCGATAAATACCGCCCACAACGCCGGGTAGCCCCATCTCCATTTCAGTTCCGGCATGTACTCGAAATTCATGCCGTAGACGCCGGCGATAAAGGTCAATGGAATAAAAATGGACGCAAACACGGTGAGTATTTTCATGGTTTCGTTCATTTTGTTGCTGACGCTGGATAAGTAAATATCCAGCATACCGGCGATCAAGTCCCGGTAGGATTCCATCGCTTCACTCACGCGAATGACGTGATCGTAAATATCGCCGAAATAGCGCTTGGTTTTGTCACTGAGCAGCGGCGATTCGCTACGTTGAATGGCGGCCAGCAATTCCCGTAGCGGCGATACGCTTCGGCGTAAAAAAATCAATTCACGCTTGATTTTCTGGATGGTGTTCAGGGTTTGCGCCGAGGGATTGGACAGCAATTCATCTTCAACGGCTTCAATCAATTCATCGAAAGTATCTTGCAGGGCAAAATATTCGTCGACTATGGTATCCATAATAATATAGGTCAGGTAATCCGTGCCAAGATTCCTGAGATGACTTTTATCGTTGTTAAGCCGATTGAAGAGGGGCTCAAATATCGCATCCGGCTTTTCTTTGAAAGTGAAAACAAATTTATTTAACAGTAATAAACTGATTTGTTCATATTCCACATTAAATTCATCAGCCAGCGACAGCGCTTTTATAACAATATACAAATAATCATCAAATTCCTCGAATTTCGGGCGTTGATGGGTGTTAAGGATATCTTCAAGTATCAGCGCATGAATATTAAAATGCCGGCCGATCGCATCAATGATTGAAACGTCTTTCAGGCCGTCGATAATCACCCAAGTGACTGTATCGGTGGTTTGGTAGGGTAACAGTTCTTCAATATTCTTGATGGTGTGTCGGGTTAGCGTGGATTTGTTGTAATCAATGACGGTGATTTTATGTTCGTGTTTATGCACTTCGCCGACATGAACCAGCGAGCCCGGCGGCAAGCCCGATTTTTCGGAAGCGTAACTCAGTGATTCAGACATGGTTGATCCCTTTTGATAAATATTTTTATCCGGTTGCTGTATTCAAGCATAATGGCGCACATTTTACAGGTGCTCCGGCAGTTGTTGGGATCAAAGTATAACTTTTAGATTAAGGCTTTACACAGATGATACACAAACCAATGTTGGGCTGGCGCGAATGGGTGGCTCTGCCGGAACTCAAGCTGGCAGGGATTAAAGCAAAAATCGATACCGGGGCTCGATCATCGGCGTTGCATGCCTTCGCTATCGAGCCTTATCGACAAGGCGGACAACGTTGGGTGATGTTTGCCATTCATCCGGTGCAACAACGTTGCGATGTGTCGATTGAATGTCATGCGCCGGTTAAAGACAGGCGGATGGTTACGGATTCCGGGGGACACAAACAGCGTCGGTATGTGATAGAAACGCAGTTGGTTCTGGGGCAGTCGGCGATAAGGGCCGAAATGACGCTGACCAATCGGGACACGATGCGTTTTCGTATGTTGCTGGGGCGTACTGCGATGGATGCGCGGTTTATCATCGACCCCGGCGCATCGTATTTGCAGGGTCGGCCGGATGCGGATGAATACCAGCGATTGCTGACGCCGGAAAGGAGTATAGTTCCAGACAATTTAATGGTCGAAAGGCATTTTGATTAACATGAGTAAGAAAATAAAAACCGCATTTGTCTGCGATCAATGCGGAGCCGATTATCCCCGCTGGGGCGGGCAATGCACCAGTTGCGGCGAATGGAATACCATCAAGGAAGTCAGGCTGGGCGGGGCGGAACGCAATAAAAGTTCGGCCGGTTATGCCGGAAGCCGGTCCGAGGTCAAATTGCTGTCGGATGTTAATCTTTCCCAGGCGGAGCGAATTTTTAGCGGGATTTCCGAATTCGACCGCGTTTTAGGCGGCGGGATTGTCTGCGGCAGTGTGGTGTTGATCGGCGGGGCGCCTGGAGCGGGCAAGAGTACGCTGTTGCTGCAGGCGATTGCCAATATTGCCGCGCGCGGCGTCAGCGTACTGTATGTTTCCGGCGAGGAGTCGCTGCAACAGATTGCCGAAAGGGCGCACCGGCTCAAGTTGCCTGCGGACAAAATCATGATGCTGGCCGAAACCTCGGTGCAACGCATCTGCGATGTGTTGGATGAAGTCAAACCGCAAATTCTGGTGATCGACTCGATTCAGGTGATGCATACCCAGGATACGGAATCGGCGCCGGGATCGGTTTCCCAGGTCAGGGAATCTGCCAGCTATTTGACCCAATATGCCAAAAAACATGATGTGTCCATTTTTATGGTGGGACATGTCACCAAAGATCAATCGCTGGCGGGGCCGATGACCTTGAGCCACATTGTCGATACCCAGGTGATGTTGGGCTCAACCGATGATGCCCGGTTCAGGGTATTAAGGGCGGACAAAAACCGCTTCGGCAGCGTCGGCGAGTTGGGCTTTTTTGCAATGGACAGCACGGGGCTTAAAGAGGTTAAAAATCCCTCGGCGATGTTTTTAAACCGGCCGGACAAACCCTCGTCAGGTAGCGTGGTTACCGTGTTGTGGGAAGGGACGCGGCCGTTGCTGGTGGAAATTCAGGCGCTGGTGACCGAATGTCAGTATGGCAATCCCCGACGGCTGGCGGTGGGCTTCGATCAAAATCGCCTGGCGATGCTGCTTGCTGTGCTGTCACGGCACGGCGGCATTTTTACCGCAAATGATGAAATTTATGCCAATGTGGTCGGCGGCATTAAAGTAACGGAAACCAGTTCCGATCTAGCTATTGTGGTGGGTGTGGTGTCCAGTCTGAGGGATAAGGTGATTCCGCATGATGTATTTTTTTTCGGGGAAATCGGTCTGAGCGGCGAAATCAGGCCGGTCGCCAACGGTCATGCGCGGTTGAATGATGCGGCAAAACACGGTTTCAAGAAGGCGGTTATTCCCAAGGCCAATGCGCCTAAAAAACCGATTGAGGGTTTGGAGATTCACGGAGTTTCTACGCTTTCCGAAGCGTTGGATATTCTTTCAGAGATATAAAGTTCCGGTCGGTCGCTTCCTTGGTTTTAGTGGACGGAAACCATGTCCCCTCATTTTTTTTAAGAGGTGTTATATTTATATGAATTCAAACAGTTAGAAATCGGTAATGCCTTCAATAATAGTGATATGAATGAATTTTAAATTCCTTTGCCGTGCAGTCAGTGGATAATAGCTATTAATAAGTTCCTGTTTTCAATTGAAGACAACCCAAATTATTTAATTAGGCTTTGTGATGACAAAGCGTGAGATGAGGATATGCGCAAAAAAGAATACCAGTTAAGGCCGGGGAATCCTTATCCTTCCGGCTCCAGAGCTAAAACAAAGGGTGTTAATTTTTCCATTTTCAGTCGTTATGCGACGCATGTTGAACTGTTGCTTTTTGACACGTCAGATTGTGATGAACCCTTTCAAACCATAGTGTTACAGGAAGATGTTAATCGCACTTTTTTTTCGTGGCATGTTTATGTGATCGGATTGCCGGCCGGCATATGGTATGCGTGGCGGATGGACGGGCCTAATCATGTCCGTGAAGCGGGATTGCATTTTGATAAGAACAAGCAACTGATCGACCCTTGGGTGCGCGCAGTCAGCCATAAACGATGGAGTCGCAAGGCGGCTTGTATGCCGGGCGACAATAAGCTTACCGCGATGCGTTGCGTTGTCGTTGACGACCGTTATGATTGGGAAGGCGATGTGCCGCTACGCATTCGTAGCGAAAGAGCCATAGTTTACGAACTGCATGTAGGCGGTTTTACGCGGCATCCCTCTTCAAAAGTAGCCAATCCGGGTACTTTTGCCGGCTTGATTGAAAAAATTCCTTACCTGCAAGAACTCGGAATTACTCACGTTGAACTGTTGCCGGTCATGGCTTTCGATGAGCAGGATGTTCCCAGGCATACTGCCGATTTGGGCTTGAAAAATTACTGGGGGTACAGCACCCACAGTTTTTTCAGTCCGCATCCGGGTTACTGTGTTACGCCGGAGCAGGGAACGCATGTACATGAATTTCGCGATCTGGTTAAAGCGCTGCATCAGGCGGGCATGGGCGTCATTATGGACGTGGTGTTCAACCATACCGCAGAGGCAGGCGCAGATGGCCCGATCATTAATTTCAGGGGCATAGGGGATGATATTTTTTATCATCATGACAAGCTCGACAAGAGCATTCTTCATGACTATACCGGCTGCGGCAACACGGTAAACGCCAATCATCCCCTGGTAGCCAACTTTATTATCAACTGTCTGGAATATTGGGTTAGGGAAATGCATGTCGATGGTTTTCGCTTTGACCTGGCCAGCGCGTTGGCGCGAGGGGAGGGCGGCGAAGTGCTGCAAGATCCGCCTTTGCTCTGGGGTATCGAGCTTTCCGAGCAGTTGGCCAAAACCAAGTTGATTGCCGAGGCCTGGGATGCGGCAGGGCTGTATCAGGTCGGCAGCTTTCCCGGTTATCGTTGGGCCGAATGGAACGGCAGATACCGGGATGTGATCCGGCGTTTTGTGCGCGGCGATAAGGGACTGGTCAACGAGCTTGCAACCCGCCTTTGCGGCAGTAACGATCTATATGAGCACAAAGGCCGGCTGCCGATTAACAGCATCAACTTCGTCACCTGTCACGACGGTTTTACCCTGTACGATTTGTTCAGTTACAACGAAAAACATAATTATGCTAACGGCGAATATAATCAGGACGGTTGCAGTAATAATTTAAGTTTCAATTGCGGCATTGAGGGGGAAACCGAAGATTCAAGCATTTTGGCGTTGCGTAGAAAACAGGTCAAAAATGTTTTCGCGATGTTGTTGCTTAGTCATGGTGTTCCCATGCTACTGGCAGGCGACGAGTTATTAAACAGCCAGCACGGCAATAATAACTGTTACTGCCAGGATAATGAAATGTCCTGGATAGACTGGAATATGACCCGGCAAAATGCCGATATGCTGCGTTTTGCCCAACTTATGATAGCGTTGCGCAAAAGGCACTCATCCATCATGCGGCGGCGTTTTTTGGCCGGAAAACCCGCCAATGGCAGAGGCATAGCCGAAATTCAATGGCATGGCACTGAAATCAATAAGCCGCTATGGGATAATCATGAAGCGACGGTTTTGGCTTTTACCCTGGCGGGCGTTGAAAGCAACGAGGCCGATCTGCATGTTGTAATGAATATGTCGGAGCATCAGGTTACCATTGAATTGCCAGTTATTTCCGGTCGTGTATGGTGTCTGGCTTTAGACACGTCACTGAAATCGCCGCAGGATATCGTGCCTCCACAAGACCAAAAAACGATGCACGAAAACTGGTATCCGGTAAATACCCGGACTGTCGTGGTTTTTGAGAATGTGGATGGCTGAGTTGATTTTGTCATTCGTTATGAACTGTTACATTGGCAGCAACCGAGCTATATGGATGTGACGGCTGTGGAAAATGCCGGAGTGTTCATGGGTAATTAAATCCGCAGCTAGACCCTGCGGAATTTACTACGTATACTTGGATAGACCTGCTTTTTAGGTCATCTTTAGCTGACACCCTAAGAAAAATAAGGGTTTTAGGTCTATGGAAGGATTTTAGATAAGGTAATCGTAACATTTAAGACTGGTGATGACGTTTTTGCATTCAGGATACAATTTCAAAATTAATCTATCGGCGAAAGAAATGCTTGAAATCAGTCAGGAAATTAGCCGAAATTTTACGCCATGTCTTTCAAGTGGAATGCCGGAGCTTGTTGAAAAAATCAGGCTTTCGCCAAAGGAACTGTTGGATATCGGTGAGGAAATCGGCCGGAATTTTGCACCCAAACCCTCTTACAATATCCCCGAAGTCATTCTTTTACCCGTCGATCCCGGACACCTTTATGCCTATTGGAATCTTAGGGAAACCCCGGAGATATCTACGCCTGACACCGCTTGCAAGGACCAACTCACTTTAAGGATTTATTCGCAACCTGATGAAGAACGGACGGCCATCGAAACAACATCATGGTTCGACGTTGCCGTTAATAGTTCCAATGCCCGGCAACAAGTGTCCTTACCCGGTCCGGTTGATGAAACGGCTTATTCGGCAGCCATTGGCAAATGTTACGCAGACGATAGTTTTATCGCTTTTGCGCACTCGAACCTTATTCATGCCCCTCATGGAGGGACGGCGTGGCGTCAAGATCATGAAAACGCCAGCTGTTGCCTGAGCAAAAACGCTTCAGGCCAAGGAATCAGCAAATAAGCGTGATGACAAAAAGCTTACCTCGTACTGATTACGCATCTCGTCAGCCAGGATTTCTGAGTATTATTCTCCACGCACATCTTCCCTATGTGCGGCACCCTGAGCATGACAGTTTTTTTGAAGAGAACTGGCTGTTCGAAGCCATGACCGAATGTTATCTGCCGCTGATCGGCGTACTTGACAGATTACACGCCGATAACGTGGACTACCGGTTGACGCTTTCATTGTCGCCGACGCTGATAGCCATGCTGCGCGACGACTTGTTACAAACGCGTTATCTGAAATATCTGCATAGCCGGCTGGAATTGGCTGAAAAGGAAATCGTCAGAACCCGCAAGCAGCCGCACTATCAAAAATTAGCGCGACTGTATCGCCGTTTTTTTCTGAACGCGTTAAACACCTATCAAGAGCGTTACCAAAGCGATTTATTGGCGGCATTTAAAAAGCATCAAGCCACCGGCAAGCTTGAATTGATAACGACCGCCGCGACCCACGGTTTTTTACCGTTACTCAATGTCAGCGAAACCGCAGTCCGCAATCAGGTCAATACCGGTATCGCGGCGTTTAAATCCGCAACCGGTTGCACGCCGACCGGTTTTTGGCTGCCTGAATGCGGCTATTACCCCGGTCTGGAGACGGTGTTGGCCGATGCCGGGATTAAGTATTTTTTTGTCGATACCCACGGCGTTATGGATGCAAGTCAGCAGCCTCGTAATGGCGTTTATGCGCCGATCGATTGCGGCAACGGTGTCGCAGCGTTTGCGCGCGATCCCGAGTCGTCGCACCAGGTCTGGAGTGCAAAGGAAGGCTATCCGGGAGATTTCGACTATCGCGAATACTATAGCGACATCGGTTTTGAGCTGGACCCGGATTATATCGCGCCCTATATTCTCGACGGGAAAACCCGTATCAATACCGGGATCAAGTATCATCGCGTGACCGGCGACAACCTGCCCAAGGAAATTTATAATCCGAGGCAGGCATTGGCAAAGGCCTATGAACATGCCCTGGATTTTATCGACAAACGGCAGCATCAAATTGATCGGCTTAGCGCTACCGTGGACAGACCTCCTATCATTGTCGCGCCTTACGATGCCGAACTGTTCGGTCATTGGTGGTTTGAAGGAACTCACTGGCTGGAATGCGTACTGCGGTTGGCGAGCGAAAATGCCAATGGCGTTCAGCTGATCAGTTGCGGCGATTATTTAAAACAGCAGCCGCCGGCTCAAATCGCTACGCCCGCCGCATCAACCTGGGGCGATCAAGGTTATTCCAGTTATTGGATAAATGAAACGAATGACTGGATTTATCCCTTGCTGCACAAGGCCGAACAGGAGATGGAAAAATTGGCGCGGGATGTTCGGGGCTTAACGCTTACCCCGTTACAGACGCGAGCTTTGAATCAGGCGGCCAGATCGATTTTGTTGGCCCAAGCCTCCGATTGGCCGTTTATCCTGAAATCGGGGACAACTATCGATTATGCGAACAAGCGCGTTACCGATCATCTGGCCCGATTTAACTATTTGCACGACAGTATTCGCAAGAACAGGATCAATGAGCGCTATTTAACCGCTCTGGAGATCATGGATAACATTTTCCCGGATATTGATTTTCGGAATTACAGTCTTTCAAGCCTAGGGGTGAGTTTCAAACCTGGTCGGCTTTAGGATATAGTTCGGCAGAATGCGCCGAACACAGTGAGAGTAAATGCGTTAGATGATTTATCGTTCTTTCTGACCTGTATTTCAGGGCAGCAACCACCGGAGACAACGGATGAACAAAATCCAGCTGCTGTATGTTGAAAATGTGATTACCCGAAAAAAAGCGGGCGCTCAGCAAACGCTGAGTTTTTTTATGCAGGTGGAAAGCGTCAGTTACGATAAACGGATTGATGTGGTCTGGTCGGGTGAAGACGGCGTATGGCAAACCCTACCTGCAAGCTATCACAGCAAGTTGGAACACGATAAGGAGTACTGGCAGGCCCGGATACATTTTCAGCTCACCCCGGATAAGTCGCTGCCCGGCAATATCCGCTTCGGGTTGTGCTACCAGACGTCTACTGCCGAGTACTGGGATAACAATCAGGGCTCAAATTATTCCAGTCAGGCCGATTCAGGCATCAAGATCGCTTGTGCCGTCCCGGTTTTAAACATCGACTTTGCAAACAAGCTGGACGACGGACAAAAAAACGTTCCGATCACGGTTGCGGTCGACAAATTTAACGATGCCGACAAAGTGACTGTGCACTGGACAATCGATAATTGGCGGCACACGCATAAAACCCCTTGTCATTTCAAAAGAAACTACTGGAATAAAGTGGCGCTCAGTAATGCCAGAAACCCCAATCAGTATGGTGTTGCAATCTGGAAAAGCTGGCTTAGGATCGGTCAGGCGTTCCGCTTGCAATACAGCATCTCCGTCGAACGCAACGGCGAGATTTTTTGGGACAATAACAGCGGCAAAAATTACTCGATTAGCCGCGAGCCGCTAAAAGTTTTGATTCTTAATCTGCATTGTTATCAGGAAGATAATCAGGATTATAAGTTCTCCCAAATAGCCAGGGCGATTAACGAACTGAATATCGACGTCGTTTGTCTTCAGGAAGTGGCAGAACTTTGGAATGACGGGGCAGGGGACTGGGAGTCGAATTCTGCCAAAATAATTAATGATCGCCTCGCTACGCCCTATCATATCCACACCGACTGGTCGCATCTGGGTTTTGCCAAGTATCGCGAAGGCGTTGCCATTTTAAGCAAATATCCGCTGTTCAAACAGGACGCAAAGTATGTGTCGGACAGCCATGATGTCCACAGTATTCACTCCAGAAAAGTGGTCATGGCTCAAATCAAAGTGCCTTATATGGGACGGGTGAATGTTTTTTCGGCGCATTTAAGCTGGTGGGAAGACGGGTTCGCCGGGCAATTCCAACGATTGTGCGAGTGGGCCGAAGCTAAACAGTCGTCGCATATCAACGCCACCTTGTTGTGCGGCGATTTTAATATTGCCGCCGGATCAACGGGGTATCATCTGGTAGTCGATGGACACCAATATGACGACCAGTATTTAGCGGCTAATTCGCAGGGCGTGTTTGAAAAAATATTCAGGGTTAACGATCCGTACTGGCAAAATTATTTGAGCGATGATTATCGTATCGATTATGTTTTCTTGAATAAAACCAGCGAGCTGCAAGTCGTTTCAGCGACAGTTTTGTTTACCGAGCAGGATTATGGAAGGGTTTCCGATCATTGCGGTTATTTTATGACTTTTGAGCCTAAGGAATAAGGTAAAAGATACAAGGCAAAAGGCAAAAGCCAAAAGCCAAAAGCCAAAAGCCTGCATGCGAGTAGCCGATTGCCCTGTTTTCACGTAGTGTGCTCATCGTTATACGCAAGTGTCTGCGAGACACCCTCGTTCCCACGCGCCGCGTGGGAATGCAGTGCCGGACGCGCTGCGTCCCGTATAACGGAAGACGCTGGTCGTGACTCGCGCCTTGACCGCATTCCCACGCAGCGCGCTCGTCTTTATACACAAGTCTATCGAAGAGCGTCATTTCGATATGGACGCTGGAATGGCGGACTCGGATGGATGTAGACCGGAATAAGGCCACCTCGCAGCCACTCGAACCAGCTTATTCCGGTCTACTTCGAGATGTGTATAAAGACGAGCGCAACGCGTGGGAACGATACCAATCCATACTTCACACATTCACGGTCTTTATCATGGAGATAAACCTATGCAGATAGCTGAACACTATGCCTCGCCGACTCATGGAAACCTGGGCGGCTCTTTTCAAAGAGTGAATGATTTCAATGACAAATTCTATATCCGCTGGGGAAAAATAGATTTCGATGTGTTTTACGGCGTTCAGGCGAATGTAAAGGTTATCTTAAAAGTCTACCGCGATGCGATCTGCGAAACCTACATCGTCGATACCGATGCCTATGATATTCAGTGGGATCGGCACAAGCGCTGTACGCGGGATTTTTACATACACCCGTTTTCCAGCAACTTCGGCCAGATCAACTGCATTAAGTTCGCCTTTATTGTGCATCTGGATGAGCGCTCCATTGCCTCCCAAAACGAATATATCTTTATGGACTGGCACCAACTTCAGGGCGACCAGCCGCAGTATCGAAGGATTACCGGCGATTGGGCGACGGCCAACAGCTATCGAACCTATGAGCTGATTGCCGGTGAATTGCAGAGCGATGTGGATTGGTATAACCATCATTTCGAAGCATTGCAACTGGTACCCAAATTCACCAAAGGGCAGCAATATCACCCTTATCATCCCAAGCGTTATATTCACGACCTTATCGACAAGGTTATCCGCTGCAAGCACGAGAATCCTGAGCGCTTATGCACCATAAAAGTCAGTGTGGATTGCATTGACGACCATGATTTCACTACCCATTTGCTAAGCGCCAGCGATCAGGGGGTTTTGGTTCAATGCATCGTGGATTGGCGAAAAATGACACTGACCAACAGCCAAAACTATGCGCGATTAAAGCGTTCTGGGATTGAATTGATCGGTGTGTTTTGCAGTCCCAAGCATCACCTGATTGAAGTGGAGCCGGATATGCACACCAAATTTATCATTTTTAATGATGAAGACAGCATATTAGGCTCGTTCAATATCACCTTCGATCGCTGGTGGGCTAATTGGGAATCGGGGATGACCTTTCATTCCAAAGGCATTTGCCGTTTGCTGGATAACATCTTCCAAAGTCAGCGGGGCGGCGTTAATCAAAAATACGGCATCGACCCGTTGAGCCATTTCAACCTGCTTTATACTTTCGGCCGGCATACCATGCTTAACGGCAAGCCCTATCGCCCCCATCATGCCATATTGGCCGAAATTAACCGCGCCCGATATTCGATCAAAGTGTCATTATTCCTGATCGGCGATTTGTTGGGGGATCATCATGATAGCGTGGTCAACGCGTTGATCAATGCCAAGAACAGGGGCGTCAATGTGCATATTTTGCTTAACGGGCATCTGGCCAGACAGGGGCGTATCGGTGTAGAGCGGCCGATGGCGGAAGAACTGGCCCGCCCATTGCTGCCGACAGTAGACCGGCTAAGGTATGCCGGTGTTGGGGTCGGCCTGGTTTACGGACAGGACGATCATCCGGTGCCGTATTCGCCGATTCATTCCAAATATTGCATTATTGATGATTATATCGTCATAGAAGGCAGTTTCAACTGGTACAACACCTCGGTTTTTTCCCATGACTTGCTGGTTGTAGCCGCCAATTACGAAGTGGCAAAGCCTTATTTGTATGAGTTTGAGCAGATACAGCGGTCATTCAGAGTGTATTATTGAAATTATTCATAAGCTTTAATCTTCAAAAGCCGTTCTACACTGACAATCTTATAGCCATTTTCTTTCGCAAAATTAAGCGTTTGTTTTAAGACCTGGATAGTCTTATCCGAGGTGTCATGAAACAGAATAATAGCCCCCGGTTTTATTTGGGTTTGTACGCGCCGGGCTATGATTTGTGCGCTGTCGGCGGTTGTATCGAGCGAGCGGATGGTCCAGCCGATGATGTTGTAATTCAAACTCTTTGAGGCTTTTACAAGATTGGGCGTGGTCACTCCATAGGGCGGCCGGAATAATTTCATGCGTTTGCCGATGACTTTAAAGACGCTCTCTGCGGTCTGGTTGAGTTCATTCTTGAAGCCTTGCAGGCTTTTAAAATCCACATAAGAAGAATGCGTGTAGCTGTGGTTGCCAATGCTGTGGCCGTCCGCATCCATTTGCTTCAAAACGCTTTCATTGCCCTGGATATTTTTTCCGATGACAAAAAAAGTAGCCGGTGCATTGTGCTGCGCTAATGTTGACAGCACCTGCGGGGTGTATTCCCGGTTGGGTCCATCGTCAAACGACAGGGCAATTTCTTTTTCTGAAACATTCGCATGGCAGTAGGCGTGGGCGTGAAAGTTGGATTGAATGATGGCCGAACCGTAAATGATTAATGCCAGATAAACTGTGCCTGGCAATACCAGCCATCCTAGGCTGATTCCAAAAAATAGGTGTAACAAACCAATAACGATGACGGCGATGATGAAGCTATTGCGGGTTGATTTAAATGTCATTTAATATGTTTGCTGATCTTGCAAGTAGAGCGGATTAGCGTGGCTTAACAGGACAAATCAAGGCCGTAAGTTGTATTATTACAGCCTTGGTTTTTTCGTGAGTGTCGGAGCGGTAGGGGATAATTACCCTACAGATGGCTATACAAAGTCATGTATTGTTTGGCGCTTTTACTCCATGAGTAGTCTTTTTTCATGCCATTGGTTTGTAGCTGTTTCCAGGTTTTAGGGTGGCTGTATAAGATAAGCGAGCGTTTAATGGCTTCCATTAGCGTGCCGGCGCTTGCTTCATTGAAAACGAGCCCCGTTGCGGTGTTATTGTTCAGCGTTTCAGGGAGAGTATCGACAACGGTATCGGCCAGTCCTCCGGTTTTTCTGACTACAGGGATGGTGCCGTAGCGTTGACTGTATATCTGGTTTAAGCCGCAGGGTTCAAAGCGCGATGGCATCAGGAAAATATCCGCACCGGCTTCAATCAGATGCGCCAGTGTTTCGTCATAACCGATAGTGATCGATATTTTATCGGGGTGACTTTCGGCAAAATTATGCAAGCGCTGCTCAAAGCCTTTGTTACCGCTGCCGAGCAATACAAATTGCAGCGGGTGGGTCAGCATTTCGGGAAGACATTCCAGTATCAGATCAATGCCTTTTTGTTCCACCAAACGACTGATAAGTCCGAACACGGGAATATTTTTGTCAACAGGTAGGGCTAATTGTTCCTGTAGTGCTGCTTTATTGATCAGCTTTTTATTCAGCGTTAAGCGATTAAACGTTTGGCTGATGCTGGTGTCGGTTTCAGGATTCCAGTGGTCGGTGTCTATGCCATTGATAATACCGCTCAGGAAGTCTTTTCGGTGGCTTAACAAGCCTTCCAGACCATAGCCAAACTCGGCGGTTTGAATTTCCTTGGCATAGGTCGGGCTTACCGTGGTGATACGATCGGAATAGATCAGGCCGCCTTTAAGGAATGACAGCATGTCATGAAACTCTATGCCGTTCGGATTCCAAAGTTGGCCGGGCAAGTTTAAAGAAAGATAAGTCGAGCTTGGGAATACGCCCTGATAAGCCATGTTATGTATGGTGAAAACGATAGCGGGACGGCTGTATTCGAGTGACAGCAGCGCTGGTACCAGCCCGCTTTGCCAATCGTTGCAGTGAACGATGTCGGGTTTCCAGTCCAGCCAGCTCCGGTTCATCGCAACTTCTACCGTGACGCGGCAAAAGAGGGCAAAACGTTCGGCGCTGTTCGCCCAAGGCTTGCCGTGTTCATCAACGTAGGGATTGCCCGGAAAATTAAAAAATTCCGGACAATCTACCAGCAACACGATTACGCCGGTACCCGGTAGCCGGGTTTCCAGAATATTCACAGCGTAATTGTTTACATAGACTGTGCTTAGGTAACGGACTTCTTCGGTCGTTTTGATAGCCTGATAATTGGGCATGATAATGCGCACATCTTCACCCAATTCCGATAACGCCTTGGGCAGACTGCCGGAAACATCAGCCAAACCTCCGGTTTTAATCAGGGGATGGGCTTCGCTGGTGACAAAAAGTATTTTTTTCATGGTGTTGTTTTTTTGCTAAATACTGGCAAATAGGCTTTAAAAATCTTTTTTATTCACCACGAAGGCACGAAGGACACGAAGTTTTTTGTTTCTTCATGTCCTTCGTGCCTTCGTGGTGATAATTCTTTAAGCAAACTTTGAAGGACTATAATTTCAAAATCACGGCCCCCAAAGGCGGCAAGGTCAGACTGATCGAATGCGGCTGATTCATCCATGCCGTCGGTTCTGACAATGCCGCGCCGTTGCCGATATTGCTGCCGTCGTAGTAACCGGAGTCGGAATTGAATATTTCCGTATAGGTGCCCGCCATAGGCACGCCGATTCGATATTGCTCGCGAGCTACCGGTGTAAAGTTGAGCACGATGATCAGATCTTCATACTCGGTCTTGCGCCGATAACTGATGATGGATTGTTGCACATCATGGCAATCGATCCAGTCAAACCCCTGATGATCGAAATCATGCTGGTATAAAGCCGGATGTTTTTTATAAAGACTATTCAGGTCTTTTACCAGCGCTTGCACGCCTTGGTGATGCGGATAGTCCAGAACATACCAGTCTAATGCCTTGTTAAAATTCCATTCGGTGCCTTGTCCGAATTCACAGCCCATAAACAGCAGCTTTTTACCGGGATAAGTGTACATCAGGGTGTATAGCAGCCGAAGATTGGCGAAACGCTGCCATTCATCCCCCGGCATTTTGCTGACCAGTGAGCCTTTGCCATGCACCACTTCATCGTGCGAAAAAGGTAGGCAGAAGTTTTCGGTAAAGGCATAGAGCATACCGAAAGTGAGTTGGTCATGATGATATTTGCGGTGTATCGGCTCCTGGCTCATGTAAGCTAGCGTGTCATGCATCCAACCCATATTCCATTTCATCGAAAAACCCAGTCCGCCGGTCCAGGTCGGGCGGGTCACCTGTGGCCAGGACGTGGATTCTTCAGCCATCATCACCGTGCCGGGGTGCTGGTCATGGGTGACGGCATTCAGCTCTCTCAGAAAATCTATCGCTTCCAGATTTTCGTTACCGCCATACATGTTGGGAATCCAGTCATTATCGTTACGGGAATAATCCAGATACAGCATGGAGGCCACGGCATCGACACGCAAGCCGTCAAGATGAAATTCCTCCAGCCAGAAAATGGCGCTGGACAGCAAAAAGTTTTTAACTTCATTGCGGCCGTAGTTATAGATTAATGTGCCCCAATCGCGGTGTTCGCCTTTGCGCGGGTCTTCGTGCTCATAAAGCGCGCTGCCGTCAAAACGAGCCAGAGCAAAGCTGTCTTTGGGGAAATGCGCGGGCACCCAGTCCAGAATTACGCCGATACCGTTTTGATGGCAGGTGTCGATAAAATAGCGAAAATCATCCGGTGTGCCGTGACGGCTGGTCGGGGCAAAATAACCGGTGGTTTGATAACCCCACGAGGCATCCAGCGGATGCTCGGTCACCGGCAATAATTCAACATGGGTAAAGCCCATCTCTTTGACATAATCAACCAGCTGCACGGCCAGTTCACGATAATTGAGGAAATTGCCCAGATGATCGCGTCGCCAGGAGCCCAGATGAACCTCGTAGATAGACATGGGTTCATGCAGCCAATTGTGACGGACACGATCACTCATCCATTGCTGATCCTGCCAGGCATGGCTGTGTTCATGGATTACAATGGATGAGGTATTGGGACGGAACTCAAACTGCTGGCCGTAAGGGTCGGTTTTTAACAGAATCTCATGGGTATTGCGGTTTAATATCTCAAATTTATAGTAACAGCCGGCTTGCAGATCCGGCATAAACAGCTCCCAGATGCCGCTGCCGCCCAAGCTACGCATTGGGTTGCAGCGTCCGTCCCAGCGATTAAAATCGCCCACCACGCTGACCCGTCCGGCGTTGGGTGCCCAGACCGTAAATAGAACCCCGTCAATACCATCTGCGTTATGCAGATGTCCGCCCATTTTTTGGTAAATGTGCCAGTGTTTGCCTTCCCCGAATAAATGCTGGTCGAACTCCGGCAATTGCGTGCCAAAATCATACGGGTCATGGTTTTCGTGGCTGTAACCGTCCTTGTCGATCCAGGACAATTGATAATGTTCTGGCAATTGTTTATGTTCGGCGTTATATTCGAAAAAGTCCGTATCGGGTAGCCGGTTTAAAACAGCGCCGTTGTGGCTAAAGCATACTGTTTCTGCATAAGGCAGATACACCTTAACTTGAATGTGATTGTTCTTGAGATGGCGACCTAAAATTGAAAAAGGATCATGATGTCTGGCTTCCATGATTTTTATAGCATCAGAATCAAGTGCGTTTTTAGATTGCTTTTTCACTATGAATAGCCTCGGCGTAGTGGAATAATAGTTAGGTGAATGTTACCAAACACATCAAGAGTTGTCAGTCTATTCCACATGGAGATGAAAAATGTCAGCGTCAAGCAAGCAAAAGCATGATCATAATGTCAGTCACTTAACCCGTAATACCATTGCATTAATATTGGCGGGTGGTCGCGGTTCACGATTAATGAATATGACCGATTGGCGCGCTAAGCCAGCCGTGCCCTTCGGTGGCAAGTTTCGAATTATTGATTTTCCATTATCGAACTGCATGAATTCCGGTATACGCAAGATAGGTGTTTTGACCCAATATAAGTCGGATTCATTGATCAGGCATATTCAGCAGGGCTGGGGTTTTTTACGTGGTGAATTTGGCGAATATGTCGACTTGATGCCCGCTCAACAACGGCATGATGAGAACTCATGGTATGAAGGAACCGCTGACGCTATTTTCCAGAATATTGATATTCTGCGTAGTCGTCATCCTGAACATATTTTAGTGCTGGCCGGCGATCATATTTATAAAATGGATTACGGCGCGATGCTTGCCGATCACGTTGAAAAAAATGCCGATTTAACAATAGGTTGTATAGAAGTTTCGTTGCAGGATGCAACGGCTTTCGGCGTTATGGATGTGGATGAAAACCGGCGGGTCAGGGCTTTTGTGGAAAAGCCTGAGCACCCACCCCTTATGCCGGGCAGAACCGATACGGCGTTGGCGTCAATGGGTATTTATATTTTTAATGCCGGTTTTCTGTTTGAACAATTACTTAAAGATGCCGATACCAAAGGCTCAAGTCGTGATTTCGGTAAAGATATTATTCCTGCCGTTATCGATAAATATGTAGCTAATGCTTATCCTTTTTTGGATCTACAAAGTGGAGCGCAAAGTTACTGGCGCGATGTAGGTACCATTGATGCATATTGGTCTGCCAATATGGAATTGATTGGCGTAAAGCCGGATTTAAATTTATATGATAAAACCTGGCCTATATGGACTTATCAGGCGCAAACGCCACCGGCCAAGTTTGTTTTTGACAGTGACAAAAGACGAGGTCTGGCAGTTGACTCCATGGTTTCAGGAGGCTGTGTTATTTCCGGGGCAAAAGTCAGGCATTCTTTATTATTCTCCAATGTCCGCGTTAATTCGTACACGACTTTGCAAGATACTATCGTTTTGCCGGAAGTTAATATCGGTCGTCATTGCCGCATTACCAAGGCGATTATAGAAAAAGGCTGTGAAATTCCGGAAGGTACTGTGATTGGTGAAAACAGGGCGGAAGACGAAAAGAAATTTCATGTAAGTCCTGGCGGAGTCGTTTTGGTTACGCCGGATATGCTGGGGCAAAAAAGACATTATGTCAGATAAAAAAAAATTGAAGTTAGTCTTGTGCTGGCACATGCATCAGCCGGAATATAGGGACTTACAATCGGGGGAATTTAAGCTGCCATGGACGTATCTGCATGTTATTAAAGACTATGTAGATATGGTCGCGCATCTGGAAGCCGTACCGCAGGCCAAGGCGGTAGTGAATTTTGCGCCCATACTTTTGGAACAAATTGAGGAATATGCCAAGCAGGTCAACGGCTACTTGCATGATCGTATTTCGATCACCGATCCTTTATTGGCGGCACTGGTTGATCCTAGTATCCCGGCAGATCCTGAAGAACGCATGAGATTGGTTAAAGACTGTATGCGAGCGAACAGGGAAAGGCAAATAAACCGTTACCCGACTTTCAAAAGATTGATTGAGATGGCCGATTGGCTTGAACATCATTATGATTCATTAACTTACGTCAATTCTCAGTTTATCAGTGATGTTCTGGCTTGGTATCATCTGATTTGGATGGGAGAAACAATAAAGTTAACCGATAGTCGAATAAAGCGGCTGATAGAAAAAGGATCCGGCTATACGCTACACGACAGGATCGAAATTATAGAGGTTATTGCCGAGCAACTGAGCAGTATTATCTGTCGATATAAGGCATTAGCCAGAAAAGGGCAGGTTGAGCTTTCTGTGACGCCTTACGCACATCCTATCATACCGCTTTTACTGGATTTGAAGTCTACCCATGAAGCTATGCCTGATGCTCCTTTGCCGGAGTTGGATACCTATCCGGGCGGAGAAGAACGCGTAAGGTGGCATCTTGACAAGGGTGTGCAGACCTTTAAGCGATTATTTGGTTTTAAACCTAAAGGATGCTGGCCTTCGGAAGGCAGTGTTAGTGATCAGACGTTAAAAATATTGGGTGATTTTGGCTTTGACTGGACTGCAAGCGGTGGTTCTGTGCTGCATAATAGTTTGAATCTTCCTGAAAACGACAAAACATCAGGAATTCATCATCCTTTTAAGCTTCAGAAAACCGATATAGCCTGTTTTTTTCGTGATGACGGCCTATCTGACCTGATCGGTTTTGAATATTCTAAATGGCATGCCGATGATGCAGTTGGCGATTTGATTCATCATCTCGAAAATATTGCTGTACATGAGTCCGGTGATAAAGTGGTTTCAATCATCATGGATGGGGAGAATGCATGGGAATATTTTCCTGCTAATGGCTATTACTTTCTCAGTGCCTTGTATCAACGATTGGCCGGTCATCCAAATATTGAATTAACTACTTTTTCAGAATGTTTGCAAAGTAAGGTTGAGATTAAACCACTGGTAAAAATGGTTGCGGGCAGTTGGGTTTACGGTACGTTCTCGACCTGGATAGGTGATGCGGACAAGAATCGGGGTTGGGATATGCTGGGCGATGTTAAATGGGCATTTGACAAGGTCATTTCAGCGGGCACATTAACGGATAAGCAAGTGCAACAGGCTGAGTTTCAGCTGGCCGTCTGTGAAGGTTCTGACTGGTTTTGGTGGTTTGGCGATTATAATCCAGGCGAAGCGGTCAGTAACTTTGAAAAACAATTCCGGCTCAATTTGGCTAATTTATATAGATTGCTGGGTGAAGAGCCGCCCGCTTATCTGGCGATGTCATTTACGCAAGGTTCCGGTACTCCGGCTATGGGGGGGGCAATGCGTCCAGGCGTCGAGCTTACATAATTGATGGTTATTAGTATTTAGTCCTCCGCATTTAATAAAACTAACAACTGAAAACATAAACGAGAGATCACTAAGTGTGAATGACATCTTAAATAAACGTCGAGCCGGTATTTTGTTACATATTACATCGTTACCGGGTGCGGGCAGGCAAGGCGATTTAGGGGGGGAAGCTTATAATTTTGTAAAATTTCTGCATGATTCCGGGGTTAGCGTATGGCAAGTTTTGCCTTTAGGCATGACCCATGCGGATGGTTCGCCTTATCAGTGTTTGTCCGCTCATGCCGGTAATCCGGAATTAATTAATATTGATTGGTTGGTGAAGCAAGGTTGGCTGCAGGGTTCTGATAAATGTGAAGAATGTGCCGGCGACTGCGCTGTTAGGTGTTTGGTAACAAAGGCCTATTATGGGTTTTTGGAGCGTGCCGAACGACAGGATCAGAATAGCTTTACGCACTTTTGTCAGGAAAAAGCATTTTGGCTTGATGATTTTGCTTTGTTTATAGCTCTTAGGGTTGAATTTAATCAACAATGTTGGAATCAATGGCCTGAGCATTTTAAAGAAAGGGACGAAAAAGCAATAAAAGAGGCGCGTCGCCGGCTAAAAACACAAATTGATCGTATTAAATTTGAGCAATATGTGTTTTTTCAGCAATGGCTGGAATTAAAAGCTTATGCCAACCGGCATGGCGTGTTTTTGTTTGGGGATATCCCTATTTTTGTGTCTTATGACAGCTCTGATGTCTGGGCTCATCGCGATGTTTTTAAACTCAATGAATCAGGTGAAATGTCTGTCGTGACGGGAGTGCCGCCTGATTATTTTTCTGAAACAGGACAGCGTTGGGGCAATCCGCACTATAACTGGAATTATCTGAAGAAAACCGGATTTCATTGGTGGGTTGAAAGGATGAAAACCCAACTTGAGATGTTTGATATTATTCGAATTGATCATTTTCGGGGGCTTGAAGCGGCTTGGGAGATACCAGCAAATGAAGACACCGCAATTAATGGGTTATGGGTTAAGGCGCCAGGCAAGGCATTATTGAATGCAATAAAAGCAGAGCATGGGTCGATTCCGTTAATTGCTGAAGATTTGGGTATTATTACTCCCGAAGTCGAGGCGTTAAGAGAGGAGTTCGATTTACCCGGCATGAAGATTTTGCAGTTTGCATTTGGTGGCGGCCCTGATAATCCTTATTTGCCCGACAATTATGAAAAAAACTGCGTTGTTTATACCGGGACTCATGATAATGACACGACTTTAGGTTGGTTGGAGAGTATCAGCAATGATGAGAAAAACTACATTTACAATTATCTCGGCAATCCGGCAATGCCATTGCATTGTGCGCTGATTCATGCGGCGTTGGCATCGGTTGCAAATCTTGCGGTAATTCCCATGCAGGATATTTTGGAGCTGGGTTCCGAGCATCGAATGAATACTCCAGGTACGACGGTGGGTAACTGGAAGTGGCGCTTTCAGTGGAATCAATTGTCACATGAGCGGTCGGTCAGATTTGCGTATCTGGTTGGATTGTTTAATCGTAAATAATGGTATGCAGGGGCGACCTGGATGTCGCCCCTGCATAAAGGCTAGTTAAGATTAATCGTTGTCTTCATGAGTAGCTTGCTTAGGCATTGGCAGTAAAGGAATATGATAACCGGCCATAATGGATCGAATCTCGTCTGCTTTGGCCGCTATCAGCTTGTTAAGGGCCTCTTTTCTTACTTTGTCGCCATTACGCACGCCCATCGCCATAGCAAAATCAAATTTCATGTCAGGAGTTGATTTCATCGGAATCATTGAGTAACTGTTTTTTTGGCTTTGTCCAACGACATAGCCAGCCATAGGTCCCCACAAAATAACCATATCAATTTTCTTCGCTTTAAGATCTTTTTCTATCTGCATCGCTACATTATTATCAGCGTCGCCTGACATCGATTGATAAGGGATGCCCAAATCGAGCAGCCCGTTTTTTTGCATCCAGGTCGTGCCGGGGCCACGGTCGAACATCGCAATTTTTAATGCTCCCTGTCTTTGCAACGGCAGATCGGCTAATTGGGCGGCATCGGTAATGTCATCCCAACCGCGTCCTTTGGCGATTAACAGAACATAAGTCGAGTTGTAGTACGGCAAGGTTGTTAAGGTAAGCTCGTAGCCGGCAGGAACGCCCATAATGACGTCGCATTTATATTCGTTGCTTTCCACGTCGGTGTCTTTTAACGGCGCATTTAAGGTGTTGCGGATAAAACCGAGTCGTTGCGGCAACCATGTGTACTCGATGGTCTGTCCAAGCTCTTTGGCAAACAGTTCGGCGATTTTATTTTCAAAGCCGTCTTTGCTTTTAGTGGAATAGGGGGGGTTCAACGGGTCGGCGCAGACCTTGAATTTTTCTCCCGCTGAAACAGTAAAACTGAATGCGGCTAAAAGTAGGATGGTTAAGTATGTTGTACTTTGAGGTAAGGTCCTCATTAATATCTCCTTGGTGTATCGAACAATAAGGCGTAATAGTTTACTGCATAAGCAGGCAAAAAAAAGCCCTGGTTGATAAATCAACCAGGGCTTTTAATACAATCTAAAAAATCAGATCGATTTAGTTACTGGGTAATGCGAATACAGTTAATGTACCGCCCAGTTTAGTGTAAGAGCTTAGGCTTCTGTATGCGCCAACCGCTCCCAATCCTTCTGAGTTTGAACCTTCTTCACCGCTGTCAAGACCGGCAGCGATACCGATACCAGCCCAACCGCCGATACCGGAAAGAACGCCAACATATTGCTTGCCGTTATATTCCCAAGTATTAACGTTGCCGATGATGCCGGAAGGTGTTTTGAACTTGTACAGTTCTTTACCTGTTTTAGCGTCAACCGCTTTCAAGTAGCCTTCCAGAGTACCGTAGAATACTATGCCGCCTGCAGTTGCAACCGAACCGGACCAAACAGAGAATGTTTCTTTGTTCGACCAAGCGATTTTGCCGGTTTTAGCGTCGAAAGCTGTGAACTGACCCAGATTGGTTGAGTCGTCCGGCTTACCAGTCAATACATCCGCGCCAGCGGGCATCATGGTTAACGTAGCGCCAACGTAAGGTTGACCGGCTGTGTATGAAACTTCGAATGGTTCGTAGTCCATGCACAAGTGGTTACCGGAGATATAGAACAAGCCGGTTTGTGGAGAGTAAGAAACCGGTTGTTGGTTTTTACTTCCTAACGCAGCAGGGCAAACGCCTTTTGTGTTAACGTCTTCGCCGTTTTGCTCAGTACTGTATTTGGATACAACTTGTGGACGACCGGTGTTCATGTCGACATGAGTTGCCCAGTTAACTGATTTGTCGAATTTTTCAGCAACAAGCAATTCGCCAGTTTCACGATCTAAAGTATAGCCAAAACCGTTACGGTCGAAATGCACGATGGTTTTGTGCATTTTGCCTTTAACATCCTGGTCAACCAGGACAGTTTCGTTGATACCGTCAAAATCCCATTCATCATGTGGAGTCATTTGGTAAACCCATTTAACTTCACCTGTGTCTGCGTCACGAGCCCACAATGACATAGACCACTTGTTGTCGCCTGGACGTTGTACAGGGTTCCATGTGGATGGGTTGCCTGATCCGTAATAGATCAGATTCAATTTAGGGTCGTAGCTGGTCCAGCCCCAAGTTGTACCGCCGCCGATTTTCCATTGGTCGCCTTCCCAAGTGCTTGTGCTTGAGTTAGCGCCGACAGGTGTAACTTTTCCATCTTTCCAGGTAGTTGTTTTCTTGGGGTCAATCAGTGTGTCTTTATCTGGGCCAATGCTGTAGCCTTTCCAAGCCAACTCGCCAGTGTTGATGTCATAAGCCGCCAAGAAACCGCGAACACCAAATTCACCACCGGAAATACCGGTTAGCACTTTGTCTTTAACAACTAAAGGCGCGTTTGTGTTGGTCATACCCAGTTTAGGGTCGCCATTTTGTACGCTCCAGACACGTTTACCGGTTTTAGCGTCCAACGCAGTTAAAACGGTATCGGATTGTTGCAAGAAGATTTTGCCGTCACCGTAAGCCAAACCGCGGTTGACGGTGTCGCAACACATAACCGGAATAGTCACGTCAGCATCTTGTGTTGGCGTGAATTCCCAGATTACAGATTGGGTTTTTTGATCGATTGCGTAAACGGTGTTAGGAAAAGGTGTGTGAATGTAAAGAACATCATTAACAACCAATGGGCCGCCTTCGTGTCCACGCAAGACGCCTGTAGAAAAAGACCAGGCTGGTTGCAGTGTTTTTACGTTAGTAGCGTTGATTTCACTGAGTTTGCTGTAACGAGTACCTGCGTAATCACCACCCCAAGATGCCCAGTTGGCTGGGTTTTGGGTGAGTTTTTCAAGATCGCTGTTAGCAGTTGAAACTGCTGGTGCAGCTAATAAAGCAGCCACACTGGAAGCAAGCAGCCAACTTTTCAAAGGCTTCTTCATATTATATTTCTCCTGGTATTCTGTTAATTTGACAGAATAGTGATTATGTTTTTATGACTAATATTAGTTTTTAGGGTGGTTTTCATGCTCCATAGATACAGGAAATTTTCACTCTAGGAGCCTAAATTTAATGATTTTGCCCCAAAAGTCAAATTTTATAGGCTTTGGTGTAAAACGATTTCCTGTAACGTTTTGATAAAACTCAGGGTGTCCGGTAATTGCTCCTGCATTACTCTACCTCCTGCATAACCCACATCACTCTGGGTTATGTCAATTTTGGATAGAGCAGAAATCTATATTCGTTGCGAAGGTTTTAAGTTTTTCAAGAGAATCCGCTACGGATGACTGTTTGAAATGCCATTAATTTTAAATGCTGGCGGCAGACGTGGGGAGAGGGGTATTCGACGAAAGATTGCTTTTTACGATATTGCTTAAACTGAAAGCGTTGAGTATGGATTACCGATTGTTGATGCCATAAAACGAACGGATAGGCTAAAGGGCTTCAATTTGATAACCATTACTGTTCCAGCATAATACTTCGGCTGTATTCTTGCTCCATGCGGCAAGTACAAAACGCTGGGCAGATTGATCGCCTATTTTAAAATTATGGATGGCAGGGCGGTGCGTATGTCCGTGGATCAAGCGCAAGCAGTGTCGTTCACGCATAACGTTAAGCACCGTGTCCTGATTAACATCCATAATGTCCTGGGATTTTTTGCGTTTGTGGAAATAGCTGCGTACACGATACCAGCGCGCCGCCAGTAAACGTAAAAATAAGGGTTTGGACAGCACGGCTTGTTGCCATTCAGGCGTATGCGATTTGGTGCGAAATGCCTGATAGGGCAGGTCATCGGTACACAGTAAATCGCCGTGTGTGAGTAGCGTCGGCGTGCCATGCAAATCGATCACTGCGTACTCATCGATAAGCGTAATGCCGGTATCCTCGGAAAATTGTTTACCCAGCAGAAAATCGCGGTTGCCTTGCTGTAAATAAACCGCTGTACCTGAACTAGTCAGTTGTTTAAGCTGTTTTCGGATTTTATTATTAGGTGGGGTAAAGTCGTCGTCGCCTATCCAGGCATCGAAAAGATCACCCAGTATATAAACGGCGGCAGCTTTGGGTGCTCTATCGCTCAAGAATGAAAGAAACCGACGGGTGATTTCAGGTTTTTCCAGGGAAATATGCAGGTCTGAGATAAACAGGATTTCTTGATTCAAGGGGAGGCAAAGGGCTAAAGGGCTAAAGGGCTAAAGGGCTAAAGACGGGTGCCGTGTCGGTACCTTTCGCCTTTAGCCTTGCGCCTTTCGTCTACTCTATAACTTCAGCTTTTTCGACGATGATGTCGGTTTTAGGCACGTCCTGATGTCCGCCGCGGTTACCGGTAGGTTGTTTAGCCATGGCATCGACAACATCCATGCCTTCAATGACTTCGCCAAATACAGCATAGCCCCAGCCGCTTGGCGTTGGACTGGTATGATTCAGCGAGGCGTTATCTTTATAATTGATAAAAAATTGGGCTGTTGCCGAATCCGGCACATTGGTGCGCGCCATGGCTATTGAACCGCGTTTGTTTGTCAAGCCGTTATCGGCTTCGTTTTTGATAGGATCGTGAACCGCTTTTTGATTAAAATCAGTATCAAAGCCGCCGCCTTGCGCCATAAATCCGGGGATTACGCGATGGAAAATGGTGTTGTTGTAAAAGCCTTCATTAACGTAAGTCAAAAAATTTGCCGATGAAATAGGCGCTTTTTCAGGATTCAGCTGAATAATAATTTCACCCAGCGAGGTTGTTAATTTAACTTTTGATGGTGTATCAGACATTTTATTTTCCGTTGCAAATGAGAGTGTTGTGGTTAAAAGCAGCATCATGGAGAAAATGAAAGTACGCATGGATTTCCTTAGAGAGTGATGCAAAGAACAGATTTTAAGTGTTTTTGTCTTGAAAGAGAAGCATGTGCTTGGTAGATTGTACCGTTTTGTTTAACCTGCCTCGACTGATCGGCAATGAAAACATCGCCTAACCGAATTATTTAATGACATGCTGAAAATATATAACACCCTGACCCGAAAGAAAGAACCGTTTCAGCCGCGTGTAGCGGGTAAAGTCGGCATGTATGTCTGCGGCATGACGGTTTATGATTACTGTCATATCGGTCATGCGCGCGTCATGGTGGTGTTTGATACGGTTGCGCGTTATTTCCGCTATCAGGGTTATGAGCTGACCTATGTGCGCAATATTACCGATATTGATGACAAAATTATTCAGCGGGCCATCGAAAACAACGAAGAATACGCCAAGCTGACTGAGCGGTTTATCGATGCGATGCACGAGGACGAGCGAGCGCTGGCTGTTTTGCCGCCTGATCTTGAGCCGAGGGCAACGCAGTCTATTACCGATATTATTGCGATGATTAAAACCTTGATGGACAAAGATCTCGCTTATGTCGGCAGTAATGGCGATGTGTTTTATGCGGTGACCAAGTTTAAAGATTACGGCCGGTTATCGGGTAAGAACCTGGACGATTTGCAGGCCGGTGAGCGGGTCGATGTCGATCTTGCAAAGCGCAACCCTATGGATTTTGTGTTGTGGAAGATGGCTAAAGCCAATGAACCCGCCTGGGATTCGCCGTGGGGTTTGGGCCGTCCCGGCTGGCATATCGAATGTTCGGCGATGTCTACCTGTTGCCTTGGGAATCATTTCGACATCCACGGCGGCGGTATGGATTTACAGTTTCCGCATCATGAAAATGAGATAGCCCAGTCGGAGGGGGCGACCGGCGAGAAATTCGTCAATGTGTGGATGCACAACGGTTTTGTGCGTGTTGATGATGAAAAAATGTCCAAGTCATTGGGGAATTTTTTTACCGTGCGCGAAGTATTAAATCAGTATAAACCGGAGATTATCCGCTTTTTCATTCTTTCCAGTCATTACCGCAGTCCGCTGAATTATTCCGATGAACAGCTTAATGATGCCAAAGCGGCTTTAACGCGCCTTTATACCGCCTTGCGAGGCGTGGAAACTACAGCCGAGGCGGCGATTGAGGAAGCTTATAAAACCCGTTTTGAACAGGCGATGGATGATGACTTTAATACGCCGGTCGCACTGGCAGTGTTATTTGATTTAGCCAGAGACCTGAATAAAGCCAAAGAAACCGATCAGCAGAAAGCTTGCGCCTTGGCGGCTACGTTGAAATATTTAAGCGGCTTGCTGGGGATTTTACAGGATGATCCAGATGCTTTTCTTAAAGGTAGCGGGGATGCTGCTGTACTTGAGGAGGAAACAGTCGAACAACAAATCCAGGCGCGACTGGATGCAAAAAAAGCCAAAGACTGGGCATTGGCCGATAAAATACGTAACGACCTGAAAGAGCTGGGCGTGATTCTGGAAGACTCTCCCGACGGCACAACCAGTTGGCGGCGTGAATAGATTCATCTCATTTCCACGCGCTGCGCTCGTTTTTATACACAAGTCTGTTCAGACCTTCATTTTGGCATGGACGCTGGAATGGCTGACTACGTCGAGATGTGTATAACGACGATTGGAAACGAGATAAAAAAGCTATTTCGTGTGCAGCCATTGACTTACAAACCCTAATGATAAAATTCAAGCAAATAAACCAAGGTTCCAATGGCCGATCATAACAAACCGCCAGCAAACGATATGGCACAAAAAACGTTAAATTTAATCAGCAGTTTTCTTTCAAAAAAAATCCGTACCGTTTATTACAGCGCCAGAGAGTCCATTGGGGAGCATAAGCGCGACATAGTTGTTTCTCATGTCGAACAGGTCTGCGTGGATTTGCAGGAGACTAGAAACGAGTTTGAAGATGCGCTGGAGCGTTTTAAAACTTTAGTCTGCGTCAATGAAACGGCACTGGACCATAAATACAACCTGCTCAACAGGCAGTATCAGTTTTGCTGTGCTAAATCCGATGCGGTAAGCGACAGAATCAGGGCGATTGAAGAGGTTAGCGAAGCACTGTTTGTAGAATGGGAAAATGAGCTTAGTGAATACACTAACCGTAACTTGCGCGCCCACAGCAAGCAGCAGCTAAAGGTGGCCAGACAAAATTACGCCCGGCTTATCAGGTCTATGCAAAAAGCCGAAGCGAAAATTCAGCCGGTATTGGCGGCATTTAAAGATCAGGTGCTATATCTTAAGCACAACCTTAATGCTCAAGCGATCGCGGCATTAAGGCATGAATTTATTGAGATAGGCATTGATATTTCCCAGCTTATCCGGGCGATGGAGCAGACGATCGCTGAGGCAAGTCAATTTGTTGCGGTGCTAATTGATCAAAAAGCCTTGCCCAGCCGGTAACCTTAGAGCTTGTACAAAACTTCGTTGGCTTTGTCTTTAGGATCTTCTTTTTTACCTTTACGGTTATCCTGATCGATTCTTTCCTTGCCGAATTTGGCAATCATTTCTTCCCAACTGGCATATTTCTCGTAACCTGCAAAGCCGGAGTTTTTCCGTTGTTGATAAAGTTCTTTGCCCAATGCAATAATTTCTTCGGGTTTTTTACCGTCAACAGTGTTAAGGAATTCTTTTTCACTTTTAATGGAATCGCGAAGCGTCCAGAAAGAAACTTCAAATTCAATACGAGCATCGGGAGATAAACGGTTCTTTAATGCCTTTACTGATCTATAGGCAGTACGGGTATTATGACCGTTAATTTGTTGCCCCTTACTGCACGCAATTAAAGATGTGCAGAAGAGAATGAGCAGAAGAATACGTATTTTCTTCATAAAGATAACCTCAGGTTTAAGTAGGGACGCATGTCATGCTATTTACATGGTTTGCGATTGTGATTATATAACGCAGGATCGCCAAACAAAGTAAAATAGTCAGTCATTATAATCCTGAGCTAGCTTTTTATGCTGGAATTTATCCAATTATTAAAACAACGGTACCAGGCGGTTTTGGCTCAACAGGGCAATGAGTCTGTTAAAACAAGCTATCAACAGCGGATTGATCAGCTTATTTTGGCGGAAGCCTTTATACGCAAGGGTCAGCTAATTGAGGCGTCGCAGGAACCGTTATTGCACATGGCTGTGGTGGGACCGACTCAGGCCGGAAAAAGCTCGCTGGTCAACGTGTTATTAAATAGTAATATTGCCGGAGTCAGTCCTTTGGCCGGTTATACCATTCATCCCCAAGGTTTTTGCAACGGCGTCAATCTTGCTGACTGTACCGGCCTGCAACGTTACTTCGGCCGATTTCAACAATTGCAACAAGCGCAGCTAAGCAAAGACCGGCATGATTGCTATTCGCTAACCGAAAATACCACCGATTCAAAGCTTTTGCCGCATGGCGTTTTATGGGACACGCCCGATTTCGATTCGATAGATTCAGCGACTTACCGTGAAGGCGTCATCAGGGCGATTGCCTTGGCGGATATGGTGATTCTGGTGGTCAGCAAGGAAAAATATGCCGATCAATCGGTCTGGGACATCATGGCTGCTCTTGAAGAGCTGCATCAACCGACCATTATTTGCCTGAATAAATTGGTTGAAGGCTCAGAGTCGATCATTATCCAGTCATTACAAGAAAAGTGGCAGCAAGCCAGAACCGATGAATTTCCGGAGGTCGTTCCGCTGTATTACCAAAAACCCGGAGGCCTGCCTGTCTGGCCGGAGTCCAGGCAACAGCTGCTTAAGCAATTAGCAAATAAGGTAAGGCCTGAAAAACACGCGCGTTTTGAACAGGAATTATTGAAGCGACACTGGCAAACCTGGTTGGAACCGGTTTTTGCCGAGCATCAGGCATTAAATGATTGGCATGAATTAGTTGATCTTATGATCAAGCAAGCGATGGAAAGCTATCAGCGCGATTACCTGAATCATCCGCATCATTATGAAACCTTTCAGCTTGCGATGACTGAATTGCTGAATTTAATGGAAATCCCCGGATTAGCCCGTATTCTGGCCGGTACCCGCCAAGTATTGACTTGGCCGGTCAGGCAAATTATGAAGCTGGGGCGCAAGAGACTGCATATTTCAGACAGCAGTTACGAAATAGCCTTATTAAATCAAATAGCCGAACATACGCTGATTCAACTGGCGGACAAACTGCTGGATAAGGACGACAAAAACCAATGGTGGCGGCAGCTAAACGGAGTGTTACGCAGCCAGCGACAGGACGCGTTACAGGATTTTGCTCAAGCGGCAAAAAATTATCATCTGTCTTTTCAGCAGGATGTAGAAAGCGCCGCGCATCGTTTGTATTACAAATTACAAGAACAGCCAATGGTCTTAAACAGTTTGCGGGCAACCAGAGCGACTGCCGATGCCACCGTTATTGCAATCAGCTTCTATATGGGCGGCATAGGACTGCATGATCTGGTTATTGCTCCGGCGATGCTGACCGTCACTTCGTTGTTGGCTGAAAGTGCAGTCGGCGGCTATATGCACAAAGTGGAAGCCGAGTTAAAACAAAATCAATTCAATACCGTAAAACAGGCATTATTTATCGAGAGCTTGCGCCTTAAACTCGTGCAGCTGCCCGAGCAATTATCGATGACGACTTACTTTAATATATCTCCTGACCAGCTGCGTGCGGCAGAGCTTCAACTCACAGAAAAGCGCCATGGCTTACGATTACTCTAGTTTGGTACAAACAACAAAACGTTGGGCTGAGCAGGCGCTGGCAGCCGGCTGGATTAATGCAGAAGCCGCGCAGCAGTTAAGCGATGTTGATACCAGGACACCCGACACCTTGTTTAACCATAACGGCTCCAGGCCTTTGATTGTGGCCTTCATGGGCGGCACCGGCGTGGGCAAGAGTTCCTTGCTCAACCGACTGGCAGGCAAAGCCATTGCCAGAGCCGGAGTCGAGCGACCCACGTCGCGGGAAGTCACCTTATATCATCACCATAGCGTTGCGATAACGCATTTGCCCGAGCAACTGCCGCTGGCGCAAATCAAAATCGCCGAACATGATAATGAGTCCGGAAAAAATATCATCTGGATTGATATGCCCGATTTCGACAGCACCGAACAAAGCAACAAACATCAGGTGTTGGAATGGCTGCCGCATATCGATGTACTGATCTATGTGGTCAGCCCGGAACGCTATCGGGATGAAAAAGCCTGGCGTTTACTGCTTGCAGAAGGCGGCAGGCACGCATGGTTGTTTGTTCTGAACCAATGGGACAGAGGCCAAACCGAGCAGTTTGAAGATTTCAAACAGCAACTGCATAAAGCAGGATTTGCTGAGCCGATTATCTTCAAAACTGCCTGCATCGAAAGTTTGCAAACCGATGAATTTTCGGCATTGGAATCAACCATCAGCTCGTTGGCGACCGGGCATATCGTTGAGCAACTCGAACAAAGAAGTTGCCGGATTAAAAAAGACGAGTTAAAGAAAAACCTGCAGACTACTGGCCGGTTACTGGGTTCCGAGGTGGCGTTTCAGCAATTGCCGACGCTGTGGCAGGACCAATGGCAGCGTACAACCCAAGTGTTGCAACAAGGATTTGCATGGCCGATCCAGCAGTTGGCGCGGCGCTATGCCGACTACGCCGCCGATTTATTAAGCAATCCGGCGGCTGCCAAATATGCAGCAAGCGGCGCTAAATTGAAGCTATGGGATGATTGGGCTGAAGCCCGCTTTGACGATGCGCTGGATGAATTCGTTATCAATGCCGATCAGCTTGGCGTTCCGGTGAGTCCGCTTAAAAAGCAATTGTCCGCGCTACGCGAAAAAGCCCCCAAAATTATCCAGGCACAAAGTGAACTAGCCGCCAGACAAGCCTTGGCGAATCCCGGCAATGTGTTGCATCGCGCCCTTTTAAAGTTTATGCGCTTATGCGAAATAATCCTGCCGCTTGCGGCCATTTGTTGGGTCGGCTATCAGGTCTTTATCGGCTATTACACCAGCAATATGACCGACGTAGAGTATCTGGGCGTGGATTTTGCGGTACACAGCAGTCTGTTAATAGCCATTACCTGGCTGACGCCATTTTTTATCCTGAAAAAATTAAAGCCGTCGTTGGAGAAAAGCGCCTTAAGTGGGTTAAACAAGGGTTTAAGTAATGCCATTAACATGATAGATGGCGAAGTTTTGTTGGCGATAGAAAACATCGGCAATCAACATTCCGAGCAGATTAAGCAGCTAGACGGGATTATTGAGCGTTGCGGTGTCGCCGACCGACAACCATCAATAGACAGCAACAGTCCCTTGTCCAGGATGCTTATTGATTAAAGCGGGCGCTTTTATCTCTTCTCCTGTTGGACGACTGCATGGACAAGAAATGATCCAGTGATTTCTCTGCATTCCCCGCATCCCTGTGGGTTATGCAGGAGCAATTGCCGAGGAGAATTAAAAACCGGATTGTGATATGTAAGCACTACAAGTTAAGGCTTTGCCGTCCACCCTTCGACAAGTTCAGGGCGAACGGTAAAGCTCTCGGTAATCACCCTAAAAGCCGCATGAATCCTGGGCTAAAAAAATAATTGTACAATTTTTATCCAATTAATTTAGAATACACATCACGGGGGCGACATGGCTTCGACGTGGGTAGCAAAACCTTAAGTGCATGCCGAGGACAGTACACCTCGTAAAATCTACTGAAACTAAAGTATTCGCAAATGACGAAAACTACTCAATGGCTTTAGCTGCTTAAACACAGCACCATTCCTTTGACCATCTGTGCTTATGCGGGTGGAGTTCAGTTCGCTGAACGTTCAGAGGTCATTTACATAAGATCGCGCTGAAATCTGTCCGGTGTGGATGCGCTAAAACCTTACGGAATCGCTGATGATAAGCTTGGCCCGACGGGTTGTCATTAGCTAAACAAAAAGCCCGGGATAAGCATGTAGACCTTGTGGCGGAGTGCTTGCGGACGGGGGTTCAATTCCCCCCGCCTCCACCAACTGATTTAAAAAACTTAAGATATAAAAATAAGCTGCCTTCCCTACGGAACGACGGCTTTTTTTATGCCCGGCGAAAACCAATAACTGACGCTGCCATCCAGCGTTTCGAATTCGCCATAAAGATTCAGTATCAGGACGGCTTGCCGACATGACACCATTGAGCCTGATCCCTGGAGGGCAAATGCCGGTCACGGTCAAACGGCGGTTGCTCATGCGCGGGCATAATATCGTCGGGCCAGTCTTTGAGCCAATCGCGCCGGGTTTCTTCATCGGCGTAATAACGCAGATACAGCTCGTTATCCTCCTCGCTGCCGCTGCTCACCAGATCGATATGACAGGCCGAATCCCCGCAGCCTAATAGCAGCGGACCCTCCTCCTGCAACACATCATCGCACAATTTCTCATACAGCTCGCGATCACTCAGATGGTTGGTGCTGTAAAGAAACATGCGTAACATCGCCAACCCGCGTATCACTTCCCACAGCTTTGCGCTCAGTTGCTTGTCATCCAATTCATCAGGCCTTGGCAACTCCATTCCGCCCTGCACCAAAACATCAAAAGTCGTGACCCACTCCGCTTCCTCAAAGGCCGTTATGTAGTCCATGAACTGGTTATGCAAACCTTCCGATATCTCTTCGGATTCAAAAAACGCCAAGCTGTCGTCGCGCCAGTCATGGTTGTCACCTTGCAAATCGTCCTTATCTTCAGGCTTGTCGGTATTTTCTTTTGATTTTATAGGCTTTTTGGGCATTGGGTTGTCCTCCAAGTGGTGCGGGTTATCTTGAAATAAAATTTCGGTGTCCGATGATAGAACGACGATGTTATATCATAAGACAATTATCATAGTGAAACATCGAAAAATCGGGCGTGGACAGCATGTGCTTTACCCTGCCATGTCCCTTCCGCCAAAACAAGGCCTCAACGTGTTCGAGGCTTTGGTTTTATTATGTTTCCAAGGATTGGGTAGGGGCTGAGTAGCTACTTTGAATAAGTTATTTTGTAATTAGACTATAGTTAATATTAACGGCAATAGTGATTACCTATGCTAAACCCAGCAAAAAGCTGCACCCTCATTTAATCAACCGGCTTTCAACATCCTTATGACTATTAATCGACAACCATTGACGAAAAAACTTTGGCAGTTTGGTCCTATTGCCGCCTTATCCATGTACGCACAGCCCGGCCAATTGCCTAATACGCACCAATATTCAGCCAATCGGTTTTCTATGCTGTTAATGGTGTTAATTTTTGGGGTCAAACCATCTTTGGGGTTAGCGAGTATGTGTATGACTTTTCCTCCGGAGGAGCTTATACGCGAAATGAATTTAATTTTTAAAGGCAAAGTGATTTTATTGGCCGCAATCTTAGCGGAGCCAATTTTCGCAACACCAAGCTTTTTCGCGTTAATTTCTCCCGCACTGATTTACGTAATGCTGATTTTTCCGGTACGGATGTCTCCGGTTGTGATTTCACTGGCGCTACCCTTACCCAAGCAACATTCCATCAGTTACAAACTTCCTACGGCACAAAATTCTCTGGCGCAAAACTCCAGCGTACCGACTTTACTAAGGCAGTTCTAGAAGGCGCTGACTTTAGCAACGCCAATCTGCAAGGTGCAAACTTTATCGAAGCCCGGTTAGTCAACGCAAATTTAAAAAATGCTGATCTGCGATGGGTCGATTTGTCCAAAGCGGAGTTATATGGCAACTTATATACCAATGCGAGGATTAACAAAACCAAGTTCACTGACGCTAAAGCCTGTGGTTTTGATGCAACCACTTTTGGCCTGTCGGCTTTGACCCGATTGCCGCCGGGGTGAAAACCTGCAAATAGCTTTTAAGTCAATCAGGCTATCCATTGCCCGTCACCCAGTCGGAATAACGCGATCAGGTTTTTCGGTTGACTCAAAGATAACTGCAACATCAAAACGCTTAAATTCGGGAAGCAACCCTTGTTCCGCATCCGCTGCAACAAGCCCCAGGCCGACTAAATTTCAATAGAATCTGGCAATAGGTCACAGTTTTTGCTGTTTCTGGCAGCCGCT
The DNA here is from genome assembly GCF_030680395.1 of Methylobacter sp. Taxonomy (GTDB): domain Bacteria; phylum Pseudomonadota; class Gammaproteobacteria; order Methylococcales; family Methylomonadaceae; genus Methylobacter_A. The sequence goes on along the minus strand of NZ_JAUXVR010000014.1, from coordinate 4,047 downwards.
TATCAGGCATGGACTATACTCAAAAGGGTCAATTTTTCTTATTTCAAATGCTTGGAAATCTAGTTTTTTCTGACTGTCTGGCTGTTCAAAATTTGAAAATTTGACCATTTGAAGTATGTCCGGCTGTTTATTGCAGTTGCTTTTCGGCCAGTGCAGGCGCCTGCTGAATCTGGGGGAAACGCCAGGCAAAGAGAGTCCATTTAACCCAGTCGGCGCAACCTCGTTTGTAGCGGTTAATGTCATGTACAAGAGCGTCAGTATAATCGTTGCCGGTGGCCCAATTGTAACGCATGACCTGTAACACTCTAACGACCCAAATAAGATACTTCAATGTTTAACCGCTTTTGCTGCATTCAATTCTTTCCTATTTACAATTTTTTGGAGAAAAACCGTGCTAAAGAAACAGATTTTGGCTACCCTTTTTGCACTGGGCGCTGTCAGCGCCGTCGGAGCGCAATCCAACACTGCAAGCTCAACCTGCACCCTCTCTCCGCAGGAATTTGACGCCTGGTTCGCCTCAGGAACAGCCTCCAAAGGAGGCATCGTGAATTTCGCCAACAGTGTTGGCTTTCCGCTTCAAAATACCACATGCGACTTCTACAAGTGGGCGCATCAGATGTTTTTATGGGTTACTTCGCCGATAAACGGAAGCATCCTGATCGACTCCCCGGTATTCTTCGATGTCAATGTCAACGATCAAGGTCAAGCCACTTATATTCCGAATACGCCGGGCGTTCAAAACAACAGATTCGCCCTTCGCGGTTCCAAACAAGAAAATATTCAACCGGGCGGTCAGGCAGGCGGCGGCGATACTTTGCTGTCCTTGAACGGCTCTTTGGTTTATTTCGCGATGCATGCCAACGATGTCTATGCGTGGTTCAATACCGCCGTTACCAACGGTGTGTTGCCGGCCACTACGCCGTTCCCGACGACGCAGGCCGAGCTCACCAGTATTGTCAATTACGCCAATCAGAACAACGTCAAGCTGGGTGATGCCAATGCGCTGACGATGGAGATGAAAACGGCCTGGATCGACGCAGCAACGGTAAAAAACGTGGCGGATTATGTGACCATTTCGGCGGCTGTACCCAACTATGTCAAGAGCAGCGATACGCTCTGGCAAATCGGCACACCGGCAACGGTGGTGAAGACCTTGGCGCTGGTCGGTGTCCATGTGGTCGGCCCGGTGCAAGGTCATCCTGAAATGGTTTGGGCGACTTTCGAACACGGCGACAACGCACCTAACAATGAGTATTATCTAACCGACGGCAGCAGCAAACAGCAGTTAGTCCCCTACAATTCGAAGGGAACCTGGTCATTTATGACCAACGGCGGCGCGCAGGCAGGCGCATTGGTATCGCAAATGGTGGTCGGCCCGACAACAACCCCTTCCTGTCAGACAGGCCAAATCTGCGCAACAGCCGGTAATACCATTCAAGCCAACAATGTTTACCGCGCGATGCCGTGGGGCAATCAACCCACCGCCGCCTCGGCAGACAATAACACGCAAATTTTCACGCTCACCAACACCATCAGCGGCTTCTTAGGCATATTAGGTGATGTGCGTGCGAAATATTTCGAAATCGGCGCGGTGTGGACTCAAAACGGCTCGATACCCAGCAGCGGCAGCGATACCGCCAAGCAAATTGGCTCAAAACTGTTGGCCAACAGCACCATGGAAACCTATCATCAGACTGACACAAATGGCTGTTTCGGCTGTCATTACGGCGCATCCAGCACCGATACCAGCCATTTGTTCTCCATCTCCAATAATCCGCTGGTACCCAAGTAAACCAAGCGGGTGGGGATAACGGGATTAGCCAAGATGCGCTAACTTAAGGAAAAGCACGTCATTCCGGCATGGATTGCCGGAATCCAGATGCCACGAATGGCAATGGCTACAAGCACATCCCTGTGTTCTGGATGTCGGCAATCCATGCCGACATGACGACTTTCCATGCAATTGCAGCGTACTATAGACTCTTAGGCACATACAGACAGCGGAAATGATAAAGCGACAGTCTACTCACCCTCAGGGATCTTTCCGTTTCAGTTATTGATTTTCCAAGGAGACGAAATCACGCCGACAAAAAAATACCTTTCAACTCTTCTGGGGCCAGCATGTAATTCCTCCAAATACGTTCTACATCTTCCTGGTGATGAGGTCCGAAGCGGTTCGGAAACTTCTTTAACAGCGCCACACCGTCGACCGCTTGTGCGCGATGTAAGGATGCGACAGAATGAATCACCAGCAATAAATTATCATCAGCGATGGGCGTGTCGCGTTCCAGATAGTCGTTAATCATCTGGACATACTCCACAGAAGGCATTTGCACCGGGAGGAAAAGAATCCATTTTTCTATTGCATGATCTGAAGTGGTGCGCATCACATCCCCTAGAAATTTGTACATGGGTTTCTCGCAACGGGAATAGGCCCAGATATAATTTAATACCCAACCTCTATCTTCCTCGCTAAGGTTGCCCAAATGCAACACAGGTTCCGCCTGACGGCGAAGTTCCTCGGCAATTTCAGCAAGCTGATATTTTCCGATAAAATCGCTGGCAAGATATTTGAGATTTTTATGGCTTTTGGGCTCTATCCATGTACCGAGTATCTTGACGATTTCTTTAGGCCGCATTTTGACCAGCGTGTCGAAAAAATCCATGCTTTCGGTAAAGGTATATTCGCCCCCTTCCGGTCGCGCCGGATAAAACAGCGTCGGCGTCTGATTAATTTGGCTGGCTATCTCCTTTAAGAGACGAAATACTTCGTCCGGCGTCAGAACGCTATAGGCTCTCAGTGCCTGGTAGACCTGTTCCTGACTTTCATGAAGAAGATTTTTCAGAATCTCTTCACGAAAGAGGTGCGACGTGTATTCATAGGTTAATCCAATGACCACGGCAACAATCAGCGCGATTGATAAATGCTCGGCCCAATTTCTAAGAACCTCCGGCAACATGGGTTGAAAGTATTTTAAGAAAAAAGCCGTTATCAAAATAATGCCGAAGATAATAAAAGGGACAAGAGCATAAGTCGTTTTAGTGGTAGATGACATGATTTTTCCCGAAGGGCTATTTCGATTTGAAGGAATGGAGTCTGGAAGATCAGCCGCTTTGGCTATGAGATTTTGGCGTGAATATTTTAATTTTATCCACCATGCCTGTGTACATAGGAATGAAAATTAAATAACTTGAGCATTTGATTCCCCTCTGCCTGAGAGAGGGAACCAAGTTGTCGAAGTTATTTCATGCACGCTCCTAAGTTGATTATGCCCCCCTATTCATTATGTTTCCATTAATTACGATAGTGTTTTTGAACGAATAAGCTTCATAATATCTCACACAGTAAAGCGAACTCAGTAGCACCGCAGGGTACGCACCAATCATCCCACGCTTTTACCCAACCGGCTTACCGTCAAACTCACCACAAACAAGGCCCCTTCCCCGCTGTCAGCGAGTTCAATCTTGCCGCCGTAGGCTTTCAACAACGACAGCGTGATTTCCAGTCCCAAACCGGTGCCGCCGGTATTTCTACGGGTGGTAAAAAACGGTGTGAAAATCTTGTTGCGATTGGCCGGTGATACGCCGGTGCCGTTGTCATGCAGGTTTAGTTGCAGTGTGCTGGCTTGAATCACGGCGCTGATTTCCATCCGGTTTGCCCCGTGTTGCAGGCTGTTTTCAAACAGATTGATGAGCACTCGTTCCAGCGCATCCGGGGCAATTGCCAGCGCGGTATCGGGCAGGTCGGTGTATTGCAATTGCAAGCCGCGTTCAAAATAACGATTGTGCAGCGCGGCAAGCACAGCAGGCAAGGAGCTCTCCTGACGGCTGGGCTCCAGCGCATCGGCATGAGCGAGTTCGAGCAGGCGGTTAACCAATTGCCTAAGGCGCTGGGTATCGGCCAGCAGGTTGTCGATAAAGCGCTGCCGCTGTTCGCCGGGCATCGTGTCCAGATGATCCTGCAACAACTCCAGGGCGCCTTGCATCGAGGTCAGCGGGGTTTTGAATTCGTGCGACAAATGCGTTGCAAAGCGGCGGATGTAATCG
>NZ_JAUXVR010000006.1 GCF_030680395.1 Methylobacter sp. | reverse complement strand
TTTAAAGAAGATACAGGCTGTATGCGCGGTAATGCGCAAGCTTTTACACGCCATCCATGGCATGCTGAAAGCTAAAACAGAATTTGACGGGACTCGTTTTTACACGTTTCCTGTTGAAGCAAAATCATAAAATTTTATGATGTCTTGCAAAATTGGGCTTGTGGTTTAAGAGAGTATCTACATCCGAGTCATTCAGGCATTCATTCCAAATGGTGATCTTGAACAGACTTGTTGTATAACGTGAGCGCCGAAGCCTCGGAACGATGAGTTTTAACTATTTTCGTGCTTTTCGTGGACGACGCTTTTTTTATCATGTCCGTGCGTAACATCAGTTACTCACTGATTTTAGTTTTGCAGTAAACAATTGTTCATGTTTTATGAATACGCATGATGAACCCACTTTAGTTTTTGAGCAGCAAGGTATGCAACGGAATGTTATACACGATAATATTTATCAACATTTTTTAAAAGAGTCTGGATTATGAATGCTATTGAAAAGCAACCATCTGAAACCGGGCGACGGCTTGGGAACGGCTAAAGCAAAAGACAAGAAAGAGGAATTTTTGTCGCAGATTATCAGTCGGCTGAATGAGATTTTTATTACCGACCGGCTGACCGATAACGATTTGGTTAACTTCTTTTATGCGATCAGGGACAAAATCCGTAAAAATGAACTGGTCATGAAACAGATTGCCCATAACACGCCTGAGCAAGCCTTATTAGGCGACTTTCCGAAAGCTATGGGTGACGCCATATTGGATAGCAGCGCGGCGCATCAAAATCAAATGATGCAGTTATTATCCGATCCGAAAAGAGAGGCTGATTTCTCGCGGGTTATGTTTGATTCGATGACCCGACATGCGGCTGAATTTCCGCGACAACAATATTATGGCAATTGCGCCGACCCTCATTGTTATGGCGCAAAGCCTGAAGGGTAGCGTCATTGCCGAAGGGGGCGAAATTGAAACGGGACCGGCCTGTTTGACTTCCTTTTAGATTAATGGAAATCCTTGATTGCCGAGCTTTGAAGTGATGTGGGTATAATAAGCAAAAAAACAAAATTAAACCCATATGCCTAAAGATAACCGCAAGCTTGGCTCTTTATTTTCGGCCGTGAATCCATCGGTTCGATCGTATGCTTGGGTGCTTCACATTGCGGGCTTGGCTACCGCCTATTTCATAACCGGCAAACTCGGCACTTTTTTAGCGATTCCTCCTGGCTATGCAACAGCCATCTGGCCGCCTTCAGGCATCGCCCTGGCGGGTATTCTGATCTACGGATACCGGGCATGGCCGGGTATCCTGCTGGGATCTTTTCTGGTTAACTTTGCGGCCACCTTAGCGACCGGTTCTGCTTCAGAAACGCTCACTTCAGTCATTACTACGCTGGTTATCGGCGGCGGAGCCAGCTTGCAAGCGGTGGCAGGCGCTTATTTAGTGCGGCGTTTTGCCGGTTTTCCCAATTTGCTTACCCGAGAGAGAGAAGTCTTTTTGTTCTTGTTTTTTGGCGGGATCTTAAGCGCTCTGATCAATTCGGTTATCGCAGTCTCGACGCTAGTAGCCACGGGGCGGGTTCCGTCTGCAAATTTCCTGGTTAATTGGGGAACCTGGTGGATGGGGGATGCCTTAGGGATATTTATCTTTACGCCGCTTGTTTTGGCTTGGGGGTTACGTCCCGGTGAAGCTTGGCGCACCAGACGCATGGCGATAACCGTTCCAATTATTGCAATGTTTGTGCTGACAACGGTCGCAGTTCGTTATGAGGCTCAAAATAACAGTGAGCGGCTAAAGTTTCAGTTCGATCAACAGGCTGTCGAGCTGAGCGTCGCATTGGAAAAGTCGATTTTGACACACTTAAACGTACTCCGTTCTCTCGAAAGTTTCTACTCGGCTTCGACACTGGTTGATAGAGACGAATTCCGAACTTTCGCTGCTCATTCATTAGATAATTTCCAGGGAATTCAGGCGTTGGGATGGAATCCCCGCATTCTGTCATCCGAACGGGATACCTTCGAGCGTAGTGTACGAAGTAAAGACTACCCAAACTTTCGGCTCACCGAGCAGGATGCCGATAAACAGCTGGTGCGCGCGGGGAATCGTCCGGAATATGCCCCAGTCAGTTTTGTTGAACCTTACAAGGGAAACGAAGCCGCATTGGGTTACGACGTGTATTCCGATGAGCTTCGGCGCGAGGCCGTCAACCGGGCAAGAGATACCGGGGAAATCGCCACGACTGCCCCGGTTAAATTGGTTCAGGAACACGGAAATCAGCATGGGATAATCGCGTTTATGCCTCTTTACCGCAAAGGTTTTCCGCATCAATCGCTGGAACAACGGCGTAACAATATTTCAGGTTATATGGTTGCGGTATTCAGGGGCGGCGATATTGTTATTTCGGCACTCAAAGGCCTGAATCAGGAAAGACTGTCCTACAGGCTTATTGACGAGGGCGCGCCGGCTGGAGAACAGTTGATCTTTTCCAGCGATCAGAAACAGCTAAAGCCGCTGGTCTTGCGGGAAAATGGACTTTTCGGAACAAACTTTTCTCTGGCGAGCCATTTGGTCATCCCGGTCGGCGGTCGCCAATGGCGGTTTGAGGTGGCTCCTACACAAGATTATTTTGCCTATCATCGCTCGGATAACGCATGGCTGATTTTATTGGTCGGCCTGTTGCTGACCAGTATGGGGAGCGTCTTTGCGATGGTCTTTTCCGGTCGCGGCAGCGTACTCCGGCAGCTGGTAGATGAACGCACAGCAGCGTTAGCCCAAAGTGAGGAGCGGTTTCGTTCAACTTTCGAAGGAGCACCGGTCGGCGTTGTTAATACCGCGCTGGATGGCCGCTTTTTAGCCGTTAATCAAGGCTTCTGCGATCTGGTCGGTTACAGCCGCAACGAGCTTCTGACCATGACAGTCATGCAATTGACTCATCCCGATTATCGTCAGTCCGGTGCCGATAAAATACGGCAAACCCTGGCCGGTGAAATTGCCGGATTCAATGTGGAGAAAAAATATGTGTGCAAGGATGGAAAATTCGTCTGGGGTAATTTATCGGCAACGCTGATCCGCCATCCCGATGGCTCAGCGGATTACTTTATTGCGGTTATCGAAAATATTGATCATCGTAAGCAGGCGGAAGCGGCGCTGAAGGAGAACGAGGTCTTCAAGCAGGCCATCCTGAATTCCGTCGTTGCCGAAATAGCGGTGCTGGACCATGATGGCGTTATCCTGGCGGTCAACGAACCCTGGCGGCGTTTTGCCGTCGAGAATGGTATCAAGTCCGGCATACCGGTATCAAATACTGACGTCGGCGCCAATTACCTGACGGTGTGCGGGGGGCCGGATACCGATTCTTCAGCGAATGGCAGCCTGGAAGCTTATTATGGAATTCGGGCAGTGCTGGATGAACGATTGCCCAGCTTCAGTCTGGAATATCCATGCCATTCACCGCAGCAGCAACGCTGGTTCAGCATGAGCGTTACGCCTATGGGGGAAACGGCACAAGGTAGTGCGGTTATCACTCATATGGATATCACCGTCCAGAAGCAGGCAGAAGAGCAGTTGCGCATTGCCGCGATCGCATTCGAATGCTGGGAGGGTATCGTGGTGATGGATGCAAATTTGAAAATTTTGCGGGTAAATCGGGCTTTCACCCAGATTACAGGCTATTCGCAACAGGACGTTGAGGGAAAAGCAACAGCCGCTCTCAGATCGGATCGGCACCCGGCTTCCTTTTACGACACGGTCTGGAGTGAAGTCAAGAGCACGGGAATATGGCAAGGCGAATCGTGGCAACGCCATAAAAAAGGCAAAGAGTACCCGGCACAGGTCATGATTACGGCCGTTAAGGATAAGGTCGGGCAGGTCACTCATTACGTAGGCAATATCACCGATGCGACCAACACCAAGCTGCATGAACAACAGCGCCTGCTCAACGAGGCCGCGCACCGCAACATACTTGTGCGCGAAGTGCATCACCGTATCAAGAATAATCTGCAAGGCATTATGGGGATACTGCACCAGTTTGCCCAAACCCATCCCGAGATGGGCGACCCCATCAATCAGGCTATCTGCCAAGTGCAGAGCATCTCGGTTATTCACGGATTACAAGGTAGCGCGGTCACATCATTGGTGAGGATGTCCGAACTGACTGCCGCTATAGCGGCAGGAATTGAATCGATATGGCAAAAGCCCGTCACTGTCGAAATGCCCGATGTCTGCGCGCGCTACATCATTACCGAAACGGAAGCGGTACCGTTGGCGCTGGTATTGAATGAGCTGATCTGGAATGCGATTAAGCATGGCGGGGTAGACGGGCATGTCAGTATCATGCTCAGTCATGAGCCGCACCCGGATTTGATTCAATTGAGGATCCGCAATACCGGCCTGATCCCGGCCGGATTCGGGTTGGAGGATACAAGCGCCTTCGGTACTGGCTTACAGCTGGTCGCATCGTTATTGCCGCGAGCAGGCGCCAGGCTGGCTTGGGCGCAACAGGGCGCCATTGTCGTCACCACGCTGGGCTTGGATGAGCCCGTCATTCAACTGGAATCGGGCACATTGAATTCATATGAACACTAACATCAACAAACACAGCCTTTTACTGGTCGACGACGATCGCGTGGTGCTGGCGATTCTTGCCTTAGGGTTGTCCAGGGCCGGTTATACCGTCAGCACCGCAGAATCCGTGGACGAAGCGGAAGCCCTGCTGGCGAGTGGAGAGCGGCCGCACTTGGCCATCCTCGATGTCAACATGCCCGGCCGAAGCGGGCTGGAGCTGGCTGAGCGGCTATGCTCATTCGACCGTATTCCCTTCATGCTCCTGACCGCCTACAGCGATCATGATATCGTTGAGCAAGCTGCCGCATGCGGGGCGCTGGGCTATCTGGTCAAGCCGGTCGATACGCGACAACTGGTGCCGACCATTGAAGCCGCTCTGGCCCGTGCCACAGAGCTTCAGAGTTTGCGGGTGACCGGACAGCAGTTGCAAAACGCTCTCGATACTGAACGTGAGATCAGTGTCGCCATCGGTATCACCATGGTGCAATATCGGCTTGGCCGCAAGGCAGCCTTTGAATTGTTACGCAAAACCGCACGCAGCCAGCGTCGAAAACTGACAGAACTTGCGATAGACATTATCAAAGCGAGTGAAACCCTGAATCTTGGAGAGTAGAAAAATATTTTGATTTTAGAAAAGATGTAGGTTATAACTTACACAACGATTTCGGTTTGCCTTTGCCCCCGCACCGAATCTTTGAGGCCCAGAACACGCCTCGTTAAGCTACCCGTAGATTTTTTCACAAACGGGAATTGACGAAAAATGCCCAAAAGGCAGGAGATGCGCGTGTTCATGCAGTTTGAAATTCACTTTACCCGTCAACATTACCTCTCTCTGATTGACATATCTTTGGCGCTTGCTGCTGAATTGCAGACCCGCGCCTATTGTTCGACGGTATCATCCGTATGACTGCCATCCATCAGTCAGCGGAATGCCTGCACGCCATCGGCGCAATGCGTCTTGCTCTCAAGCCGAGTGTATGGCGACTTCCCTATCTGCATGGACAATGGCCGTCCGCCTTTCTTCCGTTCATCCCGCCTGCATTAAGCTGAGGCTGACGGCATGATTAAACAAGCCCTCAAATTCTTCAGTGATAATGGATGGATGCCGCGAGTCTTGCGTTTGTCCACGCTGACAGCGCTGGAAAAGGAGATAAAAGCGTCTCAGTCGGCATTGCATGAGATGGAGAGCACTCTACAGGCGCTCAACGAGCAATTCACCGCTCTAATAGAGACGATCCCGGATGCGGTTTTTTTTAAGGATGGCGAAGGACGCTTGATAATCGCCAACGGGGCCGCCAAACAACTTTTCAAATTGCATGATATAGCCTGGCAAGGCAAGACCAATCTGGAACTCGCCGCGATATGCCCGCAACTGTGCGCCATGCACGAACAATGCTTCACAAATGATGAGGCGGCCTGGAATAAATGCGATACGCTTGTTTTTGAAGGTTATGGCATTGAAGATGAAACCGGCAATTATCGGGAGTTCTCGGTGCACAAGACGCCGCTTTTCAAGGAGAACGGCGAACGCAAGGGGCTGATCGTTATTGGCCGCGACAAGACCGACCTCTGCCTGGCCGAGCAGGAACTTCGTATTGCCGCTATAGCCATCGAATCGCAACAGGGCGTCATGGTCACCGATATCAATAAACGCATCTTACGCGTCAATAGTGCTTTTACCCGACTTACCGGCTATAGCGCCGAAGAAGTGATCGGAAAAACACCCGCTATTCTAAAGTCAGGTCGTCATAACGAAGTTTTTTATCAGGCCATGTGGGAGAAACTGATACGGGACAAGCACTGGCAGGGAGAGGTTTGGGATCGGCGTAAAAACGGCGAAATCTATCCGAAGTGGCTCACCATCACCGCAGTAGTCGACCCTGTTGGGCAAGTCAGCCATTACGTCGGTGCATTTACCGACTTGAGCGAACACAAGGATGCGGAAGCAGCCATTCACCGCCTCGCATTTTACGATCCCTTGACGGATCTTCCCAATCGAAGATGGCTTAACGACCGCCTGGAACTGGCAATATTCGTTAATGCCCGTAGCCGACACTATGCCGCAATCATGATGATCGATCTCGACAACTTCAAGGCCATCAATGATACCAAGGGTTACGGAATCGGCGACCAGTTGCTGACTGAAGTGGCGCAACGATTGAAATCCTGTGTACGCCAAGGCGATACCCTGGTGCGATTGGGCGGCGATGAGTTTGTCATCATGTTGGAAAATCTGGACATGGAGGAAAATAAAGCCGCTGCGCAAGCCCAGGGCGTAGGCGAAAAAGTCCTGAAAGCGATCAATCAGCCTTACCTGCTGGATGGACATAAACATCATACTTCAGCCAGCGTCGGCATCAGTCTGTTTATTAATTACGAAGCCACCAGCGAGGAAATACTCAAGCGAGCCGATGCTGCGATGTATCAGGCTAAAAATGCGGGGCGAAATACTTTGCTTTTCTTTGATCCGGACATGCAAGCGTCGCTGGAATCGCGCATGACGATGGAATCGGAGTTACACCATGCAGTGTCGGAAAATCAGCTCCAACTGCATTACCAGATTCAGGTAGACAGCTCAGGTCATGTACTCGGTGCAGAAGCCCTGTTGCGCTGGGAGCATCCGCAACAAGGAATGGTTTCTCCGGCCCAGTTCATCCCGCTCGCCGAGGAATCCGGGTTAATTCTGCCGATTGGCGACTGGGTACTGCGCACCGCTTGCCTGCAACTCAAGGAATGGGCCGACGACTCGCTTACAAAGGATTTGCATCTTGCCGTCAATGTGAGCTCATGTCAGTTCAGGCAACCCGACTTCGTCAACCAGGTGTGCAAGATATTGATGCAAACAGGCGCCAACGCAACACGGCTCAAGCTGGAGCTAACCGAGAGCTTGTTAATGCATAACGTCAGCGAAACCATTGAAAAGATGGAGACGTTGAAACAGCTTGGCATCCTGTTTTCGATGGATGATTTCGGCACCGGCTATTCTTCGCTAAGTTACTTGAAGAATCTACCGATCACTCAGCTGAAAATCGATCAATCCTTTGTCCGCGACATCATGACCGATCCGAACGATGCCGTTATCGTACAAACCATTATCGGCATGGCCAACAACCTTGGGCTTAAGGTGATAGCCGAGGGCGTGGAAACCGAGCAACAGCGTGCTTGCCTGGAACGTCAGGGCTGTCTCGCTTATCAGGGTTATTTGTTCAGCAAGCCGGTACCGCTGGCCGAGTTTGAGGCTCTACTGAACTTACTCCGGACACAGACGCCATCACACAAGATGTATTGAAAATCACTCATTCTTGATATCAGTTTGATCGAAAATTTTATAAACTAATTCTTACCAAAAAAGGAATCTGCCATGAAAATCAATATGCCGGTAACCGATACCGAGTATCGCCTTGCAGAGCATGACTCTATTGTTTCCAAGACCGATTTAAAGGGGATGATTACCTACATTAATGAAGATTTTCTCAGGATTAGCGGGTTTACCAAGCAGGAACTGATCGGTGCGCCGCAGAATATAGTCCGTCATCCGGACATGCCGACTGAAGCGTTCGAGGATATGTGGCAATCGCTAAAAGCGGGGCGTCCGTGGACAGGAATGGTTAAAAACCGCTGCAAAAACGGCGATTATTATTGGGTGGTTGCCAATGCCGCGCCCATTTACGAAAACAATCATCTGATCGGCTATATGTCGGTGCGCAGCAAACCCGGTTATGAGCAAATCCAAACAGCAAGCGCTGTCTACAAACTGTTCCGCGAAGGCAAGGCGGGCAACTTGAAAATCCGGGACGGCAAAGTCGTAAAGCCGGCCTTATTGGAAAAATTGAATCCCTTCAAGAATTCCACGATCAAAAGCCGGTTAATCAATGTTATCGGTATATTGAGCGTATTGATGATGATGATTGGCGGCATGGGTTTGAACGGCATGAGCAAGGCTAATGATGGCCTGCGTTCTGTGTATGAGGATCGCACAGTGCCGATGAGCCGGATTTCCACTATCAATGAACTGATGCTAACCAACCAACTGAGAATTGCCAACGCCTTGGTTACGCCAACACCTGAGGTGATTCGCAACAATACCGCTGAAGTGGAACAAAACATTGAGGAAATAAGCAAGAGTTGGGCGGCTTACATGGCCACTGACTTAACCGCAGAGGAAAAAAAGCTGGCCGACAAGTTCATTGCGGACAGAAAACTGTTTGCAGAAGAAGGCTTAAAGCCAGCTCTGGCGGCGCTGAAAACCCATGATCTCGAACTCGCCAACAAGCTTGTTATGAACAAGATTAGTCCGCTTTTTAAGTCAGCCGACGAAGATATTAAGCTACTGATGCAATTCCAGGTCGATGTTGCCAAGCAGGAGTTTGAATCGGCGCAATCCCGCTATAAATACACGCGTGATATTGTCATCGGCGTGATCGCGATGGGTTTTATGATTGCGCTATGGCGGGGCTTTACCCTGATTCGTGTTGTTGCGCAGCCGCTTGCCAACATTATTGGCGAGATTGGTTACATAGCCCAAGGCAATTATAACCATGCCATTGACATTGATCGCCACGACGAAATCGGAAAATTGAGGGAAGCCCTCAAATCCATGCAGATTAAACTCGGTTTTGACATGGCGGAAAGCAAACGCATTGCTGATGAGAGTTTACGTATCAAAATTGGTCTGGATAGTGTCAGTACCGGCGTGATGATTGCAGACAACGGCCGCAATATTATTTACGCCAACAAATCGGTAGTCGGTATTCTCGGTAAGGCTGAAACGGACATTCGTAAACACTTGCCGGATTTCTCGGCAGCCACGCTGATCGGTACCAATATCGATAGTTTTCACGTCAATCCTGCGCATCAAAAGCAATTACTCTCCACCTTAACCCATACTTACATCGCCAGCATGGATATTGGCGGCCATTCGATGGTAGTGACCGCCAGTCCTGTCATTAACGAACTGGGTCAACGACTGGGTGCTGTGGCCGAATGGCAGGATCGCACTGCCGAAGTCGCTGTGGAAAAAGAGGTGGCTGACATTGTGTATGGCGCGGTTATGGGAAATTTTACCAAGCGTATCCAAATGCAGGGCAAGGAAGGCTTCTTTAAACAACTGGGCGAAAATCTCAATCAGCTTATGGAAACCAGCGAAACCGGTCTCAATGAGGTGGTACGCGTACTTGAAGCCTTGTCCCGAGGCGACCTGACGGAAAAAATCACCAATGATTATTCCGGCACTTTTGGACAGCTCAAGGATGATTCCAATATCACCGTGGAAAAATTGAAAGAAATCGTCAACAGCATCAAAGAGGTCACTAACAACATTAATACCGGAGCCAAAGAAATTGCCTCGGGTAATAATGATTTGTCGCATCGCACCGAAGAGCAGGCCGCCAGTCTGGAACAAACCGCTGCCAGCATGGAAGAGCTGACTTCCACCGTGCAGCATAATGCCGCAAATGCCAAAAAAGCCAATCAACTTGCCGTTGACGCGTCCGATATAGCCGGCAAAGGTGTCGAAGTGGTCGGTCAAGTGGTTCAGACGATGGATGACATTAACGCTTCTTCACGCAAGATTGGCGACATTATTTCGGTGATCGACGACATTGCTTTCCAAACCAACATTCTTGCCCTGAACGCCGCGGTCGAAGCGGCACGCGCCGGTGAACAGGGCCGGGGTTTTGCCGTGGTCGCAGTGGAAGTGCGCAATCTTGCGCAACGTGCCGCTACGGCTGCCGGAGAGATCAAACACTTGATTGATGATTCGGTCGTTAAAGTCTCGGGTGGCAGCAAATTGGTAGCGCAAGCCGGTCAAACCATGGAGGAGATCGTCAGTTCCATTCGTGGCGTTACCGTCATGATGTCTGAAATCAGCGCCGCTTCAGCGGAACAAACGGCCGGTATCGAACAGGTTAATCAGGCTATCGCTCAAATGGACGATGTGACCCAGCAAAACGCAGCATTGGTAGAGCAGGCTGCTGCCGCAGCGGAATCGCTGGAAGAGCAAGCGCAAAATCTGGTAACCACAGTAGGGAGCTTTAAAGTGGATGATAATTCAAACAACGCTAACTTTTATCTGCAAGAAATGAAGGCAACGAATAAAGGAACAGCCCATAAAAATTCAAAGATAATCAAACCGAAACCAAAGCCTCAACTTATTGAAAGCGGCGATTGGGAAGAGTTTTAAAGCGAGCTGCAACATGCGAAACGCTTTTGTACCCTGATGGGGATTGAATGCCGGCCGCAGAAAAGCCGGAAAATCGCTGTGCGGCTTGATAGCCGGTAGCCCGAAAGCAGTTAATGTGCGAGGATAATCGAAGTCCAATATTTTTCCTGGAGTGCTTATGAATCCTAAAAACTTTTTGACTTCCACTTGCGGGGTACGGATACCCCGGATTATTTACGGCACGGCCTGGAAGAAAGACCGCACGGCAGCATTGGTTGAGCAGGCCATCGGGCTGGGTTTTCGCGGCATCGATACGGCCTGTCAGCCCAAGCATTACAACGAAGCGGGTGTCGGCGACGGCGTGGCCGCCTGTCTGCATCGCGGGATAGACCGTGCCGAGCTTTATCTGCAAAGCAAGTTCACGCCTTTGAGCGGACAGGATCCGATGCAGGTACCTTATGATCCCAACGCCGACCTCAGCGAACAGGTCGCGCAATCATTCCGGACTTCGCTGAACAATCTGCAAACCACTTACCTGGATTGTCTGCTGCTGCATTCGCCGCTGGCAAGCCATCAGCGCACACTGGAAGCGTGGCAGGCGATGGAGCAAATTTTTCACAGCGGTCGCGTCAAGCAGCTGGGGATCAGCAATTGCTACGATCCGCAACTGTTTGAGCTTTTGTATCGGGATGCCACGGTCAAACCGGCGGTTATTCAGAACCGGTTTTATGCCGAAACAGGATACGACCGAGCCATTCGCGATTTTTGCCGGGAACATCGGATAATTTATCAAAGCTTTTGGACGTTGACCGCCAATCCCACTATCTTGGCGCACCCGACGCTGCAAGCGCTGGCAGTAAAATACCGGCGCCACGCCGCTCAAATATTTTTCCGCTATTTGAGCCAAATCGACATTATTCCGTTAACCGGCACCACATCGGAAAGCCACATGCGCGAAGACTTGGCGATCTTCGAGTTTGAGCTGACCGCCGCCGAGTGCGACGCTGTGGAGATGCTGCTTTGATTAGGGCGCAGTCGATTTCCAAGGCCGAAAAACAGGATGCCGGGCGGATTGCCGCTCTGGTTAACTCGGCTTATCGCGGCGAATCCAGTCAACAAGGTTGGACCACGGAAGCCGATTTACTGGCCGGGCGCAGAACCGAGACAAAAGAAATCCTAAGCTTGATTTCAAGTGACGATTCGATGTTTCTGCTGTGCAAGGCTGAAGCGGAGCTGATCGGATCGGTGCATTTGCAAAAACAAGGAGAGCTGGTTTGCTTCGGCATGCTGGCGGTGAGTCCGTCATTACAGGGGAAAGGTATAGGCAAGCAGTTGCTGCTTGCAGCGGAGCTGACCGCACAGCAAACCTGGGCAGTCAGCAAATCGGCCATGAGCGTCATCTCATGCAGGAGCGAATTGATCGCATTTTATGAACGACGCGGTTACCGGCGCACCGGGGTAAGCAAGGCGTTTCCGGTGAATCCTGAGCTATGGATGCCTAAAGTTACAGATTTGCGCCTGGAGATATTGGAAAAAGTCCTGTCGGCGAATCGAAAGCTTTAAACCGGACCGGATTAAAGTGCAGCCTTTCCGCTAAAAAATTATTGAGTGTAGCCATGGTATAATGGCCGGCCTAAATTAAAGGCTGATCAATGACTGAGAAAAATAACCAAACCATGGAGCTGCATCCGCTTTGCACTTACTTCCCCCGGATGTCGGATGCCGAGTTTAACTCGCTTAAAGATAATCTTCAGGATAACGGACAAACGCATCCTATTTATACACTTGACGGTATGATTCTGGATGGCGGCAATCGCTATCGTGCGCTGTGCGAACTGGGTATTGCCCCGGTAATGATTGAGTACGAAGGCTCTAACCCTACACAGTTTATCCTGTCGTCGAATTTACATCGCAGACACTTAACGCAAGGTCAGTCTGCGGCTATCGTATCGGCTTCTCAAAGTTGGGTAAATGCTCAGGCAGCGGGCAACTCCCAGTTACGCGATACGCCACAATTAGACACCGCTACCGCCAGGGCTAAACAATCAGGAGTAGGGCACCGCACTCAACAGTTAGCGGATAAACTGGTTAAGGAAGCACCGGCAGAACTGGTTAAGGAAGTGATAGACGGCAAAAAAAGCCTGAATAAAGCCATTAAAGAGATCACGCCGCCCAAGCCTGTAGCCCCAAAGCCTGAACCGGTTCAGGCTGTCGAACAGGAACATCAGGAAAGCCACGAAGAGCAGTTGAGCGGAATTATTGACGAACAGCAAGGTGCGATAAAAGCGTTGGAAGCTGATAACGATGTCATGTTGAAAGTGTTTGAGTCCGATGATAGAGTTTTGGCTTCGATTGAAGAAGTTAAGAAACTAACCGAACTGAACAGGGCTTTAAACCAGCGTATCAATGCTTTGACGGATGAAAAGAATGAAGCCGTTAAGGCCGCTGAACACTGGAAAGATCAGTTCTTAAAACTTGAAGCCGAGCTTAATCAATTACAAAATATTTGATTGCGGCCACGCAAGCGTATGAAAATTAACCTGATTAGCAAGCTGCTTCAGCCAGAAATAAAATATTCGATATACCAAACAGTTAGTTCCAAAAAAATGCGACCTGTAGAGACGCGATTTATCGCGTCTGCTCTCCGGTTCGATCCAAAATCGAGAAAAGGCGCAACG
The DNA here is from genome assembly GCF_030680395.1 of Methylobacter sp. Classification (GTDB taxonomy): domain Bacteria; phylum Pseudomonadota; class Gammaproteobacteria; order Methylococcales; family Methylomonadaceae; genus Methylobacter_A. The sequence goes on along the minus strand of NZ_JAUXVR010000006.1, from coordinate 274,531 downwards.
ATTAGAGACGCGATAAATCGATAGACGCGATAAATCGCGTCTCTACGGTTGATTGGCTGAAGCATTTTGCTAATCAGGAAAAAATAATGCGACATAACATTCCAACCCAAGAGAACCGCCCATAATGCTTACATTACCTTCAGCATGGAATCTGGTTATATCTACCCTTGTGTTCTTCATTGCAGCCAGGTATCTCCACCGTTATCTTGAGGTGCAGGGTATACCTAAGGGTATGACGCGCGGCTTATTGGTATTTTCGCTTGCCTACCTGCTGTCATGGGGATCCGGAGAAATGGTGGACTGGACCCAGGAAAAAATAGAGGGGCCGCAACCGCAAGCAGCAAAAACCTCTGACGATTTGTCGCAACTGCTGAAGGCGCTCGGTCAGGCGCAATCCTCAGCAGAATTAAAAGGGCCTGGCTCGAATTAAAAGTTCCATTCGTGGATCGGGTCGTTTCTTTTAAAAGCAGCTGCCATAGTCCAGCAACAATTCATCACATCCAAAGAATATTCTTGGATAATCTATGCGTATCAATAGCTTCAAGCTGTATTCGAAGAACACGCCGACCGTCAGCAATCGAGCGCATGCCGCCCAAACGCTTAGATCGGTGTTTGGCGAACATCGCCAAACAGCCGTTGTCCACCAGACAATCGGCAGCAATAGCATCAAGTGCACGTCATCCCAACCGGATACAGTAAATATTCCGGCCTTTACCAGCGTATCTGCGGTATACAAACAAGCGTTCAGGATTAGAAAAAAAGGCCAGAACGCCCACTTTAGGGGCGCGCTGCCATTCCATGCAGCAAGCAGATAAGGGTCCGAGGATTGTTTCCGCGAATTTTCCCCGAAAAGCAGCGAGCTTATAAACAGAGCAATAAACAGGGCCATAAAAATAATTAGCAAATCCAGCGGACTGGCTAAGCCAATATGGGTAAAAAATAGGGGCAACGAATAAATGAACATAGTTGAGAATGTTTGTTGAAAAAAGTAAAGGATCGGGCTGCCTGTAATTGCTGCGTTTTCAGCTGTTTTGCAGTACAAGCAAACGATTGTTGGCAGGCATGGCAATGTCGTCTAATAAGCTAAAGCCCCTGGATGTCGATAAAAGTAATATGTCTTCAATGTTTTTAATGCCACTGGACGCATTTTGGCTTTTAAGCCATTGATCGAAATAGGCATTGCTGTCACTGGTATAAGCGCCGTTATAGTTGAACGGGCCGTAAATGCAAATAAACGCCTTGGGGTTCAGGTATTCGGTCAGGCGATCGAAGAATATGTGTACGTTATCCCGGCTCATGATGTGCAGCGTATTGGAAGTAAATAATGCATCAATAGAGTTGCATGGCCACACCGCATCGGTAACGTCCAGCGTTAATGGCGATTTCAAATTGGCTAATTTTTCTTGTTCCCGCCATAAACGGATACCGTGGATATTTTCACTTCTATCGGTAGGCTGCCATTCAAGATGCGGGAGATGTCTGGCAAAATGACAGGCATGTTGACCCGTGCCGCTGCCGATTTCCCAAACGGTTGTCGGCTCGCAAAAAACTGTTCTAATGATCTGCAAAATGGGATCTTTATTATTTTCACAGGCCTGGGAAAAAGGTTTATGAGGCATGAGTTTGAGGGATTGATGTTATTCTGCTGTTTTAACTGTACTGTTTTTAAAAATGGAAGTAAAACAAATCCATAGTATGGCGCAAGTTGACTGTACGGTCTGGAATCGGCTTGCCGGTGACGCCTATCCGTTTTTGCGGCATGAGTTTTTATTGGCGCTGGAGCAAAGCGGTTCGGTCTCCGGGCAAACGGGGTGGGAGCCTGCGCATTTGCTGGTTATGGAGGCAGATGAACTGGTTGCTTTTATGCCGTTGTATCTTAAACGTCATTCCTGGGGCGAATATGTGTTTGACCATCAGTGGGCGCAGGCTTACCAGCAGCAGGGTATCGATTATTATCCCAAATGGCTGACCGCCATCCCGCTTACGCCTTGCCAGGGCGCGCGTATTGTCATTCAAGCGGCGATCAACCCGGTTGAGGTTACGCAATTATTACTGACTTTTATAAAACAGCTTTCAGACAAGCTTGGCATTTCTTCCTGGCATTGTTTGTTTCCTGTCGAGCAACAGGTAGAACTGTTACGGTCATTGGGTTTGAGTATTCGCGAGGGCGTGCAGTTCCACTGGTTTAACCGGGGTTATTCCGATTTCAACGATTTCCTGCAAACTCTGAATGCCGCTAAACGCAAAATGCTCAAGCGCGAACGACGCCGGGTCAGCGAACAGGGAGTCAGTTTGTTGCGTATTGCCGGGCCGGATGTCAGTGAATCGCAATGGCAGGCGTTCTTTCAGTTTTACACGATGACCTATTTAAAAAGAGGGTCGCAGCCTTATTTGAATCGGGCGTTCTTTCAACAAATAGCGGCAACCATGGGTGAGCAATTGTTGCTGGTTCTGGCGGTTAAAGACGATAACGCTATTGCCGCAGCATTAAGTTTTGTTGGCGCAGATACCTTGTATGGCCGCTATTGGGGCTGCTACGAAGAATACAATAGCCTGCATTTTGAAGTCTGTTATTATCAGGGACTGGACTATTGCATTGAACATGGCTTAAAGCGGTTTGATTCAGGCGCTCAAGGCGAGCACAAGATTTCGCGCGGGTTTGAGCCGATCACCACGTATTCCGCGCACTGGATCAAGGATGCCCGGTTTGCAAAAGCGATCGAACATTTTTTAGCCAGAGAGCAACAAGCCATGCAGATTTATAAACAGGATGCAGCTTCTTATCTGCCGTTTAAGCAGTTGCTATGAGATGGCGATGCGAATCAATAGCCGATTAATTAAAATAGAGGACTAATTTATGAAAATAATGATGTATATCTGGATTTTGGCTTTAGTTATTTCAGGATGTGACGGCGAGGGCATGAAAATGGACAGGAAAATAGCGCAACAACCCACTTCATTGCAGTAATTTTTTTACCGGCTTGAAAATAAATCACTATAACAACGCAAAGAGGCGCGATGATGAAACGATATAATTGCTTGTGGATTTTTATGCTAATGATGGTCACCGGTGCTTCATGGGCTTACGGTAGCAGCAGTAGTTCGAAAGCCTGCGCCAAACCCGAATTTACCCATTTTACGCCCGCTGAAAACACTGAAATTGCAGCGGGATCAACCTTTTCTTTTACCGCATCAGCAAACACCTACCCCAATACGATCAAGGTTACAGTAAAAGGACTGCCGACTACCCTCGACGTCACACCCAGAACTGAAGGCGGCTTTCAGGTCAGCGGGACAATACCTGAGTCGTTAAAAGGGGTTTACGCCAGAATTGCGATAACTGCCGATGCACAAAATAACTGCAAAGGCGATGGCGGCTGGTTGCTAAAAATCGCCGAATAATTGTTAACAGTGCCATGATCCGATAATTACCCGGAGCTTGTTCATGTTAACTGATGCCGTACCTGAAAGGGGCTCGAACTCACCATGCGGATTTTTTAATAAAGCCTTTTGTCATCAGGGTGACAATAAGAAATTTATTGCAATCTGGATAACGTTTTGTAAAATTATCCGGCTTTTTCTCAATCCCTAACTTTAAGAATAACTGATTATGCAAAATGATTTCACTGTCCGACCGAATCTAATTATCGTTTGCTTGGCTTTACTGATCGGGGGTTGCGCGTCCGATCCTGCGCCTATGCCTACGGCTGCGCCGATTCTTTCAGGCGAACAAATGCTGAGCGAAAGCCAAGGTATAGCAAGCTTGGGCGATAGATGGAAAAAAGGTAAGCAATTGGTTGAACGCGGCAATATATTAGTGCGCGAAGGTCAAAATAAAATTGATGAAGGTAACCGGATGATTGAAGAAGGCGAAAAAGTGAAGCTCGAAAGTGAGGAAGGCTATAAAAGCATAAAAAAATAATGCACAGTAGAATCAATAGGTTTTGGCGTTAAATTTGTTAAACAAGGATAACTTCGCCTCATGTGAAAAGGGACTGGATATTTACACGACGGCCTATTGATTCTCCATATCCGATGTTTCATTGGGATAAATCTGGACAAAGACAACGCGCGATGCATTCATTTTTCTGACGATGACATCGAATTGATTAAATTCAATTCTTTGACCTTCTACCGGAATATCACGCAGTTTGGCCATGATGAGTCCGCCAATCGAGACCTCGTCTTCCAACTCAAGTTCTTCGTTCTCGACATCAATCCCCATAATCCGTTCCAGCGAAAATATCGGCAGGCTGCCTTTACCGATCAGTGTGCCGTCATCGAGTCGCGTCCAATCATTATTGTTTGGGCGGAACTCGTCGCGGATCTCACCGACCATCGCACTTAACAAATTATCCAGCGTGATGAAGCCTGTCGGCTTTTGTCCCTTTTGTCCAATGACTGCAAAATGCGACGCACCCATACGGAATTGACGGAATAACTCCAGCGCGGGTGCGTGTGGCACGATGTATTGGATAGGCCGCAAGTAATCGCTCAAATCCTCAATTGCTCTGCCTTCTTGCTGAGCGAAAAACAAATCTTTCAGATGAATCACTCCCAACACATCAATATCATTAGTGTCGAAATAGGGATAACGACTGAATCGTTTTTCAGACATGGTTTGCAGGTTTTTTTGCAATGACGCGTTGCGGTGTAATGAGGCGATCTCATGAATAGGACGCATCAGGTCGGACACCTCAAGTTCGCTGAAATCCAGCGTTTTCGCCAGAATATTCCATTCGTCGCGGGTAAATCGGTCATCCGGGCAGTTGCTGCGTAAAATCAGTTTAAGTTCGTCTGCCGAGTAATGCGCATCGTGCTTGTGAACATTACCCAAACCCAACAAGCGCAACACTAAATTGGCGCTGGAGTTCAGCAGCCAAATCGCAGGATACATCAGCCAATAAAATCCGTAGAGCGGCACGGCGCTCCATAAGCCGATCTTTTCAGGGTTACGAATCGCCAGCGATTTTGGTGCAAGCTCACCGACGACAATATGCAGAAACGAGATCATGGAAAAAGCGAAAGCGAAAGAGACGCCGTGGATCATTTCCGGTGAGGTGACCTTTATTTTGGCGAATACAGGTTCCAGCAGGCTGGCGAATGCGGGTTCGCCAATCCAGCCCAAGCCAAGCGAAGCGAGCGTAATGCCCAGCTGGCAAGCCGATAAATAGGCATCGAGTTTTGCGTGTACCCGCCCTAAAATGCGTCCGCGCCAACCTTTTGTTTTAACAATCGCACGGATGCGCGTTTGTCGCAGTTTGACGAGGCCGAACTCTGCGGCCACAAAAAAGCCGTTGAGTGCAACCAGCAACAAAGCGGCAATGATCGGTAAAAAATTATTCATAGCACATTAAATTTTAATGGAAAGGAGTATTGACGTGGTTGAACAAGCGTAGGGATGGCTGCTATTTAAAGATAGTATGCAGAATTTATACAAGATAAACATAAGTTTAACTGTACTCTCCAAGAACATATTTTAAAAGCCATTTGCCGTCTGTGCCCTAAACCTCTTCTTGCAGATAAGTCTGTTCCTGGTAATGCCGACTATGCCAAACAAAGCCCACTGCTGTGATCAGCATCAGGGCGGCAAAAAACCAAAAATAACCGGCTCCTGCAAGACGGCTGGAACCGTCCGGGTTTTCAATGAAAAAATTCACCGCGCTGGTGAACAGGTTCCCGAGTGCAACTGCTCCCATATAAAGCGACATGACCAGGGATTTCATTGTCCTTGGCGCTTGAGTATAGGAAAACTCCAGGCAGGTGATCGACACCATCACCTCGGCGGAAGTCAGCAACAGGTAAGCCGGCAACTGCCAGCCGATGCTGGGATGAGATCCTGCGTCGATGCGCATCTGAATGCCTGCGACCAACACAAACGACAACACCGTGATAAACAAACCGATGGCGATTTTGTTCAGATAGCCGAGGTGCAGATACCTGTCCAGTGCCGGATATAAAAACCTGTAAAACAACGGCGTGAGCAGGACGATCAGCAACGGATTGGCGGCTTGAATCTGCGAGGGCAATAGCTCGATGCCGAATACCAGCCGATCCATTTGCTGCGCTTGCAAAACCCAGGATGAACCGTTTTGGTCGAACAAGGCCCAAAACATCGCAATGAACAAGTAAATGCCGCTTAACCGGCCCAGACAACGCAAACCTTCACCGCTCAGGGCTTCACGCACAAAACCCATACCGGCGGCGGGTATGTGGACAAACCGGTATCGCCCCGACCAAAATGTCATCGTTGCCAACAGCATCAACACGCCGGGCACCCCAAATGCGACCGGTGCGCCGTAGGTTTTGAGCAGCCAAGGTACCAGCAACATGGCGACAAAAGCCCCTAAGTTAATCGTCAAATAAAACCAACTGAATATTCTGCTAAGCCAATGCTGATTGCCGGTACTAAACTGGTCGCCGAGATGCGCAGACACGCAGGGTTTAATGCCGCCTGCGCCCAATGCGATCAAGGCTTGTCCCACTAACAAACCCGTTCTGGTGTCATCCAGCGCCAAGCAAAAATGGCCCAGACAATAGACGACGGATAACAAAATGATTGTCCGGTACTTGCCCAATAAACCATCGGCCAGCAACGCGCCTAAAAATGGCGTGAAATAAGTAATGGAAACGAATAAATGAAAATACGCCGTCGCCTCGTTTGAAGCCATAGGCGCAAGCTTACCGTCGGCATCCATCAGGTATTGAGTCATAAACACGACCAAAATCGCCCGCATGCCATAATAGCTGAAGCGTTCCGCAAGTTCGTTGCCGATGATAAAAGGAATGCCGGCAGGTATTTTAGTGGAAGGGACGGGGGCTGTACGGTATTGGGTTTTCACAAAAGGATGCGCCTCATAGATGTTGATGCCATTTCTGCAGATTGCCATGAAAATGCTGATTAACGCTGGAGAGGGAGCAGGGCATCCAACGTAAAATATGTTGCGCCGGAAAAAATTTAATCACAAATTTCAATGCTTGGCGATGGACATTCATTTTGCGCCAGGCGCCTGCATGGAGGCCTAATAGTGGAAAGGAGGAGGGCTTCGGTATGACTGACTTTATCGACTGTTCGATAGACACTGTTTGTGGCCGCCCGGATAAAAAGATAAAGACGGCCACCGCGATCAGGGCAGATGGGCTGACGACTGCATGACGCAGGATGCGCTTCACTGCGTTCAGCGCATCCTGCAGCTCTGCATTATTTAACCTTAATCAGTTCTTTATCGCCGCTGGAAAAGTGACACTTGTTTACGGTAAAGGTGCTGCAATCTTTAGATTCTTCGACGTTGGCGCCGTTCGGGCTGAGCTTTATTTTCAGCTCGCAGAAACGGGCTGCGCTTTCAGAATGTTTTTTCATGATCAGTTCGTTTTCGCCGGTGCTTTTGGCTTTACCGGAAATAGTCTCGGAACAGTGAGTGCCGTCGGCAGCAGATTCAAAGTCCACATCGGCACTGACAGTATAATCGTCGTCGATGATTTTGGTGACTTTCAGGTGACGAACATAGTCGCCGTCGCGCAATACGTAATGATCGGTAGCCGCGAAAGCGCTACCGGAGATCAGCATTGCCATAGTCAGAAACAAACTTTTTTTCATGATGTTACCTCTTGTTTGATTAAAATTTGATCAACATGGTAGCAGGCGATGGTTTATTGCTGTTCATGTCGTCCATGGATGTATTGGGTACAACTGGGAATTATTGTACCTTACTGCAAGCCGTTACCAAAAGACGATGTAATGAATTACATGCAGGCAGGCACTGAGCCGGTATCTTGTTTATAGCTCGTACATCAGCCTGTTTATGCGGCTATAATATTGAAATGATTCCAGTCTGAGAGCTGGTTGTAATTTGTGGCGCGGCGCGCCTTAACTGCATATTCCACGCAGTATGTGGAAACGAGATATAAGATTTTTAATGGCTAACAATTTAATTTTCTCACCGCAAATTCCGCAAAGAAAAGATCAAACGCTCATCTGGGCGGGTTTGACAGGCTGCGGTGATTCTCTGGCGTTGGCTTCGGCCATTAAAAATGAAGATCGCCTGTTTGTTATTGTTACGCCGGATAATCAGACGGCCTTGCGGCTTGAGCATGAGTTATCGTTCTTCTTGCAAAATGAACACCCCATTTTGCATTTTCCCGATTGGGAAACGTTGCCTTACGATGTTTTTTCGCCGCTGCCGGAAATCATCTCGGAACGGCTGAAAACGCTGGCCTTGTTACCGCAGGTGAAACGCGGCGCGTTGGTGGTTTCAGTGACTACACTGATGCACCGGTTGGCTCCGCGCGAGCATGTCCTGGCTAATAGTTTTGCGGTCAGGGTCCGCGATGATTTTAATCTGGAGTTAAACCGCATCAAGCTGGAAAGCGTCGGCTACCATTGCGTTTCGCAAGTCTACCAGCACGGTGAATTCGCGGTCAGGGGATCGATAGTCGATTTATTCCCAATGGGCAGCAAGGTGCCGTATCGCATCGAATTATTTGATGAGGAAATTGAATCCATCCGTACGTTCGATCCTGAAACGCAGCGGTCATTGGAAAAGATCGATCTTATTCAGTTGTTTCCTGCGCGTGAATTTCCGTTTACCGATGAGGCTATCAAACATTTTCGTCAGGCTTTCAGGGACGCTTTCCCTGAAACATCGCCTAAAAACCATTTTTATATGGATGTCAGCAAAGGCATCACGCCCGGCGGCATTGAATATTATTTGCCGTTGTTTGTAGAGCAAATGGCGTCATTGTTTGATTACCTGCCGAAATCCGCGGTTGTGGTGATGTCGGATACATTCGATGCAACTTCACGCGCTTTTTATGCCGAAGCCGAGGACAGGTTTCAGCAACGGAAATACGATGTGGACCGGCCGCTCCTGAAGCCGGAACTGTTGTTTTTGTCGACGGACGAGCTGGCGCAAAGGACTGGGGCATTTGCGCGTATCACCCTCGACTACACGGGAGCAAGGAATGACAAGCCGGACAGCATCGTTTTTAACTGTCATCCGCTGCCCAATGTAACTGTCGACGCCAAATTGGAGCAACCTGCCCAGGCATTGCAGCAGTTTATCAGCGGTTTTGCCGGTAAGGTTTTGTTTGTCTCGGAATCGGCGGGGCGCAGGGAAGCCTTAATGGATAAACTAAGGCAGTATAAAATTACCGTCAAGCAGGTGGAAAGCTGGGACAAGTTTCTCCAGTCCGAAGTGTCGCCATGCCTTCTTGTCGCGCCGATGGATCATGGCCTATGGTTGGAAAATCCGTCCATCGCGATCATCACCGAAAGCCTGCTGTCCGGTGAAAAAGTTCAGCAACGCCGTAGACGTAGAAAATCCGCGGCGCATGAGCTGGAAAATATCGTCAATAATCTCAATGAGTTGACCATAGGTTCGCCGGTGGTTCACCATGAGCATGGCGTTGGTCGCTATTTAGGTTTGCAGACTTTGGAAATTGGCGGCATCGCGTCGGAGTTTCTGACCCTGGAGTACGCCAATCACGACAAGCTTTACGTGCCGGTTTCCGCTTTACATGTGATCGGTCGCTACACCGGCATGAGTGCCGAAAATGCGCCTTTGCATAAGCTGGGCGGTGACCAGTGGAGTAAAGCCAAACAAAAAGCCATTAAGCGCATCCGCGATGTCGCCGCCGAATTGCTGGAAATTCATGCCAAAAGAGCGGTCAAGCAGGGTCATGCTTTTCAGGTTGAAAATATCGAATATGCGGCTTTTGCCGATGCCTTCCCGTTTGAGGAAACGCCGGATCAGCAGACCGCTATCGAAGCGATACTGGAAGACATGACCAGTCCTCAGCCCATGGACCGGGTGATTTGCGGCGATGTCGGTTTCGGTAAAACCGAAGTGTCGATGCGGGCGGCGTTTATTGCCGTGCAAAACGGCAAGCAGGTTGCGGTGTTGGTGCCAACCACTTTGCTGGCGCAACAGCATTATCAAAATTTTCGCGATCGTTTTGCCGACTGGCCGGTGCGTGTCGAAGTGCTGTCGCGCTTTGTCAGTCCCAAACAGCAAAAAGAGGTTACCGATGATCTGGAGCAGGGCAAGGTCGATATTGTGATCGGTACGCACAAGTTATTGTCAAAAGAGATCAAATACAAAGCGCTGGGGTTGGTGGTCATCGATGAAGAACACCGTTTTGGCGTGACCCAAAAAGAGCATTTCAAAAAGCTGCGTAATGAGCTGGATATGCTGACCCTGACCGCAACGCCTATTCCGCGCACCTTGAATATGGCGATGTCGGGTTTAAGGGATATTTCCATTATCGCCAGTCCGCCGCCTAATCGTCATGCGATCAAAACCTTTATCAGCGAGTGGATTGATGCACAGATCAGGGAGGCTTGTTTGCGTGAGATCAAACGCGGCGGACAGGTGTTCTTTTTGCATAACGACGTTAAATCGATGGAGAAAATGGCCAGGGAGCTGGAAACGCTGGTGCCCGAGGCGCGGATTGAAATTGCGCACGGACAAATGCCGGAACGTGAGCTGGAGCGCATCATGCTGGATTTTTATCATCAGCGCTTTAACCTGTTGTTGTGTTCTACCATTATTGAAAGCGGTATCGACATACCCAGTGCCAATACCATTATTATTAATCGTGCCGATAAATTGGGACTGGCGCAATTGCATCAGTTGCGGGGGCGGGTGGGGCGTTCGCATCACCGGGCTTACGCTTATTTTGTCGTGCCGCCGCTTGGCTTAATGAGCAAGGATGCCGTTAAGCGGCTGGAAGCGGTCGAGGCCTCCGGCGATTTGGGCGCCGGATTTATGCTGTCCTCGCACGACATGGAGATTCGCGGCGCGGGCGAATTGCTGGGCGATGACCAAAGCGGGCAAATTCAGGAAATCGGTTTTACCTTGTACACCGAATTGCTGGAACGCGCTGTCAGCGCACTAAAATCCGGCAACCAGCCGGAACTCGATACGCCGATGGACAGGGGGCCGGAAGTCGATCTGCAAACCTCTGCATTGATCCCGGAAGATTATCTGCCGGATATTCATGGGCGTCTGGTGCTGTACAAGCGCATCTCCAACACGGAAACCAAAGACGATTTACGTGAGTTACAGGTAGAAATGATCGACCGTTTTGGTTTATTTCCGGAACCTGTAAAAACGTTGTTCAGCGTCACCGAATTGAAGCAGCAGGCCGAGAAAATGGGCATCAAGAAAATAGAGGCCAATGCCGGCGGCGGACGCATTATTTTTTCAGCGACGCCCAACATTAATACCGATCAGCTGATTTCCCTGATACAAACTCAGGCGCAGGTTTATAAATTCGATGGCGCGGATAAGTTAAGGTTTATAAAGCCGTTTGAATCGACCGAACAAAAGCTTGAATTTATAACCGGGTTGCTGGATAAATTAACACTGAAACCGGCGGTTAAAAAATGACGATGCTTAAAATAATGGCTTACAGTCTGGCGGCAATGCTGTTTTGCAGCCCTTCTTTAGCGGAAAACGGCGCTTATCAAATAGAGTTGATCGTCTTTTTACAGGCTATGCCCAATACCGAGGTGTTTGATCAGACCTCCAGTCAAATAAAGTGGCCGTCTGACTTGACCGAGCTGTCGGCTTATAAGAAACTGGAAAATACGACTCTTGATGACAGTTATGCGGCATTAGCTCAAGATTCGGCTTATCGACCGATCCTGCATGTTGCCTGGGTTCAGCCGGATGGGGAAGGAGAACTGAACGCTCCTGTTCATATTCAAAGCACTGACGGCAAGTTGGACGGCTATCTGCGGATACAACGTAATCAGGGATTGCAAATGACGGCTGATTTGGAGCTTACCTCTGATTCGGGTGATGGATTCAGCAAAATCGTGGTTTACCGATTAAATGAAAAACGATCCATTAGACTGAATGAGGTCTATTATTTAGACCACCCAAAGTTTGGGGTCATCGCAAAAATAAGCCCTTTATAAAACATGTGCTCCAAAGCAGGCGATTTTATCCGGAGTTGCAGTGAAAAAATTTATAGAGTAAACAATCGGGCGAAGAAGGGGTTGATATATCGCCCCCGGCCAGCATTAAAAAAAGTAGGGTTAAAGTGGATATTTATGTTATTAAAGTGAGTGCGATTAAAATTTCCTTGTAGGAAAGGGCTTTCGCCAGATCGCATTGGGCTGTTCTTAGGTTGATTACCCGGGAGTATTGTGGAGTGCAACAGATGAGCTTTTAAATATCTCAAACAAGCCGTGATCAATCAGGTTTTTTGAATAAGGACATGACTATTTATCTGACGTTTGATAACAATAAACTGGCTGACAAATTTTCTAAAGATTGCGAATATTTTGTTAGCCGAATAATTAACTGACGACTACATGGACAGACATTTGCTCCTGCAATATCTGCATTCACCACATCCATGTGGATTATGCAGGTAAGGGGCGTGAGCAGGAGCGATTACCGAGGAAGAATAATGAAGAGAAAAGATATAGTCCCGACAAGCCGGGAGCGGGTGATGCGGGAAAATGATTTCATCGTTTCCAAAACTGATCTGACCGGTCGGATTATCTACGGGAACGAGATTTTTATCGAGTTTTCCGGATACGAGGAGCACGAACTTCTGGGTAGCCAGCACAATATTATCCGCCATCCCGATATGCCGAGAGCGGTGTTTAAGTTGCTATGGGATTATTTGGCGGAAGATAAGGAGATCTTTGCTTTTGTTAAAAATATGTCGAAAGATGGCGGTTTCTATTGGGTATTTACCCATGTCGCGCCCATGAAAGATAAAAACAAGCAAAAGATCGGCTACAGTTCTGTGCGCCGCATGCCTAATCCCAAGGCTATTCCAATTGTGGCGGATGTGTATCGCGCCATGCTGGATGCAGAGCGGAATGCGGGTCCGAAAGATGCCATGGCGGCTTCAGGGGCAGTATTGGGCAATGTATTAAAAGATAAGGGTATTACTTACGAGGAGCTGATCAATGTATTACAGTCGCTTTAAGAATAATGAATCTGTCGCATTGGCGGTAGTCGCTTTTTGTTGGGTCGGCTCGCTGATTTACGGGTGGATGCCTGTTCTGAGTCCAGTTCTGAGCGGTGCCGAAGGGGGAATCAGCGGCGACATGATTATGCCGTTTTTGCTGACTGCGGGCTCAGCTTTATCTATTGTTTGGTGGCGTCAATCAAGAGCAGTCGATCAACAATTGCTGGAGAAGTTACTTAATGCAAGTCAAGAGTGGGCGCAAGGATCCGTAGACGTACGGCTTACCTATATTGGCGGCAAAGAAAGACCGCTTCAACAGCTCGCCTGGGCGCTGAATAATTTGATGGATCAAGTTGAAACTGCACAGGTGGATATGTATTACTCCATGGCCTATGTGATCTATGGCGATTTTACCAGAAAGAGCTATCCGCAAGGGTTACATGGCGGGTTTGCTTCGGCTCTGAAACAACTTAATGCTGTCTCAAGAACGCTATCTTCCACCACCAGCGCCATCACCAAACTTATGAATGCCATGGCTGAGGGCAACTTTAACGAAAAGGTTGATGTTAATGTCGAAGGTGAATACAGGCTTGCTGTAGACAACGCTATGCGCGCGATGTTGACCATGCAAACGATGCTGGGGGATGTAGGCAAGGTCATGGGCGGTGTTGCTCAAGGCGACATCAGTCAGCGTGTTCAGGCGGAAGGACACGGTGATCTCGGTCAATTGAAAGGCGATATCAATCGTTCGCTTGATGCTCTGGGCAGCTTGAACGATATAGCACTTATTGCAAGTGCGTTATCCGAAGGCGATCTGACTCAAACTATCAGTAAGGATTATCCAGGCACCTTTGGCGCAGTGATTACAGGCATGAACAGCACTGTGGAAAATCTCAGGGAGTTGGTAGGAGAAATCAAGGATTCCACCATTCATATTAACGCTGCAGCCAAAGAAATTGCTGCGGGTAATAATGATTTGTCGCATCGCACCGAACAGCAGGCCGCCAGTCTGGAACAAACTGCCGCCAGCATGGAAGAACTGACTTCCACCGTGCAGCTGAACGCAAAAAACGCCAAGCATGCCAATCAAGTTGCTGTCGGCGCGACCGATATTGCGGGCAAGGGCGTTACAGTAGTCGAGCAGGTCGTGACGACAATGGAAGGCATCAATGAATCCTCGCGCAAGATTGTGGATATTATCTCTGTCATCGACGGTATCGCTTTTCAGACCAATATACTTGCCCTTAACGCCGCAGTAGAAGCGGCTCGTGCCGGTGAGCAGGGCCGGGGTTTTGCCGTAGTGGCTGGAGAAGTACGCAATCTTGCTCAACGCGCTGCTGCTGCCGCAGGAGAAATAAAAAACCTGATTGGCGATTCGGTAGAAAAGGTTGAGGACGGCACTAAACTGGTTGCTCAGGCCGGGAAAACCATGGAAGAAATTGTGAGCGCCATTCGCGGCGTTACGGTCATTATGTCCGAGATCAGAACCGCTTCTGTTGAGCAAACTTCCGGCATCGAACAGGTTAATCAGGCTATTGGGCAAATGGATGAAGTGACTCAACAAAATGCCGCTTTGGTAGAACAGGCTGCAGCGGCAGCGGAATCGCTGGAAGAACAGGCGCAAAACCTGTCGGTTACAGTAGGACGCTTTACTGTTGATAATGGCTCGGTCAGTTCCCAAGTTTCCTCTCAGGTAACGTCGAAGATCAGTAAAAGTCCAGTGCCGGTTAGGGCGAAACCGCAATTGCAGATGGCTAGCAGCCATGATTGGGAAGAGTTTTAATCTAATTGCGGGGCCTTGTAGATCGCATAATAAATCTGTTTGCGCGCAAACGAAAATAGGCGTTTCCGGGCTATGCTTTCTGTTTAAATAGTCTTCAGGTTATAATAACCCCTACTTACTAAGCCTTGGTCGATTGTCCAGGGCTTTTTTCATTACTATAAGGTGGCTTAGCACCGCCGGTCCGTCTCAATAAAATCAAGAAGCGGACTTTAGAACCGGGGGTGTGGCCTCAGTGATTTTTGGATGATTGACTATTAAAAATATGACACAAAAACTTTATATTCAAACCAACGGATGCCAGATGAACGAGTACGATTCCGATAAAATGCGGGATGTACTCAATGCTTCACATGGATTTGAATTGATTGACGACCCAAAACAAGCCGATGTCTTGTTGCTGAATACCTGCTCGATTCGTGAAAAAGCGCAGGAGAAAGTATTTTCGGCTTTGGGTAAATGGCGCAAAATTAAAGACAAGCGTCCCGACGTAATTATCGGCGTCGGCGGCTGCGTCGCCAGTCAGGAAGGTGCGGCTATCCAAAAGCGGGCACCTTTTGTGGATATAGTATTCGGGCCGCAAACCCTGCACCGTTTGCCTCAGTTGCTGGATCAGGCGCGCAGTCAGCAAAAACCCGTGATCGATGTTTCCTTCCCTGAAATAGAAAAATTCGATGCATTGCCCGAACCCAGAGCCGAAGGCCCGAAAGCCTTTGTTTCGGTGATGGAAGGTTGCAGCAAATATTGTACGTTCTGTGTGGTGCCTTACACCCGTGGTGAAGAAATCAGCCGTCCGTTGGATGACGTGATTGCCGAAATTACCTCGTTGGCCAAACAAGGTGTGCGGGAAATCAACCTGCTAGGCCAAAATGTAAATGCTTATCGCGGAGTCATGGACGATGGCGATATCGCCGACTTCGCTTTATTGCTGCATTATGTGGCGGCGGTGGAAGGTATCGACCGGATTCGTTTTACCACCTCGCACCCAATGGAATTTACTGATGAGCTGATTGAGGCCTTCGCCGAAATTCCGCAACTGGTCGATCACCTGCATTTGCCGGTGCAAAGCGGCAGCGACCATATCTTGAAAATGATGAAGCGCGGCCATGCGCGAGCGGACTATATTGAAATCATCCGCAAGTTGCGCGCAGTGCGGCCTAATATTTATTTGTCATCGGACTTTATTATTGGTTTCCCCGGTGAAACCGATGCCGAGTTTGAAGAAACCATGTCGTTCATTGAAGAAATCGGCTTCGATTTATCCTTCAGTTTTGTTTATAGCCAGCGTCCTGGGACGCCGGCTGCCGATTTGCCGGATGATGTGCCTGCGGACGTTAAAAAACAGCGCTTGGAACGTTTTCAAAATCGCATTAACGAAATGACGGCGGCTATCTCACAGAGCATGATCGGCACCGTGCAAACTGTGTTAGTGGAAGGTCAGTCTAAAAAGAATCCGTTGCAAATGCAGGGCAGAACAGAGAATAATCGGGTCGTTAACTTTATCGGGCATCCCCGGTTGGCCGGGCAATTTGTCGACGTGCTGATTGCCGAGGCTTTGCCCAATTCTTTACGAGGTCGGATGGTTGATGCTTCCGTTGATAAAATTATTGCTAACAATTGATTTATGATTTCACAGGAAATTTCCCTGGCGCCTGCCGATAATGGCCGGTTATCTAATTTTTGCGGCCAGTTTGACGAGCATTTGCGGCAAATTGAGTCACGTCTTCAGGTCGAGATTGCCAATCGCGGCAATCAGTTCAAGGTGACGGGCTTGGATAGTTCAGTAAAGGCGGCCTGTGCCGTTATGCAGAAATTATTTGCCAGCACCGAGAAAGAACATCTGACAGCCGAATCGGTTCATTTAGCCATGCAGGATTCATCTATCGATGAACTGTTGGATGCTCCGGCAACGTCGTCCCAACAAAACGTAAGTATCAAGACCAAGTGCGGGATGATCAGGGGACGGGGGGCTAACCAGCAAGAATATCTGAGGAAAATTGTGACTCATGATATAAATTTTGGCGTGGGACCTGCAGGAACCGGCAAAACCTATCTGGCCGTCGCCTGTGCCATTGAGGCATTGCAAAGCGAAAAGGTCAGGAAAATCATTCTGGTGCGTCCTGCCGTAGAAGCCGGTGAAAAGCTGGGCTTTCTGCCGGGCGATATGGCGCAAAAAGTCGATCCTTATTTACGGCCTTTGTATGACGCGCTGTACGATATGCTCGGTTTTGAGCGGGTTGAGAAAATGATTGATAAAGGCATTATCGAGGTTGCGCCGTTGGCTTTTATGCGCGGCAGAACGCTTAATGATAGTTTTATCATCCTGGATGAGGCGCAAAATACCACCGTTGAGCAGATAAAAATGTTTCTTACCCGCGTGGGTTTCGGATCGACGGCTGTGGTGACCGGCGATGTGACCCAGATCGACTTGCCCTCGGAAAAAATGTCAGGTTTGCGGCATGTGCTTGAAGTATTAAAAAATGTGGAAGGTATCAGCTTTACCTTTTTCGATGCACGTGATGTGGTCAGGCATCCCTTGGTGCAGCGCATTGTTTGTGCCTATGAAGCCTATGAGAAGGCACACAAGGCCGAGTCGTGAACCAGATAGAAATCCAGACTGTTTTTGAATCGGCCGATCAGCCGGATCAGCAGCAAATCCAGCTTTGGATTGATACGGCGCTGGATGATTATGAGCAGGACACCGAGATTGTGGTGCGCATTGTTGACGAACAGGAAAGCGCCGAGCTCAACGAACAGTATCGCCATAAATCAGGTCCGACCAATATCCTCAGTTTTCCGGTTGACCTCCCTGAAGGTATTGAGCTGGATTTGCTGGGCGATTTGGTCATATGCGCCCCGGTAGTCGAAAAAGAAGCGCTGGAACAGGACAAGCTATTAGCGCATCATTGGGCACATATCATTGTGCATGGTGTGTTGCATTTATTAGGTTACGATCACATCGACGATGATGAGGCCGAGCTTATGGAAAACAAAGAAATAGCCATTTTAAACAAATTACATATAAATAATCCCTATACAGAGGTAAACGATAAATGAGTGATGAACAACCCCCAAGTAGAAACTCCCCGCAGAAAAGCTGGGTTGATAAAATCAGCCATTTACTGACCGGGGAGCCGCAAGACCTTGAAGATCTACTTGAAATATTAAGAGAAGCACGGGAAAAACGTTTATTGGATACGGATGCGTTATCCATGATTGAAGGCGTTTTGCAGGTGTCTCAAATGCGGGTCAGGGATATTATGATTCCCCGCATTCAAATGGTTGTCGTACCTAAAGATGCCGAGCTGGAGACGATCATGCCGCTGGTTACCGAATTTGGGCACTCGCGTTATCCGGTTATCGACGGCGACCGGAGCAAGGTAGTTGGTGTGTTGTTAGCCAAAGATTTGCTAGGTCGCATTTTAGAAAATAAAACCCTAAAAGTTCATGAAATAATGCGGCCTTCATGCGTTGTGCCGGAAAGCAAGCGCTTAAATGTATTGCTTAAAGAATTGCGTACCAACGGTAATCACATGGCAATTGTTGTCGACGAGTACGGTCAGTCGGCAGGCTTGGTCACCATTGAAGATGTGTTAGAGCAAATCGTCGGCGAGATTGAAGACGAGCACGACGATCACGAAGACGAAGGCTATATTTTTCAGCGTAGTGCAAATGAATACATGATTAAAGCGCTGACGCCCATGGATGAGTTTGATGAATATTTTTCAACGCATCTGGCAACTGATGAATACGATACCATCGGCGGTTTTATTGTCAGTCAGCTTGAACACATGCCCAAAAAAGGAGAGAGCCTTGTCGTGGATAGCATGAAGTTTGAAGTCATCAGGGCGGATAGTCGACGGGTACACCTGCTGAAACTGAGGATAATTGAGTAGAATTATCCGCGAAAGGCACTAAAATATAAGGCTAAAGGCTAAAGGCTAAAGGCTAAAGGCTAAAGGCTAAAGGCTAAAGCTCGGCGATATTGATGCATGTTTTTTCGCTTTTTGCCTTTCGTCTTTAGCCTGATTTTCAATCACCGCTTATGGATAGAATACCTATCCGGGTCATCCGTGAGTCAATCATATTTGATATATTTAAACCGCGGATCATCGGGCGTGCCTTCTAATGCGCCGCCCTCTTTGCCGGGCTGCCACATCACCACCTCTTCGATTTTACGGGCTAATTCAAAATCCTTGTTGGTAATGCCCTTAGCCGCATGGTTCATGAGTTTAACGATCACAAAGGCGTAAGAAACGGTAAGGTCCGGATGATGAAATGCCGCCTCGGCCAAGTGTCCTACCGTATTAACAACCATCAATGTCGCTTTCCAGCCGCTGGTTTTGTATTTACGCCGAATCCAGCCGTTTTCCAGATACCAGTGCGGCAATTCTTCCTTTAACCGCTGTTCGATATCGGCATCGGAATAAGTGTCTTCATGTGTGCGTTCTCTCCAGCCCATAATGGCTCACCTCTAGTTTGATTGCTTATGAAAGGGCCGGATAGCTTTTAGTTCTCCGGCTCCAGGTGCGTAGCTTCGCAGCCTTGTTGATAAAAAATAAATGACGGGGTAAATGGAACAACATCAACCGTCAATGTGGTTTCTTTTTGAAACAGTTTAATGGCATCAGCCACGCTATTGCGAAAATTATTAAACAATTGCTTAGCCAGTTTCTCTTGTGCTTCATCTGCGCCCAAGGCAAAAGGATCTTCCGCCAGATTGGTCGCATTGATGGCTTCCTGCAAAGCTTGTGTCGCAAAGGTTTGAATTGTATTTTCGAAGTCACTAAAGACTTGCGGCCCTTTTTCACGTTTAATCCGCTCTATATCGGCCGGATCGGCGTAGATAAGAAAAGTGCCTTTAGCGCCTTGAAAATCATTTTTACAGGCTCCGCCATCCATGATTCTGACCAGGTTTAATGTTTTGTCGTCTTTAATCCGGGTCAGCGGTGGATTTTGACCTGATTGCGATGAACCTTCAGTAATTGCCGGCACTTTATCAGGAGCCGGTATGGCTTTTGTGTCATGTTTGACCTCTTGAGTAGAACAGGCTGTCAGTGCAATAAATGCCATACCGATTAAAGTTTGTATGCTTGCTTTCATAAATTACGGTGTGTCGTTAAGTGAAATTATCCGGTTTGTCGGGCATTGTAATCTTTAAAAAAGTCGTAAGGTAAAAAATATGACTGGTCCGCCAATAAATATGCCATGACATATGAAAAATGAAAGTACTGATTATGTATAGCTCTCCCAAGCAATTGATCTTTTTTAAAAATGAATATCCCGACCCTTGTTCATCACGGAAGTTTATTACGGTTGAATTAAAATTTCGCTTTACAAGCTTGTCATAAGTAATTAAAAAGTGAATTTTTAAGGCTAGATTAATGACGACTATGAAAGTATCTAAATCCCTACCAGATAAATCCGCGCCTGAAATGGGTATCGACAAAAGCAACAAAGATGAAGTTGATCTTGATATTGAAGGCTTCGATTTGGGTTTGAGCAATGAATATATAACACTTCCCAATGAAAGTGAGCGGGCTGCAAAAAAGATGGCTGCACGCAGAAAAATTGAGCTGTACTGGGAGAAAAAACGCTTGCAAGAACAGCTCGGTGATTTTTATGATGAGGATCTTGATTTTTAATTGAGTAGCATCAACAAAGTAAAGCAGGGCGGCGTTTATTTATTGGAGGGAACATAATAGACTTTTTGTTAAGTAACAGATTGTTGGACGGGGTTTGTGGTCGGGAGCCGACTGTGTAATCCTGTTCAACCGATTATTCAATCCGGTTTGCAGGTTTTTCGGTTAATATTGTCGCCCGTTGGTGAGTTTTCTTTTTGCAATCTGGATGTCATGACCTTTTTTACCCCTGTTACAGCCGTCAGTTATTTAAAAAAGCTGTTTTTATTCATTATTCTGATTGGTTTTTTCGGCGCGGCATTCGCCAAAGAACATCACTTTCTGGTTCTCAATTATCACGACATCCTCGGAGCGGAAGGCGCTAAACCGCCTTTTAATTCGATGGATGTCAGTGTCGATCATCTTGAAGAACATCTGGGCTGGTTAAAAAACCAAGGCTACAAGATTGTCAGCGTGCAAAATATCTTTGATGCGGCGGCAGGCAAGGATACGTTACCCGATAAAGCGGCGCTGTTGACCTTTGATGACGGTTACCTGAGTTTTTATACCCGAGTTTTTCCGCTATTAAAAAAATATCATTATCCGGCTGCGGTTGCGCTGGTGGGAACCTGGATGGACGGCAACGTCACTGCGGACGAGCCGGGCAAGCCATTGCTCAACTGGGAGCAGGTAAGGGAAATGGTGCAATCCGGCTTGGTAGAGGTCGCCTCGCACAGTTACGATCTGCATAAAGGCGTGAACGCCAATCCGCAAGCCAGTTCGCAGGCTGCGGCGGTTACCCGGCTGTATGACGACCCGATGCTGGTTTACGAAACGGATGAGCAGTATCGCGAACGTATCAATGCCGCTTTATTAAAAAGTGCCGAGTTTATCTTTCAACATGCCGGAGTCAGACCCAGAGCTATGGTTTGGCCGTATGGGGAATATAATCAAATCGCTGTGCAGGCGTCGCGTGAAGCAGGAATGCCGATGACAATGGGGCTGATGGACGGCTTAAACACCTTGGCTGATATAAGTGCGCTGCGTCGCTTGATTATGGTTGATAATCCCGATGTCGACCAATTCGCCGAACTTGTTACCGGGCTGCGTGCCGGCAGGACTTTGCGGGTGGCGCATCTGGATATGGATTATCTTTACGATAAAGATCCCGAGCAAACCGAGCACAATCTGGATGCGGTAGTTCAACGCATCAAAGACATGCACATCAACACCGTTTATTTACAGGCCTATGCCGACCCTGACGGTGACGGCAATGCCGATGCGTTGTATTTCCCCAATCGACATTTGCCGGTAAAACAGGATTTGTTCAGCCGGGTTGCCTGGCAATTAAAAACCGTAGCCAGAGTTAAGGTGTATGCCTGGATGCCGATTATGGCCTATCAGGGCAAAATGCCGGAATCCTGGTATGTTCAGGAGTGGCGGGACGGCAAGGCGCAAAACGCCAGCCATATTTATAAAAGACTGTCGCCGTTCAATCCCGAAGCGCGGCAGTATGTAGCTGAAATTTACGAAGACTTGGCCAAGCATTGTAGTTTTGACGGCATTTTATTTCATGACGACGGGATTTTATCGGATTATGAAGACGTATCGCCGGTAGCTCTGGCTTTTACCAAGGAGGCATGGGGTCTGCCCGATCAATTCGAACAGTTGCATGCGACCAGCAAAATGCGCATGGCGTGGGCGCAACATAAAACCGATTTGATTAATCAATTTACCGATGAGCTGGCAAGTCGGGTGCGTATCTATCGGCCCGGCATCAAGACTGCGCGTAATTTTTATGCGCTGCCTTTGTTAAAGCCTTATAGCGAAGAATGGTACGCGCAGTCGTTTAAATCCTTTTTAGCGCATTACGATTATGTTGCCATCGAAGCCATGCCGTTTATGGAAGAGGCTGAAAATCCCAATCAGTGGCTTACACAATTGGTAAAAACAGCCGCTAAACAGCCTGAAGGCCTTAAAAAAACCGTGTTCGAGCTGCAATCGATCAACTGGAAAACCCAACAGAAAATTCCGATGCCGGTATTTGTCGAACAACTGACGCTATTGAAAAAACTGGGTGTCAGCCACATCGGCTATTATCCTGACAATGCTTTTGAGGATCAGCCGCGCCTGGCGGATTTACAACAACATTTCTCACTCCCTATCCAGCCTTAACCATGAATTTTGTTTTAATCAACCTGAGTAGGGCGGGCAGTGTCGCGCGCCCTGAAAAACCATGAATGTTTCATTGCAGAACTTCAGCGCAATACTACAGACTCAATGGCATGATTTTATGTTGGTATGGGAACCGCTGGATGGCTCCATTGAAGGATTCATTTATTACTATCCTTTATTTATGGCCTACATCTGGATGTTTGGCGCGCTTATTTTTTATTTTCGTCATGAATGGCGTCAGCAAGGTAACGCCGAACACCTGCCCGAATTAACCGAACAGCCGCCTGTTTCCATTTTGGTTCCCTGTTATAACGAAGCAGACAATATTCGTGAGACCGTGGAAATTTTGCTGCGCCAGAAATATCCCGTATTCGAAATTATCGCCGTTAATGACGGCAGCAAGGACAACACGCTGGAAATATTGCAAGAGTTGGCCGAACAGCATGACCAGCTTCGTGTGGTCAATTTGCACACCAATCAGGGCAAGGCGATGGGCTTGCGCACGGCCGCATTGCTGGCCAACAGCGAAATCCTGATTTGCATTGACGGCGATGCGTTGTTGGCTCCCGAAGCTGTCGCCTGGATGGTAAGGCATTTTCTGGATAATCCAAGTCTCGGTGCGGTCACCGGTAATCCGCGTATCCGCAATCGCTCCACACTGTTAGGACGAATTCAGGTTGGCGAATTTTCAGCCATCGTCGGCATGATCAAACGGGCGCAACGGTCTTACGGACAGGTCTTCACCGTCTCCGGCGTTATTGCCGCATTTCGCAAATCCGCATTGCACGATGTGGGTTATTGGAGCAACGACATGGTCACCGAAGACATCGACATCAGCTGGAAGTTACAGCTGGCCGGTTGGTCGATCTATTTTGAACCGAACGCCTTGTGCTGGGTGTTGATGCCGGAAACCCTGCAAGGCTTATGGAAACAACGATCACGCTGGGCGCAGGGCGGAACCGAAGTGTTATTGCGCTATTTTCGCGACCTGTTTCGCTGGTCGTCCCGCGGCATGTGGCTGTTATATGGCGAATGCCTGATCAGCATCTTCTGGGCGTTTTTGATATTACTGCACGTACTTTACGCACCCGTGGCATTGTTTAACGAATCGACCAGCGAATCGTTGCACGATCTTAGCCCCAACTGGACCAGCATGTTGCTGAGCCTGACCTGTCTTATACAGTTCGGCGTCAGCCTGTTCATCGATTCACATTACGAATCCCGTACCGGCGGCGTCGCTCGGTATTATTACTGGATGGTCTGGTATCCGATCGTGTACTGGCTGATAAACGTCGGCACTACCATCGTCGGCTCGATTCGGGCGATAAAAAAGAAGCGCGGACAGCGCGCCATCTGGGTCACCGTGGACAGAGGCTTGCGCGAGAAATGAAAGAATACATTATTAACGCTCCGCAGTTACAAAGTTTGCAAAAACGAATGGGCGCTGTATTTGTTTGGGCTGTCTGTTGGGTGATGTGGGTTTATTTGTTGATTCCATTGGTTCCTTTAAGCAGTTGGGTGCTGGGCGATAGAAAGATGATCAACGAAATGCGCTGGTTTGGCGGCTACAAAAGCCTGCTGGAGCTGATGCAGATTTACGTTGTAACCTTGCTGGTAATGGTTGCGCTTTGGTTATGCTGGATAAGCTATCGCAAATTCCGGAGCAGGGTAATGCATCCGGAGGCACATAAAATTGTTAACGACACGGAGCTGTGCGCGTTTTATCAAGTGAAAGCCGATGAATTGCAACAGTGCCGAAATGTGCCAATGATTACCGTTTACTTTGACGATCATGGGCATATCGTTCATCTTGATCCGCAGTAGATCGTTAGTCCTAAGCAATTAACAAAGTTTCATTTCGGGACAGTTATTGATGGCAGACCATGTTCTTGAGGCAGAATCGCAAGTAATCACAAGACTAGCGAATGTTTTGGTGCACCACATCCTTCCGTTATTTGCAGAAACCTCTGGTGGTGAGCCGAGACTCGTTGGAAGTAGTTTTCTGCTTTCCTCTGGCACCAATTCATATCTTGTATCGGCTGCTCACGTTTTCGATGAATTGAGTGCAGGTCATGAACTCTTCTATTACGTTGAGCCGTGCATCAAGCGAAAGCTTTCGGGCAGTCTCCGTCTTACGAAATTACCAGAAGGGAAAAACAGGAAAGGTGACCGTCTGGATGTCGGTGTTCTCAAACTCGAAGGTCCAGGTCTTCCTCCTTATCCAAAGGTTGAGAAGTATCCTTTGGCGATTGGTGTGCTTCTGCCAAACGCGTTGCCGCGCGAAGGCAAACAATATCTCCTCGTCGGATTTCCCGAGTCAAAGAGCTGCGTTAAACGAGTTGCAAGAGAAGTAGTAACCGAAGTTTATAGCTATAGAAACATCTCGGTTCCATCCTCAAAGTATGCTGACCTTGATGTCAGCCCGCAAAGCCACATTGTTCTAGGCTTTGACCGAAAGCGTACCATTGGGCCGGATAGTCAAATTCGTGCGTTCCCAGAGCCAAAAGGAATCAGTGGCTCCCCATTGTGGTTGCTACATGATGAGAACGGAGCGAATGATCCAGCTCAAACCTCAATTGTCGGCATTGTTATTGAGCATCATAAAAACCACCATGCGATAGTAGCCACGGACATTGACGTTGTGCTGAGGCTTATCAATGAAGCTATCTAAATGCAACAACGCTGGCTCGCTATTTCAACTAACCAGGTGTTAGCTTATCAACAATGGAAAATAGAGCTGGATAGGATAGACTTTGTAACTCTCATTCATCCCCGCCTAAACACTAGGTATTTGTACCAATTATACTGCTGTTGGAATTAGAATAATTTTAAATTAACAGCGATAAGATGAGCTGATGAGGTATGGGACCCATCAATCGCGAACGAAGGCTTTCGTCAAATCAAACACTTTAAAAAGCGTTTACCACTAAATAAGAGGTGCCGATATGTCGAAAGAATCCTTTCCCCTGTCCAAGGTCTACGGTCTGCTTGAGCCGGGGCCGGTTGTATTGGTCACTACTGCCAGAGAGGGGCGGGCGAATATCATGACCCTATCGTGGCATACCATGCTGGAGTTTGAGCCGCCGCTGGTAGGTTGTGTAATCAGCAACAGGAACTTCACATTCGATAGTTTGAAAGTAACCAGGCAATGCGTAATCAACATTCCAACGGTGGAGCTGTCGAAAAAGGTAGTGGACTGCGGGAACAGCTCAGGACGAACGGTTGATAAATTCAAGGAGTTTGGACTAACGCCAGTGGCCGCCTTGTGCATCAATGCGCCGCTTATTGATGAATGCTATGCCAATCTTGAATGCAGGGTCGTCGATGAGAAGATGGTCGCCAAATACAACCTCTTTATCCTTGAGGTTGTTAAAGCCTGGATTGACCCACGGAAGGAACATCCGCAGACGATTCATCATCTGGGGGAAGGCGCATTCATGGTTGCCGGCGAGACGATCCATCTGCCTTCCAAGATGAAATAACTATTCCAGCCATTCGATAATGTGGTCTTCCAGATCATCGATTTCAGACTCTTTCATTGCATAACTGCTGATTGAAACGCCTACATCCTGGATGCTTTCTGGGTTTTTTGACAACAGGGGATGCCAGGATGGAAGTTCTTCTCCATCGCTTAATAACCGGTAAGCGCAGGTTGCCGGTAGCCAGTTGTATTCGGCAAAGTCGTGTTGTTTTAAGTCCAGACATTCGGGAACTAACTTAGTGCGTTCGGTATAACGGGTGCAGCGGCATGTATCCAGATCGATCAGGTTGCAGACGACGCTGGTAAAATAGATGTCGCCGGTGTCTTCGTCTTCCAGTTTGTGCAGGCAGCATTTGCCGCAGTTATCGCATAATGACTCCCATTCTTCGGTGGTCATTTCAGATAGTTTTTTAGTTTCCCAAAAGTTCATAGGGTATTGCTCGTTAAAAGATTGATTAATTCACCACGAAGGCACGAAGTTCACGAAGAAAATCCGGCAAAACTTCGTGCTCTTCGTGCCTTCGTGGTGAATTCTTAGATTACTACTCACATCAGTTGTCAAGCAGCTCCCATACCGGCTTGATGCTCTCAGGCAAGGGCGCAAGCTTGCCTAATTCCACCCATTGATTGGCCGGATTGTGAAAGTCGGAACCAACTGAACCGGCCAGCTCAAAGCGTGTTGCGTAACCGGCAACCGTTTTTATTTCATCGCTATTATATCGGCCCGTTACGACTTCTATGCCTTGGCCTCCGGCTTCCTTGAATGCGGCTAACAGGCGTTTTATCCAACTGGCGGTCAGTTTGTAGCGCAAAGGATGCGCCAATACTGCAACGCCGCCGGACCCCGTAATCCAGTTTACCGCCAGTTCCATGTCAGACCAGGTTGTAGCAACAAAAGCGGCTTTTCCGGCGCCAAGATAGCGGTCGAAAGCTTCCTGTTGGGTGGATACATGAAATTGCGAAAGCAGGAAGTCGGCGAAATGGGTGCGGGTGATCATGCCTTCTCCGGCGGCTTTTTTGACGGCTTCCAGCGCGCCGGGAATGCGTTTTTTCTCCAGCTTATCGGCGATTTTTTCGGCCCGTTCGATGCGCATGGTTTGCAGGTTGCGGGTGGCCTCGGCAAGCGGCGGATAGGCGGGATCAATACCCAGTCCGACAATGTGAAAACATTTATTTTGCCAGCTGGTTGACAGCTCTATGCCGGGGATTAATTTAATGCCTGCTGTGTCTGCGGCAGCTTGAGCTTCGTTGAGTCCTGCGACCGTATCATGATCGGTTAAAGCCAGCGAAGTAACGCCGTGTGCATGGGCGCGTTGCACTACTGCCGTGGGCGATAATGCGCCGTCGGAGGCGGTAGAATGGCAGTGTAGGTCGTAATTTTCAGTCATAGATATTAGGTTAAAGGTGAAAGGCACAAGACGCAAGGCCGGAGCAACGTGTTTTTGCCTTCCGCCTTGTGCCTTTCACCTGTCTTATTGATACTCGCCATAAAGTTTTGCATAAAGGCCGTTTTGGCTGAGTAGGGTTTCATGTTGTCCATGTTCGCAGATTTGACCTTGTTCAAAAACATAAACATGATCGGCCTGTTTAACGGCACTCAGGCGATGGGCGATAATGATAGTGGTGCGGCCTTTTAAAAATTCGGCCATCGCTTGATGCAGTTTGTGCTCTGTTTCGCTGTCCAGCGCCGAGGTGGCTTCGTCCAATATGACCACTTTGGGATCGGCGACGATCATTCTGGCAATGGCCATGCGTTGCCGCTGACCGCCTGAAAGCCTCATGCCCAGCCGACCGATGATGGTGTCCAATCCTTTGTCCAGATCCTGCACGACATCGTTTAATTGCGCGATAGCCAGTGCATTCCATAATACGGCATCGGTAGCCGGTTTGCCCAAAGTCAGGTTGGCGCGGATGGTGTCGTTAAAGAGGACGGGATGTTGCAGCACGGTGACGACGTTTTCCCTGACTACTTCGAGACCGATGCGGTCGATGGGGACATCGTCGAAATAAATCTGGCCGTGGTCGGGCGGATAAAGGCCGATCAATGTTTGGATCAAGGTCGATTTGCCGCCGCCGCTGGCGCCAACCAGCGCAACTTTTTCGCCAGCCTTGATTTTTAGCTGGATGCCGTCGAGTATTTTTTCATGCCGGTCTGTCCTGCCCGGCACCCTGCGGGTAAATGCCAATTCGCTTCCGGCGAATTGGTCATCGCTGTAGCTGAAATGCAGGTTTTCCACGCGTAAAGAAACGGTTTTTTTGTTTAAAAACGGGTTTTCAAGGTGAGGGTAGTGCGGTTCCTGTTTCAGGGCGTTAAGCCGGTTGATGCGGATTAATGCGGCTTTGGCGGCATAAAAGGCATATTGAATGCTCAGAATTTCCTGCACCGGCGCCATCATAAACCAGAGGTAGCCGAACACCGCCAACATTTGCCCGATGCTGAGATCTGAGTAAAACACCATCAGCATCGCGCAGGCGCGGAATACGTCAAAGCCGAACAGGAATACCAGAAAACTCAAGCGCGTTGCTGCATCGCTTTTCCAGGCGAAAGCGGTCGAAAAATCCTTAACGGATCGGGCCGATTCAATCAGCTGCTGGCAATAATGTTTTTCGCGATTGCTGGCGCGTATTTGATGGATGGCTTCCAGGGTTTCTGTCAGGGATTGCTGGAAAACTTCGTAAGCGGAGTTTTCCCGAGATTTTAGGTCTTTAACGCGAGAGCCGATCACGCGGGTGAAATAAATAACCACGGGATTTAGCAACAGGATAAATAAACCCAGTTGCCAGTGCATCCATAATAAAATGACCGCAGTGCCGATAATAGTCAGGCCGGATACCAGTAATTTGCTGACGGTAGTGCCGATAAATGTGTCGATCGTGTCAAGGTCTTTGACCAGATGAGTCACTACGGTGCCGGTGCCGAGGCTCTCGTATTCAGACATTGAAATGTTTTGCAAATGCCCAATCAGATTGGCACGGATGCGGAACACAATATCCTTGGCAATGCAGGAAAATTGCCGGGACTGAATGATGTTGAAAATGATCGCAATAATGCGCAGGACGACGCTGATCAGTAAAATAATGCCGATATACAGAATCGGGATTTGCCAAGCGACAGGGAACAGCAGATTGACGGTTTGAATGATAATGCCGGGTTTATGCAATAGCACTTCATCGACCAGCAACGGCATCAGCAACGGTACCGGAACGCTGGCAATGGTTGCCAGAATAGCGATAAAATGAGAAATGATCAGTTCTTTTTTGTGTTCTAAGGCAATTTGGTAGATAGTGCTCCAACTATATGGTTGGATCGCTTGTTTTGATTGCACGGGATTTGATAGGGATGTTTTCATTAGCGCTTGATTATATCTGTCTGAAACATCTTTAGGAATATATTACTGTGAGTGAAATATGAAATGTCTGGCGTGGATTGTGTTGTTGTATCCGCTTCTTTTTTCCGATGTAGTACTTTGCAATACGCTCGACCAGCAAAGAAATGATTTTTTGCTGGCGGAAAAATTGCTTGCTCAAGGCAATAATGCGGCATTTATGTACACCAGTGCTGCTTTGATCGATTACCCTTTATATCCTTATTTGCAATACCAGTGGCTGAAAGATAATTTACAGCAAACCGATCAAGTTCTGTCTTTTTTAGCGGCCTATAAATCGACCCGTTATGCCGGATTATTGAGAACAAAATGGCTGGATTACCTGGCTAAAAATGAGCGCTGGAACGATTTTCTCCAGCATTATATCGCCAGGGATGGTGTGTATGCCGTAAACCTGCCGGGAGCAGGTTCGGCGATCGCCAGGGATGGTGTGTATGCCGCAAACCTGCCGGGAACAGGCGCGGCGAGAGCAACCGAAAATACGCCTCTTGAATGCCAGTACAATCTGGCAATCTATAAAACAGGCAATCAGCAGCAGGCATTAAATGCAGCCAAACAACTATGGGTGACCGGAGATTCGCTACCGCAGGAATGCGATCCGCTATTGTCGGTATTAATGATGTCGCCCGGCTTTACGCCGGAACTTATTTGGCAGCGATTTGAGCTTGCTTTGAGCAAAGATAATGTATCGGTGGCCGAATACGTGCGCCGTTCGATGAGCAGCGAAGATCAGGATGTTGCCGATGTATGGTTGCGGATTCATCAACAGCCGACTCTGATCGAAAATAACGGCTTTTTGAGTCCGCAAATGGGGAGGCTTTTCGCTCATGGCATAGGACGATTGGCAAAATCTGATTTGAATAGGGCCATTCAACTTTGGGATGATAAAAAACACGCTTTCCGGATAGATAATCAGGCTGCCCAGCAACTGGAGCGCAAGCTCGCGATGGGCTTGGCGCACAGTCGAAACCCAGGTGCGTATTACCGACTTAATCAATTGCCGGTTGTTGATGCGGAAATCAATGAATGGAAAGTCAGGGCGGCTTTGCTTGAACAAAACTGGCAGCATGTTGCCGAGGCGCTGGCGGGTTTGACGGCTCAGGAACGGCAGGAGCCTAAATGGCAATACTGGCTGGCCAGGTCGCTGGATAAAACCGGAAACTCTTTGCAGGCGCAGGATGTCTACACTAAACTTGCCGAAGACCGGAGCTTTTACGGGTTCCTGGCCGCCGATAATGTTCATAAGCCTTATCAGTTTTCCAATAAACCGGTTTTTCTGGCGGAAAATGAACTCGAAAGCTTGGCCAATGAAACCGATTTTAAAGTGGTTCGGGAGCTTAATTTACTGAACAGGGACGCGGAGGCCGAACGGCAATGGTGGTATGCGGTAAAAAAACTGAGTAAGGAGCGGCGCATGATCGCTGCCAAATTGGCTCAGCAATGGCACAAAGATCAAATTGCCATTACTACATTGGTTAAAGCCGATTATTGGGATGATCTGGGGTTGCGATTCCCTATTTATTATTCGAATCAGGTGCATAATAATGCCCATTTGCAGGATCTTGATCCGGCCATTGTTTTTGGTCTGATCCGGCAGGAAAGCATCTTCAATAAAAATGCCGAGTCATCCGTTGGTGCGCGCGGCTTAATGCAGGTTATGCCCCGAACAGGGATGCAGATAGCCCGCGATTTGAAGGAAAAATGGCAGTCGGACAACAGTCTGTTTAATCCTGATGTTAATGTCCGGTACGGCGCTTTTTATTATAAACAACTGCTAAAACAGTTTCATGGGCACTTTGCCTTGGCAATTGCCGCTTATAATGCGGGATCCGGACGGGTAGCAAAATGGTTGCCGAATGTTACGTCCATGCCTGCAGATATCTGGATAGAAACCATCCCATTTAAAGAAACCAGAAAGTATGTAACTTCGGTGCTTTCTTACGCCATTATTTATCAGCAACTCATACAAAGAGAGGGCTTGAAGATGAAAGAATTGATGCTTGATGTATTGCCCGGCTAAAATTTGAGCTGATTTTTTTTGGTGTCTGTTAGATAATGCACAGTTTATAATAATAATAATTACGTTAAGGTATATAAAGAGTATGGGGAAACAGCACAGTTTTACGCGCGAAGAATTGTTGAAGTCCGGCAGGGGTGAACTGTATGGGCCGAAAAATGCGCAATTGCCTCTACCGAATATGTTAATGATGGATCGTATTACCCTTATTACGGATGAAGGCGGTACCTACGGAAAGGGCGAGATCATTGCTGAGCTGGATATAACGCCTGATTTATGGTTTTTTGACTGCCATTTTCAGGGCGATCCTGTGATGCCCGGTTGTTTGGGACTGGACGCGATGTGGCAGTTGGTCGGCTTCTTTTTGTGCTGGATGGGCGGTCCCGGCAAAGGTCGCGCTTTGGGTGTGGGTGAAGTCAAATTTACCGGACAAGTGCTGCCCACTGCCAAGAAAGTGATTTATCGGGTCAATTTAAAAAGAGTAATAATGCGGAAGCTGGTTATGGGTATCGCTGATGCCACCATGGAAGTCGATGGTAAAGTGATTTATGAGGCTACCGATTTACGGGTTGGTTTATTCACTTCGACAGAAGATTTTTAGAGGCGTTAACAATGAAAAGAGTCGTAGTTACCGGGTTAGGTATTGTTTCCAGCATAGGAAATAATCGAACAGAGGTTGTCGATTCCCTAAAGGAAGGCCGTTCAGGAATCGCTTTTGCAGACGTTTATAAAGAAATGGGTTTCCGCAGTCATATCCACGGGCCTATCAATATAGATTTAGACGCATTCATCGACCGTAAAATAAAACGCTTTATGGGTGATGGCGCTGCATTTAACTATATTGCGATGCAACAGGCCATTGATGATTCCGGTCTGGGTGAATCAGAAGTTTCGAATTTCAGAACCGGACTGGTGATGGGTTCCGGCGGTCCTTCAACCTCAAATATTGTTGAAGCGGCTGACATTTTACGCGAAAAAGGCATCAAAAAAGTGGGTCCTTATATGGTACCCAGAAGCATGTCCAGCACCAATACCGCATGTCTTGCGACACCTTATAAAATTAAAGGCGTTAATTACACGATAAGCTCGGCGTGTGCGACCAGTGCTCACTGTATCGGTCATGCGATGGAATTGATCCAGATGGGCAAACAGGATGTCGTATTTGCCGGTGGCGGCGAAGAAGTGCATTGGACGATGTCGATGTTGTTCGATGCGATGGGCGCTTTGTCTTCAAAATACAATGATGCGCCGACCACAGCATCAAGGCCTTATGATGAAACCCGTGACGGTTTTGTTATCTCCGGCGGCGGCGGTGTTTTAGTCATTGAAGAACTGGAACATGCCAAAGCGCGCGGTGCGAAAATCTACGCAGAACTGACCGGTTACGGCGCAACTTCCGACGGTTACGATATGGTTCAACCATCCGGTGAAGGCGCAGTGCGTTGCATGCAGCAAGCGATGGCGACGATCGGCAGCAGCAAAATCGATTATATCAATGCTCACGGCACCAGTACGCCGGTCGGCGATACCAAAGAACTTGAAGCCTTGCGCAACGTGTTCGGTCAGGATAAGGTGCCGTTAGTCAGTTCCACAAAATCGCTGACAGGTCACGCACTGGGCGCGGCGGGTGTTAATGAGGCGATTTATTCGTTGCTAATGATGGAAGAAAACTTCCTCAGCGCTTCAGCCAATATCGCCCAGCTTGATCCGGGGGCGGAAGGTATTCCCATCGTGCGTGAACGTAAAGACAACATTACGTTAAACACCATTATGTCGAACAGCTTCGGCTTCGGCGGCACCAACGCTACACTGATCTTTCAGCGTTACAACGGCTAACGCGATTCTCATCGGGGTTCGGACATACGAACCCCGCATTTCTTTTCTCTCAAATACTTCATATCTCTGACCATGTCAGATCCAAACCAAAAATCCAGAATCCAGTTTAACAAACTACAAAAACATTTGCGGCACACGGTCGGCGATGCGATTGCCGACTACAACATGATCGAAAACGGCGACAAGGTCATGGTGTGCTTATCCGGCGGCAAGGATTCCTTCACCCTGCTGGACATCCTGATGCACTTGCAAAAAACCGCACCGGTTGAGTTTGAACTGATCGCGGTCAATCTGGATCAGAAGCAACCCGGCTTTCCAGAACATGTCTTGCCGGAGTATCTGGCATCGTTGGATGTGCCATACCATATTATCGAAAAAGATACCTACAGCGTGGTAAAGCGGGTTATTCCGGAAGGCAACACCACTTGCGGATTGTGTTCGCGTTTGCGGCGCGGTACTTTATACGGTTATGCCGAAGCCAATAATGTTACCAAAATAGCCTTGGGCCATCATCGCGACGATATTCTTGAAACCTTTTTCCTGAATATTTTTTACGGGGGTAAATTAAAAGCCATGCCGCCCAAGTTGTTAAGCGACGATAAGAAAAATATTATCATCAGACCCTTAGCGTACACCCGTGAAAAAGACATAGAGCGCTTGGCCGTATTTAAAAATTACCCGATTATTCCGTGCAACTTGTGCGGTTCCCAGGAAAATCTGCAGCGCCAAGCCATGAAAGTCATGTTAAAAACATGGGATAAACAGTTTCCGGGCCGCTTGGAAACCATTTTTACCAGCTTGAAAAATGTCGCGCCTTCGCAGTTGGCCGATACGCAGTTATTCGATTTTGCCGGATTAATGCGGAGTCAACAAGCCGAAGAGCAGGTTATGACATTTAATGCCGGTTTGGATGTGTTGGCGCAATAACAGGCGATGACAAGCATCGTTCTTTTTACCGATTTTGGGCCGTCAGGTCCTTACATCGGGCAAATGGAATCGGTGTTGCGGCTTGCAGCGCCCAATGTCCCTGTTATTAATCTGCTGAGTAACGCCCCGACAGCTAATCCCCGTTTAAGTTCCTATTTATTGGCCGCATTGCGGTACAGCTTTCCTGTAAACGGTATTTTTCTGGCCGTGGTTGATCCAGGCGTTGGCGGTGAGCGCAGAGCCGTTGTTTTACAAGCTGACGGACAAAGGTTTGTCGGGCCGGATAACGGCTTGTTGAATACTGTCGCCGTTCAGGCTCAAGATACGCAATGGTCGGAAATTATCTGGAAGTCTGAACATTGCTCAATGAGCTTTCACGGCAGGGATATATTCGCCCCCGTTGCCGCAAGGCTGGCCATCAATTCAGCCGGTGATTTATTGCAACCCTTTGACCGAAATGATTTAAGCGATTGGCCTCAAGACTTGGAGGCAGTGATCTATTTCGATTATTACGGCAATGCAATGACCGGCTTGCGGTATCACGAAAAATTAGCAGGCAAGATTTTAAATATTCACGGTATTGCGATTAAACAGGCCGATACTTTCGGCGATGTCGAAGAACAACAGGCTTTCTGGTATAAAAATTCCAGCGGTCTGGTCGAAATTGCGGTCAATAAAGGCCATGCACAACAGCAACTGGGCCTGACATTGGGAATGGAGATCAGTTTTCAGTCGAGTGATAGCTAAAAGTTGCTGTCCCAATGGTCTTAAGCCGGCAACTTGGGATGAACAGCTTCCCGCTTATAGTTTATAATCACCCGTTGTTTAAAGTTTTCATCGACCGGCGCTTTACCTGCGTTAGGTCTCGACTGTCATTGGTTAAATACACCCCATGCAAGAAATAAATCCGATCAAAAACAAAATAGCTGACTTAAAAAGCCGTGGCGATGCCCTTAGGAGGTATCTTTGACTTCGACGTCAAGAGCGAACGTTTAGTCGAAGTTTTAAGAGAGCTGGAAAACCCGAAAATCTGGGATAAGCCTGAAGAAGCGCAGGCCTTGGGTAAAGAGCGCGGCCAGCTGGAAGTCATCGTTAACACCATTAATGATCTGGAACGCGGCCTTGCCGATGCGGAAGAACTGCTGCTGATGGCGGTCGAAGAAGATGATGAAGAAACGGTTGAAACCGTCGTCGATGATCTGGCGCACTTTGAAAAAAGAGTCGCAGATCTGGAATTTCGACGCATGTTCTCCGGGCAAATGGATGCCAATAATGCCTTTTTGGATATACAGTCAGGCTCCGGCGGCACCGAGGCTCAGGATTGGGCATCGATCATCGAGCGCATGTACTTGCGCTGGGGCGAGCGTAAAGGCTTTAAAACCGAGTTGATTGAAGAGTCGCAAGGCGACGTGGCCGGGATCAAAAGCGCCACGATCAAATTTGAAGGCGAATATGCGTTCGGCTGGCTGCGCACCGAAACCGGCGTACATCGCTTGGTCAGAAAATCGCCGTTCGATTCGGGCAATCGCCGCCATACCTCGTTTGCGTCGGTGTTCGTATCGCCGGAAATTGACGACGATATAGACATAGACATCAATCCCGCCGATATACGGGTCGATGTTTACCGAGCCAGCGGCGCGGGTGGTCAGCATATCAACAAAACCGAGTCGGCCGTGCGTATGACCCACAACCCGACCGGAATTGTCGTGCAATGCCAGAGCGACCGTTCGCAGCATAAGAACCGCGATACCGCGATGAAGCAATTGAAAGCCAAATTGTACGAGCTGGAAATGCGCAAGCGTAGTGAAACGGCTCAGGCACTGGAAGATACCAAGTCGGATATAGGCTGGGGCAGCCAGATTCGTTCCTATGTGTTGGATCAGTCGCGGATTAAGGATTTGCGCACCAATGTAGAAACAGGCAACACCCAAGCGGTTCTGGATGGCGATCTGGATCAGTTTATTGAAGCCAGCTTGAAGAGTGGCTTATAAAAATTATTAAAACTAAAGAGTTAACAAATAAAATGTCAGAAATCGAGCACGACGAACAAGAACAAATCAGGCAACGCCGCAGCAAATTGAATGAGTTGCGCGAAAATGGCGGCATTGCTTTCCCTACCGATTTTCGCCGTAATGTGGTTGCAGGTGAACTGTTGGCCGAATACGGAGAAAAATCCAAGGAAGAGCTTGAAGCGGAACCGTTGCGGGTAAAACTGGCTGGGCGGATGATGACCCGCCGGGTAATGGGTAAAGCGAGTTTTGCGCATATTCAAGACATGTCCGGCCAAATACAGCTTTATGTGACTCGCGATGCGCTACCCGAAAGCTTTTACAACGAGCAGTTTAAAAAGTGGGATATTGGCGATATCGTCGGCGCGGAAGGCGTACTATTTAAAACCCAGACCGGCGAACTCAGCGTCAAAATTGACGATATTCGTTTGCTTACCAAAGCCTTGCGGCCATTACCTGAAAAATTTCACGGCATTGCCGATCAGGAAATCAAATACCGTCAGCGTTATCTGGATTTGATTATGAGCGAGCAATCGCGCAATACCTTTTTGATCCGTTCCAAGGTGGTGGCTTATATCCGCCAGTTCCTGATCGAGCGCGATTTCCTTGAAGTTGAAACGCCGATGATGCAGATGATTCCAGGCGGGGCAACGGCGCGTCCTTTTACCACCTTTCATAATGCGTTAGACATGGAACTCTATCTGCGTATCGCACCGGAGTTGTATTTAAAGCGTCTGGTAGTGGGCGGTTTTGAGCGGGTGTTTGAAATCAACCGTAACTTCCGCAATGAAGGTTTATCGACGCGTCATAACCCCGAATTCACCATGCTGGAGTTTTATCAGGCTTACGCGGAATATCATGATTTAATGGATTTAACCGAAGCCATGTTGCGCGGTGTCGCGGTTGAAGTGTTAGGGCAAACAGAGATTACCTATCAAGGCGAGCAATACGATTTCGGCAAGCCGTTTGACCGTATGACCGTGTTCGATTCGATTCTGCATTTTAATCCGGATTTAACGGCGGAAAATATCGCCACGCGTGAAGCTGCTGTTGAAGTGGCTAAAAAGCTGAATCTTCCGGTCAAGGACGGTTACGGTTTGGGCAAGATACAGATCGAGATATTCGAAAAAACCGTGGAAAGCCGGTTGATGAATCCGACTTTTATCACAGCTTACCCGGTTGAAGTTTCACCGCTGGCGAGACGCAATGATGATAATCCGCATGTCACGGATCGCTTTGAGTTTTTTGTCGGCGGACGGGAAATTGCCAACGGCTTTACCGAGTTGAATGATGCCGAAGATCAGGCGGCGCGTTTCCAAAAACAGGTCGAAGAAAAAGAGGCCGGTGATGATGAAGCCATGC
This sequence comes from Methylobacter sp., assembly GCF_030680395.1. Taxonomy (GTDB): domain Bacteria; phylum Pseudomonadota; class Gammaproteobacteria; order Methylococcales; family Methylomonadaceae; genus Methylobacter_A. Next base: position 237,004 of record NZ_JAUXVR010000006.1, on the reverse strand, counting down.
ACTTTGACGCGGACTATATCGTCGCGCTGGAGCACGGCATGCCGCCAACGGCAGGCGAGGGCATAGGCATCGACCGTCTGGTCATGCTGTTCGCCGATGCGCCTTCAATACGCGATGTGCTGTTGTTTCCGCATATGCGGCCTAAGGGTTAATGAACTGATTAATTCACCACGAAGGCACGAAGAGCACGAAGGAAAAATATAAGCTTCGTGTTCTTCGTGCCTCGGCAACCGCTCCTGCGTCGCCTAAAGCGCCTACTGTTGGTGCTCTACCTTCTGCATCCATGCAGTTGTTCGTGGTGCATCTTTATGATTTCGGTTAAAAATTGTCTTTCAACCGCCTGATTTCCGCAAAAACCTCCACCGGTTTTTTGTTCACCATCTTAATAGTTTCCTGCAAGGCCAAACTATCTTCCCTGAAAAACGGGTTAGTCGCCAGTTCCTGCTCTATCGTCGACGGCACCGTCGGCAAGTGGTTTGCCCTCAGCTGATTGATGACATCCATTCTTTGCTGTAACTGCCGGTTATCAGGCTCTACCGTTAAAGCAAACCGGCCATTAGCTTGTGTGTATTCATGGGCGCAATAGATTCGAGTCGATGCAGGCAATGCTTTCAATTTTTGTAACGAATGCCACATCTGTTCCGCAGTGCCTTCAAACAACCGACCGCAGCCCATGACAAACAACGTGTCCCCGCAAAACAGCGTATTGTCGTCGGCAAAATGATAAACAACATGGCCGCTGGTATGTCCCGGAGTCGAGATGACCTTGGCGGTATGCTTGCCGAGCGTTATCACATCGCCGTCAACAATGCCGCGATCAATGCCGGGAATTCGATTTTGATCTGAAAGGGGCGCAATAATGGTGCAGCCGGTTTTTTGTTTCAGCTCCAGATTGCCGCCAACATGATCCGAATGGTGATGGGTATTCAAGATGGTGGTTAACTGCCAGCCTTTTTGATCCAAAGCATCCAGAACTGTCCCTGCAACAGCGGGATCTACAGCGGCAGTTTCACCCGATACAGGGTCGTGAATCAGATAAATGTAATTATCGTTTAAGACGGGGAGTGTCAGGGGGGTTAGCATAATTATTTAAGTCCTCGTGAGCCAAATAAGATATGCAATGCGTTCCATATTTGATTAAAATAGAATTTCATCATATTCATTTATAGTTTTCTCTATTCCAGATATAAATTGTTCAATAATCAAAATATGTAGATCTGATAACATCCGCAGGTCGTCGGCACCGAAATTCCGCTTGCAATGTTCACGTTATTCCTAGCTGTCGCACACTGGATGCCCAGCCCAATGTTGTTCGGGATATTCGGAATTACTACAGCTAGTCCGGCGGTGGTATAAGGCATCACACGTCCTTGGAGGATTTTTGCTTTATCATTGATTACCAGTGTCACAAAAGCAGCCGATGGCCGACTGAGTCCCATTGCCTTGAGCTCAACAACCATATTTCCCAAGGTTAGGTCGCACTTTTGAGCGGCGTTAGGTGCTGTATAACAATGAACCTCTCGACCGATGTTTACGGGCGAAGGCTGCTGCAATAGCCAACGGTGAAGTTCCACTTGAAGCCAGCCCTCCCATCCGCCCGGCGTCTGACACTCAACATGACCATTTAGATGGCTTGCTGTTGAGATGGCGTCGATGCCGTCAATTATTCTATTCATTTAAGAACCTCGCCTTCGAAAGGTTTGTTTTGGATTATCGAAAAGATTGGAAAAAAGGTGTTAGGTCTTGCATTGTGCAGCCCCACCTCTTTTCCATTTTTTGCAAGTTGAAAAACCTGACCTTGGTTTTTCCTCATTTTCAACGCCGACAAACAGCAAAACACGGCACTCCGCTGCCGTCGACACAACTCGCCCCTGACATAATGCTGTTGGCACCATTCTTGATCTGTCCTATCGGCCAAATTAGGGATCAGTTTCACTCTGACGAGTGCCTGAATTATTTTAACAGCTCAGGCGATGCTTTTGACTAACGGAGAAATGCTCTAGATTAGCTGTCACATTGAAACATTGGAAATGTTGGGCATAAAAAGCATGCCCAATCTACAGATTTTTTTATTCGTGTTCTTCGTGATGAAAAATTATAGTTACTCTTGCAACATCTCTACGCGCAAAATTTTTCAACCTTAGCAAGAATCCCCTGTATATCCAGGCCGCACAGTGCCAGCAATTCTTCTCTTGTACCTTGCTCGACAAAACTGTCCGGCAGGCCGATATTTAGCACCGGCATCAGGATTTGTTGCGCTTGCAGGAAGTCGTTGACAGCGCTGCCTGCGCCACCTGCGAGTACGTTTTCTTCGACGGTGATCAGTACTTCATGACTCTTGGCTAATTCAAGCACCAGTTCGGTATCGATAGGTTTGACGAAACGCATGTTGACTACGGTTGCGCCCAGCTGTTTGCCCACTTCCATAGACGGAGTTACCATGCTGCCCCAAGCCAGAATAGCAATACGGCTACCTTGATGACGAACTTCGGCTTTGCCTAGCGGCAATAAGGCCATGGTTTTATTGACCGCAACACCGGGGCCTTTGCCGCGCGGATAACGCACGGACGCCGGGCCTTCATGCATAAAGCCGGTATAGAGCATTTGTCTGCATTCGTTTTCATCGGCAGGTGCCATTACCAGCATGTTGGGAATGCAACGCATGTAGCTGTAATCAAAACTGCCGGCATGGGTCGGGCCGTCAGGGCCGACTAAACCGGCACGATCCAGCGCAAACAACACATCCAGATTCTGGATGGCGACGTCATGAATCATCTGGTCGTAAGCCCGTTGCAAGAACGTGGAATAAATAGCCACTACGGGTTTTGCGCCTTGGCAAGCCTGTCCTGCGGCTAACGTCACTGCGTGTTGTTCGGCAATGGCAACATCGAAATAACGTCTTGGGTAACATTCCGAAAACTTGACCAGTCCGGAACCCTCGCGCATCGCGGGAGTAATGCCCAATAAGCGCTCGTCTTTTGCCGCCATGTCGCAGAGCCATTCGCCAAACACTTCCGTGTAAGTCGGATGTGGGGAGGGCGCGGATTTGGGCAGGCAGTCTTTGCTGGGATCGAAAGCCGGCACGCCATGATAAGCTAACGGATCTTTTTCGGCAGGCGGGTAACCTTTGCCTTTTTGGGTAACGATATGCAAAAAGCGCGGTCCGGTAATATGCTTCAGGTTTTCCAGAGTCGATACCAGCATGTCTATGTCATGCCCGTCAATCGGGCCGATATAATTAAAGCCTAGTTCCTCAAACAGGGTGCCCGGTACTACCATGCCTTTCATATGTTCTTCGGTGCGGCGAGCCAGTTCCCAGACGCTGGGCATGCTGCTTAAGGCTTTTTTACTGCCTTCGCGCATTGAGGAATAAAATTTGCTGGATAAAATCTTGGTCAGGTAATTATTCATCGCGCCGACTGGCGGCGAGATCGACATATCGTTATCGTTCAGAATCACCAGCAGATTGGCATCCAGGGCGCCCGCATGATTCATTGCTTCAAACGCCATGCCGCCGGTGATACTGCCGTCGCCGATAATCGCGACCATTTTTTTGTCTTCGCCTTTTAACTCCGAGGCAATTGCCATGCCTAAGGCTGCGCTGATCGAAGTGCTGGAATGGCCGACGCCGAAAGCATCGTATTCGCTCTCGGCCCGATTAGGAAACGCCGATACGCCGTCCTTGGTGCGAATAGTAGTCATCCGGTCTTTGCGTCCGGTCAGGATCTTGTGCGGATAAGCCTGATGACCCACATCCCAAACCAGCTGGTCGGATGGCGTGTCGAACACGTAATGCAAGGCTACCGTTAACTCAACCGTGCCTAATCCTGCGGAAAAGTGACCGCCGGAAATGCTAACGGTATGAGTTAAAAAATCGCGTAGTTCTTGTGCTAAAGGTTTAAGCTGGTTTTTCGACAGTTTGCGCACATCAGCCGGTGTGTTGATATCTTTGAGCAGTGGGTAGTTATGTATTGTATTCATATTAGTAAAGGGGTTCTCGATAGAACATCAGGATGATGCCAATCTGAAACAGGGCGGCAACAGAAATAAAACCGGCAATATCTTTACCCGGTCTGTCTAATTTCAATTCCAGCCAGCGACCGCATGCCAGAATGAGAGAGAAAATCCCCATTGTGGTGTGGCCGACCTGGATAAGAAAAGCACTTTTGGCTTGAAAGCCGACATGTGAATGGGTAAGCAGCATTAAACCGCCAAAAGCTGCCAGCAACGGAAAAACAAAAGGGAGTTTGCTGTTCGGATTTTTGGTTATTCTGGCGCTGAGCTCCATAACGCCAAGAACAAACACCAGTAAAGTTGCAATCCGGTGCTGCAACACTTCGCCGTTATTAAAAGTGCTTTCCCAGAAGCCTATCGGTCCCAAAGGCCAGGTTTCTGCATCGCTACGGAAAAACAGAAAGATACCCAGTCCGACAAAGCCCAACGGCCAGTATTTGAATTTCTCAAAGCCAGGTTTTTGTATATAGGATAGCATCGCAAAGAAGCTCATCACGGTCAGGAAAATGCCGGCAATGTTATGGTTGTAGTTCGACCATTCGGTTGCCGCCAGGGAAGGCACTTGGCCGACGATGGCAACGCGGCCCGCTTCCCCTGCGATTAAATCGGTATGCGTGGGCGAGCTGGTTCTTGGGATCTGAGGGCTAAAGGTGTTTAGAACTTCCTGCCAGCTTGCCGTCAGGCCCGGAATATCGATAGCCGGAGGCTGGGAAGCCAGGCTGGCGGCGGTAAATAAGAGGGTGATCAGGACAAAAGTTTCCGCTTCAACGTAATAAGGGACTCGGTTATTTAAGGCGTGATTGTTGCCGGAAAATCCGAATTCCGCAACGGCGGATTTATTTAACCAGGCAAATCCCAGAGCGATAGCCAGTAAAGTGATTTTTACCATCAATAAATTGCCGTAACCGGTACCGATCAGGCCGTTCCAGGTATCAATATATTGCAGCGCAATGGGCAAGCCCGAGACCAGGATCATCGCAACTGAGGCTATGCCGAACGTAGAGAAACGCTTAAGCAATAAAGGCCATAATCCGGCAGAAATCTGCTTGTTGCTGCGTAACAGCCAAAGATTAACCAGCTGAAAAACGCCTCCGATCCAGGCGGCTGCTGCCAGTTGATGGATAACCGTCAGCGACATTAATATAAACTGATTTTCAAAACGTCCGGCGCCATGTACCAGCCAAGCGCCTGAAATAATCATCGGCAAGGCGACAATGCCGGCGGTGATCCAGTGCTGTTTTGAAAAAGGATTTTTGCTGAGGTATTGATAGCAGTAACCCGCCAAAACCACAGTCAGTATCGTACGTATGATGCCGCCTATGAATTGGGTCGTACCGGCGAACTCGGGAAAAGGCCAGCGCTCAAGTACGGCGGTCATTAACCAAACTTTAAGTATGATTTTGAAAAGCTGGGCCGCAGCCAGCCAAAAACCGCCTTTATAAAGAAGGGAAATGGTTTTTTGCAGTAATACTGCCGAGTATCCGTCTTGATGATGCCATGGACGTAACACAAAAAGCCCCCAGAACAGGCCGCCGATTGTTAATGAATAACAAATCAGGTCAAACCCGCCAATAAGAGAATCAAGAAAATCAGCTATGCCGGCCATTGCTAACTCCTATTTGGAAACGGAAAAATGAATAACGTCTTCGGTTAAATGACCGTCAGCAGCGAAGACTTTAAATCTAAGGGCATAATCGCCGGACTCCAATGGCGGAACGCGGATAATAACTTGACCTTGTTTGCTGCCATTGACGGCTGTTAATAGTTGATGTTTGTCGCCTTTGCTGACCAGGAAAATTTGCGACAAACCCAGTTCTATATGGGAATTAAACGATAGTTCGACGTTTGCCGGGCTATTGGCATAAATGGGCGTGATTTTTAGCGAATACTCAGTTATCACCGCATGAGCGGCGGCCCAATGTGCATGGCACAAAGTTATAAAAAATAAACATATTGGAATGATTTTTTTCATTGCTTTTCCAGTTTCTAACTATTTGCAGATGCAGACTATCAATAATAGAACGCTAATAACTATGATTGAATAAGATTTTTTTAATTATCCGTGCTTATCATATTCATCTGCGTGGCCTAAATGATGCCTATTTTTAGCATTCGCGTTCTATTTATCTAACGTTTACTATTTTTTGCCCTTCAAGGCATGTCCCGCCAGATTTTTACCTAAATCCCAGATGGAACCGGGAATTTGATGGGTATCGGCTATAGCTTTATCAAATGAGTTGACTATAGTGTCGCGGTCTTTTTGCGTTAAATTTAGCGGGGGCAATAGTTTAACCACGTTCATGCCGTGACCTGCAACTTGCGTTAATATGTGGTGTTCTTTAAATAAAGGAATGGTGATCATCTGACAGAACAAACCTTTATTGGCGGCTTCCAGCATCGCCCAGGCCGCTTTCAGTTTTAGGCTTTTGGGGGATTGGAATTCAATCGCAATCATCATGCCTTTGCCGCGCGCTTCTTTCAGGAACTCATATTTACCGGCCATGGCGTTCAGGCTGTCGATAATGTCGGTACCGACTTTCATGCTGTTTTCCACCAGTTTTTCATCTTCCATAACATGTAGCGTGGCGAGGCCCGCAGCCATCGCCATGTTGTTTTTGGAGAAGGTCGAGCCATGCACGACAGCGCGATCCATACGATTATAAACAGTATCCATGATTTTTTGAGTCATGGCCACCGCACCGATTGGAACAAAGCCACCTGATAGGGCTTTGGCCATGCAAATCATATCCGGTTTAACGTTCCAGTGATCGATTGCCCAGAACTTTCCGGTGCGTCCCAAGCCCGTTTGAACTTCATCGGCAACAAACAAGGTGCCGTATTTTTTGCATAAGCGTTCCACTTCCGGCAAATAATTATCATCCGGTACATTGACGCCTTTGCCTTGAATCGGTTCGACGACGAAAGCGGCAACGTCTTTGTTGCTTAAGGCTTGTTCCAGTGCGGCAAGGTCGTTGAAAGGAACTGCACTGCAACCGGGCAGCAGTGGGCCAAAACCCTCGCGGAAGATTTCTTCGCCGTTTAACGACAGCGAACCCATGGTCAATCCATGATAGCCATGTTCACAAAAGACGATTTTTTCACGCTTGGTGGTATAGCGGGCAAATTTGATCGCCGCTTCTACGGATTCGGTTCCGGAGTTGCAAAAGAACATCTTGTTCAGATTGTTCGGTGTGGTTTTTAGGATTTCTTGTGCCAGTAATCCGCTCAGTACCGACACATCCATTTGTACCAGATTGGGCAATTCCAGTGTTAAGGTCTCGGTCAATGCGCTTATAACGGTTGGATGATTGCGACCAATCGCAAATACGCCGAAACCGCTGAGCAAGTCCAGGTATTCCGTACCTTCCTGGTCATAAAGATATTGTCCTACTGCTTTTTGGTAATGGCGATCGTAGCCTATGGTCTTTAACACTCTGACCATTTGATTGTTTAAATGTTGTTCGTGCAGATCAAATTTATCAGTACTGTGTTGAGAAAAAAGTTCGGCGATGCTGAATGACATTAGATACCTCAAAAAATTAAATTCTTTTGCCGCTGAAAGCAGGCAGGACTATTAAAGAACACATCACTGTGAAAGTAAGGCCTATGGCCAATACTAAACCCATGCTTGCCATCCCCTGATGAGCGGTGAAGGCCAAGCTGGAAAAGCTGCACAAGGTCGTTACGGAGCTGAAAATAATGCCTCGGGTGGTGCTGCTTTGCAGCAAATTTTCATCTTCACCCGAACTGGAATGGTGTCTGTGCATGATCAGGATACTGCTGTCGATACCCATGCCCAGCAGTAAGGGCAGGGCGATGATATTGGCGAAATTGAAAGGGTTATCCAGTAACACGTTAGTCGCACCGGTTAGCAAAGCAGCCAGCAATAATGGCATGACAACCAGTAAGGTCTTTCTGACGCTTCTGTACATTAGCAATAATAACACCACAATGGCAATAAAAGCACCGCCAAAGGCGTTAATAAATGCCTTGACAATAGCATCGCCTCCCGCCTGATTGATAATCGGCAGGCCGGAAACTGTGTTGTCAACGGCTTGTACCTGAGTCACAAATTCTTTTAAATTCTCAGGACTATTTTGGTCTTTTTCAGGCATGATCAGTACTCTATAGAGACCGGTGGCGCTGATCCAGTGCGATCTTATGTCCGACGGTAAATCGTCCAGTTCAAAGGGTATTGCTGTCAGACTGGTGCGTAGACGTTCTATGGTAAACGGTAGCAAGCCTAAAATGTTTTTTTCCAGCTGTATGTAACCTATTTCCGGATTTTGAGTAGCATCTGCCTGTTGCATGAGCGCTTCGATGCGCTGTTGTAATTGCTGCAAGGTTTGTTGCGGCACATTAGGGGATTTTTCGGCAATGGCCTTTTTCAATGCTTCATTGAACTTAATCAATGCCGCCTGCTGGTTGGTAGTATCGAGTACGCTGTCAAAGTTTTTAAGTTGTCCGCCCAGCATCAGATTCAAGTCTTCAATCGTCTCCAGTTTTTCGTCCTGATCTTTAGCTACAAAACTCGCCAAGGTGATAGTTTCGTGTACAGATGAGTGGGGCTTAAGTTGGGTAGTGATTTTGTTGGCTGCTTCAAGATTGTTTGCCAGGGCGGTCAAGGCAAACGGGGAGTCGGTTTTGGATTTTAACAGTTCTTTAATGGCTAAGACCGATTCGCTATTTGGATCTCTGAGGTTGATAGGGTTGTAATCAAAGGTAAGGTCGGTCAATACAAAACAGGCACCGATACCCAGCAATATGGAAACGATTTTGATGCCGGTTGAAAAGCGAAACGGGAAAGTGATAATAAACGCCGGGGTTAACGGTGAACGTATCGGCTTTACATTATTGACAGGAAAAACGCAGAACAGGGCAGGTAATACGGTTAGCGAAATAATCAGGCCGATAAAGATGCCGCCGCCTGAAATAATACCCAATTCAGATACGCCTGCATAATCTGTGGGTATAAAGGCAAAAAAACCAATCGCAGTGGCCAAAGCACATAAAAATAATGAAGAGCCTACATCGCGGATGCTGATCAGGATAGCTTCGCTATTCGATAGGCCGTCTGCCTTGCCTTCGCGATAATGCAGGCAAATATGGATCGCGTAATCGACTCCCAGTCCGATATATAAACTGGCAAAAGCAATAGAAATGACATTTAAATGCCCAACGGTGATAGCGGCGAACCCGGCTGTCAATATCAATCCCATAACCAGAACGATATAGGTTGTAATCAGCAACCTTATTGAACGCAGACCTATCCATTGGATTGCAAACACTAAAACCAGCGACAACAAGCCGGAGAATGTGGCGCCTTTGGTAACGCTCTCAAGTTCTTCATGTTCCAGTGCGGTCTCGCCGGTGATGCGAATGCTGAGTGAGGGATTTTCCACCATGAGTGCATGACTGATTTCGCGCGCTGCCGAAAGCGCGACATCAGCCGGTAGCATTTCATTAAAATGCATTCTAGGTTTGGCTATGACAATAGTCCGGTTAAATTGGGTTTGTGCGGTTGCATCCTTATAGTTGTCGGTGGACAGTATGTTTTGCCAAGATAAATAATGCGATTGGCCAATTAACTGATTTTTTAGGACGTCATCGATGGCAAGAAGTATCGGATTCAAATCCATAGGCAAGGCGTGATCGTGGCGGTTAAGCGCTTGGCCGATAATGCCGAATAGGCCTTCAAGATGATAGTTCTGAGCCAAATGGCCTATAAAAGGCTGGGCGTCAGTGAGTTTTTGGGCGAAATTATCCAGATCATTTTGATCGAGATAGAGTAATGCCTGTTGTCTGAAAAAAGCATTATCTGTGGGTATGTAGGCAGAATCAAAGCGCTCATCTGCTTTGTCTAACTGTTCGACAAGCTTTCCTGCAGCTTGAGAGGATTCTTCCGGCGTTTCGGCTTCAACTACAAAAATAATGGTAGTGGCATCCTCGGGAAATGCCTGATTAAAATGCGCCTGGTTTTGCTGAAAAGGCAAGTCGGGCGACAGCATTTCAGCGGTGTTGGTGTTGATCTCCAGATTGTTGATGGTGTAGTACAGAGTAGTGCCGCACAGCAACAGCGATAAAAATAATAGCGTCCACGGGCAACGCATGATTTGTCGTTCGCACCAGCCGATAAGGGTGTTAAAAAAAGATGGCATGCGGCTTATTGGTCTTGGCTTGGTAGTGCGGTCAGATGATCGAGCTGTTTGGCGACCGATTTTAGCGTGTTTTTTGCGGCATTGAAATGCAGGCCCAGTTTTATAAGTCCCGGTAATTCAGCAGGATGTAGCACGATAAATAATAATAATTTGGCTAAAACGATGTCGCCCTTATCATTAAGAGAATGATTGATGGCTTTGGGTAGATCCATGTTAACCGGGTCGGCAATGGTTCGGATAGCCAGAAAAGGCAGATCGTTTTGCTGAGCAACTTTGGCGATGGCGGCGCTTTCCATGTCCAATGCAATTGCGCCGGTTTGTCTGTGCAGGTGTTTTTTGTCCTTGCCGGTAGCTACGATAGTTTTGCTTTCAGCTAAACTCCCGGTGTGGGCTTTTAGATGGGTTGAGAGCAGGCCTTTAGTGTAGTCATGCCAGTTGGAGGCAATGCTGATTTGGGTGCCTTCGGCATCTATCAGGGTGTCGGCCAAGATCAGATCGCCAGGTCTTAATGATTCACTGAGGGCGGCTGCGCAACCCCAGCTGATCAGCCGAGTGGCGCCTTGCGCAATTAATAACTCGGATGCAGTTCGTGCATTGTCCGCGCCTGCGCCGAAATAGGTGAGTACGATCGTATCGCTAATAAAAACACAGCACCCTTTATCAATTTTTTTTGAGGTCAGGGTGCTGAGTTCTTCCGGTAAAGCAACGATAATACCGGTGATCAATTTTTATCGCCAGGGATGGTGTGTATGTCACAAGCCAGTCCGGAACTGGCGTGACGATCGCCAGGGATGGTGTGCATGCCGCTAGCCAGACGGGAATCGGTGTGGCGGTTAAGTTCATTACGATATCGAGCCAAGGCCCATAGCGGGAAGAACTTGTCGTAGCCGTGATATTTAAGGTAAAAAACTTTCGGAAAACCGGGTGCGGTAAAGCATTCGTCATTCCAAACGCCGTCAGCTTTCTGGTTACGCAGGATGAAATCAATACCTGCTTTTACTTCGTGGCTGTGAGCCTCGCCCGCAGCCATCAGCGCCAACACGGCCCAGGCTGTTTGGAATGCAGTACTGAAACGATATTTTCCGCTCTGGCTTAAATCGTGATAGCTGTAATTGTCTTCACCCCAGCCGCCATCGCCACGTTGTACGCTTTTTAGCCAGTGAGCGGCTTTGGTGTAAAGCGGGTCGTTTTTAGGCAGGCTGGTTTGCTCCAGTCCAAGTAATACCGACCAAGTACCATAGATGTAGTTGGTTCCCCAACGGCCAAACCATGAGCCGTCTTGTTCCTGCTCACTACGAATGTAGTCGATAGTGCGCTCTAACGCAGGTAAGTATTCGGCATGATCTTGAGCCACTCTGGCCATCAGCATCGCGCAACGCGCGCTGACATCGGAAGTAGGCGGGTCTAATAACGCCCCGTGATCGGCAAAAGGAATTTCATTCAAGTAGTAGTTAGTATTATCGACATCAAACGCACCGTAACCGCCGTTTTTAGATTGCATACCGACTATCCAACGGGTTGCCCGATGTATCGATTCATCCAGATTGGGTACGTTCGATTCCGCCATCGCAAAGGCAACAACCGCCGTGTCGTCGACATCGGGATAATGCGGATTTTCAAATTGAAATGCCCAGCCGCCACCTTCTAAGTCAGGCTTGGAAATTCGCCAGTCACCAGGCTCATCTGATAGTTGTTTGCTTTTAAGCCAGTCGTAGGCGCGAGTCAGGCTTTGGCTATTACCGGTTTTGTCGGCTTCTTGTAAAGCCAGCGCGGCAAGCGCTGTATCCCAGACCGGGGACAAACAGGGTTGACAGTAGGCGTCATGTTCATTGATAACCAGCAACTTGTCTATGGCTTTACGTGCGGTGACGACATGCGGATGATCTTTGGGCATGCCCAGTAATAGCATGGCTTCATAAGAACCGACCATTGCAGGAAAAATTCCGCCCAGGCCGTCTTCGCCGTTCAGTCGTTCAACAAACCAGTCTTTGGCTTTTTCGACAGCCAATCTGTGCGCTTTTTTCGGAATTAACGGACGTGTTACCCGGCCCAGTTTATCCAGGCCCAGAAAGATTCTATTTAAAGTGGTTCTTTCAGGGAAATAGTGTTTTTCTTCATCAGGATGAGTGACGAAAAGTTCCAGTATGTTGATGTTGTTAGGATTCTTTGCCGTCGCCTTTAAGGTGCAAAGAATAAACAGCGGCACCATAACGGTTCTTGACCAGTACGATACTTTGTCCAAATGGAACGGAAACCAGCTGGGAAACAGCATGATTTCGACAGGAATATACGGTACGCCGCGCCAGGGTAACTGCTCAAAGGTTGCCAGTGCAATGCGTGTAAACACGTTGGCTTTTGCCGCGCCGCCCCGGCTGAGGATGTAATTTCTTAACCGGGTCATGTGCGGTGCGTCGATAGCATCTCCGGTCATTTTCAAGGCAAAATAGACTTTAACGCTGCAACTAAGATCGCCCGCACCGCCGGTAAATAATGGGTAGCTGCCGTCTTCAGATTGACGAGATCTTAAGTAATTAGCGATTTTGGCCTGTAGCGGCTCATCAATTTCCCCCAGGTAGTGCATCATCATGATGTATTCTGACGGGATCGAGCAGTCTGCTTCGAGTTCGAATACCCAATAGCCGTCTTTGTCCTGCAGGCTTAATAATTTATCCTGTGCTTTGCTGATGGCTCGATTGAGATCAAATGCATAGTTATTAACGGTATTCGATGAGCTCGAAATATTACCGGTATTTATCTCTGAATTTGTTTCGTTAAACATAAGTTACGTCCTTAAAGTTTTATGTTGGCTTTTGAGGATGGTGTTGAATATGTCCAGTCGGGCGTTTTGAGTTCACGACTTGTTAAGTTGAAAAGCAAGCTAAGCATGGTGTTGCTGCGTCCGGTTAATCGGGTTGCAAGAATAGTCGCTTTAACGCTGTTACGAGTGATTTTGACTTGATTGGAATTGGTGAAATTCGGATTTTGTTTGATCTTTTTTAAAGTCAAAACGGCCATCCCTAAGGCCCAAAGGCAGAAGTTACGAATACCTGTTTCATGAGCAGGAAGCAACTGCGTATATTTTAACGCGTTATGCAAATGATCATGAGCAATGCTGATCAAGTGTTCCAGACCTTTTCTAAAGTTTTCGTCATTAGTTTCCGGCGTCAGGTTTTTAAGATCAAACCCTGTTTCCGTGAAAATATCCTGCGGTAACCAGCAAACGCCACGCTCGGCATCATCCCAGATGTCTTTTAATATGTTGGTCATCTGCAGTCCCTGACCGAAAGACACAGACAGGCTAAGCAGTTCGTCTTTGTGCTGTGCGATTTCCGATGAATAATGGCAAAAAAGCTTGGCCAGCATTTCCCCGACGCAACCTGCAACGTAATAGCAGTATCTATCCATATCGGCGAGCGTTGCAAGACCGCCATGCAGATCCTGAGCCTGGAAAATCGGCATGCCTTCAGCCATGGTTTCTACGCAGGAAGCCAGTGCCTCAATTTGAGCAGGATCGAATTTATGCGTGATCTGAATGACCCTCGGCAATACATGAATTAAAGTGTGCTCGGCGGGAATGGTTTGTTCGGAAAGCAACGGCGCAAGTTCTACGGCAAACGGCTCTGAGTTGTTGCCGGTTTTTACGACATGAATAAACTCTGAGCAAAAATATTTTTTTTGTTCTGGAGATAGAGAAACTTCATCTTCTATGGTGTCGACAATCCGGCATAACAAATAAGCGTTGGCTACTGCGCCGTATAACTTTTCTGGCAGTTGGGGAATAGTCAACGCAAATGTTCTGGAGACGCCTTCAAGTAATAGAGCCTGAAATTGATCATCAGAAAGTTTGCTGAGTGATTTTGGGTTATCCAGGGATATTTGCGTTTCACTCATAGTATTTTTGATGTCGACCTGCACGGTTAATATTAATTGCTAAGTGGCAATAATAGACTGTTTGTTGGTATTTTGCAAAGCAATGTTGTTTTGTTGCAAATATGCGAATTCGGTAGTTTTTATAAGGGGATTATTGGTAGTAAAAATAAGCAGTTAGTGGCGTTTGTGTCGTATTTCTACAGGAGGCATGAGGGTGTGATTTGTGCAGGCTATTTACATATGTACACTATAAAACTGGAGTCGTCAGTTAAAAGATAGTATTCTAACCAACAATAGATAAGCGCTTGTATTATATAACAGGCTTGTCGATATTCCTTAATTCCTATGGTTAAAAAGCAGTAGGCGGTTGTATTTTGATGAATATTGCTTGTTGTTTTATTGGTACGGTTTTATCGTTCCGTGGTATGCGTAGTTTTCAGGACGGTCATTTTATGTGAACGTCATTAAGTTTATTAAAGTTTTTTGGAGGGTTTGCTTGTGGGAGTTCCTTTACGTCAGCAGTTGACTGTAGGTAGTTATTTGATTAAGCAGAAGTTGAAAGGGGTTAAGAAATATCCTTTGGTGCTAATGCTTGAGCCTTTGTTTCGTTGCAATTTGGCCTGTGCAGGCTGCGGTAAAATCGATTACTCCGATGATATTCTCGACAAGCGTCTTTCATTTGAGGAATGCATGCAGGCTGTAGATGAATGCGATGCACCCATGGTGTCCATCCCAGGGGGAGAGCCGCTTATCCATAAAGAAATGCCGCAAATTGTTGAAGGTATCATTGCACGAAAGAAATTTGTTTATCTGTGTACCAATGCCCTCTTGTTGAAAAAGAGAATTGACGATTACAAGCCATCTCCTTACCTGACATTTTCAATTCATTTAGATGGCATGCAGGAAAGGCATGATACGTCCGTTTGTCAGGAAGGTGTTTTTGAACGGGCCGTTGAGGCGATAAAATTGGCGTTGGAAAAAGGCTTTAGGGTCACCGTAAACTGCACTCTGTTTCAAGGTGAAAGTTCTCAGGAAGTTGCCGATTTCCTGGATTATGCCATGGAGCTTGGCGTTGAAGGCATAACCATTGCTCCCGGCTTCAGTTATGAGCATGCGCCCCAACAGGACGTATTTATTAAAGGCAGTGATGTTAAGGATTTGTTCCGGGGTATTTTTAAAATTGGTAAAAAACGCAATTGGAAATTAAACCATTCGTCGCTATATCTTGATTTTCTGGCAGGTAACCAAAATTACGATTGCACGCCATGGGGTAATCCGACCCGTAACGTGTTTGGCTGGCAAAAACCTTGTTACTTGCTGGCTGATGAGGGCTATGTTTCAAGTTTTCAGGAACTTTTGGATACCACTCCCTGGGAAAAATACGGTACTGTTAATAATCCTAAATGTGCAAGCTGCATGGCGCATTGCGGTTATGAAGCAACTGCCGTTGAGGATATGTTAAGTCACCCGTTGAAAGCATTGTGGACATCGATTAGAGGCCCAAAGACCGAGGGTGCAATGGTGCCAGAAGCTACGCCTCAGTATGCAAAAGAAAAGTTGTCATCAACCATTGCAGGAATTCCTGTAAGAGTAGAGATTGTCGATTAAAATTTATTTAAGCGGAAGACGAAAGGCTAAGGGCTAAGGGCCGGTTTTTTCGCCCTTCGCCCTTAGCCTTTTGCCTGATTTAAATTGGTTTTTACGAGGTTTTTTGATTATGGTTTTAAAAAATATAAAGTTAGCTGTCGTTTTTATGCTCATTTTGTTGGGGACAGTAGATGCCTTTGCAGTGGAGGAAGGTGGGGCAACAGCAAGACAGGTTGTAGAAAAATTTCAAGCCGACCTTATTGCTGTGATGAAGGATGGCAAGAAATTAGGCTATGCAGGAAGGTATGAAAAACTAAAGGATCCCGTTTCCAACAGTCACGAGCTGACAAAAATCGCCCGTATTGTTGTCGGTAAGGAGTGGGAGAAGTTATCCGAAGAGCAGCAACAAAAACTGGTTGATGTATTCAGCCGACTGAGTATTGCTTCTTATGCGCACAACTTTAAAGATTATTCAGGAGAATCATTTGTATTTGATTCAGAAGAAGAAACCACAAGAGGTGGTGTTGTTGTGCATTCTCGTTTTGTTATTCCTGGCGATAAGCCCGTTAAATTCGATTACATGCTGAAGGAAAAGGGCAATAGCTGGCGCATTATTAATATTATTGCCAATGGTGTAAGTGATTTGGCCTTGAAAAGGTCGGAATACACTACTATTCTACAGCGCGAAGGCTTTGATGCCTTAATAACCAAGATCAATGAAAAAATTGACAACTATTCAAAACAATAGGTTTTAGGCCAATGAACAGACCACACAACGGCAATCGTAGCGATAAAATGCAACAAACATTCTCAGGTATATTGATCGGAGTAGCTCTCACTTTAGGCGGCTGTGCAACAACCGGCGTTGTTGAACAGCAAGCTGTAGTAAATAAGGTTGATCCTTATGAGAACTTTAATAGGAAAATGTTTGGTTTTAACGATCACGTTGATAATTATGTCGCTGAACCTATTTCAAATGCCTATAAATGGGTAACCCCGCAGTTCATGCAAACGGGTATCTTTAACTTCTTTAATAATCTGAAAAACGTAAATGTGGTTATTAATGATGTTTTGCAGGCTAAATTTTCACAAAGTGCAGAAGATACCGGGCGGCTTGCCATCAATTCAACAGTAGGATTGGGTGGCCTGTTTGATGTGGCCAAGCACGTAGGTCTGGAACAAAATGAGGAAGATTTTGACCAGACTCTTGCGGTATGGGGTGTGCCTCAGGGGTCATATCTGGTACTGCCTCTTCTTGGCCCGTCAACTGCGCGTGGCATTCCGGGAGCGATATTTGATACGGCTGCAAATCCGGCCAGTTATGTAGGGATGCCTGTGCAACTGGTGTCCATGCTGAATGCGCGAGCCAGCGCGGAAGGCGCATTGAAATTTATTGATGAAGCCGCGTTAGATCCTTATGTATTTACGCGTGAATCTTTTTTGCAATGGCGCAATAATTTGGCTACGGATGGAAAGTCGGAGGCGTCTTTGGATATTGATGGTCTTGACGATGAGTCGCTTGATGGCGATAAAGGCGCGGCTTCAGGACAAGGTTCGTCTGGAGATGTCAATGCAAGTAACAAGGCAAATTTTGCTCTGCATCTGGATGCAGAGACGAAAGAGTTGGGACAAGCCTCACCTTCATTTAGCAGTATCGCTCAATCATTTGATAACACCGCCAAATCGTTTGAAGATGCCGGTGTTAAAGTCGATGCATTTAAAAAATCAAAAAGACTGAGATAAAGAAGGCGAAGGGCGCAAGGCTAAAGGCAGTCGTGAATCTGGTTTTTTCGTCTTTTGCCCTTCGCCCTTTGCCTTATTTAATAATGCAATAAAGAATGGACTTCATAATTCCCCAGATTTTTTCTCCCTTCCAGAAAATCCAGCTCCACTACAAATGCACATGCCTCTACCTTTGCGCCCAGTTGCTCAACTAATTCGCAGCTTGCTTTTGCCGTGCCGCCGGTAGCCAGCAGGTCGTCAATTAATAAGACATGATCGTTTGCATCAAATGCATCGATATGCGCTTCCAGTGTGGCCGAGCCGTATTCAAGGTCATACGATACGCTTTGCACATCGTAAGGCAGTTTTCCCGGTTTCCTCAATGGTACAAATGGAAGCCCTAATTCCCAGGCGACCAAAGAGCCGAAGATAAAGCCGCGCGCTTCCATACCGGCAACTACGGTCATATTTCTGCCTAAAAAAGGTTGTAGTAATTGGTGGACGGCAAGCCGCAACGTGGCGGGATCTTTAATCAGTGGTGTAATATCCTTGAAGATAATGCCGGGTTTTGGAAAGTCAGGGATGTCGCGGATTTTATCTCTTAATCTGTTCATTATTTTGTATTATTTTAATATGTAGGTATTGCAGGTTAGGTAAAACGGTTTTGTCGATTGTTGTTTTATTTTAGCATTAAAAACATAGCAGAATAATTGGAACCGCTGTTTTAGTTTTAATCTATAAAGGCCTCGCAAAGTCGATAGTTTTTAAATAGCTCGTCCGGCCTCAGCGTTCTGAAATATCAGATTGATTGTTTTATACTTGACTCAGCTTCGGGGCCTGGCAGCCTTATTAATG
Source organism: Methylobacter sp. (assembly GCF_030680395.1). Taxonomy (GTDB): domain Bacteria; phylum Pseudomonadota; class Gammaproteobacteria; order Methylococcales; family Methylomonadaceae; genus Methylobacter_A. Next base: position 218,798 of record NZ_JAUXVR010000006.1, on the reverse strand, counting down.
TAAGAAAGGGACATTTAATTTAATGATGAATATCAGTCAGTTTATCCGTTTCATAACCGTTGATCCGGTAAACTTAAGCCTTAAGGGCAAGATTCTGTCTGTTGTTTCCAGTTTTAGTGCCATTTTAATTATGGCGTTGGTCACGCAGAAATTAAGTATTGGCGCTGCTTATCCGATAATCGTCGCTTCCATGGGCGCTTCTGCGGTTATTTTATTTGTTATTCCTAACAGCCCGTTAGCGCAGCCTTGGTCATTTTTTGGCGGACAGTTGATATCAGCTATTATCGGTGTTGCTTGTGCCCAGTGGTTTACCGATATTGCTTTGGCATCGGCATGTGCCGTTGGGGGCAGCATTTTTGCCATGCTGTTGCTGCGTTGTCTGCATCCTCCCGGTGCTGCGACCGCAATTACGCCTATTTTGGCCAGTGATCCTTTTAATTCTGTGGGTTATGGTTTTGTGCTGATGCCGGTGGGTTTAAATGTACTGGTCATGCTGGCTATGGCAATAGTCATTAATCGCTGGTTGTTACGACATGACTATCCAATAGTTTCCGGTAATAAAAATACCGCGGTTAAACCTGCTCAGCAAACCGGTATTTCGGATCAGGATTTGAAGCAGGCGCTGGAAAACATGGATATGTTCATGGATGTTTCGGCAGGAGATCTGCGCAAACTGCTTACCGATGCAGAGGCGCGAAGCTTTAAACGCTTTAAAGGCAATGTCACCTGCGCGGATATTATGGTCAGAGATGTACCGGTTGTTGAATACGGGACAGAAGTTGAAGAAGCCTGGAAAATCATGCATAAGCAAAAACTCAAAGCCATGCCGGTTATTGATAGAGCCAGACGGGTGATTGGCATTATTACCTGGAATGATTTTTTTAAATTTATTAATCTGAGTGCTTATGAAAGTTTTCAGGACAGGTTTCGGGCATTTATACGGCGTACGCCGAATGTATCAACCGATAAACCGGAATCAGTCGGTCATATGATGACTACTTCGGTTAATGTGCTGCCTGAAAGTGCGCATATCGCCGATCTTATTTCATTGATGTCGACTCAAGGCTACCGGCAGATTCCGATAGTGAACAGAGAAAATCGCCTGGTGGGCATGGTTTATCAGGCTAATTTAATTGCCGCACTTTATGATGAACAATTGTCCTCAGTTGTCAGTCAATTGTAGGTACCTGATTAAGCCTTTGGCAGAAAGTTGAGTACAATATCCAGCGCGCGCCAAGGCAATTTATTGGGCTTCATGGTCTCTTTATTTTGATTATTAGAATTTCCCTGTTGTTGATGTTGGCTTCATTGCCGGTATTTTTATTGGTGGAGCTGTTATTGTGGTTAGCCATACCCGGTTTGCCGAGCGCGATAATTATGTTGGGAACGGCAATGCTGTTAAGCGCGTTTGCTGTGTTAATAATCGCCGGATTATTGGGTATTTTTAAAATAATCGCCCGTACTGTTTTGGATTATTTTTCGGCTAAACAACGTGCGCAGCGGCGGTTATGGTTTGTTCAGGCCCGACAAGACCAAGTTAAGCGTTTGTTTTATTTTAAAGCAATGCAAATAAGATATTTTAATGAGCTGAACAGAAAACGCCTGTTAACGCTTAATAATCGCAAGCACATTCAGTCTCTGTCCAGATCGATCGATAAAGACCTGCTGTCGATTAAAACAAAACTACCGGAAATCGCTTATCTGCAATTACAACAAGATAATGCCCGCTATCGAAACCGGCAGGACATTGAGGCGTTGTTAACATTGCAGCAAAAAATTTCCACTATTGTTTAGCGCATGACTATTTTAAAAAGCTGGGTTTTTAATATGATTAACCTGTTCCATTCGGTCAAGGATGAAAACCTGAAATGGCAGCAGGCTAATCAGGACAGTCAGGCAAAGCTCAAGCATGCCGGCGTCCTGGCCGAAAAAGCCCTGGAAGCCGAATTAAAAAAGAAAAGCGTACAGCTGGAGCATGATATTAGTCTGCTGAAGACTAAACACAACGCTGAATTGTCGATGTTTAAAACCAAGTGCAAACAGGACGTTAAAGACTATAAACAGTATCTGGCCGCGCTGGATCAACTTAAATCTTCAATACAGGCCAGTTATACCCATCTGCCCGAGGCAGTCGCCTTCACCATTCATCATCATGCAAAATATTTGCTGAATAAAATGTGGGAAGCGGAAGATTTTGAACAGAAAATGCAGCACGAGATGCAGTTGATCCGATTTATGACGACCGTACATGAAGATGCGCGCCTGCATCTGGAAGGTGCGACCACGGACAGTTTGCCGGAAAGAACGTTGAATTTGATTCAGCAAAAATTCCTGTAGGAGCGGCTTTAGCCGCGATTGTCGCGGCTAAAGCCGCTCCTACAGGGAAAAACTCATTAACCCAACTTAGCCTTCAAGAAATCAATAATCTCCGCAAACGGAATTTCCTCGTTTGCCTCAGCCGTTCTGGCCTTGTATTCAACCGTGCCTGAATCCAGGCCGCGATCGCCTACCACGATGCAATGCGGGATGCCGATCAGTTCCATATCCGAAAACATAAAACCGGCGCGTACTTTCCTGTCATCGAATAACACATCGATTCCGGCCGCCAGCAAATCCTGGTACAACTGTTCGGAAGCTACTTTCAGACGCTCGGATTTGTGCATGTTCATCGGGCAGAGCGCGACCTGGAAAGGTGCAAGATTGGCCGACCAGATAATGCCTTTGTCGTCATGGCTCTGCTCGATAGCGGCTGCAACAACGCGGGAGATGCCGATACCGTAACAACCCATGGTCATGATCTGGTTTTTGCCGCCTTCGTTGATGACGCCGGCTTTCATAGCCTCGCTGTATTTGGTGCCGAGCTGGAAAATATGGCCGACTTCAATGCCGCGAGCCAGAGTGATTTGACCTTTGCCGTCAGGACTGGGATCGCCTTCAACCACCATGCGCAGGTCTGCAATATGGTCAGGAACCGGCAAGTCGCGTTTCCAGTTGACGCCCTTATAATGCTTGCCGTCCTGATTTGCGCCGCAAACGAAATCGGACATCAAAGTTACGCTGCGGTCGGCAATGATCTTGATGTTCAAGCCGATCGGGCCGATAGAGCCGGGTTTGCAGTTGCAGACGCTACCCACTTGCTCATCGCTGGCAAATTCAAGCGGCGAGGCGATACCGTCAATTTTTATCGCCTTGATCTCATTAAGGTTATGGTCGCCTCTTAACAGCAGCGCAACCAGCGTGTCTTCTTCGCCTTTAACGATCAGAGTCTTCAGGCATTGCGTGGCTGGGATATTCAAAAAACCGCAAACTTCTTCGATACTGTGCTGGTTGGGCGTATCAATCAGCGTCAACTCTTCCGTTGCCGAGCCACGGGAGCCTGCAGGCATCACTGCTTCAGCTTTTTCGACATTGGCCGCATATTCGCTGTCGGTTGAGAACGCAATCGCATCTTCGCCGGAATCGGCCAACACATGAAACTCATGCGATACCGCACCGCCGATAGAACCGGAGTCGGCTATGACCGCGCGAAATTTTAATCCCAAGTGGTTAAAAATATTGGTATATGCCTGATACATCGCATCGTAGGTAACCTGTAACGATTCATGGTCCAAATGAAAGGAGTAGGCGTCTTTCATGATGAACTCGCGCGAACGCATCACGCCGAAACGGGGACGGATCTCATCGCGGAACTTGGATTGAATTTGGTAATAGGTGATAGGCAGCTGTTTGTAGCTTTTGATTTCGTTGCGCGCCAAGTCGGTAATAATTTCTTCGTGAGTCGGCCCCAGGCAAAAATCGCGGTCATGACGGTCTTTTAACCGCGCCAGTTCCGGGCCGTATTGTTCCCAGCGCCCGGTTTCCTGCCACAGTTCGGCCGGTTGCAGACCGGGCATTAACACTTCCAGCGCGCCGGTTTTTTCCATTTCTTCGCGAGTGATTTTCTCGACCTTGCGCATGACCCGAAGTCCCAAAGGCAACCAAGTGTAAAGACCTGCGGCCAGTTTGCGGATCAGGCCTGCGCGGATCATCAGTTGATGGCTGGCAATTTCGGCATCAGCCGGTGTTTCTTTAACGGTATTGAGCGGGAATTGAGTAGTACGCATTATGATTTAAGGAGCTGGACAATAAAAACGGCTATTTTACAGATTTAATGCCGGTTTAGTCATCCCGTTATCGTAATCAATTCAGATTACTGGAGTTAATTCCAAGACTCTACCGACGAACGCGGTCTTTAACGTACCCTTGTTGTCATAATCTGACGCGACGGTGACAACTGAGTTTTCGAAATTTATAGGGATACGTAATAGATTATGGCCGCTTTAATTCCTTTGTTGCGTACATGGCTATATCGGCATGATGCAACAGCGTTTTAGCGTCGGTTCCATGGTTTGGGTAAATGCTTATTCCAGCGCTTACGCCAATTTCGATATCGTAATCGTCAATATGGTAAACGTTACCTATTGTAGCGATAATAGGGTTAAGTAGTTTTTCGACCATTTCCTGATCGGCAATATTCTCAAGCAGTATGACGAATTCGTCGCCGCCCAGGCGGGTGACAGTGTCGGTTTCTCGGACGCTTCGAGTGAGTCTGTCCGCAACTTTCTGCAATAGTTTATCTCCGATCTTATGTCCGAAAAGATCGTTAACCGGTTTGAATTTATCTAAATCCATAAATAACACGGCAAATTGGGTATTGTTGCGCGTCGCCAGTTTAATTGCCTGCTCAAGCCGGTCATTGAACAGCACCCGATTAGCCAATCCGGTCAAAGGGTCATGATGAGCAATATGACGCAGATGCTCTTCTTCCGCCTTGCGTTCGGAGATATCTGACAGGATGGCGACATAATGCGTGAGTTGGTTGTCGGCATTTTTTATCTGGTTAATGCTGATTCTCATCGGTATTAAGGCACCGTTTTTCGTACGATCCATAATATCGCCTTGCCATTGGCCGCTTTTATTGAGCGACTCCCACAGTCGTTTATGTTCTTCGTCGGTGGTATAACCCGATTGTAAGATTGACGGAGGCTGACCCAATAATTCGCTTTCATTGTATCCGGTCATAGCGCAAAGCGCTTGATTGACCGAAACAATATGCGTTGATGAATCCGTAATCAAAATTCCATCGCTGCTGCCGGCAAAAACCGTTGCCGCCAACTTTAATTGCTGCTCCGCTTTTTTGCGTTCGCTCAGGTCCATCACATAGGCAATGCCTTGTTCCTGATTGCCGACCAGCATCGCTGCGCCAATATAGATCGGTACCCAGTGTCCCTGTTTATGGATCAAAGCTTTTTCGAAAGGCTCGCATCGGCCCTGTGTTAAAAGCTCATTAATGGCTTGTTGATCGCGCTGCTGAAATTCAATCGGTGTAATATCCCGCCAGTTGACGACACCGGTCGAAAAATCCGACCGGTTATAGCCGATCATGGTTAAAAATAGATCGTTCGCTTCCTCGATCATGCCGTCCATCCGCCAGGAAATAATACCGATCGTATTCGATTCCTTGAGCCTGCGAAACCGTGATTCGCTGATGATCAGTTCCTGTTCCGATTTGGTGATCCCTTTGATGATCTGGCGGCTCACCCATAGCCCGATACCGGTAAAGCTAATCAGTACCAGCACGGTAACGCGCCATGTCGTTTGCTTAACCCATCTTGCCCCTTCACTGAGCACCAATGAAAAAGCGATTTTCCAGTTGATGAAGTTCATCATTGAGATGCTGCAAGCGTTCTCTCAATTTGATCATTTTTCCGGTATTTGGGTTTGCGGCATTGATTTCAGTTCGAATTTGCCCGCTTACCTGCTTCAATTCGTCGATTGTTTGATCGGCAGATTGCCAGATAAAGATAGCATCGCGCATATAGGAAATGCGCTGGAAGGTTAAAAAGAAGCCGATCATGGAATCGATATCGTCCGGGTGGTTTTGTCCCTGCAGAAAGCCTTTTCCTGCTTGTTCGTAGTCCGGCGGAGATTCCAGTAATGCCAAGCGGGCATTTTTATCGCCACTGATGACCTTTAGAGCGTCCAGATAAGCGTTGTAATCGGTTTCCGAATGATTATAGGAATAACTGCCCAGATAAAATACGGCATCCTTCTGCGCTTTGGCCCACAAGCCTTCGCCCCTGACATAGGAGCGAACGCCGTCGAAAATGTTGCCATACCAAAAAATCATTCCGCCCAGCAATACCGAAATCAGTACGAACAGGGAGATAATAAAAACAACTTTTCCGCCGGTGGAAAATATGGGCAGTCTTGGTTTGTGTTTTTTATTAGTTACCATAGGTTTCTGGAGGCGGTGTATCGTGTCTAACGTCTTGGTACATAATCCTGTTGTTCATGAAGGGTATCCTTAATTTGGTGTAAACAGGATTTAAATTAACGCCTCGGCTCCTGTCTTCGAGCTGAATGGTAAACCGGTTCAGTGCTGCTTTCCAGTCTTGTAGCCCTTTAAGCCGGAATAAGCCTGTTAGAGCGCAGGCAAAAACAGGCGCTTTGGGCGCTCTGCGCTGTACTTCATACCGTGACCGGCTCTAAAATGAATGTTGTAGCGTGTCCGCCAGGCAGAACCGATCTTATTTGTAACTCCGATATGAAAGTAAACCCATTGATTCAAAACCTATCCGCCGAGCATTTATTGCAGCATATGCCGGTGTCCACATTCGTATTAAATGCCAAGCATCAGGTGGTGATATGGAACAAGGCCTGCGAGCTATTGACCGGCCTGAAAGCCGGGGAGATGATCGGCACCGATCAGCATTGGCGCGGCTTTTATACCGAAAAACGCCCGTGTCTGGCGGACTTGCTGCTCGATAGCACCCTCGGTGAAGTGTCCAGTCTTTATGAGCATGCCAGCGCCTTTACGTCCTACAGCGACATTTGTCATACCGAAAACTGGTGCCTGATGCCGGACGGCAGTCGGCTTTATCTGGTTATCGATGCCGGAACCATCAGCAATGAGCAGGGCGAGGTGGTGGCAATCGTCGAAACCCAGCGCGACCGCACCGAGCAAAGACTGACGATGCAGGCGCTGAGCGAAAGCGAGCAACGTATTTCCTCGATCCTCGGTTCGGCGATGGACGCCATCGTGACCGTCGACCAGCAACACCGCATCACGCTGTTTAATGCGGCGGCAGCCAGAATCTTTCGTTGCGCCGCCGACTTTGCGATCGGTCAGCCGGTCGAGCTGTTTATCGCGCCGCATTGCAGCAAACTGTTCATGCAATTCATCGCTTTCGATAACGCTAGCGCCAAAACCCAGGCCTGGGCGCCGGAAGGCCTTAGCGCCCGGCGCGCCGACGGCGAGGAATTCCCGATCGAAGCTACCTTTTCGCCGCTGGAAGCCCACGACCAAAAACTCTATACCATCATCCTGCGCGATGTGAACGACCGCCGCCTCGCCGAACAGAAACTGGACCGGCTGCAACAGGAAAAAGGCTACTTGCAGGAAGTACTCAACGACGATCACAATCCCGGCGATTTTGTCAGCGGCTCCAAGCTGATGCGGACGGTCATGGAACAAGTGCGGATGGTGGCGCGCACCGATACGCCGGTATTGCTGCTGGGCGAAACCGGCACCGGTAAGGAATTGCTGGCGCGCGCCATCCACGAGTTCAGCGATCGTAGCACTGCGATTATGGTTAAAGTCAATTGCGCGGCGCTGCCCGCCGAACTGATCGAGAGCGAATTGTTCGGCCATGAAAAAGGCGCATTCACCGGCGCGACCCAGCAGCGCAAAGGCCGCTTCGAACTGGCCGACGGCGGCAGCCTGTTTTTGGACGAACTCGGCGAACTGTCCCTGTCGGCGCAGTCCAAGCTGTTGCGGGTGTTGCAGGAGCAGGAATTCGAACGGGTAGGGGGCAGCGAAACCATCCGGGTCGATGTGCGGGTGATTGCGGCAACCAATCGCAATTTGGCCGAGGAGGTCAGTTTGGGGCGGTTCCGTTCCGACCTGTATTACCGGCTGAATGTGTTTCCGATCGAGGTGCCGGCGTTGCGGCAACGAGTGGCCGATATTCCGTTGCTGGCGCGATTTTTCCTGACTAAATACGCCAAAAAATTCGGCAAGCGCTTTGATGATATTGATCCTGCCGGACTGGACCATTTACGGCAATACTCGTGGCCCGGCAACGTCCGTGAATTGCAGAACGTCATCGAACGGGCGGTGATTCTGTCCCAGAGTTCGTTGTTGGACATCGCGCCATTGCAGCCCAGTCGCGCCCATCCGGAAGCGGCTACCGACAAGTTGCGGACCCTGGAAGCTGTGGAGCGCGAACATATAATACGCACCCTTGAAGCAACCAATTGGCAGATTTCCGGTGCCAAGGGCGCGGCGGCGATATTGGGCATGAATCCGAATACCTTGCGATCCAGGATGTTGAAGTTGGGGATTTCCAGGGCAGGCTGAAGATGTGTTGAATGACAATAGCGGGAATTGATCCAGCGCAGCCATTCAGCCCAATCTACGGCCCTTTACGGAGGAGTTGATCTTCATTACTGTCATGGCCAGAATCTATATATGATCGGTATTTAAGTCGATGATCAATTTTTCGTGCATTTGCCAAATTTATTATTTTCTGCTTTTGCTGTTCTGTTGCATCGCTCCACTGGATAATTTCATCAATGCTGCGAAAGCAACCAAGACAGACATTTTCATCATTTAGGCAGCAGTTCCTCACACATGGCGAGATAATATTTATCAAGGAAGAATCTCTTTGTAGTTTCCTCATTCCCACGCGCTGCATGGGAATGCAGTATCGGCGCGCTACGCCGCTAGCCACGACCAACGTCTTGCGTATACGGGACGCAGCGCGTGGGAATGGGAGAATGCTCACTAAATTTTCACATTCAATCCGGCTTGCTTAAGAATCGCATTAGCGGTCGGCTTGGATTTGATCGTAAATGGAACGCTAAAGTTTTTCCGGTTAACCGGACTTTGCCAAATCTCATGACTGCCTTTTCCCTGTCGAATAAAAACACAGCCGGCGGCGCGCAGAATGATAACTAACTCAGGGTAAAGCGTTGATGTCATCATCCCGTTAATCGGCTGAACGATTTTTCATGAGAAAAGCGCAATCGAATGCTGTCTGAATCCAGGTCTACATGATTAAGTTCGGCAAGTTCAGGGGCGATTGCTCCGGCGCGTTCAGTCAGTTCGTCATAGCTGGCGGCCTCGGTCACTAAACCCAGTTCATCGCATTCAGCAGTCCAAACACCATCACAAACAGATACATCGATTACAAAAATAGTAGCCATAAAACCTCCAGCATTATTAACGATGCAATTTTAGGTTATTTGGGTAAAGTTTGACACCTCAATTCCGGCATTATGCTTTGCCCAGTCGCCCATATTGGCAATGCGGGATTGGTCTCTCGGAATTTCATGGCATAAATGCCGCATTCAAGAAAAGGAATATGTCAGGTTTTTGCGATAGTTCCCAAGCTCCTGCTTCGGAGTTCGGTTCTGGAAGCTCTAGCTTCCCGTGTCGCGAAGCTAGAGCTTCGCTTACTGGGTTCCCAAGCCGAAGCTTGGGAACCAGCGCTATACATCAACACTCCAAGTTTGGCACTCACCTATCAAGAACTCTTTCGCTCTCATAACCAGGAGGTAGCGGTTTGAAATAGTCCTTTTCACCCGGTTTTGATTTGAAATGAAATTCTCTCAGCGCCTCAATGTCGATATCGGTTGTAAGTACACACGAGTTATTACCACCCTTAACATATAGCATAGTTTTACTTTCGGTATTTGTTGGTCTGAGGATACAAGAGCCGCCATATTGAGAGGTGTTTGATTGGACTACGTAACAGTGAAGATCCCTAACAGCAGATTCCAAGATATGTTGGTAGTAATTTGTGTCTTTGTTCCAAACACAAGCAATAAGTATATCGATATCTGACTTGAAAACTGTACGGTGCTTTATGTCGGAAAGCTCAAAGCAGTTATAACTTGCAAAACATACTCCATTCCAATAAATCTTGTGATAGCTATGAGATTTAAGCTGTTGATTAGCCGGAGTTAATCGAAAAGATTGCAGCATCTCTAACTCCGCTGGGGCATAATGATTTTTAAGTCTAGCTGTCATCACGCAAGATTTGTATTTGCCAGAAACCTTGAAAGGCAATGCTTCAATCAACAGGTTATACGCTTTACCATTCACCACCCAGTGTTCAAGTCCAAAGACTAGTCCGATTTGGTGTCTTCTTGCATGGGCGATCATAAATGGCAACCAACTAACGGGGATCACAACCTCTGGCATTACAAGCAGGTCTGATTTTTCACGAACAGCATCATTTAGAACCTGATACAGGTGAGCTTGTCTCTCAAGAGACACGTTTGGCTTTGAATCTTTTCTAAGAGCAGCTTCAATGTCCTTTTCTTTTACCTTCAAATTAGCTAGTGCTATTCGCAAAATTGATTTCTTAATTTTGCTGCCAGCAGTTAGTGTCGAAATGGTTATGGACGTATCATTTTGCACAGGCGATTCAACATATTCAACTGGAAATTTATCCCAGTAGTTTAGAGACTTATAGTATTCGATAGATGAACGTTGCCACTCATCCAACGATTTCTCCTTGGTTAGTTCTGTATTTAGTGAGAAAACTTGCCATTCGTCGAAGTGAATAAATCTTGGGCTAAGGCCAACTTTTTTCTCATTAAGTTTGGCCGATTCATATGATCTAAAAGATACCTCATCTGTCAGATCGCCAGAATAATCAGTGTAGTTGGCTAGCGGCCAAGCAACCAGATTGTGTCTGATCAAATTTGAATGGCGAAAATCCCGCACAAATCGATTAAGATCTTCGTGGTATGAAAAAAGCTGTAATCCTTCTAACCCATCAACACTTGGCCATCTATCCATTGATATATCAAGGAGGCCGGTGATGCCTAGTTCGGCATACTCTTTCTGGGTAATACGTTCAAAAGGCGTTATATCTAACAAACCGATGCAGATACTCAACGAGAGCTTATTATACAGCTCTAAGTCCTGATGAACTTTTGCAGTAATCACTTGATCTATTTTTGTGGACGAAGGATCTAAAAATTCTGTTTTAGAAATTTCTGCGTTAATAGACGCATAGAACTCGACGACGAATTTAGGGCGATTTAATATTACAGCGTACTGGTAAACCTTTTCCCATAGGCGACTAAAATTTAAAGCATTTACACCACGGAAGAATACTTTTAATTGGGGTAAAACAATGTCTCTCTTGTTGAGTTTGCAAAGTCTATGGGCAGTGATATGCGAAGATAGATAGCGGGCCAGCTCAGTTTCATTCTCCGCTAGCCCTACAATGCTACGTAGTTTATTAGCAGAGCCATCATAAAGAACATCATAGGCGAATTGATCTAGTTCTTTATCAAAATCATCGCTTGGCAGGAATTTAAACGCACTACTTCGCTCTTCAATCTCTTTCTTAAACACCTCTAAACCAGCCCGACTGTGGTGCTTATCGAAAAACTGAAGTATCAATTTCTCTGGTTGAATCGGTAGCTTATTCTGCCCAACATCTATTTCATAAACCTTTTTAGACTCAGAGTAATGTAGTTGTCCGGCTAGATAATTGTCGATAAAGGTTTCAATTGGCTTTTTAGAATCAATTTTAGGACGCTTGAACACCATTAGCATGTCATCCACATAACGTCCATAATATGCTGGCCTTACTAAGTCGGATATATTTTTGTCAAATTCAGACAGATACCAATTTGACAATATTGAGGACGACGCAAACCCGATTGGTAATCCAGATTTATCGCAGCAATCTGGATGTGATACTAACAGACTGGGATATGTTATGTTTTTGTAAGCGTTAAATATGGATTTAAGTAGTTTGGTAAGGACACTCCCCAATAATCTAAGGTTGTCGTTATCATCAAAATAATCATTAATACAGTTTTGGATTTCTTCAAAATTGACTTCAATGTGATAGTAATAAGATTTGAGGTCAATAGACAGCAAGGCGACATCATTCCCGTCTTCGGACAGTCCAGTAGCACAATTAATCGCTTGATCGCGCCATGCACTGTATTGATCGATATAGAGTTTGAATATTTCTCCAGAACCGTAGTTAACTTGCTCTCCCTTTCTATTTTGTAAAAACTGCTTCGCAGTTTGATGCAGTCTATTGCCATAACAGTCTTGAGTTAGTTTTTCTTCTAATGCAGGCCCTACTACCGTACACCAGAGTACGTCTAAAATGTGAAGTTCAACAGGCGCGTCAATGAAATAATTGATTTTCTGGCTTTCATATTTTTGAGATACCGAAACATTGCTCAGAAAGAAACCATTTTTAGATTCGGCTTTGTTGTACTTATTCTGTCTCCTCTCTTCTGGCCTGACGATAGACTTAGGAAGCAAACGGAAATTGATAAGTTCGATCCATTTTTTAAAACTTGGATGATGGAAAGGATCGTCACTGTTTAGTACTTGTTGGAGAGCATTGATCCTATCATCAAAATCGCCACACTCAAATGCTGCAACACGATTCTTCAGAAAAAGATTCAGATTTTCGTGATAGGTATAGCTCTTAAGAAGCAGGTATGCCTGTTGTATTATCTCTTTACTTAATTCCATCATTGAGCTTCCTATAATTCATACTACGGCTACCCGTCCATAATCAGTCTATCAAATGAAGCCCGGTAGGGTACGCTACACATACCTTAAAAGCCTAACATATCATATCACGGTCTTAAATATCCGGTTTGCCGTGCTCAAATCAATCTCATCTACTATGCGGTACGCGTATCGTACCCATTTTTTAATTTACATTTCGGTGTTCCGCTTATGTTCTCAGCGGTTCCTTCTTCTTCACTGTGGTAGCGGAACGACGCGCTCCGATTCTTTGTACGGATACCTCCCGAGCTTTCTTACGGACTGCCATTCATGAATGCCGCCAACGCTGGTCGTTTCGAATTGATGCGATGATTTTGCCGAGCAATCATTTTCATGCCATCTTGACTCTGCCGGAAGGCGATTCCCGCTATTCGGCACGTCGGGAATGGATCAAAAAGGAATTCACCAAGGCGTATCCGGCCGCCGACGGCAACGAAGGCTTCCCCCGTTTAAGGCAAGGATAAGCCGTTCGTGGTTAGCTTGTCGAACCATGACCGGCTACCGTCCATCCCATTCGACAAGCTCATGGCAGGCTTCGACAATGCCTTTAATCCCGAATGTAGTCGAAGGGGCAGGGAGAACGGTTAAGCCTACCCGGCTGTTCAAAGGGCTGTGACGCTGGCTTTGTGCTGCGCATTTTTTCCTTTTTCCTCTTTCTTGCTATGTTAATCTAGCTGGACGGTAAAGGGTACGAATCCGATGACCGCCCGAAGTGACGAATTTCAAGAGGGTACAATTCTTAGCGGGAAAACGCCCTTTTGATGACTTGAACGATGTCTTGTTGTGGGGATTCCAGGCAAAGCTAAACCAATATCCATTGCTCCATGCAACCCTTTAATTTCCCATTAAATCCAGATAGTTTTGACCACAAGGAAATAAGAAAATGATGACATCAAACCAGCTTGAAATTTTTATAAGTCGTATCTCAAAATGGGCGGGTAGCGCAAGCAGTTTTGTCGCCGCACTGTTCTCAGATGATTTTGACAAAAAGGAAATAATATCTGACCGACTTGAGGTTTTTACTCACCGTTTCGCAAAATGGACAGGTAGCGCAGGCGGGTTTGTCGCTGCACTGCTCTCTATTCTTGTCTGGCTTGTAGGAGGATTAGCCTATGAATTTTCTCAGGACTGGGAACGCGGATTAACGATCTATATTGGCGTCATTACCTTTCTAATGGTATTTCTAATACAGCGCGGCCAGAATAAGGAGCTTTCCATATTGCAGGTAAAGCTCAACGAACTGATAGCAGTTACGCAGCATGCCGATAACCGACTGATCAATGTAGAAGACCTAACAGAAAAGGAAATTTCAGCTGTTCAAGAAATACATCATAAAATCGGGGAGGAAGACGTTTAGAGAAAAATGTTACATAAGAATCACTGCTAGTGGTTGGAACTGGAGTCTCCAAGAAGGCGACCACAAATTGCATTAGGATAGACATTAGCGCAACTTTTCGTGCCGTTGGGCTTACAGCCCCTAGAGTAATAACCACGGAAAGCTGAGATCAGAACAAACAATAAAGAAATCGGGGTGGTTAAAATGGTTATGAAACTGAACTTTAGATTCCTCCTTACCTGCGTGGCGGTAGCCTGGTGCATTTCCACAGCGCACGCAGCCACCTTCGACGATTTCAACGACGGTATTGACGATGGTTGGACGCGTTACAATCCGATACCCGGGAAGTTCTCATTCCCTATGGAGTCGGGTAGCGTGGCTTATAAAATGGAGAGTACATGGGGCAGTCTCCTCAGTCCGGGCCGCATTGGCAGTATAAATATGAATGAGCCGGCCCATACGAAATTCCATGTGGAGGCAGATTTGCTGAATTGGACCTACAACTGGGGGGAGGACATTGGACTCTTGGCACGGATGCAGGAGCCTATCCCGTCGTACTTTCTTCCCAAGGGTTACGCCTTGCTGCTAAGGAACGATAAAGATGGAAATCCTGCCTCACGCAGGCTGATGATTGTTAAAAGCATGGGCGGAATCTCTTTACCCGTCTTTCTGACTAAAGGCCAGGGCCGTTTGATGGTGCCCGCGCCTGACCCATCCGGCGATTACCGGCTGAAGTTCTGGTCATCCGGGGGCTTTCTCTGGGGTCAGATCATTGATAAGAGCACCGGAGCAGCGATAATGATGTCGGATGGCGCCACCTACACAGATCGTATTTCTGCGGCGGAGGACGGTGCTTATACCAGCGGAAGGAGTGGCTTGATTGCTTATGTCCACATTGTGAGTTATAAGGCGGAGGGTGTGTCCCCAACCTTTGATAATTTCTATTCCGGCACGGATGCGCCCTCGGCACCGAGGCCGTAAATGCTCACTTCGCCGCAGGCGCAACAATGCATAAATTGTATTGGGCACGACCGGTCTCAAACATGATAACCCGATTTACAATGTCCTCGGCACTGCTTTGCCCTATCGGACCGGCGGTAATGCGGCCGGTTGCTGCGCTAACCAGATGCACGTAGCTTTGGTGCGGCCCGTCGGCAAGAGTTGAATTGATTAACAGCTCGGTTTCATCCTTCTCCAGTACTTTTACCGGAGCCGCACTGCCTGGATTGCAGGCGCCGAAGAAAATCAGGCCGTCTGCCGTTACCAGCGAACTCAGGGATTTTGTGAAATGAAAGAACCGTTCCGGGGATATTTCAACAGATGTCTTTTGCTCAAATAGGGGTTCGCGGCAAATAAGTTCGCAGAGGTCGAGCCGGTATCCGCGCTGCTGTATGGGGCTTGTAGCCAGTTGATCCGGTGAGCAGTAACGTTGAAAGCAGGCATGATCCAGCGGCTGTAGCTGTTTTTCCAGTCCCTTAAGCCGATGCCGGATATCGGTCGATTTCATCGGCGCCAACTCCGGCCAGCGCGAGGCCATATAGTCGCTGAATAGACGGTTTTTTTCGGTATCATAAATGATGGACAGCACATGTTTAAGTCCCGGTTGCGCCTCGGAAAGCTGAAGCAATTCACCTTTGCCCCCCGTTATCTGAAAGTCTTGCCAAAATACGACATTTTCCAGCACCGGTCCGTCAAAACCGCCATGACTGATAAAAATAACCCGGTCGTAAGGAGGCGATTGCTGCATCATTTGTTCGACCTGCCGGTAATAATCCGTCCAGCTCCAGACATCCCGCAGTTGTTTAACAGTCGCATTGAAGCGGTTGCGATAAAAGGCTTCCAGCGTGCGGGCGGGTTGCTCGGACCACCTTGGGCTCTCGGTCGTGTGCGGTTCCCTGCTCAATAAAGGCACAAGCAGCACCCGGCTCGGTGGTTGCTGCAACTTCAAGTCGCTCAATCTTCTATAGGAAGATCTGCACGACATTAGGTGACTTTCATCACTGTAAACATCGGCTGCACTCATCCACAGCAGCAACAAAGAAACCAAAAAACGGATACTCACGATATTGTTCAAAGTAAAGCTCCCCTCAGTAAGGCTGGAATCAAGATATTCCATAAAATACGTTTTTAAAGGGTTGAAAGCCCCGTGGTGTAAATCAATTCCAGCCTTCAACACACATTTATCGGCTCAATATATTGCAGGATATTGATTTAATAAGCGGCTAATTCACGGCTACCCCGGTATATCGACAAGTCAGGTATGGGTGCATAGCGCCTTTTTTCAGAGTCCGATATTGTTCGTTGCAATGCTGTTTAAAATAGTCCAATCATTCCGGCATTCTTAAAGAGTGCGCGGTGCGCCCCTACCGGGCCGAGTGGCGTTATAGGCCTAGTTAAAATTTGTTGCACCAAAAACCGACTTTCCCGCTTTGGCTGAGATATGTTGGTATTTGGCGTAAGCGGTGCCGGCAGAACTGCGCAATTCCGCTTCACTCGCCTGGTTTGCAAAACCACGTGCAATCGCTTCCAATACATAGGCTTCCGGCGCCATGAAACTAAAAGTGGTCACCACCGGCTTTGAACCTGCGGCCTGCAAATGCTCAGAGAAAAACTCCTCGCTCATGCAGGCCAGGACAACGGCTTGTTTATTATGCCCGGCATGTTTTGGAAAGCGTTCTATGATTGGCAGGTTTTGTTCGTCCATCAAGCCGTCATGGCCGATGAACACCACCATTTCACGCTCTGTCGCATTGGGCGGAGTGGCTGCCTGTTGCATAAAGTCAAGCATCGCCCGGTCAATCCGGCTGCCGCGATAAGCATCGGCGGTAACGGTGAGCTGGTCTTTCCAGGCAAACTGGCAGCGTTCTAAGATAGTGTCGCTAATATCTTTTTCGCAGCCCAACTTTCGCCAACCATCCGCCTTGCTCAAAAAGGTTTTCACGCCGTAAAGCGCACCCCAATAGAGATTGGTGCGCGGATCATCGCCATTGCCGATTTTTGCAGGAACCGGCACGATGCCTTGCGATACGTTGTCGACCAGCGACACAATCACAGAAATATGCGTGTTTGACGCGGCTACGGCACAGGGCAACAGCGCAACAAGCAGCATGCTGAATAAACAAATTGAGCGCAGTGTAATCATGTATAGGACCCCGCCTGAAAGTGTAAAAAAATTGAAAGTTATTTTACAAAACTACTACCCCAACATAAGTTGGAAAACACAAAAGTGTACCCTTAGTTCCCGTAATTCTGTGTCAGATAATCGATGATGATCTGTTTGTCGGCCTCATTGATCGGCGCACCCATACTATTGATCATCTTGCCGACTGTTTTCTCCCAGCCGGCCCGATCCGGAATCGTGGCGTGTTGGGTGATATAGTCCAAGCTGTGACACATTGCGCACTGTGCAACAACCTGGTCTTTACCCGGCCTGTCCTTTAGAAATATTTGGCTTTCCCCGGCTGTAGCCGTGGCCGCAAAAAACGATAACAACAAAATCAGCGTTCGCATCATGTTCTCCTCAAGCCAACTGAAGGGTGATTTTCTGCACAGCGTTGTGGTGGTAGCCGGAAGGATTCGGGATCGGCTCCAGCGGTTGACTGGCGCCGGAATGGCTGGTGGCTCGTGCCATGATTCGGTATGTTCCTGGACGTTTAGGTTCAAAGGCCAGGTGCCATTGGCGCCAGGAAAAGCGTCCGTAATCCTGCTTCAGTGTGGCCTGATGCCAATTGTTGCCGCCATCCGTGGAAACGTCCACGCGTGCGATGCCATTGCCGCCATCCCAAGCTACGCCTTTGATTTCAATGGGCTTGGCGCTAGACAAGGTCTGTCCGTCTTCCAGGTTGGTGATCAACGAATTGACCACTATTTCGGTGATCGGCATAGCCGTCCCGGTTTCCTGTGAGCTGAATTGTCCGTTTGGGAAGCGATCCTTGGGTATACGGTAAGCGGTCTTCATCCAAAAGCCGTCGAAGGGTTTGGATAGGACATTAAGCGCAGTCAGATGCTTGATCCAATAGGTGGCGGTCCAGCCGGGAATGATCAGACGGGCGGGAAAGCCGTTCCAGTGAGGCAACGGTTCGCCGTTCATCTCAAAGGCGATCAGGCTATTCTCATCCAGCGCTTTCGCCAGCGGCAGGCTTTTGACAAAGTCCGGCGTGGTTGGCAGTATGCCGGAATCGGCACCGGCCAGACTTACTTCCAGAGCTGATTTGTCGATTCCGGCTCCCGCGAGCACATCTTTCAGGCGAACGCCGCGCCAGAGCGCATTGCCCATCGCACCGGACCCCCACTGTAATCCGGGGACAGGCGGTTGAAACGCCTCCCGGCGATTACCGGAACAGAGACAAAGTGCGGCGATTTCAACTTGTTCGAAATCACTGCGCAATTGTTCAAGGCTGAGTTCCAATGGTGTGCGAACGGCATCGCCGCCTATGCGCAGCCGCCATTCGCCGATTTTTACCTCGGGAATGACGGCGTTATGGTAACGCACAAAGAAGCGGTTATTGGGCGTAAAGGGCGCATCGAAATAATTGATGGGGGTTTCGTAATTGGGAGGGCGGTAAGTTTGTTTGATCAGCGTCTCTTTGCCGGGAAGAGCATCCAGAATTGTTAATTTCCCGGTACCGATAGCCGCCGCCAGGCCTGATCGTTGCAACAAAGCCAAGCCGCCGAGCGCTGCCAGGCTGCTTGCGGACTTCTTGATAAAGTGTCTTCTGTCGACCATAAAAATATCTCCTCGGTTGGATGCTCAGCCATGCTTTGAACGATCAAAATTACGGAAAATCAAGGTCGGGTTAGTGCAACGTAACCCGACAGCTCTTTGTTGTATTGGGTAACGCTAACGCAACCTTATTGCTCCACATGGATGTGGTGAATGCAGATATTGCATAGAGTAATGACTCAATAGGATCTGGCTCTTGAGTCTTTAGTCATCGTGCGGCTCGTTTTGTGTCGACACTATTCAGTACGTTACCCATTTTTGCATAAACCTGGCTTCAACTGAAAGCAAAAGCCGTCGACTTTATGACTGAAGAGTACGACACCGCGAGGACCGGCATTTAGGCGAAAGCTTTAAAGTATTATGGTTATCTCCAGCTAAAATGTTGTCGAAAACATCGTACTTAAAACGCTCTCGATCAAATATTATGAGGCACGCCCTGAAATAATTCCGGGGCGTGCAAGATATTAGTCCGCAAACAGAAATTGCAAGCTAAGG
This sequence comes from Methylobacter sp., assembly GCF_030680395.1. Taxonomy (GTDB): domain Bacteria; phylum Pseudomonadota; class Gammaproteobacteria; order Methylococcales; family Methylomonadaceae; genus Methylobacter_A. The sequence continues at coordinate 199,640 of NZ_JAUXVR010000006.1, read as the reverse complement.
TTGGCCGACCATTCCGGGCTTTGATCCGGTCTGACCGGATTATAATAGCCTTCCAGCCGAGTATTGATAGCATTTTTGCCGATTGTAAATAATTTGCCGACTCCGCCGCCAACCGGCACCGTCCACTGTTGACTGTTATCGTGATTCCAGTTGGCGATCATATCCATATCAGAAACCATATACCAGCCATTGGACAGGTTGTAATTTACAAAAGGCTGCAACACCATTTGACTGACCTCATGGCGACTATCATTACCGAATACTGACCAGATTTGTTTGATGTTAAGGCCCAGTGTCCAAGGTTTAGGTTGGGTTACCAACATGACTGCAGGGCCAACGCTGAATTTTCCGCTGCCAAGCTCCCTCGATCTTCGATCCTCCGTATCAAAGAAAAGGGTATCGGTTGGCAAAACGAAAGTAGGGCCGAAACCCCAACTAAAAATACCGGAATTTACCGGTGTAAAAAGTGATGTGAAATTCGTGTCGCCGAGACCTGATATCCCTGAACCGGGAAACGGTTCAGGCAATTCGGCGATACCATTGACTACGCCCGGTGTGCCAATAAAATTCAATGATAACTGGTTAATCATGTTCCAGTTGCCGAGTGAGACAGGAATGATAGGCTGTAAACTACCGATCGATACGCCGCCATTGTCAGCGCCGCCATGATAGGTATATTTTAATGGTATGCTGTAAATTGGACTCAAAGGGTTTTGGGCTTTGTATACAAAATCTTCGGTTTTGTAGCCCGTAGTGCTTACAGTCTCTTCGGCATAAACGCTGTACGTAACTGACGTCAGTAATAAGCTGAAGAAAAACGGCACCTTATTGATGATATTAAATGTTTTCATCATTTTCTCTTCCATTAAAGTAAAACTGTCGGGAACCGGTTAGAGCTGAAAAATCCGGTTAGGTATCTCTGTGTTAAGTTTTAGTTCCTTGCCAATGGCTTCTTGTTCAATTTGATTGAATAGGTTGCAGTCAGCACTTAAATTAAGACGCGGAAAAAGTTTCTATAGGATCTTACCGAATTTGTTCGGAAATCTATCCCTGGTTACCCAGAAGCGTCAATAGGCTGAAAATCGTTAAGTATAGACATTTTTCCTCAACTTTGCCTAAATTGGCAAGTATGTAACCATTTTAAATGGATCGAAATTGCCTTGGTGAATGTTGCGCTGCAGTCCGTAGATTAGGCTGGCGACGGCATGGACAGATGTTTGCTCCTTGGTAATGGCCCCCGGTATTGACCTCAGGGCAGACACCATTGATTCCATGGTTAGCCGGAACCTTAGCCAGCACCGTCATTCCGGGGATGACACGCTATATGGATACCTAGGCTCCCTGGCTCCGGACTCCGGCTTCCTCAGGAATGACGAGCTTTTGTTGCTGGCTGAAACAGCTTGCTAATCATGAATTTCAATGCCGGCGACCTGCTTAATTCACGACATTACGTAAAATTCACTATATTTAGTGACTTTATGTTTGCATAGCTTTCAATCCTCTGTTATCTAACTTCTTAAGTCATTAATTTTAATATATTTAATCGGCTTTGATTAGCTCCGGCACGGCACTTGCAATTAATACGGTAACATTCCGTTCTTGCGGGTCCAAGGAGACTCTAAAGCCATGACACCAACCGATAAAAATGATCGTGCTGCCTGGGCATCATTGACACACGACAGCCTTAGCGCCCAAGTCGGTAAGCGCACCCTGACCGCTGTACAGTTTTTCTTCCTCAACTTCGGCTTGTTGCTGGGCAACATCCTGGTGTTGTTCAATACCGGTGCGTTTGCTTCCGTCGTCCTGCACGCCACCGGCGATCTGGGAGTAAGCCCCAGTCACGCCAGCTGGATGCAGACCTACTATTTCATTAGTCTGGCCTTGTCGTTGCCGGTCAGTTCCTGGTTGGCAGCGACTGTTGGCGAAGTCCGGCTGTATCTGTGGTCCATGATCGCGATGATGCTGGCTTCGCTATTATGTGCAGTAACCGGCGATTTGTTCTGGTTTTTGTCGGGCCGGGCGTTGCAGGGATTTTTCGGCGGCTTGACTATTCCGCTATCGCAAACCCTGCTGATGCGCGAATACCCGGAGTCATCCAAATCCTTTGCAGTGTCGTTGTGGAGCATCGCCGCGCTGAGTCCGTTTACGTTGGGTCCTGCCGCCGGCGGCTTGATTGCCGATCATTTGGGCTGGCGCTGGCTGTTCTACCTGAACGTGCCTTTACCGTTGCTGGCGGCGGCGTTGGTTTGGGCTTTGTTGTTCGATAGGCAATCCCAGCAACGGAAAATGCCGTTCGATGGCGTGGGCTTTTTGTTGCTGGCCGCCGCACTGGTTTGTTTGCAGACTGTGCTGAATCAAGGCCAGGATGCGGACTGGTTCAACTCGAGCCGGTTGATTGTCGTAGCGATTGTCGGTTTTCTGATGCTGGCCTATTTCATCGTCTGGGAACTGGCGGAGCGTTCGCCGTTGCTGGATTTGCGGCTGTTCGCGCGGCGCAACTTCGCGATCGGCAGCATCATGCTCAGCGTCAGCTTCATGTTGATGTACGGCCTGTTGTCGGTGCTGTTGGTGCGTTTGCAGGTGGTGGCCGGTTATACCTCGTTTCTGGCCGGTAGCGTGTTGTTGCCGCTGGTGTTTCTGGCCAAGCCGATGGCCAGTGTGATGCATCGGGTTGTGCATCGTTTTGATGCCCGCGTGCTGGTCAGTTTAAACATGCTGCTGTTTGCGGTGTATTGCGGCTGGATCAGTCGCTACGACTTTTTCGGGCGCGGCGGTTGGTTTACCCAGCCGTTGTGGTCGCAGGTGTTGGAGGGTTTTTGTCTGGGTGCCTTGTTCGTGCCGTTGACCACGCTGTTTCTTTCCGGTCTGACGCCGAGACGGCAAACCCAGGCGGTGGAATTGGGCGGCATGCTGCGGGTGTTGGGCGGCAGTGTCGCTTCGCCGTTATTAGGGATATTTTGGGAGCGGCGTGCTGCCTTCCATCAAAGCCGATTGACCGAAAGTTTTTCGTTGCACGACGGCTGGGCTGGCGATATTTTCGCCCGCTTGCATGCCGCCGGTCTGTATGGTCAATTGGCTACCGCCAAGCTGGCGGCAGTGGCGGGTCAACATGCTGCGGTTCTAGGTCTGGACGACACTTTCCAGCTGGCGGCCTGGTTGTTTTTGGGCTTGGCGGCGGTGGTCTGGATTGCCGATCCGGTCGGGCCTAAAGCGTCGGTTACGGTTAAGGAAGACCAACGGCACGCCGTTTTGGAAAATCTGATGGAGGAGTCGTAGTCATGTTCCGGTTCAATAAAACAACCGTGCTGGCAGCGGGCCTGTCGCTGCTGAATGGCTGCGCATTAATGCCTGAAGACGGAACGCGAGCCAAACTACTGGAAATGCCTAACTTAAGTCAAACACTGAGCGGTAATGCCCAAGCCGAAAAAATCGTCCGGGAATGGCCGAAGGCGCAGTGGTGGCATGATTTTCATAACGTCGAACTGAACCGGGTAATAGAAACCGCGCTGAAAGACAGCCCAAGCCTGCACGCCGCAGCGGCGCGATTGACTCAGGCTGAAGCAGTAGCCGATTATCAGGCCGCCGAGATGCTGCCCAGTATCAGTGCCAGCGCCGAATTTCATCATCGCCGCTTTTCCGCAACCGATTTTTACGGACCTGCCGGCGGCCAGACTTTTACCGGCGCGTACATTGACCCGGTAGTATTTCGCTATCATCTCGATCTGTGGGGCAAGGATAAGGCAGCACTGGAGGCGGCATTGGGTAAGGAACGGGCTCAAGCTTCGGAGTTAGCGATGGCGCGACTAGTGTTGAGCACCGCCATCGCTCGTAGTTACATCCGGCTGTGTTCGGCCGAAGAAGACATCGAGCTTGCCCATACCCTGAGCGAAAAAGCGGAAGAAAAAGTGCAGTTGGCCGAGCTGCGCGGGCAACACGGACTGACCAGTCAGGATTTGGTTTACGTCGGCAAACAGCAGCTGGAAGCGGCGAGGCAGCGCGAAGCCAGCGTGCGCAGCCAGGCGCAAGTGTTGCGTAACAAGCTGGCGGCACTGGTCGGGCAGGGGTCGGATTGGGGGAGAAATATTCATGTTGAGGCGACCGAGGTTGCCGGACATTTGCCGCAGCCGGAAGCGATATCGCTGGGACTGCTGGCGCATCGACCGGACGTGGCGGCGGCACTGTGGCAGGTGGAGTCGGCCGCGCAGTCGGTTAAAGTGGCGAAGACCCGTTTTTATCCGGACATTAATTTGGTCGGTTTTGCCGGTTTGCGTAGCCTCAATCTGAAGGATTTGTTCCTGTCTCAGGGTGCCAGTGTGGCTTATGGAATGGGACCGACCATTACCCTGCCGATTTTTGAAGGCGGGCGGCTGGAGGCGGAATTGAAGAATCAGCAGGCGGTTTACGATGCCGCCGCCGAAAGCTACAACGGGACGTTACTGGCTGCGGTGCAGCAGGTCGCCGACAGTCTGGCCGAATGGAGGCTTACGCTGGAACATGATGCCGCCCAGGAACGTGCGCTGCAAGCCGCAGGAGCCGCATCAACGCTGGCCGGAAAACGTTACCGGGCTGGGCTTAGTACTCGTGACGGCATTATCGACGCAGAAGCGGGGTTGATTCAGCAGCGCCTGACCGCCAGCGAATTGCATAGCGCCCATCTGCTGGCTGCGGTCGGCCTGATTGAAGCGTTGGGCGGCGGGTATGAAAATACAACGATGAGAGTGTCGAGCAAGGTAGGACACAATGACTGATATACAAACCAAATCCCAGCGTCATTTCGGATTTTTCCTCGTTCCCACGCGCCGCGTGGGAACGAGAGCAAATCAACAGTATTGCCCAATAAGGTAGGCAACGATGACTAATACCCAAACCAAACCCCAGCGTCACCTTGGCTTTCATCAGCGCCGGCAGCACCGCGGGTTCCGGCTGTTGCTGGTGACTGCGATCGCGTTGCTGGCCGGGCTGATTTATCTGTTTTATTGGTGGAATTTTGCCAGCCGTTTCGTGGTTACCAACGATGCCTATATCACCGGCAACGTGGCTCCGCTCAAGGCGCAAACCAGCGGCACGGTAGTGGATGTGCGGGTCGATAATACCCAGTACGTGAAGCAGGGCGATGTGCTGGTGCGTCTGGACGGATTGCAGGCGCAGGTGGCGCTGGAGCGGGCCGAAGCCAATCTGGCGGATAGCGTGCGACAGATCGAAACAGTATTCAGTCAGGCCGACATACTGCGCCATAAACTGGCTGCCAAGGAGGCAATCCTGAATCGCAGTCAACGCGATTTGGTTCGTTATCGCAGTGTGGCGGGCGATGGGGCGGTATCGGCACAGCAGATTGAGGACAGCGAGTTTCAGGTTCGCGAGCAGGAGGCCGACGTTCGTCAGGTTCGCGCCGAATTGGGCGGCGCCGAGGCTTTGATCCAGAACACCAGTCCGGCCGATAACCCGAAGGTGTTACAGGCGGTCGCCGCGCTGAAACAGGCTTATCTGGATAATGCCAGACAGCAGATTGTCGCGCCGGTGTCGGGTTTCGTCGCCAAACGCACTATCCAGCCCGGTGAACAGGTTCGCCCGGAAACGCCGCTGCTGGCAATCGTGCCGCTGGATTATTTATGGGTAGAAGCCAATTTTCTGGAAAACGAGCTGGCTGAAGTGCAACCCGGCCAACGGGTCGAAATTACTGTCGACCTGTACGGTTCCGACGTGGTTTATCATGGCGAAGTGCAGGGATTGGCTGCCGGTACCGGCAGCGTGTTCGGCCTGTTGCCGCCGGATAACGCCACCGGCAACTATATTCACATCGTCGAGCGGGTGCCGGTCAGGATTGGCTTGCGTGCCGAGGAACTAAAGCTCAATCCGTTGCGTCCCGGACTGTCAGCGGTGGTGCGTATCGATACAGGCAGCACCGGCCGACCGGTTCTGGAACCTTTAACCACGACGCCCGCTGCGGCGTATAAAACCGAAGTTTACGATCATCAGCTGGACGGTGCCGATGCGTTGATTCAGAAGATTATTGAAGGGAACAGGCAGTCAAAAAAGCAGGGGAAGTAGTTAATTAATTCACCACGAAGGCATGAAGATCCGTTCATGCAGCCGTTCGTGGTGAGTAAAAATATTAAGAGACTTTTGATCGACTGTTTAAATGAAATCATGCCGGGATAACTGCTCGATAAACCAGCACAAGACTTTGCCTTTATTGGTTGTTTTCCAGGCCATGTGGCAAGTCTCCATCGGTATCGCGTTTTCTACCGGCAGTGCAATCAGCAGCCCTTGTTCAAGCAGATGCTGAATCCGGTGGGCGGGTAAAAAACCGATGCCTAAACCCGAGCGCAGTGCATTAATTTTTTCTGCCACCGACGGCACGCTTAATAGCGGACGTTTGCTGAATACCCGATGGCTTTGTGGCGCTTGGTTTCTGGATGAATCCCTGACTACGATAAAACGGTGCTGCTCAATAAGCTGCCGGGATAGCGGCAGCGCTGCTTGGGTCAGCTGATGGCCTGGAGCAACGGTAAAAATCCATTCAATCTGCCGGATTTTTTGATATTTAATGCCCTGGTTCGGTGTCGGTTCAGTGCCTGCGCCTATGACCAAGTCAGCTCGGTTGCTGGTTATGGCTTCTTGCGCGCCGCCTAATACTTCCTCATAAATATTGATTTCAATATCAGGCAGCACCTCGTAAAACCTGGCTATTAACGGATAGATGAAATCAAAATCCAAAATTGAATCTATCGCGATATTGAAAACAGGCTCCCAGCCGCTATGGGTCTTTTTGGTGGCCATAGCCAGGCGTTCCGTTGCCTGCAGAATCTCCCTGCCTTGTTCAAGCAATACTTTTCCGGCCGGCGTTAAGACGGCTTTTCTGCCTTCCTTGCGGAACAGGACCACATCCAAATCCTGTTCCAGTTTCTGTACGGCATAAGAGATTGCCGAAGGAACCCGGAACAGTTCATTAGCCGCGGCGGCAAAACTGCCTTTTCGGTCGATTGCATCCAGAACTTCCAGCGCATCGAGGGTGATAGGATATTTCATGTTTTCTGTTTATGTTTATTGTTCAAATATTTTGAACCTATTAAGCAAAATCTATCGCTTTTTATTCTTTAAGGCAAACCTATAATGAACTTGAAGTTTCAATTTATTAAACATTTATGAGGTCATTATGAAAAACTTAATTAATAAAACACTGGTTTCCGACGCGGGTTTGGAAGCCGTCATACTGCGCGTTCCTATCGGTTTAATCCTGGCGGCGCATGGCAGCCAAAAATTATTCGCCTGGTTTGGCGGTTACGGATTGGACGGAACCGGGCAATGGATGGCATCGGTAGGTTTGAATCCGGGATTTGCGATGGCGTTATTGGCGGGCAGCGCTGAGTTTTTTGGCGGTGTCGCGTTGATTCTGGGCTTGCTGACGCGTCCGGCGGCGATGATTAATGCGATAACAATGCTGGTTGCATTGTTTTGGGTGCATTGGGGACACGGCTTTTTTCTGGATACGCATGGTATTGAATATGCGCTGGCTTTATTATCGGCAACCACGGCACTGATAGTTATCGGCGGTGGGCAGTACTCGCTTGATGCTCTGATCGAGACAAAACTATTGGAGAGTAAAGATGAATAAGCAAGCACGTCAACTTGCGGCTGTAATAAGCGGGCAAAATACTTCGGATGGGGCTGGTGTTAAACTGAAACGTGTTGTCAGTCAGCGGCAAAAAAACAGCTTCGATCCTTTTATTTTATTGGATGAGTTTGGCTCGGATGAAGCGGTCGATTACATCGGCGGTTTTCCCGATCATCCGCATCGCGGTTTTGAAACCGTGACCTATATGCTGGAAGGCGCCATGTTGCACCGCGATCATCTGGGTAATGAAGGGCATTTGCGGGCGGGCGATGTGCAATGGATGACCGCCGCACACGGCATTATTCATTCGGAAATGCCGGAACAGGAAAATGGTTTGTTACACGGCTTTCAGTTATGGATTAACCTGCCCGCTAAAGAAAAAATGAAAGCGCCGCATTATCAGGAATTTGCCGCCGAAAAAATCCCTCGCGTTGCATTGCCTAATGGCGGCTACATCAAGGTTATCGCCGGTGAATATGCGACCGAAACCCAAAAAATATCCGGCCCGGTAACAGGCGTAACGACACAGCCGTTGTATTTCGATGTATTGTTAAGCCCGCAGCAACAGCTCGATATACCGGTAGCTGCACAGCATACGGTTTTGGTCTATGTTTACAAAGGCGAGCTGGCTGTCGGCGCATCGGACCGGCTATTAATAGCCGGGCAGCTGGGGCAGTTAATTAACGGCGAGAACATACAACTGGCAACGCAAGACCGGTCGGCGCAATTTCTGGTATTAGCCGCGCTGCCGTTGAACGAGCCGGTTGTGCAGTCCGGCCCGTTTGTGATGAACAGCAGCGAAGAAATTGAACAGGCGTTTCGTGATTACCGTGACGGCGTGTTGACGCTGTAAATAAGTTTTTATCTAATCAAATAAAGGATGTGAATATGCAGCAAAAACCGGCACCAACCCGAGTAAAACTTCACGATATTATCCAGAATCGTTGGAGCCCGAGAGCGTTTGATCCTGGCAAGCCGGTGAGTCATGATGATTTGCTGGCGCTGCTGGAAGCTGCGCGCTGGGCGCCGTCCTGTTTTAACGGCCAGCCGTGGCGTTATGTGGTCTGCGATAGAGCCACCGATGAAACCGGCTGGCAACATGCGTTTGCAACACTGGCTGAAAAAAACAGGCGCTGGGCCAAGAACGCGCCTGTTCTGATATTGGCCGTCGCTATGGATAATTTCAGTCATAACGGCCAGCCTAATCGCTGGTCGATGTATGACACCGGCGCCGCCAGCCTCAGCTTATGCTTGCAGGCGACTGCAATGGGATTGATCGTGCATCAAATGGGCGGCTTTGATGCCGAAAAAGCCCGCGAGGTTTTTAATCTTCCGGGCGATTGCAAGCCGATGGCAATGATGGCCGTCGGCTATCAAACTGATGTGGGTGTGCTTGACGACGATTTTAAGGAAGCTGAATTAGGCGCACGTTCCCGCGCCGCATTGATTGAACAGTTTTATGCAGGTCAATGGGGCAGGGGAATTGAATGATGGGTTGATGATCCCGGTCTATTCAGCGGTTTCATCAGTGGGCGTTCCGCTCCCGCTGCTACGCAATGCGGTTACAGCATCGTGTAACCGCCGCAGAGTGTCTCCAAGGTTGACTATATCCTCCGGGGAATAATCATCAAATATCCGGTTAATGAATACCAGATGCTCGGGAAAAGTACGTTTGTACACATCCTCACCCGCCGCTGTCAGCTGCACAATCTGACTGCGGCCGTCCGTTTCCGAAGCCACCCGTTGCACCAGTCCTTTATCCTCCAGACGGCTAATTACGCCGGTTAAGGTTCCTTTGGTAATTAATGTCTTCTCGCCCAGCTTCTTGAAGGTCATGCCGGGCGTGTCGCCTAAGGTGATAATAATATCGTATTGCGGCAGCGTCAGATCTAGCGTGTGAACATGACTCGCCGCATAGGCCAAAAAAGCTTGATGTGTTCTTAATAGTTCGCGCAGTACCGTTGGAAAGGTTGAAGTGGAATTCATATTTTTGATGGTAATTGTTTTAATTAGTACCAGATGATAACCCTAACTAAAATTAACCTCAAGATTTTTAATGATTAAAAACGCTTGCTGCGTTATTGGAATATTGCCAACGCTCCGATCAATCGTCGGAAATGGCCGTCAACGAATGAACGGCTACACATCAGCCCCACAGGCTTTAACAAATAACAACGCTATTGGTTCATACATGGGGTGATTTTGGGTGGTTTCGGTAAGACTTGCCGACCATGAGGCTTCGTCGAGCGGAAGTAATAGCCAAGCAATCTTGCAGCAATATAGAAATAATACCTTGATAAATAACACTTGTTTTTACAAGTACGGGTAGGGCTTTTTTCGTAAAAAGCATGGCGGTAAAAAAATAGTTCTCATTAGAACAAATAATAGTACTAATCAGGACAAAGTCCTGCTAGACTATACCCATACCTAGCGATGAACTTGAATCTTTCTTACCCCAAAGCTCATTAATCGTTACGTAGAAATACTTTATTTATCAACTACGAGGTTTACCCCATGAACACATTCAAAAAAATCCTGGCTACTGTTGTTATGGCTGCAATGACATCAAGCGCTTTTGCGATAGCGAATCCGTCGTATGAAGACGTTAAAGCAGCTATCGACAATACGCTGGCGAAAGTGGAAGAGGCCAAGACGGCGCTGGACAATGGCGCGAACAACGAAGCGGTCATAGACCTGGTTACCGATGCCCGTCAATTGCAAAAAGATATTGCCAATAACGTACTTGACCTGAAACGCAATCAAGCCAGCAACGTGTTAAAGCAAGCGCGTTCGGCTCTTCAGAGCAATGAGCCGCAATCGGCTAAAGAGTCCTTAACGGATGCTTTAAACCGGTATAAAGAAATAAAACAGCTCTACGCGTCTAATCACTAAGCAAAAGGTGGATGCGCCGTCAGGCCATCCACTTTAAAAGAATCTGCAAACTAAACCCTTATCCGGAGAGTTCGAGTAAGGGTTTTTGGTTTGCATAGCTTTGAGCGATAAGGGGAGTTGGCGGTATTTTGAGTGAAAACGAAGTTAAATATCGTCTAATGCAGATTTAGCAGCGCCATCAATTGTTCTTCATCAACCGGTCGGGTTAAGCAGTAATCAAATCCGGCATCCAGCGCTCCGGTTTTTTGATTGTCGACAGCAAAAGTGCTGATAGCGGCAGTTTTTAAGGGGTTATGCTGTTTTCTCAGGATTCTCACCATCTCCAGTCCCGACATGACCGGCATGCTGAGATCGATAAGCGCGAATTTATAGTGATTTTTGCTGATGAATTGCAGGGCTTCCGCACCGTCAACGGCTGCGTCAACGGTGTAGCCGTTCAGTTCAAGCATGTTGGCCAGTATCAATCGATTTATTTCGCTGTCATCGGCAATCAAAATGCGGTTTTCAGCATTTTCTGACTGGAGCAGGTTCTGATGGTGTTCTATAGCCTGTTTTATCCGCATAATTGATGACTTACTCAATTGCGCTGTTCTGTTGTGATCCAGACATAATGCGCCTCTAAAGCCCAGGTAATCAGGCTGATAAGGCATCAGTTCGTCTATGTCGTCCAGTCTGAGCGAACCGGCCAGTCCGCAGAGCATAGAGCGATCTTTTGCCAGCCTGACAAATTGCGCTATATCGGTCTTTGTCATGACCTGAGTCAAGGAGCCGTTACTTTTGTTCATGGTGTCGAGCATTACACCTTCGAAACCGGCATTTTTTAGTAAATCTATGACGGCAAAATCAGGGGGGGTATCGGCAAATAATACCGCAATCAAGGCAAGATTTTGTTGTGCCAAGGCGGCTAATTTTTCTAGGGTTCCTTGCCAGTCGCCACCGGGAAAAAAGCCGATTTTTATATAATCGACGCCGGTTTCGGCCATGGCTTTAACTGCCGAGTAAACAATCTCCGGCTCCATGGGCAGGTCGCCAACGGTTGCGCTGACGGGACAACGGCCGCCAATTGCATTAACAATGTTTTTGACAAGATCAATTTCCAGCGCGCCCAAAGCGCCTAAAGCCGGTTGTTTCAGGTCGATAATATCGACATTCGCAGTCAACGCCTGCAAGGCTTCTTCTACGCTGTTAACGCTGGCAAGCATTCCGGTCATGAGTTGATCCCGGCTTTTGCCGAACCTGCTCCCGGCAGGTTCTCGGCATACACACCATCCTTGGCGATAAAGTTTTCAATGACGGTCATCAACCAACCCCAGGCTTCCAGTTCCCGGTCTCCGGCTGTTTTCTCCAGGCCGATGCGCAGATAGTCGATTTCGGCTTGTATTTTTTCCAGCGGAATCATGTTTAACCGGCTGATTAAAATCGCCGCTTCGAGCACCGAATATTGGGCGCGGTTAAAGCCTTTAAAGGGCGCATGATTGGCGGTGTGTACGGCTTTGCAGAATAACTTGGGCCGGGTCTCGTCGTCTTCAACGCGAACCAGTTCGACTTCGGTATGGGCCAACGCGCAGCTGAGTACTTGACCGTTGATTTTTTCTACCGGTTTTAGCGGCCAGTCGCGCCGTCCGGTCAGGCAGCCGGCAAAAACCCGCACATCATCGCAATAATTAATGACTGCGGTTTTGCTTTCCAGCAAGTTATTGAGCGTGGTTGATGGGCGGAACGGCAGGATGATAAATTCGTCTTGCGATTCATAGGGTATGTGTATGCCCATAGGCGCAATATGCGCCACGCCCGAGCTGTTTTGAGTGATGACGATGGTTTCTTGAATCATTAGTAATTTCTTATTAAACCAGGTAAATCAAAAAATGATTAAAAAAGTATCACCACGAAGACACGAAGAACACGAAGTTTTATTTCTTCGTGTCTTCGTGTCTTCGTGGTGAATAAAAAGCTTTTAATCACCTGTTTAGCAGCAGTTGGTTCCGCCTGTGGGTAATGAAAGGATGTAATCATTAGTGTTTTTTTATCGCCAGGGATGGTGTGTATGCCGCAGGCCCGCCGGGAGCGGGCGCGGCGAAAGTGGTTCCGGCCGGTTTAAAGGTATGCAGGTCAACGGTGGGTTCTGTGCTATCGGTTGCACAGCCCCATTGCAATGCTTGATCCTGGGTATAGCGTTTGCCCAATTGCCAGGCTATTTCAGCGCGCGCCAATTCAACGCCCAGATAAAAAGCATGGCCGCCATCGGATTCAACATGCAGCTTTGGAAACAGGTCGAACGGGTCGGTGGCGCTGTGCATGCCGTCACGGTTAAAAATATGCACGCCTTCGGCACTGATTTGAACCCGAAAACTGGGGTCTTTGATTTGCCCGGCCAGTTCCTTGATTTCTTCCAAATTATAAGGAAAGGGTGAAGTCTCATGCAAAGCCATTAAACCCGGATCGATATGCTTGGGCAGCATGCCATGCTCTTTGGCCGCAAACATGATGCGGCGCGCCAGATCCGCTTCTTTGACCGCACGGCAGGCATGTTTGCTGACTTCGGTTGCCAAAATACTGTTGATGTTAAGTTCCGAGCAGATGCCCAGCAGCAAGGCATTCATACCCAGCGTGTCGGCGTGGGTCAGTTCGGTGATGTTGCCGACTCCCAGCATCATTTCAATATCGGGATGATTCTTTCTGACTTCATGATAACGCACGATGGATTGTGTGAAGCCAAAATGCAGCGGATCTAAAATCGGGTCGACGATAAAATCGCGGTTTTTTGCCTGCATGATGTTGATGGCCCTATCAAGCGAAGCCAAATCTTCATGTTTTTCCGGGATCAGGATAGGTGTTGCGGCGACTTCATCGGCAACCCACAAGGTGCTTTCGTGCAGGCTGAGCATGTAATCGGCGCCCGCCTTGCCGCCCCTGAGCAAATCGTCCGCTTCCAGCGAATCGATGCTGACGGTGAAACCTTCCTGCTTCAAGGTGCGGATGATGTCTTCCATGTGCGGAAAATCGGTGCTCGGCAGACAGCCTATGTCGATCACATCCGCGCCGTTTCGTTTGTAGTAGTAGGCGCGTTTGACCACCTCTTCAACGCTGACATTGGGCGCATCGACGATTTCGGCAAAGATTTTGACGCTGTAGCGGCTTAAATCAATCTTGTGCGCGGCTTGACCGAAAAACATCGGCAAATCTTTAAGTTCGTCCGGGCCGCGTTCAATCGGCAGGCCCAAGTCTTTGGACAAAGCTTCCAGATCGCCTCGGCAGCGTCCGGGCACCAGTATGCGATCCGCGCCGAAGGTGTCGGTCAAGCGGCGGCCGATCATGTCTGCGGTCATTAATGCCGCGACTTTGAGACCCAGCTGATGCACGGTATAAGTGAATTCGGGCTGCATTTTTTGCAGGATATTATGCAACTGTTTTTCTGCCAGTCTGCCGGTAAGAAAAAGGATATGTTCGCTCATGTTAACGATTTAAGCCGTTCTTTAACTGTAATAATCAATTCATCCACACTTTCAACGACGCTCGTATATTCAAAAGTGCGTAATTTGGCGGTGCCTTCCAGGTCGATTTTACGCGGATAAACCATGACTTTGCCGCCCGGCGCAGTGGTTTCCATTTCCGGGGCTATATCGCAAGGGTAAACAATGCTCGGAACCTTGCATTTCCCGGCCTGGGAATAAAGATTTGTGACCAGCGAGTCGGCAATGCCCAGCACGCATTTGGCAACCGTATTGGACGTGGTCGGCGCCATGACAAAGGTATGGTAATAGCCCTTGTAAAAATGCCCGACCGGCGGCGCTGAAGCGGTTTTGTCGCGGTATACCGACATTTTTTTGCGGATGTCGTCGAGGTTGATGCCGTACATAAGCAACACTTCTTGTCCGGCCTGGCTTAAATACAGGTCAACATTATCCAGCGTCAGCAGGAAGTCCAGGCATTCTTCTATATAATGACCGGAGCCGGTAATGGCCCAGGCTAATCGTGGCTTATCCATTAAATTCAATCAGAGTCGAAAACATTTGGGTATTATACATCAATCAATACGCCGATTTCGCACGCTGGGCTTTTAGAAAATGTTGTAACCCACGATGGTTGCATGATTTAAGAATCTTTTATTCACCACGAACGACTGTATGGATACAGGAGGTAGAGCAATGCAGGAGCAATTGCCGAGACACGAAGATTTATTCCTTCGTGTCTTCGTGGTGATATTCTTTTAAGCTTTTGTAGATGCACCTGTTATTAATCAGAGGTTACGAAATGTTCAGTCGCGCCAGTTCCCAATTATCTTGCTGCACACACACCAAACCACTGATTATGGGGATTTTAAATGTGACGCCGGACAGTTTTTCCGATGGCGGTAAATTCTCAGGTCTCAATGCGGCTTTGCAACAGGTTGAGCTGATGTTGTCCGAAGGCATGGATATTATCGATATAGGCGGAGAATCAACCCGTCCCGGATCTGATCCGGTTACGGCTAAGGAACAGATTCAGCGGGTCGTTCCGGTGATTGAAGCCATCAGGCAGCAATTGGCGAGCGATATTTTAATCAGTATCGACACGACCTTAAGCGAGGTCGCCAAAGCGGCGCTGGATGCCGGAGCCGATATTATCAACGATGTTTCCGGGGGCAGGGAGGATGCGGCTATCCTGACGCTGGCTGCCCAAACCGGTGTGCCGATAATTTTGATGCACAGCCAAGGGATGCCAAAAACCATGCAGGACAATCCGCATTATGAAAATGTGGTGCAGGAAGTGCTTGATGTCTTGAATGAAAGCATTGAGGCAGCATTAAAGGCGGGCATTAAAAAAGAAGCTATTGCGATCGATCCGGGCATAGGTTTCGGTAAACGCAAGCAGGATAATCTTGATTTGCTGGCGCATCTTGATGCGTTGGTGGCGACCGGTTTTCCTGTGCTGTTAGGCACCAGTCGCAAGCGTTTTATGGGTACGATTTGCGATGTAACCGAACCCTCGGAACTGGTTACAGCCACTGCAGTGACCACGGCTTTAGGGGTGATGGCGGGGGTACAGATGTTTCGGGTTCATGATGTCAAGGAAAACCGGCAGGCAGCCGATGTGGCTTGGGCGATTAAACAGAGCAGATAGGGTGGGCAGGTTTTTCTGCCCACCGTTTACAACTATTCCCTATTTATCAGGTTTCACTTATAGTCACTTTGACTGCTTAGGCCTGGATGAGGCTCTCCTACAGGGCGATAATCTCCCTCAGATAAATAGGTAAGCAACATCGGTAGTAATACAAGTATGGCTAAAATCAGCGCTACACCGCCGATGGATATTAAAAATGTCTTAAAATTCCCCACAACATTTTCTACAGGATCGTCTGAATCCGTTGAGGACTGGGGTTGGTCGTTTTTGTCGGAATGGTCGTCTTGGTTTGACATGATAATCTCCCGGTAACTGATTGAAAGAAAATGAAATACCACCACATATTTGAAGCTGGCTATTGCTATGCTAGTCGCATCATAAATTTCCTGCAACTTTTTGATAGCATCAATGCTGTCAAAAAACAACAACTTAAAAGCGTTGTGAGGCTTCAGAATCAACACATCATCAGTAAATCCGTTCTACCCTTACGCATCCTTAAGCCATAAGGTCACGAATAACTGCATCTATGTGGGGCGATTTAGCCTAAGTGCCCGACTTTTGGCTACGTTGGTCCAAAATGAACGAATCCGGCATTCATGCCACCGTAGATGAAACTGTCCTGTGGCAACAGTAACCATTGAATTAAACAGCCATGAGATAAACACCCCTTTACACCTTAAAAACAGCCAATTGCTGCAATAATATTTTATATGATACTGTATATGGTATGAGTGAAATTATCATGGATACCAATATCCTGTTTTCCGGGTTATATTCGGCAAGCGGCGCATCCTTTAAAATATTGGAGCATCTTTCTGCGGGACGTATTCAGTTGGCGTTATCGACGCCTTTATTATTTGAATATGAAGATGTCCTCAAACGTAATCAAACGGAGTTGAACTTGCTGGATGAGGACATCAATGTTGTTTTAGATAGCTTCTGTGCTTTTAGTCGATTTCAGAAAGTGTATTTTTTATGGAGGCCTTGTTTGCCTGATGCCAAGGATGATTTGGTGCTGGAATTGGCGGTGACTGCAAAGGTTAAAACCATCGTCACCCATAATTTAAAAGATTTTGTTGGTATTGATAAATTTGGTGTTGAAGCCATTGTTCCTAAAACTTTATTGGAGCGTTTGTAATGAGTGCATTAAGCCTGCGTTTACCGGATTCTGTTCATCGGCATATTAAAGAGCTCGCCCAGCAAGAAGGGGTGTCCATTAACCAGTTTATCTCCAGTGCGGTTGCCGAAAAGGTCTCGGCTATAGCAACGGAAGATTATTTGCAGCAACGTGCGCAACGGGCTGATAAACAGGCTTTTCAACGCTTGTTGGCTAAAGTTCCAGAGCGTGAAGTGCTTTCTGGCGATGAGTTGTAACCAAGTTCCGTAGGGCGCAATAGCAGCTTTGTCGCGTATTGCGCCGAGTGATATGATCCAGGCAGAGGATAAATAAGCCATGCAGTATCATTTTGAATGGGACCCGGTTAAAGCTAAAACCAATTTACAAAAACATGGCGTCAGTTTTGAGGAAGCGGCTGAAATATTTCTTGATCCTTTACAATTATCTATGCCTGATAAACAGAGTGAATTGGAAGCGCGATGGATTACCTTGGGCAATACCCGAGTTCATCAATTACGTTTAGTGGTGCATACTTTTATGACCTATCACCAAGACCAAGTCACTATACGCATTATTTCTGCAAGACCTGCGACACGACATGAACAAAAACACTATGAGGGCTCATAATGAAAGACGAATATGATTTTTCCAATGCCGAACGCGGGCGCTTTTATCGCCCTGATGCGCAATTAAATATCCCGGTTTATTTGGATCAGGATGTTGAAAGCTGGTTTGCGGAGAAGGCAAAAATGAAAGGCGTTAATCTGCAATCATTAATTAACGAATTATTGCGTAAAGATATATCGCTAATACAAGAAGTCACCGGCAAAGGATAAATAATAATGCCCAATCTTGTCGATGTTACCTATGCACAAACAGGCCAAAGCACATCTACCAACCCTATGGGAATGCGCGAGATGCAAGCCTGCGCTTATGCTGAACGGAATGCGTAATACCTATTGCTAAAAGCGCCGCCTGCGTCGGGAAAGTCTCGTGCCCTGATGTTTCATACCCCGCGAGAATGGTTTATAGTGCCCTTACATACCATAGAAACAGCAGTTAAACTTTTAATTAATGGAGAAATTATTAATTATCGTTATGACAATAATAATCAGGAAATAATTGAAAAATGAGTAAGCGGATGGGTACGACTGTATGCGTTGCGCTACCTCCTGCATCCTTGCAGTCGTATCCATCCTATGGACTGAGAGTTTAATGACCAAACAAGAAAAATCCCTAACGATGACGGTATTGATGACGCCGGACATGGCTAATTTTTCCGGCAACGTTCACGGAGGCTCTTTATTGAAATTGCTGGATCAGGTGGCTTATGCCTGTGCGGCAAAATATTGTAAAAAATACGTGGTGACCGCGGCGCTCGATCAGGTGTTCTTTAAGCAACAGGTCAATGTCGGTGAGCTGGTCACCTTTTATGCGCATGTCAATTATGTCGGCCATTCATCAATGGAAATCGGGGTCAAGGTGTTTGCCGAGGATTTAAGAACCGATGAAAAAAGGCATACGACGTCCTGCTATTTTACGATGGTAGCGATGGATGAACACGGACAAACTGTGGAAGTTCCGAGATTACAACTGGATAATGATGTGGAAATAAAACTTTACGAAGCGGCAGAAATGCGCAAAAAAATACGCCAGGAAAGCCTGGAGAAAAATCGTGCCATGCATGTGGAGTTATTAAAGGATGAGCTGTAATTTATGATTATGCAGGGAAATTTTGAACAACTGCCGTTAAAGGATTTTGCTGAAAAAGCCTATTTGGATTATTCCATGTATGTGATTTTGGACCGGGCTTTGCCGCATATCGCCGATGGCTTAAAACCGGTGCAACGGCGCATTGTTTATGCCATGTCCGAGCTGGGTTTGACAGCGACGGCCAAGTTTAAAAAATCGGCCAGAACAGTCGGCGATGTGTTGGGTAAATATCATCCGCACGGCGATTCCGCCTGCTATGAAGCGATGGTATTGATGGCGCAGGACTTTTCCTATCGCTATCCGTTGGTTGACGGGCAGGGCAATTGGGGGTCGCCGGACGATCCCAAGTCCTTTGCCGCGATGCGTTACACTGAATCCCGCTTGACCGCTTATGCGCAAACCTTGTTAAGCGAATTGGGGCAGGGTACGGTTGAATGGTCGGATAATTTTGACGCCACCTTGAAAGAGCCGGTATTGCTGCCTGCGCGACTGCCGAATATCTTGCTGAACGGCACCATGGGCATTGCGGTCGGCATGGCGACCGATATACCGCCGCATAATCTGCGGGAAGTTGCTCATGCCTGCATCCAGCTATTGGATGATCCGAACAGTACGCTGGACATGCTGTTTACCCATATCAAGGGACCCGATTACCCGACCGATGCGGAAATCATCACCTCGGCTGAGGATATACAAAAAATGTATATCAGCGGCGGCGGCTCGATAAAAATGCGCGCCAAATACGAGCAGGAAGACGGCAATATTGTCATCACCGCGCTGCCGCATCAGGTTTCCGGCGCTAAATTGCTGGAGCAGATAGCCGCGCAAATGCTGGCGAAAAAGCTGCCGATGATTGAAGACTTGCGCGATGAATCGGATCATGAAAATCCGACCCGTTTGCTGGTGATTCCACGCTCAAAACGGATCGATGCGGATGAGGTGATGTCGCATCTGTTTGCGACGACCGATCTGGAAAAAAGCTATCGCGTCAACATGAACATGATCGGCCTGGACGGGCGGCCCAAGGTTAAAGGTCTTAGGGACATACTGGTCGAATGGCTGGCGTTTCGTACCGAAACTGTGCGAAAACGCCTGCAATACCGGTTGGACAAGGTGCTGGCGCGGTTGCATATTTTGGACGGCTTGCTGATTGCCTATCTGAATATCGATGAAGTCATTGCCATTATTCGCAGTGAAGACCATCCCAAACCGGTGCTGATGGCGCGCTTCGGTATCACCGATATTCAGGCCGAAGCGATACTGGAATTAAAATTAAGGCATCTGGCCAAGCTCGAAGAGATGAAGATCCGCGGCGAGCAGGATGAACTGGAGCTGGAACGCGCCGCGCTGGAAAAAACGCTGGGTTCGCCGCGCTTGCTCAATCGCCTGATCAGGAAAGAACTGGAGCGCGATGCAGAAAAATACGGCGATGACCGCCGCTCTCCGATTGTTGCCAGAGATGCTTCCCAAGCTTTGGATACAACGGCGTTAATCACCAACGAGCCGTTAACCGTTATCCTGTCGGACAAAGGTTGGATCAGGGCGGCAAAAGGCCATGATATTGACGTTGCCAGTCTTAGTTACCGTTCCGGCGACGGCTTTCTGGATGCGGTTAAATGCAGGACGACGCAGCCGGTTTATATCCTCGATTCGACCGGGCGGGCTTACAGTACTTCTTCGCATGATCTGCCATCGGCCAGGAGCCAGGGCGAGCCGTTGACCGGACGGCTTAATCCGCCTGCCGGTTCGCTATTTGTGCATCTTCTGGCGGGGCAGCCGGACGATTGGTATGTGCTGGCCAGTCATTTCGGTTATGGCTTCCGGGTTCAGCTTAAAGAATTATTGAGTAAAAACAAGGCAGGCAAGCTGCTGATCACGCTGCCTGATGGCGCCAAAGTATTAAAACCCGTGCCGATCCGCAGTGAAGCCGATTCACTTGCGGTAGTGACTTTACAAGGCCGCTTGTTGATTTTTCCGGTGGCCGAGTTGCCCGCCCTGGCTAAAGGCAAAGGTAATAAGTTGATTCAAATTCCGACGCCTGACCTGACCGCTGGAAAGGATTACGTGGTCGCGGCCGTGGCGCTGCCTGAAAACAGCCAGTTGAAAATCATTGCCGGTAAACGGCAGTTGACGCTTAAAGGCGCGGATATTGAGCATTATTCCGGCAGTCGCGCCAAACGGGGTTTGGCATTACCCAGAGGCTTTCAGCGGGTTGATGGCTTGGAGTGCGAGTGATGGAAAGCTATCAATTTACACTGGCTATTTGTTAAATAATTGCGTGTAGTAGAGGTATGCGACCTTGGAAAATTTAATTAAAGAAATAATCAATGATCCAAAGTTTATTCAAGGGGCTGCTTGGAAGCGTTGGTATTTTCATGCTAATGAAACCATCGTTAAGGAAGGCGATGTGGCCAAGTCCCTGTTCTTCATTGAGAGCGGTCAATTACGAGTGTCTGTGCATGTGGAACTGGAAGAACGCCGAAACATAAAAACGGGAGTCGGCGATTTGGGTAAAGGAGACCTTTTTGGCGATACGTGTCTCCATGAGTCATCGGTACGAACCGCTTCCGTTATAGCCATTTCCGATGGCTGTTTATTGGAAATCAATGGGGAGAGACTTGGCGAGTATCTGGATGGTCATCCCAGTAAAGGCTATTCGTTTTACAAGAAGTTGTTTGAAATACTTTTTAAACGCCTGAATACAGGGAATCGCAAGATTGAATATCTTTTGGCTTGGGGACTTAAGGCGCGGCGTTCTTCTGAAAAATCAATTCCAATCTTCCGGAAAGTCTAGCAGGGTTGGCGCTTATTTTTTATCAGCCGTTTTCAGTCTAACGATAAGGCGCCGGTAATCATCCTCATTTAATGCATCGTTGACTATCAGCACGGACTGCTTATGTGCTTGGTTGTTAAAATGCAAAAATACCGCGAATAGGGTGATGACTGTTGAATTCAGGATTTGGATCGATTTAAAGTCATCGCCGCTGGATACTTCCCAACCCGATGCTTCAGTATGTTTGATTTTATAAGGCTCGTTTTTTAAGCGTTTAATAATAAACTGAAGATGCATGTAAATCCCTGTCAGCAGAGCCAATTTGACGATAATCGGTAAAGCATTGGCGATGCTTGAAGCCAATGCCAGCATATGCATAATAATCAGTAACTGCTTTAATCGTTGGGATGGCTTAAGTTCTACCAATAACGAAGGTTCGTGTTTTTTGGACAAGTTGGGCGCTCCTTATTTTTTCGTTGATGATACGTGTGTTTGAACGCAATACAAATGAGCACATAGGTTTTTTGTCTTTGTTCAAACAGCGATATAATCAAAATACTTTAAAATCCATTATCTTATTTACTAATGAACCCCAACTGGAAAAACTTCCTGCTTTCTAAGAATGCAGTATTTGACAACGATATCAACGTTGTTTTTCTATCACCTGAACATGAAGGCAATAAACGCATTTACCCCATTACACAGCTGGGTGTTTTAACGGTTGCAGGGATTGATGCGGCAAAATTTTTACAGGGTCAAATGACTTGTAATATTAATGACATAACCGATATAAAAAGCAGTCTCGGTGCGTTATGCAATCTTAAGGGCAGGGCGATTACTACTTTTTTACTGGTTAAAAGCGCCGATGCTTTTTTGATGATTCTACCCAAAGAATTATTGGCGTCAGTCAAAAAAAGACTACAGATGTACGTGTTGCGATCAAATGTAAGCTTAACCGATAGTTCGGATGAATTATGTTTAATCGGCTTATGCGATGAGGCATCGCAATCCGGCGAGGTGTCGGAACATAGCTTTGCAACAAGCAGACAGGAAAATATCGTTGTTGATTTTCAAAACCGCAGCTTGATTATTGCCGAGGCTGATAACGCTCAGGCGCTTTGGGAAGAACAGGTTAAGCTAGGCTTCCAAGCTGACGATTCGGCACAATGGCGCTATCTCGATATAATCTCCGGGATTCCTTGGCTTACTGCAGAAACATCGGAAGAGTTTATTCCGCAAATGCTTAATCTGGATAAGTTAGGCGGCATTAGTTTTACCAAGGGCTGTTATACCGGCCAAGAAATTGTTGCCCGGACTCATTATTTGGGTAAGGCCAAAAGGGAAATGTTTCTCGCTGAATGTGATGTCTTAACGCCTCCTGAGCCTAATTCAACCATCATTGATGACAGTACGGGCACAGAACAAAGTGCAGGTAAAGTACTGTATGCGCAAAAAGGACGGGATGCTTGCAAGATGCTGGTTATCCTGCAAAATGGTGTTGATACCAATGCTGATAATTTGAAGCTAAAAAATCATAACCAAGATAAAATTACTTTATTAACCTTATAATTTTGGCGTGTATTTTTATCAAAAGATGCCCCGAGAATGCAATTTACTTACGTTACGCACGCTAACCGGGAATATTCCGGAACTTAGGGATAGCCTAAATTGCTGGAAAAATTGTACCCTGCGAAAAGGGTGAATGATTTGTTCTACCCTCTTACCAAGCCCGGATTTTCCGCTAACACTGAAATATTGGAAATTGCCCGAAGCATGCTCTCCTAAAAATGTTTAATACTATGATTAATACTGAAGCCGCCGCACATTTTCGCCGATTGGGCACCATTACAATTTTTGCCGTTTATTTTGTCATCCTGGTCGGAGGGATCGTAAGGGCTTCCGGCTCAGGCATGGGCTGCCCCGACTGGCCGACTTGCTTTGGACAGTGGGTGCCGCCTACTGATGAGTCCCAGCTACCCGCCAACTATCATCAGATTTATGCAGAGCGTGGTTATGAAAATACCCAGTTTAACCCGGTAAAAACATGGACCGAGTACACCAATCGCCTGGTCGGTGTGACGATTGGATTTTTGATTTTGCTGACGGCTTGGTCATCGCGTATTTATCTTAAAACTGACAAAACCATTTTTTACTTGGCGGTCAGTGTGTTTTTGTTGGTCGGTTTTCAAGGATGGCTTGGTTCTACGGTTGTGGCAAGCAATCTCAAGCCCTTGATGATCACCTTACACATGTTGCTGGCTTTGTTTATAGTCGCATTGCTTATTTATACGATTGCCCGTTCGCAACGTGATGTTATCGCCCTCATTGATATTCGGCCGCTGCCGGATAAATTTAGAATTGTCTTGATCGCGGCAATGATCATGACCCTGTTACAAGTAGCTATGGGGACCCAAGTCAGGGAAGCGGTGGATTTTATTGCTCATAATTATGCTTATATCGAGCGCCAATACTGGCGGGATGATTTTCCGGTCATTTTTTACATACACAGATCATTCTCCTCAATTATTTTATTCACCAATCTTTGGTTAGCTTGGAAGATTGTTCGGTCTGTCGATAAAAAAAGCTTGTTACGGCGTATTGGATTATCTCTGGCCGCCTTGGTAATTATGGCCATTCTTGCAGGTATCAGCCTGGACAGATTGGGCATGCCACCGGTTGCCCAACCGATACACCTGTTGATGGCCAATCTCATTTTCGGTGTGCAGTTTTTTCTTTTCAGCTGTCTGAATTACGCCTCGGTCATTGCTCCATCTCCTGTATCCATGCAGTCGTCAAAAAAGTAGGCTTAGTTTAAGATTTAAGGCGGATCTTGATTAGCAAGCTGCTTCAGCTAGCACCGTCATACTGGCAGGGATGCCAGTATCCAGAGCCAGGGATGGTAACTTTCCGATGCCGCTGTGGCATGATTTAGGCTTGATGCCAAGCCATAGTCTCACATCCATGTGACTGGATTCCGGCATCCCTGCCAGAATGACGAGCTTTTTGGCGCTAGCTGAAGCATCTTGCTAATCAGTAGGCAGATTGATGCGCCATCAAGACATCAAAAATACGTATAAAACCATAAGCTTCTTGTCTTTCGTGGCGAATAAAAGAATCGGATATACAGAGCCGAATATTGGCTGTACCCTGCCATTGATTTTATAGTTCCTGCCGAGCACCTTATTGGATGTAGAATGGCGTAAATAAAAATAAATACCGGTTATCGATGACACCTCAAGCCCAACCTATAAATCGACGTTTTCTAAGAGACTCCTTTAAGCGTTTTTTGCCAAATCCCCAGGCTGTCGCGTTGGCAATTATTCTGATTGTCAGTTTTGTGCTGATTTATTCATTGTCTGACCTGTTAATGCCGGTTTTCGTGTCAATCGTGTTGGCGTACTTGCTGGAAGGTCTGGTAAGCAAGGCTGAAAGCATGAAAATGCCGCGTCTGCCGGCCATCTATCTGGTATTTTCAGTGTTTATGGCTTGCTTGGGTTTTTTATTGTTTTATTTAATACCAATAGTTTCCCAACAGGCCGTCGAGCTCGTTCAACATATCCCGGAGATACTTAACAGGGCGCAAATCGGAATCATGAGCTTGCCGGAAATGTATCCGCAATTTATTTCAGAAAGCAAAATTCAGCAGATGATGTTTGCCGTGCAGCGGGAATTGTTAACTTACGGGCAAAATATATTGTCGCGTTCAGCCGCATCTGTTGTGGGACTGGTCAGTGTAATGATCTATCTGTTCCTGGTACCGATGATGGTCTTTTTCTTTTTAAAAGACAAACAGATGCTAGTGTCCTGGTTTTTGCAGTTTATGCCCAGGGACAGACGTTTGACCGTGCGCGTTTGGGAAGAGGTCGATATACAGATCGGCAATTATGTGCGCGGCAAGTTTGCCGAGGTTTTTATACTCTGGGCTGTCAGTTATGTAACTTACGCAGCAATGGGCCTGAATTATGCAATGCTGCTGGCTGTTTTGATGGGCTTGCAGGTCATTATTCCTTATATCGGTGCAACGCTGGTTACCTTCCCGGTGTTGGGGGTTGCTTATTTTCAGTGGGGATTAAGCGGCGATGAGTTTATGTGGGTTGTTATTGCATACTCAATTATTCAGGCGCTGGACGGCGTCGTATTAGTGCCGGTGTTATTTTCCGAGGCGGTTAATTTACATGCCGTCGCAATCATCGTCGCCATTTTGTTTTTTGGCGGTTTGTGGGGCTTTTGGGGCGTATTTTTGGCAATTCCATTAGCGACCGTTGTCAAGGCGGTGCTGACGGCCTGGCCACGGATTGGCGATGATAGTATGACTACGGATTTTTAAGGACTTTGTGGCGGGGACTATGTCCTCGTCAACTCATGGACAACTATTTACAAAATATCTGAAGCGTAATCGGCTAATCGCGAGCGTTCGCCGCGCCGCAAGGTAATATGAGCTCCATGCGGCCAGGTTTTAAAGCGGTCTACAACATAAGTGAGTCCGGAGGTTGTCGCCGTTAAATAAGGGGTGTCGATCTGCGACAGGTTGCCGATACAGATGATTTTTGTTCCGGGACCTGCCCGTGTTATCAGTGTTTTCATCTGTTTTGAAGTCAGGTTTTGAGCCTCATCAATGATCAGGAAGCGATTGAGGAATGTCCGTCCGCGCATAAAGTTAAGCGACCTGATTTTGACCCGGTTCATAATGATGTTGCTGGTTGCGCTTTGTTCCCATTCGCCGTGTTCCGCATTTTGACCCAGCAGTTCAAGGTTATCGATTAACGCGCCCATCCACGGAGCCATTTTTTCTTCTTCGGTACCGGGCAAAAAGCCTATGTCTTCGCCGACAGGGACGGTTTCACGGGTCATGATGATTTCCTGGTAGGTTTTGTTTTCCAGGGTCAAGTTAAGTCCTGCGGCCAAGGCCAACAGGGTTTTTCCGGTGCCCGCCGTGCCCAGTAAGGTAACAAAATCGATGTTGGGATCTAACAAGACATTGAGAGCGAAGTTCTGCTCCCGATTTTTCGCCGTTATGCCCCATACATTGTTATGTTTTACACGGTAATCCTTTGCCAGTTCCAATACTGCGATTTGTCCGTCGCAAGACCTGACGATAGCTTCAAAATTGGTTTCGTCTTCTATGTACAAATACTGGTTGGGGTACCATTCGCTGACGATAGGGTCTTCCAGTCTGTAAAAAGTGCGGTTTTTTTCCTGCCAGGATTCCATTTTGGTGCCATGCACTTCCCAGAAATCTTTTTCCAATACCATGGCGCCGCTGTATAACAGGTCAATATCGTCCAGGGTCTGGTCGTTATGATAATCTTCGGCAAGCAACTCCAAGGTCGCTGCCTTGATGCGCATGTTGATGTCTTTTGACACCAGAATAACGTTGGTTCCAGGCAGTTTTTTGGTGAGCGCCAAGACGATTCTGAGTATGGAGTTGTCGGCAATGTTACCGGGCATACTTTCAGGCAGCAGTGCGGTCATGGCGCTGGTCTGGAAATATAAGCGTCCGCCGTCAACCGTATCGATACCCGGTCCATGCTTTATGCTGGACAACGGTAGGCCATCGTTGATGGTTTGTTGGTTGGCGTCGCAGATTAATTCATCCAGAAACCGGCTGACCTGTCTTACATTGCGTGCCAGTTCGGTTAAGCCTTTTTTTGCATGATCGAGTTCTTCCAGAACAATCATCGGAATAAAAATGTCATGTTCCTTAAAACGGAAGATGGATGCTGGATCGTGCATCAGCACGTTGGTGTCCAGGACAAACAGTTTTTTATCCGGCGATGTTTGAATATTCATAGTTTAGTTGCTTGTAAGGTCATGTAAGGCCTGTAGAACTTCTTCGCAATGGCTTTTAACTTTTACTTTGCGCCATTCATGGACAAGTACGCCTTGAGGGTCAATTAGAAAAGTGCTGCGTTCGATGCCTCGCACCTGCTTGCCGTACATGTTTTTCATTTTGATAACGTCAAACAGTTGGCACAGCTTTTCATCCGGATCTGAAAGCAGGTCAAAAGGGAATTCCTGTTTGCATTTAAAGCTTTCGTGAACACGGACAGTATCACGGGATACGCCTACTATGACAGCATTGAATGCGGTGAATTTGTCGATGTTATCGCGAAAAATTTGGCCTTCCTGAGTGCAACCGGGCGTATTGTCTTTGGGGTAAAAATAAATAATAAAGTATTTACCTTGGTAGTCGCTTAGTTTTACCGTTTTATCGCCGGTAGATGAAGCCTCAAAATCGGGTACAGTGTTACCGAGAGTTATCATTATCAAGTTTATCGTTTTATGGGTTCAAGAATGGCGTCTATATTTAACTGGTCGCAAAAATCCAGGAACTCCTCGCGTAGCGATAACAGGTGAAGTTGCGGCGGGATCAAAATTACAAATTTGGTCGAGAATACTGATGTTTGAATATAGGGCGCCTGATAGCAACTGCCGGTTATTTCTTCAATATCTATTTCGCGATCAAATAGAAAGGAAGTAATGGATTCTGTGACATTATCGCGATCCAGGGATATTGTTTCCAATGAGTAGGGAACGCACTCTTTGATCTTGTCTTTTTGGTCAGGCCGTAAGGTGTGGATTTTGATGTCCAGTCGTCTCTGGATAATGTCCAGAGTACTTTCAAACTTGGCAATTTGGTTCCAATTGCCCTGAATAAGCAGGTATGCCGCAGTAGACTGAGCGAGGCGGGATGATCTTATTTCCAAAATATTACATTTACAGTCGCGCACGGCGGGTAATATTTCGGCAATAAATTTAATCTGATGGTTGCCTAAGGCTGTGATAGCTAGTTGCATTTTTTTTCTTAGAAGTTTTTTTGAAAGTTTAGCATTAAATGGCTGAAACTTGATGAACATTAAGTTTATTTGGTATTAGAATGATTAAAATTGTTCTTCTGTCGATAAACACTGAGCGCTGCATTTAAACTTTGTGGTTATCTTACAACTCATTACCGAGCCCGAATATGACTGATAAAAAATCAAAAGAAAAACGCAATAATCTCGATGTTGATTTGGATGCCATGCTGGACGATGCGGAATCTTCTCTTGCCCCAATGAATGAGTTTCAGGACGATGAAGATACTATTGATAGATTGCTGATGAATGCCGGTTTTGATTCGGATGATGCATTAATACAATCAGAACTGAAAAAAGACGCGGATGTCGTGAAAGATATCGACTTACATGATGAGCTTGATGACTTTTTAGGTTTTGACGACTTTGGAGATGATTTCCACGAACCGGAAAAAACTCAGGCAGCTATGGAGTTAGAACAGACTATAGGCGATTCGTTTCTTGCTTCGTCAAATGAGCGTCAGGATGACGAAGATGCCATTGACAGATTGTTGATGAATGCCGGATTTGATGCGGATGATGCGTTAAAGCAAGTAACCGAGGATGATGTTAATGCGCTTGAAGAGTTGGATGATTTCTCCGATTTTTCTGATTTTAGTGATTTCAACGAGCCGGAAATGGTTCTGCAGGACTCAGCACGCACGGTCGCAGTTGAAGAAGTTGATGATGAGCCTGAGCTGATTATGGAGAGTCTATCCTCGCTTGCTGATGATGTAGATTTACCCGGCGAAATTGATGATGTTGAAGAAT
Source organism: Methylobacter sp. (assembly GCF_030680395.1). Taxonomy (GTDB): domain Bacteria; phylum Pseudomonadota; class Gammaproteobacteria; order Methylococcales; family Methylomonadaceae; genus Methylobacter_A. Next base: position 170,826 of record NZ_JAUXVR010000006.1, on the reverse strand, counting down.
CGGATATGCTTCATGAGGGTGAGGTTGAAGCGCCGGTTTCGGCTATGGCGGGCATTGAAGAATCAGATGTAGAGGATGATATTGGTACGGATGAAGAACTGGATGATTTTTCGGACTTTAGTGATTTCAATGAACCGGACATAATTCCGGTAGAAATTGATGAGTCTGAACAAGGTACAGAAAACTTGGCCACGCATGTTGATGCTGTTGGCTTGTCTGATGAAATTGATGAGTTTTCCAGCCTTAATGATGATTTCGACGAATCGGATCTGATTCAGGATGACGAGGCTGATGAACCGGTTCAGGCTGAAACGGATTTAATCGCATCCAATCAGGGACAGCAGGCAGCCGTCGAACAACCCTCCCATGATGAAGATGCCATCGAGAGCTTACTCTCCGATGCCGATTTTGATTCGGGAAATGCGTTAGAGCAAACGGTTGGGGAATCGAATGAGTTTGTTGGTGATGCGGGTTTGTCGGATGAAATTGATGATTTTTCCGGCTTTGGCGATGATTTCGACGAATCGGATCTGATTCAGGATGACGAGGCTGATGAGCCGGTTCAGGCTGAAACGGATTTAAGCGCATCCAATCAGGAACAGCAGGCAGTAGTTGGGCAACCCTCCCATGATGAAGATGCCATCGAAAACTTACTCTCCGATGCCGGTTTTGATTCGGGAAATGCGTTAGAACAAACGGTCGGGGAATCGGATGAGTTTGTTGATAATGCGGGTTTGTCGGATGAAATTGATGATTTTTCCGGCTTTGGCGATGATTTCGACGAATCGGATCTGATTCAGGATGACGAGGCTGATGAGCCGGTTCAGGCTGAAACGGATTTAAGCGCATCCAATCAGGGACAGCAGGCAGCAGTCGAACAATCATTTAATGATTTGCAGCGTGATGAAAATGGCATTGACAGTCTGCTCATGGATTCCGATTTTGATGTGGAGGATGGGTTAGAGCAAACAGTCGAGAAGAAAGATGTGTTTGGCGATGACGCGGATTTAAGTGAAATTAACGACTTTTTTCAATTGGATGAAGTGAGTGACGATTTTTCCAGGGAGACAGAGGCGGATCAGTTAGCAGAGACAGAGCAATCAATTCAAGATGAAGATGATTTTCTTTTGCCTGATTTCGATATCACTGCGGATATGGAAATGTCTAATATAGGAAGTAATTCAGGTGTTAAAGACGATGACTTGACCGATGCTTTTGGCGACACTGATTTCTTGGACGACGATGAAGTCGTCCAAGCTTTTGAGCCGGAAATATCGGGGTTCAAATCGCCCGGTGACGACGAAGCGATTTTCGAATCTCAACCGAAACAGGCTGCCGATACAGCTATAGACGATATTGAAAGCGCAAAGACGAGTCCTTTGGGCTTTGAACAGGAAGATATTAAAAAGCAGTTGGAAGACGCTGAAAATAAAGTTAAAAAAGCAAAACTCTTCAGTTACATAGCATTGGGGTTCGGTGCTGTTGCGTTAAGCGCAGCAGCTGGATTGGGTGTAATGACTTATGGTGCAAAGTCTGAAGTTTCAAAATTAACTGAACAGATTTCAACCCTTGAGGCAGGCTTGGCAAAAAGTGTTGAAAATAATCCTAATGAAGAAATTAACGCGGTGATGAATTCTGTTGTGCAGTTGAATCATCAGGTCTATGGATTTATAACGCAGCTCAAAGAAAATGCCCAGTTTCCTGTTGATTTATTAAATAACAAAGTATCTGATATTGTGGCAAAACAGGATATGGTAAGTAAGGCGCTTGACATGTTACAGGTCAAAATGGGAGGGGCGGAAGGAAAGATGCCTTTGAAACCATTGGTTGCTGAATCTGTTAAGGTTGAAGCGGTGCATGAGCATGCACCGGCTAAAGAAGAAAATGTACATGGGATTGCGCCGACCAAAGAGAGAGCCAAGCATGAGGCAACGCCTGTTAAAGTAGAGGCTGTGCCTGAAACCGTGCCTGCCAAAACTGAACCTGAGGCAGTGCCGGCCAAACCAATAACACCGCCGAAAACTGTTGTTAAAGAGGAATCTATAAAGCCAAGCAAGCAAACAACAACTGCTGCCGCCAAGTGGGGGGTAAATCTGGTGGCATTCAAACAGGAATGGTTTGCCAAAAGCAAAGCGGCTGAATTTGCACGCCTGGGTGTTTTTGCTGAAGTAATTCCGGTCCGTGAAAAGAATACAACAATGTACCGACTGCGAGTCGGGGGCTTTAAAAGCAAAGCGGAAGCGTTTTCCAATACGGATAGGTTAAAACAGACACTTAATTTGGATTCAGTTTGGGTAAGTGATAACTAGAGCTGATGCCGGTTATGAGAGAGAAAAAACTTGTTGTAGCGGTCTCATCCAGAGCGCTGTTCAATCTGGATGAATCGCATGCGATATTTGAAACGCAAGGCAAGGAAGCTTTTTGCCGTTATCAAATAGAACATGAAGATGAAACTTTGGAGCCGGGCTACGGCTTCGTCCTGGTCAAAAAGTTTTTGAGCCTAAATGACAGCTGCCCCGATGATCCTCTGGTCGAAATTATCCTGTTATCACAAAATAGCGCTGATACGGGGTTAAGAATTTTTAATTCCATTGCTCATTACCAGTTGAAAATCATCCGCGCGGCATTCACCAGCGGCGTATCTCCATACAGTTACATTCCTGCATTCGGTGCGCATTTGTTTTTATCAACCAATGCCGATGATGTGGCTAAGGCTCTGTGTGCGGGTTTTGCAGCGGCGACTATTCTTTGCGGGCCTTCCATGACGCATCATTCCGATCAGCTGCGCATCGCTTTTGATGGTGATTCGGTATTATTTTCGGATGAGTCGGAACGGATCTATCAACAGCGCGGCCTGGATGTATTTACCGAAAATGAGCGTAATGAAGCTAAAAAGCTCTTGCCGGGCGGGCCTTTTAAGGACTTTTTAAGTGCCCTGCATCATATCCAAATGCAGTTTGACCCCCAATCGTCGCCCATAAGAACGGCATTAGTGACCGCCCGAGCCGCTCCGGCTCATGAGCGGGTAGTCAGAACATTAAGAGCTTGGGGTATTCGTATTGATGAAGCGCTGTTTTTGGGCGGCATAGACAAAGGCGCTTTTTTGAAAGCATTCGGTGCGGATATTTTCTTTGATGATCAAAAAGGTCATTGTGAGTCTGCCGCCCGGCATGTTACTGCGGCACATGTGCCGCATGGCATCACTAACCGGAAAGACTAAGCTATAAAATAGTCTGTTTTGAAGTAGCTCCCGCCTGTTCTTTGACCAATTTCGGAACCAGATAGCCGGGCAGGGCGGCTTGAACTTGACGCATAAGCGCCAGAGCTTCGGCTTCAGAAATTTCAAAATGTCCCGTTCCCGTCGCTTTGTCCAATAAATGCAGATAATAAGGGATGATGCCGTGGCTGAACAGTTGTTCGCTCAGCTCGCATAGGACTTCTGCATTATCATTCACGCCTTTTAACAGCACCGATTGATTAAATAAGGTGATAGCGCTGTTTCTCAGCGAATTGCAGGCAGCAATGACGCGATCATTAATTTCATTGGCATGATTACAGTGCATGACGATGATGATTTGTTTGGGGCTTTGGGTTAGGGTGTTAATGAAATCATCGGTTATTCGGGCAGGCAGAACGATAGGCAATCGGCTATGTATTCGAATGCGTTTCAGATGCTTAATACCGTCCAGTTGTTTAATAAGCCGAGCCAGTCTCGACTCGCTTAGCAGCAAGGGGTCGCCGCCGCTTAAAATAACTTCCGAGATGCTTGTGTCGTTTTGTATGGTTTTGATGGCGGCATCTTCTTTTTGTTTGCTAAGTTGCAAATCAGCGTACGGAAAATTGCGGCGGAAACAATACCGGCAGTTGATGGCGCAGCTGCCGGTATTGATAAATAAAACCCGGCCGTGATATTTATGTAAAACACCGGTCTGGGTGGCTGATGCAAGATCGCCGACAGGGTCATGGCTAAAGCCGGGATAGGCGAACAGCTCTTCTTTAATAGGCAATACCTGGCGTAATAAAGGGTCATGCGGATTGCCTTTTTCCATGCAGGCTGCAAAACTTAACGGGACGCGTAACGGAAAATTTTCGGCAGCAGCGACTGAAACCGGCAAGTCATCCGGCGACAAGTGCAGGTAACGGCAAAGGTCTTCAATGTTATTAAAAGCTTCGGCAAGTTGTTGTTGCCAGTTTTTAGCAAAGTGGCGGATTTCGGGCTGTGACTCAGACATGAGGGATTATTAAAGTTTCTATCGGTTGTTGCCTCTATTATAATAGTTAAGTTTTACATTGTTTGTCATCTTTGAGGATAAAATGGCCAGTTATAGCACTAATGAGTTTAAAGCCGGGTTAAAAGTTATGTTGGATAACGATCCCTGTGCAATTATTGAAAATGAATTTGTAAAGCCTGGAAAAGGTCAGGCCTTTAACAGGGTAAAAATCAGGAACTTGAAAACTGGCCGGGTGATTGAAAGAACTTTTAAGTCGGGAGAGTCGCTTGAAGGTGCGGATGTTGTCGATGTCGAGATGCAATATCTCTATAACGACGGTCAATTCAGGCATTTTATGGTGCCGGATACTTTTGAACAGTATCAGACCGATGAAAAAGTTGTGGGTGACGCCGGTAAATGGCTTAAAGATCAGGATTCCTGTACGGTAACCTTGTGGAATGATGCGCCTCTTGCCATCTCTCCGCCTAATTTTGTCGATTTGGCAATTACTGAAACTGATCCCGGTGTCCGTGGCGATACCTCGGGCGGCGGCGGTAAACCCGCGACTTTAGAGACAGGCGCGGTAGTCAGGGTGCCCTTGTTTGTGCAAATCGGTGAATTGATCAGAGTCGATACTCGTACCGGCGAATATGTTTCCCGCGTAAAAGAATAGTGCTGCAAGACTGGCGGCCGACATGCTCCCTGGAGTTGATGCGCTTAAGAGCGCAGATGCTTGCCGAGATACGTCAATTCTTTGCTGAAAGATCGGTGCTGGAGGTGGAGACGCCGCTGCTCAGTCACAGCATTGGAACAGATCCGCAGTTGGAGTTTTTTACAACTGAGCATTGCTCGTTGCCGTTGCGGCAAACACTGTTTTTGCAAACATCGCCTGAGTTTGCAATGAAACGGCTACTTGCAGCCGGTAGCGGTTCTATTTATCAAATAGGCAAAGCATTCAGAAACGGCGAGTCGGGGCGGTTTCATAATCCTGAATTTACGATGCTTGAATGGTATCGGGTCGGTTTTACATTGCTTCAACTAATGAATGAAATCGCCGAGCTGATTGCCGGGCTGTTTAGTGGTCAGTCGTTACAAGAAACACAAAAAGTCAGTTATCAGGAGGTATTCTGTTCGTTTACCGGCTTGGATCCTTTGGTATTTTCATATCAGGACTATTGTGCTTTTGCCAGAGAATGTCAGTTATTTGAGGCAGTGGATATTTGCGGACACGATCATGCAGTATGGCTGGATTTTATATTTAGTCATAAAGTCCAACCGCATTTGGGCGACAATGCTTTGTGTATGGTTTACGGTTATCCCAGTTGCCAGTCGTCATTAGCAAGAATCAATGAGCAATGTTCGCTTATTACTGACCGGGTTGAATTGTTTATCAATGGTATTGAATTGGGCAATGGCTACTACGAACTGGCCGATGCCGAAGAACAGAGTAGGCGCTTTGATAAGGAGTTGGCTATCAGGCAGCAACACAAACTCCCTGTTTTCGTTAAAGATAAGCGTCTTATTTCGGCTTTGGAATCGGGATTGCCGGAATGCTCAGGTGTGGCTATTGGTTTAGATCGTTTGTTGATGCTGTTGTCGGGCAGTGCGTCCATTGAGGATGTGCTTAGTTTTCCTATTCACAGGGCTTAAGCCCGTTTAAATATTTACTGTGATATAATCCGTCAGATTTTTAACATTGGGCAATGCCGTTTTATTTTTAGACTTCTACATGAAATTAAATACTCTTTCTTGCTTGCTATTGTTATTTCTACTTGTTTCCCAGGCGGTCAAAGGTGATGAAGAGTTTGTTGTAGAGGATATTCAAGTCAAGGGCCTGCAGCGCATCTCGGTAGGTACCGTTTATAATTATCTCCCCGTTAATGTGGGTGAAAAATTTTCTTTGGATAATGTAGCCCCGGCAATCAAAGCATTATTCAAGACCGGTTTTTTTAAGGATATTTCTCTGGAAAGAGAAGGGTCAACGCTGATTGTTAATGTGGTAGAACGACCCTCCATCGCAAAAATTATTTTTGAAGGCAATAAAGACTTAAGTAAGGATGACTTGACTAAGGCCCTAAAGAAGATCGGTTTGGCTGAAGGCAAGGTATTCGACCAGCAGGTGCTTGATAAAGTCGAGCAGGAACTAAGCCGTCAATATTTCAGTCATGGTAAATACGGCTTAAAAATTACTACCGAAGTATCCAATCTTACGCGGAACCGGGTTGGTATTCACATCAAAATTTCGGAGGGCAGAGTAGCCAAGATCAAGCAGATTAATGTTGTCGGCAATACTGTTTTCGACGATAAAACGCTGTTGCGAAATCTTGAGTTGAACACGTCCAATTTATTGTCGTTCTACACCAAGGACGATCAGTATTCCAAACAAAAATTGCAGGCAGATTTGGAATCCTTGCGTTCCTACTACCTGGATCGCGGCTATATCAACTTTAACATCGAGTCCACGCAAGTGGCTATTACCCCGGATAAAAAAGATATTTATGTCACTATCAATGTCAAAGAAGGCGACGTTTATAAACTGGAAAAAGTTAAATTAGCCGGTAATCTGGTGGTTGCTCCTCCGGAGCTTATTAAACTGGTAAAGGTCGGCCCGGGAGAAGTTTTTTCCAGAAAAAACGCTACCGAAACTTCTAAAGCAATTTCTGACCGCTTAGGCGATGACGGCTACGCTTTTGCAAACGTTAATATGGTGCCGGAAATCAACGAAGCCCAAAAAACAGTTGATATGACTTTTTTTGTCGATCCGGGCAAACGCGTTTATGTCAGACGGATTAACATGAAAGGCAATAGCAAAACCCGTGATGAGGTGCTACGCCGTGAAATGCGACAAATGGAGTCCAGTTGGGCCTCAAGTTCAAAAATTGAACGGTCGAAAACGCGCCTGGAACGCTTGGGCTACTTCGAAGAAGTGAATGTTGAAACACCTCCGGTTACGGGCACTGCCGACCAGATTGATGTTAATTATACGGTAGTGGAAAAACCTTCCGGCAATTTGTCGGCAGGTATAGGGTTTTCCCAAACTCAAGGGATAGTGCTGAATGCCAATATTGCCCAGGATAACGTCTTTGGGTCGGGCAAACGGGTGAATGTCGCCTTTAATAATAGTTCTTATGCTACAAGTTATCAGTTTGGTTTTTTCAATCCATATTTCACAGTAGATGGTGTAAGTCAGGGCTATAACTTGGGCTATACCAAACGAAATGCCGGGCAAATCAATATTGCCAATTATTCAACCAATGTAATGAATGCCGGGGTGAATTTCGGCATCCCCTTAAATGAATTCGACAGTTTGCGTTTTGATGTTGATGGAAAACATACTGAGCTGAGTACTACTGATTATTCATCCACACAAATTCGAGATTTTATTAATGAGCAAGGTAGTACGTTTCTAACACTGGCCCCGGCAGTGGGTTGGACTCACGATACGCTTAACAGGGCAATTTTCCCGAATAGGGGTCAACAGCAGCGTTTTTCTGCGTTGGCGACAGTGCCGGGTAGTGATTTGGAATATTATAAAGTCGGCTATAAACATCAACTTTATTTTCCACTGGCTAAAGATTTTACGTTCAGACTGCAAGCTGAAGCGGCCTATGGGGACGGTTATGGAAAGACAAACAGCTTGCCTTTCTTTGAAAATTATTTTGGCGGCGGCACGGGGTCTATACGCGGCTTCAGGAATAACACTGTAGGTCCGAGAGACTCCAATGGTTATCCATTTGGAGGCTCCAGTAAAATTATCGGCAATGCTGAAATGTTTTTTCCGGTGCCTTTTATGCCGGAGACAAAATCAGTCAGGTTAGGTACCTTTTTGGACGCTGGATCAATCAACAATGGCTTTAAAGTGGACAATCTGAAATATTCTGTCGGGGTTTCAGGTGAGTGGTTGTCGCCCTTCGGCGCTTTATCCGTCAGTGCCGCATTGCCGTTAAATGCTACGTCGACATCATCAGACGTTGGCGCTGTAGAGGATCAAAAACAGATGTTTCAATTCAACTTCGGGCAAAATTTCTAGAAGAAGTTGTTTTTGTTTTATAGGGACTACCGGCCGGTAGTCCCCTACGGTTATAATTTAACGAAATAGTCGCATTTTTAATTATTATTTATTTTAATTTCACCAGAGACCTGTTTAACAATGAAAACGAAAATTGCTTTATTCTTAGGATTGTTGCTTGCAGCTAATGTGAGCTATGCTGATTTAAAAATTGGCTTTGTCAATATACCAGCCGTTCTTGAAAAAGCGCCCCAAGCAGAAAAAGCCAAAAAACGTCTGGAGCAAGAGTTTTCACCGCGAGATAAGCAATTAGTCGCCCAGCAAAAAGAAATCCAAAACATGGACGAAAGAATGACCAAAGATGCTGCAGTGATGGGTGAGTCAGCGCGAGCCAATCTGGAAAAAGATATTTTAAATAAGAAAAGAGATGCAAAAAGAGCCCAGCAGGAATTCAGCGAAGATTTTAATGCGCGTCGTAATGAAGAATTGGGCAAATTACAACGTCGTATCGTTGAAGCTATTCGGGAGATAGCCAAGGCTCAAAATTTTGATTTGTTACTGACTGATGGCGTTATTTATGCCAGTGAAAAAATCGACGTAACCAGTCAAGTTCAACAAAAGTTGTCAACTATGCCGGAATAATTACACACAGGTTTTTATTTTTTAATCGCATAGTCATCAACTTTTAAGAGAAGCATCCTCATATATGTCCATTAAGTTAGATATTTTACAAATACAAGAATTCTTGCCGCATCGTTACCCTTTTTTATTAGTTGATAAGGTTATTGAGTGTGAACCTGGCGTTAGATTACTGGGAGTAAAAAACGTTACTTATAACGAGCCGTTTTTCCAAGGACATTTCCCACAAAAACCTATTATGCCGGGTGTGCTGATTTTGGAAGCTCTGGCTCAATCCACGGGATTGCTGGCGTCAGAAACAGCAGGGGATGAGTTAGCGGGTATGATTTATTATCTGGTCGGTATTGATAAGGCCAAGTTTAAAAGACCCGTTGTGCCTGGCGATCAATTGATGCTGGAAGCAAGATTCCTTAAAAGCAAGCGTAATATCTGGGCATTTGAATGCCGTGCAGAAGTTGATGGTGAGTTCGTCGCAAGTGCCGAAATCCGATGTGCAGCAGTGGTAAATTGATTTGATCGATCCAACAGCGATAGTTGATAGTAAGGCAGAGCTGGCTGATGACGTGTCGGTTGGCCCCTTTTCCGTCATAGGGGCCGATGTAAAAATCGGCGCCGGTACGGTGATAGGTTCCCACGTTGTTATCAAAGGCCCCACTACGATAGGTAAACATAATCGTATCTATCAATTCACCTCCATTGGCGAAGATCCCCAAGACAAAAAGTATGCGGCTGAAATAACCCGGCTTGAAATTGGCGATAGAAATACGATACGTGAATACACCTCTATGCACCGGGGTACTAAGCAGGATAAAAGCCTTACCAAGATAGGCAATGACAACCTGTTTATGGCGTATACCCATGTGGCGCATGATTGCATCATTGGCAATCATGTCATTATGGCAAACGGGGCCTCATTGGCCGGGCATGTGCATTTACATAGTCATGCCATCTTGGGTGGGTTTACCTTGGTGCATCAGTTTACCCAAATAGGCCAGTACAGCTTTGCTGCGATGGGCAGTGCGATTACCCAGGATATTCCCCCCTTTGTTATGGTCGGTGGCAAGCCTACCAGGCCGCACGGTATCAATTCAGTCGGTATGGAACGTAACGGCATTTCTCCTGAAGACATCAGATTAATCAGAAAAGCTTACAAGATAATTTACAAGACCAATCTGCGCCTGGAAGATGCCATTGATCAAATGGAAGACTTGGCCGGTGAAAGCAAAGAATTGTCTGATATGGTCAGCTTTTTACGTAATGTAAATCGCGGCATATTGCGCTAGGTGCCGCCTTGGTGTGAGTAAAATCGCGCTTAAATTGCCTCAAGACCGAAAAAGTTATGGATGATGAATTCTCAATAAAAATCCCTCAAGGTTGTATTGTTGCCGGAGTTGACGAAGCAGGCCGCGGACCACTTGCAGGCCCAGTCTTCGCGGCAGCGGTTATCTTGGATCCGATGCGGCCGATAGCCGGATTGGCCGATTCTAAAATCCTTAGCGAAAGCAAACGGAACAGTCTTTATATCATCATCAAGGAAGCCGCTTTAAGCTGGTCAATTGCCCAAGCCAGCGTTAACGAGATTGATGGATTCAATATTCTTCAGGCGACACTATTGGCAATGCAAAGGGCAGTAGAGGGCTTGAACATCCAGCCTGATGAGGTTTTAGTGGATGGCAACAGGCTCCCTAAATTGTCCATGCCTGCTCAGGCTATTGTTAAAGGGGACAGTAAGGTCCAGGCGATCAGCGCGGCGTCAATATTAGCGAAAGTCGAGCGAGATAAACTGATGGTTGGCTATCATCAACAATACCCCGACTTTGCGTTTCATGTGCATAAGGGCTATGGCACCAAACAGCATCTGGCCGAAATCGAACAGTTCGGCTTTTTAGTCGTACACAGAAGAACATTCAATCCGGTAAAAACCATGCTGATGCAGCAAGGCAGAGGTTAAGCCAACTCAAGCGGCCCTTCATTCATTAACGCGATTTGTTCGCGCAGTTCAATGATCCTGTCCTGCCAGTAACGCGGCGTATCAAACCACGGGAACGCCATCGGAAACGCAGGATCATCCCAGCGCCGTGCAATCCACGCCGAATAATGAATCAGGCGCAAAGTACGCAGGGCTTCTATAAGATGCAGTTCTCTGGTATCGAAATCGTAAAAAGTCCGGTAACCGGTTAGCAGATGGTTTAATTGAACTGTCATCTCGGCGCGATCCCCCGAAAGTAACATCCATAAGTCCTGTATTGCAGGTCCCATCCGGCTGTCGTCGAAGTCAACAAAATGAGGGCCATCATCGGTCCATAAAACATTACCGGGGTAACAGTCTCCGTGCAGGCGCAAGGTTTTTACCTTACCTGCGCGTTCGAAGCAACGCCTAACGCCATCCAGCGCGTGCTCAGTTACACTGCGATAAGCTTCGATAAGATCGGCAGGGATGAAATTATTTTTCAGCAGATAAGCCCTGGGGGCATCGCCAAAACTGGCGATATCAAGAGTCGGACGCTCCTTGAAAGGTTTTAAAGCGCCAATAGCATGAATGCGGGCGATGAACCGTCCCATCCATTCCAGTTTTTCGCGACCCTCAAGCTCAGGTACACGGCCGCCTTGTCTTGGAAATACGGAAAAGCGGAAACCGTCAGCGTGGATTAAAGTTTGATTATCGCCAAACGGCATTGCCGATACGACAGGGATTTCAGCCTCGAACAATTCCTGAACGAACGCATGCTCTTCAAGAATAGCGGCAGTCGTCCAGCGCTCGGGTCTGTAAAACTTGGTGACAATAAAGGATGCGTCCGCCATGCCGACCTGGTAGACGCGGTTTTCATAACTATTAAGCGCCAGCAGTCGGCCGTCGCTATGCAGGCCGATACTGTCGAGCGCGTTTAAAATGATATCGGGAGTCAGGGCTGAAAAAGGAGTCAAATTAGTATTCATGGATACCATTGTAACGCCGAATTCAGCCGAGTTAGGTTAATTAATCGCTGATGTTACGCAAACCACATAAAAACCCCACGAAGACACGGAGAACAGGAAGTTATTGGGTGTTCTTGATAACTATGATTTTCAGCCATTGAGCATTATTTTTGATTATTCCCATTCGATTTAAAAATCGTGTGCCTTTAAATTAGCAAAACAGCAAACTTTAAGGGGAGACATGATCCGCAGAATACACCTTCAGCGCCTGGCGCCTCAAGACAGGAAAGCTTGGCAAAAGTAGTATTGGTAAGCGAATGGAAACCAGAGCGCATTCAGAATCAACTGGCACGAGGTTCGCCCATGACCGATTTGCAAATGCGCGGGCTAATCGACTTCATAGCCCGTTCTAAAGTTAAACGGTTTTAGGATAAGTTGGGAGTAATACGTTTTCTCTCTGCTATCAAGCCAGATTAAAAATATTACAGAATAAATATAAAGTCTTTTGCGTGTCCCGTTTCGGCTTAGGATCAAAACACACCGAACGTAAGTAAATGGGCATCAAAGATTGGGCCAAGTGCTTATCTGGAGGGCAGATTGCAAGATTTCCTTTTTTAATCGCTACAAAGTAGATAAAATTAGTGGGTTTTTATTTATTAGGTGATATCAGCATGAGCGTTATAGAAAGAATTAAAGACCAGATTGAAAATAATCAGGTTGTTTTATACATGAAAGGGTCACCGGATTTTCCTCAATGCGGCTTTTCCGGCCAGACTGTGCAAATATTGGGGGCTTGCCATGCCAAATTTATGTACGTTAATATTTTTGAGGATCCTGAACTTCGCGAGGCGCTCAAAGAATATTCGAACTGGCCGACCTATCCCCAGCTGTATATCGGCGGTGAGCTAGTCGGCGGTTGCGATATCGTTATTGACCTGTACCAGAAAGGTGAGTTGGCAAAGATGTTGGCTGCGGTTGATGCAATAGAGGAATAATCGATAGCACACGGATGACAATCGTGTCATCCGTGTGCCGGTTTTATTATCAACTACCGATCGATTCCAGCTGCTTCCAGCGGTTGACTATCATGCAAAACAGCTCTGCTGTCTTTTCGGCGTCATAAAGCGCTGAATGCGCTTTTTCGTTATCCCAATCCAATCCCGCTGTTTGGGCCATTTTCGCCAGCACGGTCTGTTGATAGACCAATCCCCCCAATGTCGCAGTGTCAAAAGTGCTGAACGGATGAAAAGGACTGCGTTTTATTTGGGTTCTTTGAATGGCGGCATTTAAAAAGCTGATATCAAAAGCAGGATTATGGCCAACCAGAATTGCCCGGGTGCAGTTGTTACGCTTCACTGCCTCTTTAATGGGTTTAAACAGCATGTGCAGCGCGTCTTTCTCATCAATAGCCATCCGAAACGGGTGGTGCGGATCTATGCCGTTAAACTTGAGCGCGGCTTCGTCTAGCTCGGCGTTTTTAAAGGGAATGACGTGTGTTGTATAACGTTCGGTAATTTCCAGTTCGCTGTTGCTGTTAAACTCGACAATTACGGCAGCTATTTCCAGTAATGCATTTTTTTTGGGATTAAACCCGGCTGTTTCAATGTCGATGACTACTGGGAGAAAGCCCCGGAAGCGTTTGTCTAAGGGAATTAAGGGAATTGCAGGTGTATCCATTTTTTGAGTTATGCCAAGAGGTGTCGAAATGATGAGGAATAAATGCGATGATTTATGATATGTTACGCGAAAATCGACCCATATATAAAAATAATAGCGCTGAGGAGTGGATGTAATGCGACATAAAAAATTGATAACCCAGCTCGGATGTTTTGTTTTGTTGGGGATGTTAGACGGATGCGCGACTACCGCAAAAGACCCCCAAGATCCATTGGAAGGCTGGAATAGAGGCGTCCAGACCTTTAACGATAAGCTTGATGATTATGCGATGAAGCCTATTGCCAAAGGGTATCAGTGGATAACCCCCTCATTTGTCGATCGCGGTGTGAGTAATTTTTTCAGCAATATTAATGATATTGGCGTAACCATCAATGACCTGTTGCAGTTTAAGATAGAGCAGACCGGCATGGATGGATCGCGCTTTATCGTTAATACCATCGCCGGTGTTGCCGGTTTTATTGATGTTGCGGCGATGATTGATTTACCCAAGCATAATGAAGATTTTGACCAAACTATGGGAGTCTGGGGTGTGCCGACCGGTCCTTATCTGGTACTGCCGTTTTTCGGGCCAAGTTCTCCCCGCGGCGTGGGTGGTCTGGTCGGCGATGCGGCGATGAATCCCATCAGCTATCTTGACAGCGGTGTTATCAGCGGCGGACTGTTTGGACTGAATGCCGTCGACCTGCGCGCAGACAATTTGACGAGTGAAAAAATAGCGACGGAAGCGGCTGTAGACCGGTATGCGTTTTTTAAAAGCGCTTATTTTCAACATCGTGAATACCTGATTCACGATGGCAATATGCCGGAGGGGGCGGATTATCTGGAGATCGAAGATGACTTTAATGAGGATAATTTGGCTCCGATTAAGCCGTATTAAAAAACAGGCGAAGGGCGAAAAAATACGTTATTACCTTGAAAAGTAGGGCGCGCCGTGCGCGCCTTTTCCTTAGATTTGGATTAAATTGACGCTAATCTCTGGCGCGCTGTACGCCCTACGCTTGGGGTTTTCCGGCAGATTATTGCAACTTCCAGCCCAACTCTTCATTCGCCTTGAGCGGCGTGATGGACAGCCCGTTTTCTCCGTAAGCGGACGGCACTTTCCACGTGGTTTTTTTCAAGGTGACCGTGCCTGAGTTTCTGGGCAAGCGGTAAAAATCGGCCCCGTAAAAACTGGCGAAACCTTCCAGTTTGTCCAAGGCGTCCGCTCGTTCAAAGGCTTCCGCGTAAAGTTCTAAAGCCGCATGAGCGCTGTAACAACCGGCGCAGCCGCAGGCGGTTTCCTTTAATGAAGTCAGGTGCGGCGCGCTGTCCGTGCCCAGAAAGAATTTCGGGTTGCCGCTGGTCGCCGCGGCAACCAAGGCCAAACGATGAGACTCGCGCTTGATGATCGGCAGGCAGTAATGGTGCGGCCTGATGCCGCCCGCCAGAATCGCATTGCGGTTAAACAGCAAATGCTGGGGGGTGATGGTTGCGGCAATATTGTTGCCGGTATCTTGCACAAACTGCACCGCTTCAGCTGTAGTCACATGTTCGACCACGATACGCAAACCGGGGAAGTTATTAGTGATGTCGGTCAGGTAGGTGTCGATAAATACCCGTTCCCTGTCGAAAATATCGCATGCGTCATCGGTGACTTCGCCATGAATCAGTAACGGAATATCATATTGTTCCATTGCCGCCAATAACGGATAAATAGCCTTGATGTCGGCAACACCGGAATCGGAATTGGTGGTGGCGCCTGCCGGATAAAGTTTAAAGGCATGGATATGTTCGGATTCGGCGGCTTTTTTGATTTCATCCGCGGTCGTCGAACCGGTCAGGTAAAGCGTCATCAGCGGCGTAAAATCCAGACCGGCAGGAACGGCTTGCAGAATTTCTTCCCGATAGGTCAAGGCCTGGGCCACTGTCGTAACAGGCGGTTTGAGGTTAGGCATGATGATCGCACGGGCAAATTGTCTTGCGGTATGCGGCAGTACGGTTTGTAAAACTGCGCCGTTTCTGACATGTAAATGCCAGTCATCCGGCCTTGTGATGGTTAATGTTTTCATTATTGGAGTTAAATTCTGTAAAATAGGCGGTTATTTTATAGTAAGTGTCTTGAAAAACTAAGCGCAGCACTTATTGTGGTTATTATTTTTGTTATCGGAGTGGTTAATGCCAATATACGAGTACCAATGTCAATCATGCGGTCATGAGCACGAAGCGTTACAAAAACTCAGTGCCGAGCCCCTAACTATCTGCCCGGCCTGTAGTAAGCCGGAGTTAATGAAAAAGATTTCTGCGGCGGGATTCCGATTGAAAGGCACCGGCTGGTACGAAACTGATTTTAAAAGCGGCACCAAGAAAAATGTAGCGGGCGAAGCGAGTTGTTCAAGTTCCGCACCATCCTCCGGCGGCTGTTCAGGCGGCAGCTGTAAATAATAAAACAGGCGAAGGGCTCAAGGCGAAAGGCAAAAAACATGCCTTCGCCTTGAGCCCTTCGCCTTTTACCTTAAATCAAATCAACAGGGAAAATTTATGCGTACTCACAAGTGCGGAGAATTAAACACACAACAGCTAGGCGAAACTGTTTCAATCTGCGGTTGGGTACATAGACGCAGAGACCACGGCGGCGTTATTTTTATCGATCTGAGAGACCGTGCCGGATTGGTCCAGGTCGTGATTGATCCCGACATGGCTGACACCTTCGCCACTGCTGAAAGCGTCCGCAGTGAATATGTATTACAAATTACCGGTCTGGTTCGTCACCGTCCCGAAGGCACGGTTAACGCCAACATGCATTCCGGCGCAATTGAAATACTGGCTAAAGACATCGTCGTGCTGAACGAGTCGGAAACCCCGCCGTTCCCGGTCGAAAGCGAGATTGAGGTCAACGAAGAATTGCGTTTGCGCTATCGCTATATCGACTTGCGCCGTACCGTAATGCAGGAAAAGATGAAAGTGCGCCGCGATGTGACACGGGTGTTAAGAAACTTTCTCGATGACAACGAGTTTTTCGAGATTGAAACGCCTTACCTGACCAAAGCCACACCCGAAGGCGCGCGCGATTACATCGTGCCGAGCCGCACCCACGAAAACTCGTTTTTCGCGCTGCCGCAATCGCCGCAATTGTACAAGCAGATGTTGATGGTGGCGGGCATGGATCGCTATTATCAAGTCGTGCGTTGTTTCCGCGATGAAGACTTGCGCGCCGACCGTCAGCCTGAATTCACCCAGCTGGATATTGAAACCTCGTTCATGGATGAAAACGAGATCATGCACATCATGGAGGAAATGATCCGCCAGTTGTTTATCAAAGTGATCGGCGTGAACCTGGGCGACAAATTTCCGCGCATGACCCATCAGGAAGCGGTATCGCGCTACGGCGTCGACCGTCCCGATTTGCGGATTCCGCTGGAATTGGTCGATATTGCCGAGGACATGAAAGACGTCGATTTCAAAGTCTTCTCAGCCCCTGCTAACGACCCGAAAGGCCGCGTCGTTGCGATGCGCGTACCGAATGCAGGCGATTTAAGCCGCAAAGACATCGATGCCTTAACCAAGTATGTCAGCATTTACGGTGCAAGAGGTTTGGCTTATATCAAGGTCAACGACCTGGCCGCCGGTGTCGACGGCTTGCAATCGCCTATCGTCAAATTTGCCCCTGCCGAGGTATGGGACAGCGTGTTAGCCAAAGCCGGCGCACAAAACGGCGATTTAATCTTCTTCGGCGCGGATAAAGCTAGCATCGTTAATGAAGCGATGGGCGCGTTGCGGGTCAAGTTAGGGCACGACCTTAACCTGCTGCAAGGCGACTGGAAACCGGTTTGGGTGATTGACTTCCCGATGTTCGATTGGGATGAGAAAAGTCAGCGTTGGAATGCCATCCATCACCCTTTCACCGCGCCAAGTTGCTCGGTCGAAGAGCTGGTCGCCAATCCGGGCGCGGCATTATCCAGAGCATACGATTTGGTGTTGAACGGCACCGAAGTCGGCGGCGGTTCAATTCGTATCAATCGCACGTCCATGCAGCAAACCGTGCTTGAGATTTTAGGCATCGGCGAAGACGAAGCCAGAGAAAAATTCGGCTTCCTGCTGGATGCATTGAAATACGGCGCGCCTCCGCATGGCGGCCTTGCCTTCGGTCTTGACCGTTTGGTCATGCTGATGACGGGATCAACATCAATTCGCGACGTAATCGCCTTCCCTAAAACTCAGTCAGCGGCTTGTCCTTTAGTCAGCGCACCGGCGGTAGTTACCGATGAGCAATTGAAGGAACTGGGCATTCGCTTGATCAAGCCCGCAGGAAAAGAAAAAGCTAAGGATTAAAAGCCTTTTATTCACCACGAAGACACGAAGGACACGAAGAAATAAAACTTCGTGTCCTTCGTGCCTTCGTGGTGATATGCTTTTTTCTTTTATGAATTGACCTGTTATTAAGCGGTTACATAAAATCCTCCCAAAATCTTCTCCCTAGAGGAGTACCATTTATGACCAATACCCCATTTCCCATTCAAGATTACGCCTTACTCAGTGATGAGGAATGCGATGCCCGGATTATCGCCGCCAAAGCCAAGTTGGGCCGTCGTTGCGTGGTGCTCGGACATCATTATCAGCGCGATGAAGTGTTCAAACATGCCGATTTTTCCGGCGATTCGTTAAAACTGTCCAGAGATGCGGCAAAATCCGATGCCGAATACATCGTATTTTGCGGTGTGCATTTTATGGCCGAAGTCGCCGATATACTGTCCCGTCCCGAGCAGATTGCGATCTTGCCGGATATGGCGGCAGGCTGTTCGATGGCCGATATGGCTAATCTGATCAAGGTGCAAAAATGCTGGGATGAATTGGCGCAAGTGATCGACGTGGAAGCCGAAGTTACCCCGGTTACCTATATCAACTCTGCGGCCGACCTTAAATCCTTTTGCGGCAAGCATGACGGCATCGTCTGCACCTCGTCCAACGCCCAAAAAATATTGGAATGGAGTTTTGCCAAAAAATCGAAAGTGCTATTTTTTCCCGACCAGCATCTGGGGCGCAATACCGGTTACCGGATGGGCATCCCCTTGGAAGAGATGGTTACTTGGGATTTTACCAAGCCGATGGGCGGTTTGACCGAACAGCAAATCAGCAACGCCAAAATCATCCTCTGGAACGGCTATTGCTCCGTGCATCAGGTATTCAAGCCGGAGCAGATTGACGATTTTCTTAAACGCTTCCCGGAAACCAAAGTCATTTCGCATCCGGAAGCCTCGTTTGAGGTATGCCAAAAGTCGGAATACATCGGCTCTACCGAGTATATTTTAACAACAGTGCGTGAAGCCGAACCCAACACCCGCTGGCTGGTTGCGACGGAACTGAATCTGGTCAACCGCCTGCATGAAGAGTGTAGGGCGCAGGGCAAAAACGTGCATTTCATGTCGCCTACGCTGTGCATGTGCTCAACCATGTTCAGAACCGACCCGCAACATTTGGCCTGGGTGCTGGAAAACCTGGCAGCAGGACATGTGGTTAACCGGATTTCGGTGCCGGAAGACATAGCCAAGAATGCCAAGAAAGCGTTGGATAACATGTTGGGAGTTATGTAATGTCGTTAGATTTTAATCGATTAAAGTACTTTTCCATGACCTATGTGTTCATGGACGAAGAAGACATAGCCTGCGAATATGAGCAAACAGAGCAAAATCCCGTCGTTGCCTCTGATGGTAATAGCGTCAGTTTTAGCTTAAAAAATATCGATCAAAGCGAAGACAAAGATGTTTATTCGGTAGTCCTGGTAAAAGAGGGCGATGACGAGTTTTACATAAAGTCCGATTATTTTGATGATGCCGCCGAGCCTTACCCGCTAGATGTTGAGATTTCCGATGATGACGTTAAGTTCATATTGGAAGGCGAGGATGAGGTTATGTATTTGTATGGTTTTTTTGAATAAAGTGGTTGTGTAAGGGGTAAGTAGCTTAATCGTTTGCTCACCTTTGATGATAATATAAAAAGAAACGGGCAAAATAAGCCTGTCCCTACTTTTCTGAAGTGTATGGATGCGCTTCAAAAAAATATTCCTAAAAATAAAATGACAGTCAAAGAAGCTACGGCCCGCATCAAGATCAACAAACTGCTCGAAGTTGCTGGTTGGCGTTTCTTCGCCGAAGGCAAATCACCTGCAAATATCCAGCTCGAACCCAGTGTCACTATCAAGACACAGGACCTTGACGCCCTTGGCGAAAACTTTGAGAAATCTTCAAAAGGGTTTATTGATTTTCTTCTGCTCAACGAAAAAGGCTTTCCCTTTATAGTCCTTGAAGCAAAGGCTGAAGATAAAAGCCCGCTTGTTGGTAAGGAACAAGCCCGTAAATACGCACGTTCTCAGAACAGCCGCTTCGTCATCCTTTCCAACGGCAACCTGCATTATTTCTGGGATCTTGAGCGCGGCAACCCCTACGTTATCACAACCTTTCCGTCGCCCACGTCGGTGATGGGTTACCAAAAAACCGTTCCAGATCCCAAGCGTCTTATCGAAGAGACCGTTGACGACGACTACATTGTTCTCACGCAGCGTCCCGGCTATGCTGCCGAGGCTGCTTGGAATAATGAGGACGAACGCTCAGGCTTCATCGAAACCAATAGTCTGCGTTTCCTGCGGCCCTACCAAAATAAAGCCATGGTCGCGCTGCAAAGTGCTGTCAAAGACGGCAAAGACCGCTTCCTTTTTGAGATGGCTACAGGCACGGGCAAGACGCTCACGTCTGCGGCCGTCATCAAACTCTTTTTGCGTACGGGTAATGCTCGGCGCGTTCTCTTTCTAGTGGATCGTTTAGAGCTTGAAGACCAAGCCAAGAAAGCTTTCAACAAGGTGCTCGCCAGCGATTACCAAACCGTCATTTATAAAGAAAACCGCGACGACTGGCGACGCGCCGAGATTGTTGTTACCACCGTCCAGTCGCTGCTCTTCAACAACAAGTACCAGCAGCTCTTTTCGCCTACGGACTTCGACCTCGTTATCTCAGACGAAGCCCATCGCTCCATTGGAGGCAATGCTCGTGCGGTCTTCGATTACTTTATCGGCTACAAGCTCGGCCTCACCGCCACGCCGCGCGATTATCTCAAAAAATTTGACAAGGCCAAGCCCTCCACCAGGGACCCGCGTGAGTTCGAACGCCGGTTGTTGCTCGACACCTACCGCACCTTCGGCTGCGATGATGGTCAGCCCACCTACCGCTATTCCCTGCTCGATGGTGTGAAAGAGGGATTTCTTATTAATCCCACCGTTGTGGATGCCCGCAGCGAGATCACTACGCAGCTTTTGTCGGAAGATGGATTCGTTGTTGAATTCAAAGATGACCAAGGCGAAGATCAAAAAGAAACCTACAAACAGCGCGAATTTGAGAAACGCTTCTTTGCTGATGGCACCAACCAGCTTTTTTGCAAAACCTTTCTGGAACATGCGCTCCGCGACCCCATCAGCGGCGAGATAGGCAAATCCATCATTTTCGCTGTCAGCCAGAATCATGCCGCCAAACTTGCGCAGATTCTGAATCTTATGGCGGACATAATGTTCCCAGGTAAATATCAGTCTGACTTTGCCGTGCAGGTCACATCACAAATTACCGATGCCCAGCAGTTCACTATCAATTTCACCAATAACAACCTGCTCGGCTCGGCTAACTTTTTGCCCACCTACAAAACCAGCAAAGCTCGCGTTTGCGTTGCTGTCGGCATGATGACCACAGGCTATGATTGCCCGGACCTGCTCAATTTGGGTTTGTTCCGCCCGATCTTTTCTCCTACCGATTTTATCCAGATAAAAGGGCGCGGCACCCGCAAACATAACTTCCTCGAGGAGCTCCACGATAAAGATCACAAGGAAAGTATTCAGGAAGCAGGCAAGACTTCCTACAAGCTTTTTGATTTCTTCGCTAACTGCGAATATTTTGAGGAAGAATTCAACTACGACGAAATTCTCAAGCTCCCAAAACCAAAAGGGAAAGACGAAGGCGGAGGCGGCGGCACTGGGCCTACGGGCGCTTCTTACGAGCACCTTGGCGCCGACATTATCTCCACCATTCAGGAAGAGACCATCGGCTACGAGGGTATGAAGATCGACCGTATGTTCTACGAGAAATTCGAAGACACCATGCGAGAGAACGCGGCCATCGTGGAGGCCGTCGAGGCAGGCCAGTGGGATCGTGTGATTGATTATGTGAATCGTGAGGTTTTTGACAAGCCTAACGAGTACTATAATCTCGATAAGCTTCGCAAAGCCGCCGCTGTGGATCGCCGCCTCAGCCTGCGAGAAATTCTCGAAAAAATCTTCGGCCTAATCCCGCGATTCAAATCCAAGGATGAACTGCTTGAAGAAGAATTCTCGAAATTTGTCGCCGACTACAAACCGGAAGAAGCTGAGGCTATTCCCGCACTCAAGAATTATTTCAAAGCCTATGTCACCAGCGACCAGATTCGCCACATTATTGATAATGGCGAACTAACCGACCTTGCTACCAATTCAATTTTTCCCTTGAAAGATTTCAAGGCTGTGCCTAAAGAATTCCGCACGCTTATACCCAATTACATCAAGGACTACGTGTCTTTGAACCAATTTGCTGCTTAAAGGCCAATTTATATCATGCTGGACACTGCTACAAAACGCCGTATCGACACCGCTCGCGATATTCTCGTCGGCAAAGTCCCCGACCCGAAATCCCAGGTCGAACAGATCACCATCGCCCTGATTTACAAATTCATGGATGACATGGATGCCGAAGCCGAGGAACTGGGCGGCAAGCGCAAATTTTTTACCGGAGACTTCGCTCGTTACGGCTGGGCCAAGTTGATGAGTGCGGGTATTGGCGGCCATGAATTGATCGGCCTCTACGGCGAAGGCATCACCACCATGCCGCAAAATCCCGGCATCCCGGCGCTGTTTCGCGAGATTTTTAAAAATGCTTATCTACCGTATCGCGACCCCGAGACGCTCAAGAGTTTTCTCAAAATCATCGACGAATTCAGCTACGACCATTCCGAGCGCCTTGGCGACGCTTTCGAGTATCTGCTATCTGTTCTCGGTTCGCAGGGCGATGCGGGCCAGTTCCGCACCCCGCGCCACATCATTGATTTCATCGTTGAGGTGATGGTACCCAAAAAAGGCGAAGTGATCCTTGACCCAGCTTGCGGCACAGCGGGTTTTCTTATTTCCGCATACAAACACATTCTGCGTACCAATACTGACACCAATAACAATAGTACCCTGACGCCGGATGAAAGAGGTCGCCTCGCCACCAACTTCAAGGGCTACGACATCTCACCCGACATGGTGCGCCTGTCGCTGGTGAACCTATACTTGCACGGCTTCACCGATCCGCACATCTTCGAATATGACTCGCTGACATCCGAAGAGCGCTGGAACGAATATGCCGACGTGATTCTCGCCAATCCGCCGTTCATGTCGCCGAAAGGCGGCATCAAACCGCACAAACTTTTCTCTATCACAACAAAGCGTTCTGAGGTTCTGTTTCTTGACTATATTATTGAGCATTTAACTTCGACAGGCAGAGCAGGAATTATTATCCCAGAAGGAATACATTTTGTTGCGCAAGGAGGGCATACTCAATTACGGCGAACACTGATAGATAAGGGTTTTCTGCTCGCAGATATTACGCTTCCGCATGGAGTCTTCAAGCCATATGCTAGCGTCAAAACACACATCTTGATTATTGATCGTGGTCTCTGCCGACAAAGTGATTCTGTTCTGTTTATAGAGATTGATAATGATGGTTTTTCGCAAAGTGACACGCGCGACCCGATTGCTGGTTCCCAGCTCGATGCCGCGCTAAAGCACAT
This sequence comes from Methylobacter sp., assembly GCF_030680395.1. Lineage (GTDB taxonomy): Bacteria > Pseudomonadota > Gammaproteobacteria > Methylococcales > Methylomonadaceae > Methylobacter_A. The sequence goes on along the minus strand of NZ_JAUXVR010000006.1, from coordinate 147,561 downwards.
TGAATCCTTCAAAAAATCTATATGCGATAAACAGCATTGGGAGAGGCCCAATAACGATCTTCGGTCTTATGCAATATCAAAAGCAGTGCTCTCAGGTGGCAAGAATGTACATCTGCTGGGACGCTGGCATGATCTCCCAAATCGAGTGATTCATCGTAAAGAGGTTCCGCTCATGCGCATTGATGAACTATGTGAGATCCGTGATGGATTGTCTCCGAACATGGCCACTCAACCCGGTAATTTTGTAATGGTGGTACCTGCTGAAGATCGAAAATCTGCGGATCATTGGAGCTTTGAAGGTAAAGCAGTTTGCATTCCTCTTGTATCCTCGGCTGGTCATGGCAAAGCAGACATTAAACGCATACACTATCAGGAAGGGCAGTTTGCGTTGGCAAACACAATGTGCGCTTTATTCGTTAAAGATGAAACGGTAATTCACCCGAAATACCTCCATATTTTTTTGAGTGCCATGAGTCAAGAATTATTGGTGCCCCTGATGTGCGGAGCGACAAACGTGACGATGAACAGTAGCCAACTTGCCGATGTCATGATTCCGGTACCGAAAATCACCCTTCAAGAGGAGGTCATCGAGTCTGATTTGATCAATACTAAAGCAGCTGCAATGACAGCGGCAGCAGCAGTACTTCGAGATTCATCATCTGATAAAGACATTGTCCAGTTGGCCGAAAGAGTAATACGCGAAACAGAAACATTATTGAAAGCCGCAAAGAAACGAATCAACATATCTGCATTTCTTCCATCGTAGTGAAGATAGAATCCGAAATCGCCGCCAACCGCGAACTGATTGCCCGCTTCGCGAAAAAAAACCGGCTACTCTCGCCCGCGTCTGGAGCGAATAGCTTGAACATGGATACTCAGGATGAGCAGGATAAAAAATCCTGTGTATCCTGAGTATCCATGTCATTTCTGCTTCTATCAATTAAGCTCTGGGATAGCGTGGTAGGATGGGCAGAGTGATAACGAAATCCATCACTCATTGCTACCGAGCTGTTCCCCACGCCCGTGGGGATGAACCGCAGTTGTCCGACCTTGCTTAAGCTCTACGATAATCCGCCAAATTAACCCCATACTTTTTCAACTTGGTATAGACAGCCCGCGAAGTAATGCCCATATCTTCGGCTGTCTTTTTTACATCGCCCTGATGCTGTTTTAGCGCGCTTTCAAGATACGCTTGTTCGGCCTTGGCAAGGGCCTGTTCTTTGATGTCTTTCCATTGCTCAAGGTTAGGTGTTTTGGTTTGAAGAGGTAAATCCAATTCGGTCAGTTCTTTGCCGGTGGCAAATAAAATGCTGCGTTCAAGGATGTTTTCCAATTCGCGGACATTGCCCGGCCACGGATAAGCGCGAATTTTCTGCATGACTTCGCGGCTGACCGATTCAACCGCCTTGTTATATTTCTTGCTCAAACGCTGCACAATCAATTGCACCAGATACGGCAGGTCTTCCGGGCGTTCGGACAGCGGCGGGATGCTTAACCGAACTACGTTGATGCGGTAATACAGGTCGTTGCGGAACAGGGCTTGTTTGACCAGTTGTTCCAGGTTGTTATTGGTTGCGGAGATTATTCTCAGGTCAACCGACAGGGTTTGTTTGCCGCCGACCCGTTCCAGTTCGCCTTCCTGTAGTACCCGAAGCAGTCGGGTTTGTGCCGCAGGAGACAGGGTATCGACTTCATCCAGAAACAAGGTTCCGCCTTCGGCTCTTTCGAAATAACCTTGATGCACTTCGATGGCTCCAGTGAACGCGCCTTTTTCATGTCCGAACAGTGCGCTCTCGATCAGGCTTTCGGGGATTGCGCCGCAATTGATCGGGATAAAGGGTTTATTGCAGCGGTCGCTCATCGCATGTATGGCGCGCGCGATCAATTCCTTGCCGACGCCGGTTTGCCCCTGAATCAGCACGGTTGCCAATGTCGGTGCAATCACTTCGATGGCCTGCAGTATTTTCTGCATGGTCGGCGATTTGGCAATAATCGCCGGAGGCTGGTGTTTTTTTGTCGGCTGCTTGCTTTGTTTGCGCCAGATTTGTTGCATGCTCTGCTCAATGCGCGAGTGCAGCTCGTTAATATCCTGCATTTCCTTAACGGGTGTGGTGTCGGTGTATTCCATGCCCGGATGATCTTTTGCCGCGTTCGGGTTGGTGTATACGCAAACTTCACACTTGCCGTCGTGGCGGGCGATGCTTTGTTTGATTTCCACTTTGGCGTAACCGAAATTTCTGGCTGCGATGCCGCCAAAGACGCTGGATGTCATTCTGCATAATTCGGGAAAGTTGGTAACCCGGTCGCCAAAGGGGCAGCAGCTGTTGGTAACGGTAATGCAATCTTGATTACTGGAAACCAGTGAAAATTTACCGCCGATATTGTTTTTAAGGCCGAGGATGAGTTCGGTATAGCTTTCTGTGTCGAGCAATTCGCTGTTATGGGTTTCTTCCCGATAGGTTTCTTCAAAAAAGCATCCGGCAGTTTTGGCAATGTGTTCAATCAATTGCTCGCAGTGCTTTTGTCCCTGTTGTTCGCTGGCATGCATCAACTCAAGGATGAAAGTTTGCAGGAAAAAAACAGGCGTTAAATCGGAAAGAGAGTTATTGTTCATGATGTTTTGTGAAGTAAATTTTCTTTAATTGAAGCACGGCTTCATTTATCTGGCAACGTTAAAAATCAAGTTATTGTAATTTAATAGAAAAATGGTTGATAATTGCTGGCACGACACTTGCTGTTATCTGAACTGTAACTAACAACGAGGAGTTAAAAATGAACCAAGATAAACCACCTTTAGATCCACATCCATTAAGCGAATATGTTGCCTGGGCCGGAAACCGCAACCGCGAACCGCTGTTAGGCGTTTTAAAAGAAAAACTGCCTAAAGATCCGGCAAATGTTTTGGAACTTGCCAGCGGCAGCGGCATGCATATTAACTATTTTGCGCCGCATTTCGAGCATTTGCATTTTCATCCTTCCGATAAGGATCAGGATGTTTTTGAAAATATCAAGAAACTGTCCGTCGATCACAAGAACGATAATATTGCCGACCCCGCTCATCTGGATTTAACCCACCCTGAAACCTGGTTTAATGCAGGCAAGCCGCATTCATTTGCGGCCATTTTCTGTATCAATATTTTTCAGGTAGCGCCTATTTCAATTGCCGACGGCATGATGAAATGTGCTTCACATTTACTGGATGATAATGGTTTTTTGCTGATTTACGGTCCGTTTCAGGTTGAAGGTACCTTCACCACCGATTCCAATAAAGAGTTTCATGAAACATTAAGTTCTGCAGGTGTTTCGGAATGGGGCTTAAAGGATGTCGCAGACCTGAAAAAAGCGGCTGAAAATCATGGTTTGGAGTTAAAAGAGCAGATTAATATGCCTGCTAATAATTTCTCGCTGATATTTGGCAGAAAGGATTAAAAACAGACGAAGGGCGAAGGGCGAAAAAATCTTGCGTTAAAATCTTGCGTTTAAGTTTGAGGTGAATTTCAATTTTTTAGCCTTTAGCCCTTCTCAATAATGTTCAGTTTAGGGAATTAACGATGGAGAAAAAATGTTCAGCCGTTATTATCGGGGTTGGTCCGGAGCAAGGTTTAGGCGCAACACTTGCCAAATATTTTGCAACAAAAGGATTGCACGTTTATATAGCCGGTCGAAGTGAAGACAAGCTTCAACAGGTGGCGGAAAAAATCAGGCAAAACGGCGGCTTAGTCAGCATAGTGATTGCCGATGCAACGATTGAACGTGACGTGGCGCACTTATTTAAAGTGGTTCGATTGGATGGTTATAGTATTGATATTGCCGCCTATAATGTAGATAGCAACATCCCATCGCCTTTGCTGGAAACGGATGCGGAAACCTTTACCGCGCTTTGGAAGCAAAATTGCCTGGGTGCCTTTTTGTTCGGCAAGGAAGCGGTTAATGCAATGAAGGATAAGCAAAAGGGAACGCTGTTTTTTACCGGGGCGACAGCGTCACTAAGAGCAAAACCGCCGTTCACTGGATTTGCAGCGGCTAAAGCCGGTTTAAGGGCGCTGGCGCAAGGCATGGCAAGAGAGTTTTCGCCGCATGGCATCCATGTGGTGCATACCGTTATTGACGGGGTAATCGACGGCGAACGGGCAAGAAGCCAGTTCCCGGACTATGTTAAGGCTAAAGGTGAGGATGGCTTGTTACAACTGGATGCCATCGCCGAAACCTATTGGGCCATCCACAAACAACATCCCAGCGCATGGACTCATGAGCTGGATTTGAGGCCGTTTAAAGAGCCGTTTTAGGAGGCAGCATGTCGGAAACTAAAAACTGGATTTTGCAGGGCAGTTATTTTGAAACCTGTAACTGTGAAACCGCCTGTCCTTGCGTATGGCTGCAACCGCCGACAAATGGCGATTGTAAACTGCTGGTGGCATGGCATATTGAACAAGGGCATCTGAATGAGCAATCGCTGGACGGTTTGAATGTTGCGATGGCCTGTTACTCGCCGGGACATATGAAAGACGGTAATTGGCAAGCGGCTTTATATGTAGACGAGCGAGCCGATGACAGCCAATTTGATGCGATTGTGAAAATATTTAGCGGTCAGCAAGGCGGACATCCGGCCATTTTAATGAGCTTTGTTAGTGAAGTTTTGGGTGTGAAAAAAGTAAAAATCGACTATCAGGAGCAGGGCGACAGTCGGTGTGTGATTATTCCCGATATAGCTCAGGCCGATATTGAAAGTATTCAGGGCATAACAGGCGGGCAAGCAACCATCAACAATCCGCCGTTGTGCGTGGTAACAAGTCATCCCACGGTGGTTGCCAAATCAAAAAATTACCAGTATCAGGATTACGATAAAAACTGGCAGTTTTCTGAGCGTAACGGTTATTTCTCCGCGTTCGTTTATCAGCCGTAATGGGCTGGGTTAAAGCGCAGACGTCTATTTTAGCTATGGTGCTGGCATGGGTTTTTGCTGCCTGGAGCTATCTGTTTTATCAACATAATCAAATGACATCTCAACCGATGTCGAGCATGTGGATGCCGCCCTCCGAACCCTTGGCTTGGCGCTTTATCGACTTCGCTTTGGTTTATTTTATGTGGGCGGTCATGATGGCGGCAATGATGCTGCCTTCCGCCATCCCCATGATTCTGGCGTTTGCCCGTGTTTGCAGGCAACAAAACAAAGCGTCCTATAAATTGACTTACCTGTTTACTTCGGCCTATCTGGGAATATGGCTGTTATTTAGTGGCGCGTTAACGTTGCTGCAATGGCAAATGCATGGCTTGGCCTGGCTATCACCGATGATGGACAACCAAAATTCAATATCGGCTGCCGGTATTTTGTTTCTGGCGGGCTTTTACCAGTTTATGCCGATAAAAAATGCCTGTTTAGTACATTGCAAAACCCCGATGGGCTTTTTATTAAACGAATGGCAGAATGGTGCAGTCGGCGCATTTAATATGGGTCTGAAACATGGTGCCTACTGTGTCGGCTGTTGCTGGGCGCAAATGCTGATCATGTTTGTCGTGGGCGTGATGAATTTGCTGGGAATGGCGTTGATAACATTATTGGTTATATTGGAGAAATCCATGCCTCTGCAATCAAAGCTTATTTGCAAAGCGGTAGGCGCCGCTTTTATTGCCTGGGGAATTGCCCTGTTGATTGCTTAACGATTGCCTGCTGTTAAATCCTTATTAATAAACCTGAGAAAATTATCGTAATGAAAGTTCGTTTGCTGTTTGCTTTTTCGATTTTATTGTCCGCTATCAGCGGTATTGCTAGTGCCACGACCTATACCTTGCCGGAAAACAGCAATGATAGCGTCATCACTCAATTTCATGACGACGTGTCTTTAACGCGCGCAGAACAAAACGAGACCTTACCGGATGTGGCAAGGCGCTTTCTTCTGGGACAAACCGAAATCGTGCGCTTGAATCCTAACGTTGACCGTTGGCAAGTCAAAAAAGACGAGATTGTCCGTTTATCCAACAGGCGCATTTTGCCGGATACGCCCCACGAAGGGATTACCCTGAATATCGCCGAATACCGGATGTATTATTATCCGCCCACTCAAAAAGGGCTTGCGCCGCAGGTAATGTCCTATGCCCATGGCATCGGTCGGCAAGACTGGAAAACGCCTCTGGGTAAAACCAGTATTGTGCGGAAAGTCAAAGATCCGGCATGGCATCCGCCGGAATCGATTCGACGCGAACACGCGGCGAATGGCGATCCATTACCTGCCGTGGTTCCACCGGGACCTCATAATCCTTTGGGAGCCTATATGCTGCATCTGGCCGTTCCCGGCGGCTATTTGATACACGGCACCGATATTGACAAGATTTACGGTATCGGTATGCAGATAACGCATGGTTGCGTGCGTATGTACCCTGAAGACATTGAGGCCTTATACAACTCGGTTCCGGTCGGCACGCCGGTCTATATGGTTAAACAACCGATCAAGGTTGGATGGCTGGACAATACGCTTTATATCGAAGCGCATCCCGATTTGGAAGGTGAGGAAACAACGCTGGATCAGAAATTAGAGACGGCATCGGCGCTTATTCAAAAAGCCAATGCGCATGCCACAAGCCAGTCTGGAGCCGGCGCGGCGCAAAATATGCCTGAGTTTGACCGGAAAGTATTAACACAAGCGCTTACAGTTTTGGATGGAAATCCGGTGGCGCTATATGAAAGATTGCCGCAGAAAGAGTTGCCGGTATCGTTACCAACAGGTCATGGTTCTAAGGGAGGGTACTATCATGGCGTTTAGGATAACCGGGAAGGGAACATTTATTTAACAATATGATCCTGAGTATCTTCATTGCCCAGGTTATCCACCCAACTGATGGTGATTTTATCGCCGGGGTTGCCGCCTTTTAGCGTAAAAGCAAAGTAGGGATCTTTGGAAATGTTGGCGCCTGTGTTGCCGGTAATAATAACGTTTTTATTATGTTTTACCGTTAGTTCCTGAATAAAATGCGCCGGGATGAGTGCGTTGGTCCTGGCGTCACGATTACGCCCGTGTTCCATCGGGTGGGCTATCAGCATCCGGATTTGCATTTTTCCGTCCATGCGTTTGGTGCGGATTTTAATGCTCGACATGCTAAATCTCGCAGCCGCCAGGAGTGACGATGACTTTCTTGCTGGCGGTGAAGAAACCTTCGTTAGTCTCTACGATGACGGCTACAGCGGATGATTCGGCTATCTTTAAGCGGACCGATACAAAAGCTTCCAGGTCTGGAGATAATTCAAATTTAGCGGCCAAAGGGATGGGGTTTTTCTCAACCAGAATGGCGATGCTTTCAACATTGTTCAGGCTGCTGGTTACCGCAATAGGGACGGCCGCGCCATTTTCCGCCGTTTTGGGAATCCGGATGTCGATTTTATCGGACTCGATGATTTTTTGGTCTTTGAACAAACGCTTTAAGGTTTGTTGCAGTATGTTGGTGGATGTGGTCTCGGCTAGCCATTCTGCAGTTGCTTCGGGAGAGGTAAGCAGTCCGCCGGTCGCAAAAATTGCATAACCGCTGAAGGCAACTGACTTTTTGATAAATGCTCTACGATTGTCGGTCATGCTTATGTTTTCCCGGCTTGGTTTAAAGCGTTTAGCGACTGAATAATGCCTTATAAGCCCGAGCCGACTGTTCCGGCTGATGGTCGAATACTCCGCCGATCACAGCCAACAAATCGGCTCCCGCTGCAAGTAACTGTGCGCCATTGTCCGGCAGAATGCCGCCTATGGCAACAATAGGGATAGTCAGCACACGCTTTGCTTGTCGTAATGTTTCGATCCGGGCGGGCGCCGCCAGCGGTTTTGACGAGGACGGGAAAAATCGCCCGAAAGCCGCATAAGTTGCGCCTTGCGTTTGAGCGGCAACGGCTTGTTCGACAAAGTTATAGCAGGAAACGCCGATAATGGCATCCTCGCCCAACAGCTTTCTTGCCTGAGTAACGGCGCCGTCTTCTCTGCCGAGGTGGACGCCGTCAGCGCCAACCAGTGCCGCAAGTTCGATGTCATCATTGATCAGTAACGGCACGTTATGCTGATGGCAAATTTTGACCAGTTCACGGGCAAGAAATGGCGCGTCCAGCGGGTTCTTGTCCCGATATTGCACAATGACTGCGCCGCCTTTAATAGCGGCTGCAACTTCATTAATAATGATGTCGCCGGATTTATTTCCGGTCTGGGTGATCGCGTATAGCCCGCTTGCAGGAAAATTCATGCGGGCTGTCCTTGCCCGCACCCTTGCGGGCGCTTCGCGTGCAAATCCGCTCCAGGTGGATTTGTAATCACTCTTCATCCATCCAAAAAAACCGGTTGGGAATGTGCTGGCCTTTGCCCGGATGATAAGCGGCATTTAATGAATTCCAGGTGTATTCCTGAGCTTCGATGACGGCTTGCAAAGGTTCCAGGCCGTGCGCTATCAACGCTGCAATAGTGGAAGCCAGCGTGCAGCCGGAGCCATGATAGCTGAACGGCAATCTGTCCCAGGTGTAGGTTTCCCAACTGCGCCGGTCATGGAACAGCTGATTGCTGACCGACGGCGTGGCTTCATGGCTGCCGGTGATCAGCACATAGTCGCAGCCTTTTTCCAGCAGTGCCAGACCGCAGTCGTTCAGGTCGGTTAATCCGGCCAGTTTGCGGGCTTCTTCGCTGTTCGGCGTTAACACGGTAGTGCAGGGCAGTAGCAAATCAACAATAGTTGCGATGAGCCGGTCGTTTGACAGCTCCGCGCCGCCGCCTGCCGCCAGTACCGGATCCAGGACCACCGGAATATGCGGGTGTTGTTTTAATATCGCATGAATGGCGGCTGCGGTTTCATGATGGCCGATTAAACCGATTTTAAAAGCCTTGACCGGCAGGTCGTCCAATAAGGTGTTGGCCTGACTGATAATGGCTTCCGGACTTTGCGGGATGAGTTTTTTTACATTCCGGGTGTCCTGCTCGGTTAAGGCGGTGATGATGCTGGCGGCATGACAGCGATGACTGATCAAAGCTTCCATGTCGGCCTGCACCCCTGCGCCTCCACTGGGGTCATGACCGGAAAATGAAAGCACGACAGGGCGATTTAACGTCATTGTGGATAATTATATTGCTGCTGCGGGTAGCCTTGTTGTTGGGGGTAGCCTTGTTGCTGCGGATAACCCTGCTGCTGAGGATAACCTTGTTGCTGTTGCGGATAGCCCTGCTGTTGCTGAGGATAACCTTGTTGCTGAGGATAGCCCTGCTGTTGCTGCGGGTAACCTTGCTGCTGTTGGGGATAGCCTTGCTGTTGCGGGTAACCCTGTTGCTGAGAAGGACCTTGCTGCGCGCCCGCATTTTTATTGGCGACAATAGCCAACTCCACCCGACGGTTCTGTCCGCGATTCGCCTCGTTCACATTAGACACTTTCGGCATTCTCTCGCCCATGCCCTGTTGGGTGAGTCGGGAGAAATTTACACCATGCTGCGACAAATAACCGGCAACACTGGCAGCGCGCCGCTCGGACAATAACTGATTATAACTATCGGAGCCGACATCATCGGTATGTCCGGTGACATTGATTGTCGAGTCGGGATATTGATTTAATATCTTCGCTACCGAATCCAAAGCGCCTTGTGCTTGTGGCGTTAAAGTTGCCGAATCGAACGCAAAAGTAACGCTGCTCGGCATGGTTAGGTTAAGCGTGTTTTCCGCTGTTCTTTGCACTTCGATACCGGTACCTTGCAACGATTGCTGCATTTCTTGTTGCTGATGATCCATGTAAGCGCCCACAGCCGCGCCAACAACGCCACCGGCTAAAGCGCCCAATCCGGCATTTTTAAGGTCGTTGCCGCCGAACAGCGTTCCCGCGCCTGCGCCGGCCGCAGCGCCCAAGCCGCCGCCCATGGCCGCTTTGCTGAGACTGGATTGTCCGGTGTAAGGGTCGGTGACGCAAGCCGTCAAAAGGACTGAACTTATACCTATCGTTAATAATTTTTTCTTCATTGGAATAACCTTGGTTAATTTGGATGAGACTTCTACTGAAGTCGATTCAAGCGCTCTTGGTTTAGAGGCAGTGTCTGCAATTATATAACGCACTTAATAAATTTAAACTGAACAAATGTCGTCAATTTTTGATAAGCATTAGAACATGGCAAAGGTTTCCATCAAAGTCAGTGTGTTATGCTTATTCATCAATACAACGAGTGGCGAAAACCAGTGCGGTTAACAGAAACAGATAATCAAGCCTATTTCGATAAAAACAAGGCCAGAGAAAAAATTTGTGCCGGTTGGTTAAAAGAGCAAAGCAAAGCCGTTCGTAAACCGATTTTATTTGCCGCTATTGCGGGTATTGCCAACGGCTTTGGGGTGATTGCTCAATCGGCAGCACTGGCTTATACACTGCAAGCCGTTATTATCGACAAGCTGCCGTGGGCGTCTTTAACTACCCCATTGATAGTATTGGCAGCGGTTTTCATTTTACGTGGCGTGTGCGTTTATTGGCATCAAACCTGGGGATTTGAAGCCGGTGCGCAAGTCAGGGCGTCGGTAAGGCAACAGCTGTTCGACAAGTTTTTAACGCTGGGACCTGCCGCTATCAAGCAGCGTCAAAGCGGCGAATTGGCGGCCGTTACCTTGGAACAGGTTGATGCGCTGGACAGCTATTTTTCGCGTTATTTGCCCCAGCAAATGATAGTCGGCGTATTGCCGCTCATTATGATTATCGTGGTCATGCCGATCAATTGGGTAGTTGGGTTGATCTTTTTAGTGACCGGGCCGCTGGTGCCGGTTTTTATGGCTTTAGTCGGTATGGGCGCTGCCTCCGCAAATCGCAGTCAGTTTTTGGCAATGGCAAGAATGAGCGGTTATTTTCTGGATCGTTTACAGGGACTGTCCACATTAAAGCTGTTCGGACAAGCCAACCAAGAATTAGCCAATATCAACAAGATTGCCGATGGTTTTCGGGAAAAAACCATGGCGGTATTGCGCATTGCGTTTTTATCATCGGCCATTCTGGAATTTTTCAGTGCGGTTGCGGTTGCCCTGGTGGCGGTCTATGTCGGGCTGGGCTTATTGGGACTGGTTCATTTCGGCCCGGCTGAGCATATCAGTTTAAGTGAGGCGCTGTTTGTGCTGCTGCTGGCCCCCGAGTTTTTTATGCCGCTCAGGCAATTGGCGATTAATTATCATGATCGGGCCGCAGCATTGGGCGCGACTGATGCTATCCTCGCGATACTGGAGCAAGATGCCGAGGCGCTGGAAACAGACACATCAATCGCGAATGATACGCTTGGTGCCTCGGCAGCGTCCTACGCTGACAAGATCAGCCTGATTGAATTTAACAATGTCAGTAAAATTTATAGTAAACGGCAGATTTTAACGGGCATCAATCTGCATATTGCCGCCGGTGAAAAAATCGCCCTGATCGGTGAGTCTGGCGCAGGAAAAACGACTCTTTTAAACCTTTTATTAGGTTTTGAGGCGGCAACCGAAGGCCGGGTATTGCTTAACGGCCAAAGCATTAACCGGGAGCATGCCGCAAAAGCCATCGCATGGGTGGGGCAAAACGCCTACATCTTCCACGGCACTATCAAAGACAATATCGCGCTGGCCGATCCCAATGCGTCTGAACAAAGCATTGTTAATGCGGCACAGGCGGCCGGAGTCATTGAGTTCAGCGCACAATTACCGGAAGGATTGCTCACGCCGATTGGCGAGCGGGGCTATGGTTTATCAGGCGGACAGGTGCAAAGAATCGCGCTGGCCAGGGCGTTTTTAAAAAACGCCGACATTATCCTGCTGGATGAACCGACCGCCAATCTCGATGCCGTCAACAAAACACTGCTATTGGATGTGATCGATCGACTGTTTATCAATAAAACCCTGATTATCGCCAGTCATGATCCGGACGTGATTCAGCGAATGGACCGGCGGATAGAGATGCAGCAAGGACGGCTTGTATCATGAAAGATTTATGGTTTTTCCTGAAATTATTCAAACCGCATGGCGCCTGGTTAGCGGGCGGGATAAGCCTGTCATTGCTGACTGCATTGGCCTCTATCGCGCTATTAACGCTGTCCGGCTGGTTTGTCAGCGCTTCCGCGATAGCCGGATTAATCGCTATTGACGGCAATACGCTGGTTTTCAACTTTATGCTGCCTGCCGCGCAAATACGCGCTTTGGCGATCAGCCGCACCTTGGGGCGTTACGGCGAGCGGGTCGTGACCCATGAAGCTACTTTTCGGGTATTGGCCGGAATACGCAGCTGGTTTTTTCAGCAGCTTATACCGTTGGTTCCGGGGCGTTTGTCGGCACTACGTAGCGGCGATTTACTGTCACGCATGACGGCGGATATTGACGCTTTGGACGCGTTGTATTTGCGGCTGTTGGCTCCTGCCGTCGTAGCGGCGATTGGCATAACCGCCGTTACCGTATTTTTGGCTTTTTATGCGCCGCTAATCAGCTTGATTACCGGTCTTATGTTGATGATTGCCTCAATCTGGGTGCCGTGGGTTTTTAATCGATTGGGACGTGCCGGAGCGGAAGAAATCGTGATATTGGCTGCAAATTTCAGGATTCGGCAACTCGATATGATGCAGGGCTTGGCGGATTTAATCGCCAATCAGGCTTACGGACGGTTTAGCGATAAGCTCGGGCAGTTTTCCGATTTGATGATCAATACCCAGCGTCAGAACAACCGCTTGTCGGCAATTTCTTCGGCATTCACCTTGTTGCTGTCGCAGCTAACATTATTGATGGCATTGGCGCTTGCGGCGATTTCATTTAAAGACGGCCTTTTATCGGGAGCGGATTCAGCCTTGGTTATTTTTTGTGTGATAGCGGCTTTCGAGTTAGTGACGCCCTTGCCGCAAGCCATGCAAATGCTGGCGAAAACTCAAAAAGCCGCCCGGCGTATCAGGCAGGTTACAGAAATGTTGCCGACAACACCCCAGTCGAATCAGCCATCAGCATTGCCGGACCGTTATGATTTGCAGTTAAACGAGGTGAGCTTTCGCTATTCGGACCAGCAGGGCAGAGTGCTGAACAATATCAGCCTGACTATTCCGCAGGGCAGGAAAATCGCTATTGTCGGCCCTAGCGGTTCGGGTAAGACCACCTTATTGCAACTAATCATGCGTTATTACGACCCTGAACAGGGCAGTATTTTATTGGCCGGACAAAATATCAGGCAACTGGATGCCGATGAATTAATGAGCTGTTTTGGCGTATTGTCCCAGCGCAGTCAACTGTTTGCCGCCACTATTAAGGAAAACCTGTTAATTGCCAAACCGGACGCCACGGCAACAGAGCTGAATGCTGCCGTTAAAGCCGCAGGATTGGAACACTTTATCGGTTATTTGCCTGAAGGTCTTGATACCTGGGTAGGCGAAAGCGGCGTGAAAGTGTCGGGAGGCGAAGCGCGGCGTATCGCGCTGGCGCGGCTTTATCTTAAAAATGCGCCGGTATTGATTCTGGATGAACCCGCCGAAGGTTTGGACAGCGATACGGAACGGGATGTATTCAAAGCACTGGCGGGTTTTGCCAAGGATAAAACCGTGATCATGGTGACTCACCGTGAAGCCGGGTTGGGTTTGGTCGATGTTGTTTATGGCATGGAGCAGGGGGATTTGTGCGAGTTGTAATTTTATTCAATAAGTGATGTTACTCAATCAAAAATATCGTCTAAGGATGAGAAACGTCTCTGTTTGAAGTCGGCACCGAGGTTTGATTCGAGCAAGAGCATGTAATCGTCGGCGAGGCCTGTGGGGTGTCCTGATGAATCAATAATTTGCCTTTCAATTACCCAGGTAAATGTTATGTTGATACCTGGAAAATTTTACATGTTAATTAACATCACACTCGATCATTCATCATTCCGCAGATCAGCGTGTGCGTGTTGAAGCATTGGAAACCGATCTCTGGTACTGTGCAGTCCCAGCGTTCCAATACGCAGTGGCGTGGTTGTTGGCTATCGGAATATCGGATCAGATTCACTGAATTGGCAGCCTCCTGACGCACGCGCTTCGACACCGCTGTGCCCGCCTGTACCGCCCAAAGTCGGCCCGGTAAATGATGATGGGACTCGTGCAGAGGCAGTACGTAAGGTACATGAATGTGTCCACCCATGACAATATCGGCACCGGCGGCGGCCCAGCAGCGCACTGCGGCATTTCGGCCGTGCAGCAGGTTGTCGCGATCTCTGTCATTTATCACGGCTACCGGTTGGTGCACCACCACGATGCGCAATTGCTCAGGTGCCGCAGTTTGGAGCAGTTCGGCTACCCGTTTCATCTGTGCGGAAGACACCTCGCCATCCTTATGACGATAGGCGCGTGTGGTGTTCACACAGACGATCAGCCACCGTGCTGATGAAAACACCGGCTCCAAATCGGTACCGCATACACGTTGGTAGTTTCTAAAAGGTGCAAACAGGCGAGCCACAATATTAAACAATGGAATATCATGGTTGCCTGGTATTATCAGCATAGGGATGCTACCCAGTCGCTCGAAGAACACACGCGCAGCATCGAACTGCTTGCGTGTGGCTCTCTGAGTGATGTCGCCCGAAACGACTATGACTTCGGGCGCTTGTTCATGAACCAGGCGCACCAGTGCTTCGACGACCGCCGGCCGTTCGGTGCCAAAATGCGTATCGGAGATCTGCATCAGTAAAGTCATAGGCTGTCCGGGTCGTGCGGATTTTCGCCCGGCGCAACCTCGGGCTTGAGCAGGAGCAATTCTTCCGGCGCCAAACGGAACCGCAAAGGAGCCGTAAGCAAGGAGACCTCGCCATCCATGGCCACTTTAATACGACGCCGGCCATAAAGCAGCGTCGACGCCGGCATTACCGTGATTTGCCGGAACGCGAAACTGGCGATATGGTCGACATCAGCCAATTGCCCGAGCGCTCCGCGCAACATCAACCGCAGTAGCGTCAGCGAAGCTACCGGTTTTAGCACGGTAGCGACGAGTTGGCCTTGTTCCACCGCTTTCGCTTCGGAGAGGCCAATGCGCTCAAGTTGCAGCCGATTATTGCTGACAAAAATCATCAGTGTGCGCAACTCATACGCCTGACCGCCATGCTCGACATGAATACGCATTGGCCGGTGTTCATGCAGCAGCGTCATAATGCCGGCACACCAAGCTACTAGCCGACTGCGGCCGTAGCATTCCTTATAGGCTTCGCGTTCTTCGAGCAGCTTCGGGTAAAGACCAAGACTCGCATTGACCAGGAATACCCGGTCATTCACCAGTCCAATCTGCACTGGATGCGCGCGTGAACTCAGCAATACCTGCAAGGCCTCCGCCGTATCAGACGGAATACCGTGGGTGCGGCTGAAATAGTTGAAGGTACCCTGCGGCAATACGCCGAACGGGCAGCCGCTGCCTAATACTGCTTGAGCGACGGCATTAATGGTGCCATCACCGCCTGCTGCAATCACCACGCCACCTTGCACTTTGGCCCGCGCGACGGCCTC
Source organism: Methylobacter sp. (assembly GCF_030680395.1). Lineage (GTDB taxonomy): Bacteria > Pseudomonadota > Gammaproteobacteria > Methylococcales > Methylomonadaceae > Methylobacter_A. The sequence continues at coordinate 132,130 of NZ_JAUXVR010000006.1, read as the reverse complement.
TGCCGAAATATGCGGCAACAGGGAAGCATCCTCGACCAGTATTACATGATACTCGCGACCTGCCTCGGTCAATAAAGTTTCGATGATTGTGCGCGTTGCGGCAACATCATCGTGGCCGGAGCCGGCGTTGAATACTATGAAAAACGGAGCTAATGGGTTTATCGTAACAGCTTGCATATGGGGTCACTCGCATTAATCATTGACCAGCAAATTCGGCATTCTAAGCATCTGTCTGTAAAACGGCTTTCAATTTTTTCCACTATACAGTGCCGTTTTTTCAAGAAAAGAAAAACAGACTATACGTTAAAAACAATAAGCTAACGATTATCAGCTGGCAACTATTGATGCTCTTTTGTTCTAAAACCGGCAAATTTTCCAGGCTATTTTGCACACAGGCTTGCCATCTGTCATTTTGCTTAAATAGCACGTCATACCGGCATGGACTGCCGGAACGACGTATTGGACATTCTCGTTAAACTGATAGGGCAAGGCACACAGGACTTGTACTGCACATTTTTGCTTTTCGAAATATACCGACTCTTTTGATTCGGTTCGGGCAGCGAACATCGATTTGGCTGTACTGTATAAAACGGGCAATTGAACGAAATTCCAGTCTTGCAAGATAAAGCTTACATGCCGGATATTTGATCGCCGGGCTAATTCCCCCGGATCGGATAACTAACGGTATATCTATAACCGTAAGATTTGCAATAAAAGTCAATAAAGTATAAGTTTCCATGCAGGTGTCTGAAAAAATCCTTGCACTGATTTAGCATGATGTTAAAAACGACAAACTAAAATGGTGGCAGCCACTATGAAGGGTAAGTTTTTTGGCTCAAACACAGATCAGCAACGTTGGTTGATAATCCGCCAGTTCATTCTAATATGGATGCTGTTGACGCTGGCCTTGGCCACCGCCTTTTGGAGCGTCTATAAAGCCCAAGAAAAATCAATGCTGGCCTTCATACGCGATGAAGAACGACAGACTATAAAAGTGAGCAGTCAATACGTCAGCGAAGAATTGCGTATAGTCCACGACGATATTTTTTATCTAAGAGATCAGCCGGTGTTGCATGACTGGCTCGAAAAAGAATCCCCCCAGAATCTGGCCCGTTTGAGCGGCGATTTGCTTGCCTTCGTTAAATACCGGGAGCTCTATGATCGTATCCTGTTTCTGGATGAAAATGGACGGGAAAACGTACGCATTCATAGGGACCGGCGACAACCGGTAATTGTGCCGGCAAGAAAATTGCAGGATAGGTCCAATCTCTATTTTGTGGAGCAAGCGCTGGCCCTGAATAAAGACTTTATCTATATTTCTTCATTCGATCTTGCCATTGAATATAATAAGATCGAGCAGCCGATCAAGCCCGTGATCCGATTCGGTACACCGGTGTTCGATCAATACGGACAAAAACGCGGCATTATCCTGCTTAGCTATCAGGGGCAAAGGCTGATTGACCGGCTTCAGGCTATTTCCCAGCAAGGTATTGGCAGCTTATGGCTGCTAAACGCCAAAGGTTATTGGCTGATCGGCGATCGCCCGGAAGACGAGTGGAGTTTCATGTACCCGGACCGCAAGAATAGACTGTTCGCCGACGACTATGGCGAGGCATGGCGCTCTATTATCGAACACCCCGAGCGAGAACAGTTTATGGTCGACGGCGATTTGTTTTCTTACGGCGAAATCTTGCCGAAAGCGCTGTTCGGAGATATCCGCGAAGGCGTTGTTAGCGGCGATGAACGCTGGCTATTAGTCACCCGCGTACCGGCTGAAAAATTCTTTGCCAGAAATGTGATACAAGCCAGAGTGCTTGCATTTATTGAATTATCCCTGCTATTAGGCATAGCCAGCTGGCTCATTGCTCACCACCGTATACGACGGCGACAGATAGAAGAAGAAGCAAGTGCCAGCGATGCCCGTTTTCGCGGCTTGGTCGAGTCAGCGCCCGATGCCATCGTCATTGTCAATCAAGAAGGGCGTATCGTATTGGTCAATGCGCAGACCGAACTTTGGTTCGGCTATAGCCGCGACGAACTGCTCGGTCAACTGGTCGAAGTGTTGGTGCCCGAGCGTTTTCGTATGCACCACCAGAGCTATCGGCAAGCTTATACCAATAATCCGGTAGTGCGTCTGATGGGAGCAGGCTTGGATCTATATGCCCGACGCAAGGATGGCAGCGATTTCCCGGTGGAGATCAACCTGAGTCCGCTGGAGACGAAAAAGGAAAAACTCGTGACCAGCATCATCCGTGATGTTTCGGCGCGTAAACATGCAGAAGAAGAGCGCCGCGCCAGTGAAGTCCGCTTCCAGGTGCTGCTCGAATCGGCGCCCGATGCCATTGTCATGGCCGATAAAGAAGGGAGCATTGTATTAGTCAATGCGCAGACCGAACTTTGGTTCGGCTATAGTCGCGACGAACTGCTCGGTCAGCCGGTCGAATTGTTGATACCCGAGCGTTTGCATACAGACCACCGGAAATATCGGCAAACTTATTGGGAGAACCCGCTGGTGCGTCCGATGGGCATCGGTTGCGATCTTTACGGCCGACGCAAGGATGGTAGCGAATTCTCGGTAGAGGTCACCTTAAGCCCATTGTCGATAGGGCGGGAAATGTTCGTAATCAGCATTATTCGGGATATTACGACCCGCAAGCAAGCTGAACAGGCACAGCGCGAGGCGCAAGCCAAGTATCAAGAACTTGTCAACAATCTACGGGTTGGCGTTTATCGCCATACGCCGGCTAAAGGATGCTTCACGAAAGCCAATCCGGCTATGATCGCCATGTTCGAAGCAGAGTCTGCCGAGCAACTTCAGGCATACCCGATAGTTGATTTGTGTCGTGATAAGGGCTGCTGGCAAGTGTTTATGGATAAAATCAGGCAGCAAGGATTTGTCGATAACGAAGAGATACCGCTGGTTACTTTAAAGGGCCGCGAGTTTTCTGCATCCGTTACTGCCGCTATGAAAAAAGACAGCGCCGGCAATACTTATTATGACGGCATCATCGAGGATATCAGTGAGCGTAAAGAAGCCGAACGACACATCCAGCAACTGAATACGGCATTGCGTGAGCGGGCCATGGTTCTTGAATCGGTCAACCACGAACTCGAAGCCTTCAGTTACTCTGTGTCTCATGATTTGCGCGCGCCTTTACGAGCCGTGGACGGTTTCAGCCGCATCCTGCTTGACGAATACGCCGACCGGCTGGATGACACTGGCAAGGATCGGCTGCAACGGGTACGAGCCGCCGCCCAGCGCATGGCCACGCTGATTGATGACATGCTCAAGTTATCACGCATCACCCGATCTGAATTGAAACGCGAAGAGGTCGATTTGAGCGCGATTGCAGGCGATGTCATTGATGAACTGCGCAGGCAGGAGCCGAGCCGTACCGTACTGTGCACGATACAATCAGGGATAATCGTCTGGGGCGACGCCCGGTTATTGCGTATCGTACTGGACAATCTGCTGGGCAATGCCTGGAAGTTCACCAGTAAACGGGTTGATGCGCAGATTGAATTCGGCATGCAACGGCAGGACGATGAGACGGTCTATTTCGTGCGTGACAATGGCGCCGGCTTTGATATGGCTTATGCTGAAAAACTGTTCGGAGCCTTCCAGCGCTTGCACGAAACCAGCGAATTTCCCGGTACAGGTATCGGACTGGCGACTGCGCAACGGATTATTCACAAACACAGCGGACGCATTTGGGCCGACAGTGAGGTCGGAAAGGGAGCGACCTTTTATTTTACGCTGGAAGCACGGGAGAATTTATGAACAATAAGGCCATTCTTTTGGTAGAAGACAACCCTGATGATGAGGAACTTACCCTGCATGCCTTCGAGAAAAATAAGATCAATAACACGATAGTTGTGGCGCATAACGGCGTCGAGGCGCTGGATTACCTGTTTGGCACGGGGGCTTATGCCGGACGCGACCCCCACGATTTTCCATTGGTGGTGCTGCTGGATCTGAAGTTGCCCAAGATCGACGGCCTGGAAGTGCTGCGTCGTATCCGCGCCAATGACGAAACCCGGTTGCTGCCGGTTGTCCTGCTGACTTCATCGAACGAAGAGGAGGACCGGCTCAAAGGTTATATGCTGGGCGCCAACAGTTATGTCCGCAAACCGGTCGACTTTGACGAATTCGTTCGGGCAGCCGGTCAGCTCGGGCTTTACTGGATACTGCTCAATGAACCGCCGCCCCATTGTCCGGATTGTAAGAAAAGGTGATGTTATGCAGAAGCCGATAAATACGACACAACCATTGCGCACTCTGATCGTTGAAGATTCCGAAGATGATACCTTGCTGTTAGTGGATCAATTGGAGATAGATGGAGAGCGGCCTGTCGATTGGCAACGGGTTGAGACGGAACAGGCTTTAACCGAAGCACTGCAACAGCATTGGGATGTTGTGCTGTCCGATTATACCATGCCCCATTTAAGTGGGATGCGGGCTCTGGAAGTGGTCAGGCAACACGACCTCGATCTTCCTTTCATCTTTGTGTCGGGCACGATTGGTGAAAATACGGCCGTAAAAGCGATGAAGTCCGGCGCTCAGGACTACGTTATGAAAGGGAACCTGTCGCGCCTGATGCCCGCGGTGACGCGTGAACTTGAAGAAGCGCAACAGCGCCGGGAGCGTCGTCAGGCCGAACAGAGCGTGCGCATACTGTCCCTGGTAGTAGAACAGGCGGCCGACAGTGTCCTCATTACCGACCCTCGCGGCTTTATCGAATATGTCAATCCGGCCTTCGAGCGAATGACCGGCTATGGACGAGCCGAAGCAGTAGACGGTAAACCTTCATTGGTGAAATCCGGTCACCATGATCAGGCTTTTTATCAGGCTATCTGGGAAACGGTGACCAAGGGCGAGATATTCAGGGGAACCTTGATCAATCGCAGAAAGGATGGCGAATTGTTTTATGAGGAGAAAGTCATCACGCCCTTGAAGGACGAGCAGGGGCGTGTGACCCACTTGGTTTCTACGGGCCGCGATATCACAGAACGCGTCAAAGCCGACGAAGCGCGCGCCCAGCTGGTCGCTATTCTGGAGGCCACGACTGACTTGGTTGCGATTCTCGATCTCGGCGGTTGCCTGAATTATCTAAATAATGCCGGTTATCGCTTGCTTGGCCTCGATCCGAAGGTGGATATCAGCAAATTTTGCCTGACAGAGCTGTTTCCGGAACGCATAAAGCAGCAATTGCAGAGCGAAGCATGGCCTGTCGCCTACCGTACCGGCAGTTGGTCCGGTGAAACCGCCTTGCTGCGTATGGACGAAATAGAAGTCCCGGTGTCGCAAGTCCTGCTGGTGCATCGCGATGCAGCCGGCGAGGTCGAATACCTGTCCACGATTGCCCGCGATATTTCCGAACGCAAACGTTTTGAAGCCGAATTGCAGCATCAGGCTACCCACGATACGCTGACCGGTCTGCCGAACCGGGTTCTGCTAATGGACCGGCTGAGTGCAGAAGTGGAGCGCGCCCGGCATGCCAATAATTCCGTTGCCGTATTGTTTATGGATATGGATAACTTTAAAAGGATCAATGACAGCATGGGGCATACGATCGGCGATACCTTGCTCCAGCAGATTGCCGATAGGTTGCAGGCCGCTTTGCGCCCTAACGATACGGTTGCCCGCCACGGCGGTGACGAGTTTGTGATAATAGCGGGCGATCTGGCGCGCTCGGAAAATGTATTAGCCGTGTTGCGCAAGGTTTATGGCGCGTTTGAGCGCCCGATGTTGCTGGGTGCGCAGGAAGCTTACATCACTTTCTGTACCGGTATCGCACTCTATCCGCATGATGGTAACGGCGTCGAAGACTTGTTGCGCAATGCCGGTACGGCCATGTACCAGGCTGTCGTAGCGGGCCATAACCAGTACCGTTTTTATGCGCCGGAGATGAATGCGCGCAGTCATGAACTGCTGACGCTGGAAACCGAACTGCGTCTGGCCTTTAAACATAATGAATTCGTTGTCTATTACCAACCTCAGGCGGAGCTTAGTACCGGCCGCATTATTGCCATGGAAGGGCTGATCCGCTGGCAGCATCCGCAACGCGGTCTGATATCGCCGGCAGGCTTTGTATCAATGCTGGAAGAGTCCGGATTGATCATACCGGTGGGCGAGTGGGTGTTGAGTCAGGCCTGTGCCGAATTCAGGGAAATGGGGCTTCATAACATGCGTATTTCTGTCAATGTATCGGCTTCCCAGTTCAACGACCCGGAATTGCTGCACAAGGTAAGCTGTATTATGAAGCGGGAAAACATGCCCCCGAATTCGCTAGAGCTGGAAATGACCGAGAATATCGTTATGCAGGATCCGGCAGCGGCAACCGAGACGCTTAAGAAACTGCGGGCTCTGGGCGTTCGTATTGCTATCGACGATTTCGGTACCGGCTATTCATCGTTATCTTATCTTAAGCGCTTCCCGTTGGATGCGCTTAAGATAGATCAGAGTTTTATACGCGACATGACCAACGATACTAATGACGCGGCCATCGTCGAGGCCAGCATTACGCTAGGCAAAAAACTCGGACTCGAAGTCGTCGCTGAAGGCGTAGAAACTAAAGAGCAACTTGAATTCCTGCGCACCCATGGCGGTGATCTGGCTCAGGGCTATTATGTCAGCCGTCCTTTGTGCAAGACCGAATTGATCGATCTGTTACGGGAAGAACGACGCTGGTGAATGGCGTGTAGAGCCAAAACACCTCTGATAGTCTTACGGTCAAGTAAGCGTGTGGTCGGATGGCGATATTATTATAGGGCGCAATATGCGATAAATCGGCTATTGCACCCTACGAGATGCTCGATCGCAAGCATCATTCAACGGACCAATTTAATCGTGCCAGTTTGAGTATTTTTCACAAACCTTGTTTGATTTTGCGCCTTTTTTTGATTCAGAAAATTTAGCTAAATCGCCATCGAAATCTTCCGGGGTTTCATTCCACATGCACTCACAGAAAGCGTCGGCTTTTGTTTGACCTGCAACAGGGCTTTTTTCTTCATCGCCTTCCCACTTGGTTTTAGCTTAACAAACGCCCTGTTTTAATTCTGGAACGGCTTTAAGTGCGCCTGATTTTAAGGGATACGTAAATGTTGGCCCGGAGATATGCGATCCGGGTTGTTTAAAATATCCCGATTCGCATCAAAAATACGTGGCCATTGATTGGCGTCGCTGTAGAACTGTTTGGCAATTTTAGAAAGCGTATCGCCACTGGATACGGTGTAGGTTCGAACAGACGTAGCGGCCGATCCCATTCCTGTCTCAGCAACAGCGGCGCTTGCGTTTGTTGCTTGTTGCCCGGAAATGGGCGATTGCTCCTCATCTTCTTTATTGCCGAAATAAGAAGCCGCCGCTTTCCCTACAACCGCTGCCCCCGCTGCCCCCGCTGCACCCAGAAGCACTTTGCCCCATGTTGCGAGATTGCTTGATTCGGGCGCCTTTCCTTCCGGCGTCAGTTTGTCGACCATGGCGGGTAAAACTTGTGAGAGCACTGATGCGCCTTGAGATTCAGGGATGCCTGCCTGTTGAGCAAGCTCAGCAACCTGGTCTTTGCCCAGTACATTGGCCAGTTGATCGGGCTGTATGCTTTTGTTTTCTCCAGTTCCAACCCATGACGAGGCAACATCCCCCATGCCTGATTGTTGAAATTTTTTAACCAACCCGTCTACGCCACCCATTTTCTCCAGCATTCCCAACGCGCCGTTCAATAAATTTTGGGTTTTGTTTTCAGTTTGTGCTGAAGAATCATTGGCTCCGATGACGGATTTAACAATATCTGTAAAAAAGCTCATAAGGTTTTCTCCTAATGAAATTCGAACAAGATAACTCGTAGCAGTGCGGTTCCGGAATGAATAAAGTTCCCGAATTTAGCTGTTTAGTTCAACAACTCCGGTGGGATATTACCGCCGTTCTGTGCGAGTTTTTGCAAGACGGTTTTATGCAGCCATATATTCATTTGGGATGAGTCGGCCATTGCTTGCACAGGACAACCCAATTCTGCCGCAAGTTCTTTGCGTGCGGTTAAACTGCTGTCAAGCCCTAATAATTTTAACAAATCGACAATCGAAACTTTCCAGTTAAGTTTTTCCGCATGGGAAGCGGCTAATCCTTCCAATTTGGCTACGACATCGACCGCAGCAATTCCGGCAGCAGGGGCAGAAGCAGTTGCTGGTTGACCTGCATCAGGTGCTTTCGCAGCGTCAGCACTACGAATGCCCAGTTTTTCAAGAATGGAATTAAACAGACTCATGGCTGATCCTTTAAAAATGCATAGTTGAGTGGCAGTAAGGTTGATGCTTTGTGAAATTCGACTGTTTAGATCAAGCTATGCCGGAATCGGTTCGACCCGTGTCATGGGTTCGGAACGCTAATAAGTACTGAGCTTCTCAAGGCTTACTCCCGGTCAAAATTCAACAGGTAAAGGGGGCATTGCTAATCTATTTCCCCGGCCGTAAATTAACGATACCTATATAGAATTAAGTACACAATATGTAAGAATGCCTATCCGTTTAGATTAAACTTGCCGCACCGGTCCCGGATACTTTGCCACCAAAGCACCCACTGTTAGTAAGGTTATTCTCCCAACAGTCGCTTACGTAACAAGGATGCGGTCGAATGGTTCTTTATGGATGGGTGGCAAGCTATCGATAGATACGGCGTATCCGGCAGTCCTCTTGCATTTTTGAAAGCCTTCACCCCAGCCCTCTCGGGAGGGGTGAAAAAGCCGTAATACGCGGTTGTGTTGAGTCTATATGCGATGCAAAAAAACAGGAATTTATAGGCCGCTCTTTGCTGTTGCAACTCTGATTAATTCATCCACTTCGTTTGTTGTAGCGGAAAATTCTTCAGGAACAGTGGGCGTGGAATATTCCGCAACCCCTGTAGCCACTTCAATAATCAGGTCTGGCACTTTAACGCGCTCTAAAATTTCTTGTTTAATCTGCGCCGCGATTTGCTCGGCTTTTTTCAATGGAGAACCCGGCATCGCAATAAGAAAATCCTGTTCACCCATTCTTGCCGCAATATCAACGCCAGCCCTGATGTCGTCTTGAAAACAATCGGCCACGCTACGTAATACGGCGTCCATTTCAAAAGCGGGTAAATTATTTTTGGCTTTAAAATCCTTTAAACTGATAAAAAGAATAGAAAAAGGAAAGCCGTTGCGTTTGGAGTTCTCGATTTTTTCTTTTAACCGGCCGAGCATCGTGTCTCTGGTCATTAGCTGGGTTAGCGGATCTAAGGGAATATGTTCTTTATCCCATGTTTCCTGAGCCTCCAGCCGCAGCACGTTGATAATGCCTAATGAGCAGGCCAGTAATAATCCAAGTATCCAAGTGAAATACCACATAATAATCTCCTAAAAAACCGTATGATCGTTCTGATGAATATGTTCCGACGTTACCTTGCCGCGCAATATACGAAATACCCACGTGGTGTAAACAAGGACGATAGGTAAAAAAATCACCGTAGCCCAGAGCATGATTTTTAAAGTGGTCAGACTGGAACTGGCATCCCACACCGTCAAAGAGCTATTTACAGCCGAGCTTGACGGCATCAGGAAAGGGAACATCGACACGCCCGCAGTTAAAATAATTGAAGTCAATGTTAATGAGCTGGTGATAAAGGCCAGACCCGGACGTTCAATTTTTGACAGTACGATGGTTATCGCGCCGGCAACAAACGCCAGGGCAGGAATAGCCCATAACACAGGATAATGCGCATAGTTATCCAGCCATAATCCCGGTGCTTTAGACACTATTTTTGCTAACGGGTTGGACGGCGCGTTAGGGAGAACTTCAGTGGTGATCTGGTAACCATCAATGTTAGCAACCCAGATGCCCGCCACTGCAAAAATGGCTAGAGCCGTTATTGCTGAAACAGTGACCACTTTTTTACAACGCCGGTTAATGTCGCCCTCAGTCTTGAGCTGCAAATACACCGCTCCGTGCATAATCAGCATCGATAAGCTAAGCAGTCCTGCCGCCAAGGCAAAAGGGTTTAATAATGCCCAGAATGAACCGGTATAAAAAATACGCATATCGTTGTCAAAATGGAACGGTACGCCCTGTAGTAAATTGCCGAATGCCACGCCGAAAATTAATGCCGGTACAAAGCCGCCTGTAAATAATGCAATATCCCAGTTGTTGCGCCATTTTTGGCTGGGTAATTTGCTGCGGTAATCAAAGCCGATCGGTCGCAAAAATAACGCAAACAAGGTTAGCAACAACGCAAAATAAAACCCTGAAAAGGCCACGGCATAGGCGACAGGCCACGCCGCAAACAACGCGCCGCCCGCGGTTATAAACCAAACCTGGTTGCCTTCCCAGACCGAGCCTATGGAATTAATAATAACGCGACGTTCGGTATCGTTTTTGCCTAAAAAGGGTAAAAGAATGGCTACCCCCATATCAAAGCCGTCGGTAATGGCAAAGCCGATCAATAAAGCGCCTAAAAGGCCCCACCAGATCAAGCGCATGGTTTCATAATCGAAAATCATAGTGATGCTCCTGTGGCGATTTCAAAATGGTAACGGCCTTTGTGCAGGCTGCTGGGACCTAACTTGATGAACTTGAGCATCAAGAACATTTCGATGATCAAAAATACCGTATATAAACCGATGTAGCCTGCCAAACTCAGGTAGATATCCAGTTCGGTCAGGGATGATGTGCTTAAGAATGTCGGTAAAATCTCCGCAATAGTCCACGGCTGACGACCGAACTCGGCCACAAACCAACCCAATTCAGAGGCAATCCAGGGTAAAGGCATCATATAAAGACTTGCTCGTAACAACCATGTTTGTCTGCATTTGCGAATTGAGCTGGCTATCACCGCAAAAATAAATATCGCCAGCATAATAAAGCCGCACGCCACCATGATGCGGAAAGTCCAAAACAGAGGCACAACTCTGGGTATTGAATATTGAGCTGCCAATTCTATTTGTTGATCGGTCGCGTCGACTACGTTTTCGGTATAGCGTTTGAGCAGCAGACCATAACCCAGGTCCTGTTTGTAATGGTCAAACTCGGCACGGACAATGGGGTCCTTGCTGCCCGCTCTTAATGTTTGCAACAGCGAATAGGCCTTCATGCCGTCACGAATGCGCAAACGGTTTTTTTCCAGAATCTCCGATAAACCGGTAATCGGCTCATCGATAGAACGCGTACCGATCAAACCCAATACCCAGGGGATTTTTATGGCGTAATGCGTTTCCATAGCTTCCTGATCAGGAATGCCGATCAGAGTAAATGCTGCGGGTGGCGCTTCGGTGTGCCATTCGGCTTCAATAGCGGCCAGTTTGGTTTTTTGTACTTCGCCATCGGTATAGCCGCTTTCATCGCCCAACACAATGACCGACAGGATGGCAGCCAGTCCAAAGCCTGCGGCGATGGTATAAGAGCGTTGCGCAAAGGCCGCATCACGGCCTTTAAGCATGTAATAGGCACTGATACCCAGCACGAAAACAGAAGCCGTGGTGTAGCCGGCGGCAACGGTATGGACAAATTTAACCTGAGCGGCCGGATTAAATAACAGATCGCCAAAGCTGGTAATCTCCATGCGCATGGTTTCATAATTAAAATCCGCTCCAGTCGGATATTGCATCCAGCCGTTGGCGACCAGAATCCATAATGCAGATAAGTTGCTGCCTAAAGCAACCAGCCAGGTCACCAGCAAATGCTGGCCTTTGCCTAACTTATCCCAGCCGAAAAAGAACAGGCCGACAAAGGTGGATTCCAGGAAAAACGCCATCAAGCCTTCGATAGCAAGCGGCGCACCGAAAATATCGCCGACATAATGCGAGAAATACGACCAGTTCATGCCGAATTGAAATTCCATGGTCAGGCCGGTCGTCACGCCCAGTGCGAAATTAATCCCGAATAATTTCCCCCAGAACTGGGTCATATCCTTGTAAATTTCCTTGCCGGTCATGACATAGGTCGATTCCATAATCGCCAGTAAAAACGACAATCCTAATGTCAACGGGACAAACAGAAAATGGTATAGAGAAGTTGCTGCAAACTGCCAGCGCGATAAATCAACCACAGCCTCTGAAATCATAAATTTTACCTAAGGGTTGCCGTCCTGTGGATCAGAACTTGAGATAAATGACATTGGATATAACGTATATCAATGTCTCTTGCATTTAAACCAATAATATTTTAAAAAACAACTCTTGCCCGAGTTTTACTCTAACAATTAGACTTGGATGCTAAGATAGAATTGTGTTACTGTCTATTAATATTCTCTAATATACAAATTTATTTTTAAGCTTTCGATACTTTTGTCTGATCGGTTACGGGGACTTTTTACTGCTCAGTGTTGGTGTCGGTTCACTTTAACGGGATTTTCAATTGACCTTGGGTCAATTGAAAAATGCAAGGCACGTAATAATAACTACTTAATGAGGAAAGTATCATGGCTCGTATTGTAATTCTAGGCGCAGGCATTGGCGGCGTACCAATGGCGTATGAAATGAAAGAAACGGTAGGCAAAAATCATGATGTCATCGTGATTTCCGACAGCCCGACTTTTCATTTTGTTCCGTCAAATCCCTGGGTTCCGCCGAAATGGCGAACACCTGAAGAGTTGAAAATTGAATTAGCCCCGGTTTTTAAAAAGAAAGGCATCGAATTTATTCAAAAAGCCGCAGCAAAAGTCGATCCGGTCAATAATCAGGTTCAACTGGATGACGGTTCAGCCGTTGCTTACGATTTTTTGATTATTGCTACAGGGCCGCGTCTGGCCTTTGATGAAGTTCCCGGTTTGGGGCCTGAGGGTTATACCTCATCAGTCTGTCATGTCGATCATGCCGAGGTTGCTGTAAAAGATTGGGACAAGTTTATGGAAGATCCCGGCCCCATTATTATCGGTGCGGTTCAGGGGGCGTCCTGTTATGGTCCTGCGTATGAATATTTAATGATTCTTGAAACCGAATTGCGCAAAAGAAAAATTCGCGACAAAGTACCGATGACTTTCGTGACCGCAGAACCTTATATCGGTCACTTGGGTTTAGGCGGTGTCGGCGATACCAAAGGTATGCTGGAAAGCGCCTTGCGCGACAAGACCATCAAATGGATAACCAATGCCAAGGTCGACAAAATCGAACCCGGTATGATGTTTGTCACGGAAGTCGATGATGACGGCAAGGACAAGAAGAAACATGAGCTGCCGTTTAAACACTCAATGATGCTACCCGCGTTTACCGGCGTTGACGCAGTGCGTAATGTCGGCGTTGAAGGTCTGGTTAACCCGCGCGGCTTTGTTTTGGTGGACGAGCATCAGCGCAATCGTACTTTTAAAAATATCTATTCGGTCGGCGTCTGCATTGCCATTCCGCCCATTGAGCCGACGCCGGTGCCGGTCGGCGCGCCAAAAACCGGCTATATGATCGAGTCAATGGTCACTGCGGCCGCGCATAATATTGCCGACGAATTGGCCGGCAAGGAACCGACCCACAGAGCAACGTTGAATGCTTTATGTTTGGCCGATTTTGGCGATTCCGGGGTAGCTTTTCTGGCCAAGCCGCAAATTCCGCCGCGCAATGTGACTTGGTCAGCGGAAGGTAAATGGGTGCATCTGGCTAAAATCGGTTTCGAGAAATATTTCATGCGTAAAATCAGAAAAGGCATCAGTGAACCTTTTTACGAAAGGATGATGCTCAAATTAATAGGCGTAGTCCGGTTAAAAGGAAAGTAAGATGACTATTGATCGCGTCGTTTTTGCCGTTGCCGGCAGTTTTATCCTGATCAGCTTGTTGCTGGCGCATTACCATTCCGAGTTGTGGCTATGGTTCACTGCTTTTGTCGGCGCCAATTTATTGCAATCGGCATTTACGGGGTTTTGCCCGATGGCCATCATACTTAAAAAGTTGGGCGTTAAGCCGGGTAGTGCATTCTGATTGTTTAGAGTTATATTTTCACCACGAAGGCACGAAGGACACGAAGAAAAAGCGGGTTAGGAATGACTATGAAAAATACTCCGCAAGTTTTATTTTTAAACCATGAAGAGCATGAAGGACATGAAGGATTTAACTCTTCATGTCCTTCATGCTCTTCATGGTAATTGCTTAAATTAATGTGTATGCCTTAGTAACTTGTTCTGCCTTAAGATCGGAAGCCGAAAAGCATAATCCGTCGTGCTCTCGGCAACTGCTAAGTTACATGGATGTAATGAATGCAGAAAATGCAGGAGCATTTTTCTGCCCTGAGTTGCTCTACCTCCTGCATAACCCACAGGGATGTGGGGAATGCAGAGAAATGACTGGATCATTTCCTGTCCGTGCAGGCGTTCATGCTTTCGTGGTGAATATAAATTTTAAATGGGTATTGTTAAACCTGACACAGGTACGTGAAGATGATGCTTAAAACAATAAAAAACAAACTGGCATTAAGTCTATTACCGATATTCATACTATCGAACTTGCCAGCCGTAGCGGATCATGTTTCCAAAAATCCTGCCGAAAAAACGGCCCCGGAAAAATCGACCAGCCAGTCTTTTACGTTGGATCAGGCTATTGATTACGCATTAAGCAACAATCCCGATCTGCAAATCGCCACGGAACGCATCAGCCAAGCCGAAGCCCAGTTAGGCGTGGCACTGTCTGCGTTTTATCCGCAAGTCACCGCCAAGGTCGGCTACGATCATTCCAACAATCCTGCGCAAGTCTTTTCGATGATTGTGGCGCAACGGGATTTTAATGCCAACTCGATCAATAACATTAACAATCCCGGTTATCGACAAAACTTTCGCCCCGAAATCATAGGAAAACTGTCTTTGTTTCGTGGCGGTCAGGATTACCAAAACAGCAAAGCGGCGGAGTTGGGCATAAGCGCGGCTGAATTTGAACGCTCGTCAGTGCGTAATGCGTTGATTGAAGCTGTAACTGCTTCCTATTATGCGTATTTGGCCGCGCAGGAAGCGCATAAAGTTGCGCAAGATTCCATTTCGGCAATTGCCAGCGAGTTAAAGCAAACGAAACTGCGGTATGAGGCCGGAACCGTCCTTAAATCCGATGTTTTATCGCTGGAAGTGAAAGCGGCTGAAGCCCAGGAAGCCCAAATCAGGGCCGCCAACGGCATCGAGCTGGCTAAAACCGGCATCGCTACCTTGCTGGGTCTATCTGCGGAGCAAGCGTTTACTGTCGCATCGACGTCTTCGACGCTGCCCGAACCCAAGTTGACGACATCGTTTAATGACTTGCTTGAACTTGCGATGACGCAACGTCCGGAAGTTAAAGCGGCCGCCAATCAGGTGGACATCAGCCAGCGCCGGATCAAAAGCGAGCAGGGCGCTTATTTGCCTAAAGCGGATGCTTATGTCAGTTACGGTCAAAACAGCCAATCCCCCGGATTTTCGGGTAGCAAAGATAACGTCACCGCTGGAGTCAGCGTCGAAATGGATTTATTTTCCGGGCTGGAAACCAAAAATCGCGTCAGCGCTGCGGAGCGAAAAGCCGCCGAAGCACGGGAAACGGAACGCAAAACCAAACTGGCCATCGAGCAGGAAGTCAAAATTGCGTTCCTGAAACTGGAAGAAGCCTTGGCGCGCATGCGCGTTACCGAAGCATCGGTGCGAGCTGCCGACGAAGCGTTAAGACTGGTTAATGAGGAAAGACGGGCTGAAACAGTCACGGTTACCCGTTATATCGAATCGGAGGTTGCCAGGAATAAAGCCCACTCCAACACGATTGCAGCGCATTACGATGCCTTGAGCGCTGAAGCTGCATTGAAAAAAGCAGTCGGCGATTGGAAATAACTATCGCTCCCACGCCGGAGCGTGGGAACGATAATTTTTCGTGTCTTTCGTGGACAAATGTTTTTTAAGACAAAGGAAACCTTATGTCTCAAACCGAACCCAAAAATATCAACAAAATTGTTACTATTTCCGTAGCCGTTTTAGCCTTGATTCTGCTAATGCTTTATATGCAGGGCAGTTTTGTCAGCAAAGTGCCGCCCGGATCAAGTCCGTTGGCTAGCGCTTCAAACACGCAGAAAAGTGACACGGCTGTTGTCGAAAAAAAGCAGGTGGACGATATTCTGGCATGGCCGGGCACGGTAAGATCAAGAACCGTTGCCAATATAGCCCCCAAAATGACAGCTCGGATTATCGAGATCAAGGTCAATGCAGGCGACAAAGTCAAAAAAGGCGACGTCATCGCCCGACTCGATGAACGCGATGTTAAGGCTCAGGAAAATGCAGCACTGGCAGCGCTTGCCGGAGCCAATGCCCAGGCAAGCCGCGCCAAAGCAGATGAACAGCGCACCCGCAGCTTGTACAGCAAAGAAGCTGCGACCCGGGAAAATTTTGATGCCGTAGTCGCCAGGGCAAAAGAGGTGCAAGCCGGTGTCAATCAGGCCGCAAGCTCTGTCGCTGAAATCAGATCGCATTTGGCCGATACGGTGTTACTTGCGCCTTTTGACGGTATTGTTGTGAAGCGTCTTAAAGAACCCGGCGATATGGGATTGCCCGGCGTACCCGTGGTGACTTTACAAACGCCGCAAGGCTTAAGGCTTGAAGCCGATGTGCCGAGCACCTGCGCCGGACGTTACAGCGTCGGCATGGATGTTAAAGTGCGCATCGACAGCCTGGGCCTGACAACCAGCGCGCAAATTGACGAGGTCAGTCCCGAAGTCGACCCGCAAACCCGCACCCAGCTGATTAAAATCGCACTGCCTGCAATGACTGGCTTGCAACCGGGATATTTCGGCTGGCTGGAACAAGCGTGCGGTCAACACGAAGCCTTATTGATTCCCGCCAGTGCCGTGCAACATATCGGTCAACTGGAAGTGGTCAAGGTATTATCGGAAGGCCGACAGCTGATGCGCCATATCAGAACCGGCAAAACCTTTGGCGACCGGATTGAGGTTATTTCCGGTCTGCATGCCGGTGAAACCGTCCTAATCCATCCGCAGCAGGCACAATAATGGACGACCTGCAAAACCAAAGCCCCAAGCGTGGATTGACGACCAAAATTGTCGAAATCTTTACCACCTCCCAACTGTCCATCCTGTTCCTGATCATTTCGCTGTTGGCGGGAGCGGCGGCGCTGATCCTGACGCCCCGCGAAGAAGACCCGCAGATCGTCGTGCCGGTGATGGACGTGCTGGTTGAATATCCGGGCGCTTCCAGCGAAGAAGTCGAAAAACTGGTCGCCACGCCGCTGGAAGTTTTGCTCAAACAGCTTGAAGGCGTCGAATATGTATATTCCGTCTCCAAACCCGGTGCGGCGCTTGTTACCGTGCGTTATTTCGTCGGCCAGGATTTTGAGGACAGCCTGGTCAAGACCTGGGACAGGCTGATGTCCAACCAGAACCTGATTCCGCCGGGCGTAACGCACTGGAAAGTGTCGCCGGTTGAAATCGATAACGTGCCCATCGTGTTGCTGACGCTGTCCGCGCAGAATGAATTGTACGATTCGATGGCCTTGCGTCGTATCGCCGACGAGCTGATTATCTCGCTGAGAAGTGTCGGCGATGTCGGTAAAAGCTGGGTTGTCGGCGGCGAACAGCGGCGGGTTTCTATCTATGCGAATCCGGCCGCACTGGCTGCGCACGGCGTAACCTTGCTTGAAATTACCCAGGCGCTGGCTAATGCCAACGTCAATCTGCAAGTCGGCAATATTGAACGCGGCAACCGTGAAATCCTGCTGGAAGCCGGGCCGCATTTTGAGTCGTCGGACGAAGTCGGCGCGACCGTCATTAAAAGCGTTGCAGGGCGGCCTGTTTACCTGCGCGATGTGGCGCGCATTGAAGACGGCCCGGCCGATGTCGATCATTACACCCGCATCGGCTTCGGCCCTGCGGTTGATGAGATGCCGACGATAGGCCACGCCACCGGCAACAAGCCGCAAGTCGGGCAGGAGCGGCAGATGGTCACCCTTGCCGTCGCCAAGCGTAAAGGCAGCAATGCGGTGAATGTCGCCGAAGCGGTTATCGCCACCGCAGAAAAACTGCACGGCACCTTGATCCCCGAGGATGTTTTGCTGAGCATCAGCCGCGATTACGGCGAAACCGCCAACCACAAAGTCAACGAACTGGTTAAGCATTTGAGTTTTGCGATCGTGATTATCGTGGTGCTGCTGGCATTTTCGCTGGGGCTGAAAGAGTCGTTTATCGTGTCGATCGCGGTGCCGATGACCCTGGCGCTGACCTTGTTGCTGGATTATATCTCCGGCTACACCATCAACCGGGTCACCCTGTTTGCGTTGATTCTGTCGCTGGGTCTGCTGGTCGACGACCCGATCGTCGATGTCGAAAACATCCACAGGCACTATAAATTACGCAAGGAATCGCCGCTTCAAGCACTGTTGACCGCGGTCGATGAAGTCAGGCCGCCAACCATTCTGGCTACTTTTACTGTCATAGTGTCATTTCTGCCGATGTTTTTTATTACCGGCATGATGGGGCCGTACATGGCGCCGATGGCTTTTAACGTGCCGATAGCGATGATTGTTTCCCTGATCGTTGCCTTTACCGTGACGCCTTGGGCGAGTTTCAAACTGCTGCAAAGCGAATATCACAACCACAGCGACGAAGCGCCGTTAGAGCTTAAACAGACTTTTATCTATCGGACTTATCGCGCGGCGCTCGGGCCTTTGCTGGCGACTTCGGGACGCGCCAAGTTATTCTTGCTGATCGTACTGATAGCCTTTGTCGGCTCGACCCTGCTGGCTGTTACCCGCGCCGTTCCGCTCAAGTTATTGCCGTTCGACAATAAAAACGAACTGCAAATCATGATCGATATGCCGCGCGGCTCGACGCTTGAGCAAACCGATGAAGTCGCGCACGCCTTGGGCAGCTATCTTGCCACCGTCAACGAAGTCACCGATTATCAAACCTATACCGGTTTGGCCGCGCCGATGGATTTTAACGGTATGGTTCGGCATTATTATTTGCGTAGCGGCGGCTATGTCGGTGAAGTCAGAATCAATCTATTAGCCAAAGACCGGCGTGAGCAGCAATCGCACGAAATCGCTCTGCGTATCCGGCCCGAAATAGAACGGCTCGGTAAGCAATACGGCGCAAACCTTAAAATTGTGGAGATTCCGCCGGGGCCGCCGGTGCTTTCCGATCTGGTTGCTGAAGTTTATGGGCCGCCTGAAGCCGGCATTGACAGTTTGGTCGCCGTATCCAAACGCGTCCGGGCCGATATGGAAAAAACCGAAGGCGTGGTCGATGTCGACGATTATTCCGAAGCGCAACATGACAAGGTGCATTTTCATCTGGATCGGGAGAAAGCCGCCTTGTCCGGCATCAGTGTCGCGCAAGTTGCAGAAACACTGCGCATTGCCGCCGCAGGCCAGACGGTCGGCATTGTTCATATCGACAGTGAACGCCAACCGCTGGAAATCACCCTGCAACTGCCGCGCGCGCTACGCTCGTCCGTTGCCGATTTATTGGCGTTGCGGGTTAAAACCGGGCAGGGTGATCTGATACCGTTAAGTGAAATAGGCAGCGCGAATATAGAAACCGAAGACCAGCCTATTTTTCACAAGAACCTGCAACGGGTAAATTATGTTGTTGCCGGAATGGCCGGGCGAAGCCCGGTAGAAGCGGTTTTCGATCTGAATGAGGTGCTGGCCGAGCGCCCCTTGCCGGAAGGTTATAGCGCCGAGTTAGCGGGAGAGGGCGAATGGAAAATCACCGTCGATGTATTTCGCGACCTTGGCTTGGCCTTTGCGGCCGCGTTGGTGATGATCTATGTGCTGCTGGTCGGTCAAACCGGATCATTGAGCGTGCCGTTGGTGATGATGATCGCCATCCCGCTGACCGTCATCGGCATCATGCCGGGCTTTTGGGTGCTTAATCTGTTTGCTGCGCCTGTTGCAGGCTACCCGAACCCGATCTATTTCACCGCCACGGCAATGATCGGCATGATCGCCTTGGCGGGTATCGTAGTACGCAACTCGATTATCCTGATCGATTTTATCGAACGCATCCGCGCCCGTGCCGATATGTCGCTTGCAGAAGCCCTGATTGAAGCCGGTGCGATTCGTTTGCGGCCGATATTTCTGACTGCCGGAGCGGCCATGTTCGGCGCGTTTGTGATTATCCTGGACCCGATCTTTTCAGGGCTGGCGTGGAGCTTTATCTTCGGCATTTTTGCTTCGACCTTGTTTTCATTGCTGGTGATTCCGGTGGTTTATTTTTTGATTAATAAAGAAGAGTGATTTTTTATCGCATTGTGTATTTTGAGGGGTATTAGCAATATTTTTCAGATTTACAGGTTGAATTCACCGGCTATAAATCCCGGTTTTTACCTTAGCGGGCATTTGCAATATGTGGTACAACATAATCCAGCTGATGCACGTAGTAATGTAGTTTAATAGCCTTCGTTGCCGCAACGGGCAAAGAAGGCTAAAACAAGAGCTGGAGTCTCCTCAGCGCTACGGTTATTGCATCGATTTTTGATTTGGAAGATCATTGGGTAAACACAACAACCGGATAACACTATGGCGATAAATACTAACAGACCCACATCCCCGCATCTGCAAGTCTACAGATTGCCTTTAACAGGCATTATTTCCATCACTCACCGCATGACCGGCGTTATGCTCACAGCCGGTTTGATCTTATTTGTTTATGTTATCTCGGCGCTGGCAGGCGGTGCGGATTCGTACGCCGCAATGCAGGAAGTCATGAATCTGTGGCTGCTCAAACTGGTGTGCTGGGGCTTTGTTTACGCGCTGTTTTTCCATTTGTGCCATGGCGTTCGGCATTTGATTTGGGATGCAGGCAACAGCTTTGAACTTGAAACGCTAAACCGATACGCGATGATTGAACTGGTCGCTTCACTGACACTGACTTTGATGACTTTTGTGTGGGGGTATTATGGATTATAGAACGCCTTTATCCAGGGCTAAGGGCTTGGGTTCTGCAAAAAGCGGAACCGGTCACTGGTGGATGCAGCGCGTCACTGCCGTAGCGCTGATTCCGTTGTCTTTTTGGCTGATCAAATTTCTGGGGCTGAGCTTGACGGCTCCCTATCAACAAACCTTAGATTGGCTGACATCGCCGATTAATAGTATCTGCATCGTGGTGTGGATCATCGCCGCTTTCTACCACGCCGCGTTGGGTTTGCAGGTAGTAATTGAAGATTATGTCGCCGCCGAAGGCCCCAAAATCATCTCAATCTGGGCCGTAAATCTGTTTTTTTTGTTTTTGGCGATTGCGGCTTTGCTGGCCGTGTTTCGCATTGTATCGATAGGGTGATTCATGTCCGCAGACTATAAAATTATTGAACATGCTTACGATGTGGTTGTAGTAGGCGCGGGCGGCGCAGGGTTGCGCGCTACCTTGGGGATGGCGGAAAAAGGCCTTAAAACCGCCTGTATCACCAAGGTCTTTCCAACCCGCAGCCATACTGTCGCAGCTCAAGGCGGTATCAGCGCGGCGCTGGGCAATATGGGCGAAGACGACTGGCGTTTTCACATGTACGATACGGTCAAAGGCTCCGATTGGCTGGGCGATCAGGATGCGATTGAATACATGTGCCGCGAAGCCATCCCCGCCGTGATCGAGTTGGAACATTACGGTGTGCCGTTTTCACGTACCGCCGACGGCAAAATCTATCAGCGCGCGTTCGGCGGCATGACCACACATTTCGGCAAAGGCCAAGCGCAACGCACTTGCGCGGCGGCCGACAAAACCGGTCACGCCATTTTGCATACCTTGTATCAGCAGTCGCTAAAACATAAAGCCGAATTCTTCGTTGAATACATCGCGCTGGATTTGATTATGGAGGACGGCGAATGTCGCGGGGTGTTAGCCTGGTGTCTGGATGACGGCTCCCTGCATTTATTTAAATCCCAAATGACCGTATTGGCGACCGGCGGCTACGGGCGCACGTTTTTTTCCTGCACCTCGGCGCATACCGTGACCGGCGACGGCAACGCGATGGTATTACGCGCCGGTTTGCCGTTGCAGGATATGGAGTTCATCCAGTTTCACCCGACCGGCATTTACGGCGCAGGTTGCTTGATCACCGAAGGCGTAAGAGGCGAGGGCGGTTATCTGACCAACTCGCAAGGCGAGCGTTTCATGGAACGCTATGCGCCATCCGCCAAAGACTTAGCTTCACGCGATGTGGTCAGTCGCGCAATGACCATTGAAATTCACGAAGGCCGCGGTGTAGGCCCGCTGAAAGATCACCTCTATTTGCATATCGAGCATCTTGATCCTGCCATTATTCACGAACGCTTGCCGGGGATTTCCGAAACCTCGCGGATTTTTGCCAATGTCGATGTGACCAAACAACCGATTCCGGTGCTGCCAACCGTGCATTACAACATGGGCGGCATTCCGACCAATTACAAAGCCGAAGTTGTGACCTTGAAGGGCGACGATCCCGATAGCGTAGTGCCGGGCTTGATGGCGATTGGCGAGGCGGCCTGCGTTTCCGTGCATGGCGCGAACCGCTTGGGCTCAAACTCGCTGCTCGATCTGGTGGTGTTCGGTCGTTCCGCCGCGATACGCTGTGCAGAACTGATCAAACCGGGATCAAAGCAAAAACCGCTGGCGAGCACTGCTTGCGACAAAGCCATCGCCCGTTTCGATAAAATCCGCAATGCCAACGGCAGCCGTAGTACCGCCGATATTCGCTTGGACATGCAAAAAGTCATGCAAGCCAAAGCGGCGGTGTTCAGAACCGGCGCCACGCTGACCGAAGGCGTCAACGCAATGGCGGACGTCAGAAAAACCTTTGCCGACGTCAAAGTGTCCGATAAATCGTTGATCTGGAATACCGATCTGGTCGAAACGCTGGAGCTGGATAACCTGCTCAGCCAAGCCACCGTGGCGATCAACGCGGCAGGCAACCGAACCGAGAGCCGAGGCGGCCATGCACGGGAAGATTACCCGAAGCGCGACGACGAAAACTGGCTGAAGCACACCCTGACCTGGTTAATCGACGATCAGGTTAAAATCGATTACAGGCCGGTACACATGTATACATTAACCGACGATGTTGACGTAATTCCACCAAAAGAGAGGGTGTACTAATGGCTGAATTTACCCTGCCGAAAAACTCGGTTTTAATCGAAGGAAAAACCTTTAAAGCGCCTGTCAGCGCAAAAAACATCCGCCGGTTTGAAGTGTATCGTTGGGACCCCTCCTCCTCAGAAATCCCGCGCATCGATACGTTTGAGTTGGATATGGACAGTTGCGGCCCGATGGTGCTGGACGCTATCCTGAAAATCAAAAACGAAATCGACAGCAGCTTAACCTTCCGGCGTTCTTGCCGCGAAGGGGTGTGCGGCTCCTGCGCGATGACCATCAACGGTAAAAACTCGCTGGCCTGCACCAAAGCCATCGACTCTTATACCGGCACCATCAAAATTTATCCGTTGCCGCACATGTCGGTTGTTAAGGATCTGGTGGCGGATATGACCCATTTCTTTGCTCAATACGCCTCGATCAAGCCGTGGATAGAAACCCAAACCCCGCCGCCTGCCGACGTCGAACGTCTGCAAAGCAAGGAAGACCGGGAAAAACTGGATGGATTATACGACTGTATTCTGTGCGCCTGTTGCTCAACCAGTTGTCCCAGTTATTGGTGGAACAGCGAGCGTTACCTGGGTCCTGCGGTCTTGCTGCAAGCTTACCGCTGGCTGGTCGACAGCCGCGATGAAAACACCGGCGAGAGGCTGGACGAACTGGAAGACCCGTTTAAATTGTACCGTTGCCATACGATTATGAATTGTACCGATACCTGTCCCAAGGGCTTGAATCCGGCCAAGGCGATTGCCGAAACCAAGAAACTGTTGGTTCAGAGAAAGTTGGGCTGATGGACGAGCTGGCTCGATTAAAGTGGCAATGTCGGCGGGGGACTAAGGAGCTGGATTTTCTGTTGAACCGGTATTTGGAAACGGGGTATTTGGTGGCGGATCAAGGGGAGAGGGAGTTGTTTGTTGAGTTGTTGGGGATGGAGGATGATATGTTGATCGCGATTTTGATGGGGAATTGGAAGTTGGAAGCGAAAGAAATGGAAAGTTTTGTTAATAGAATAACTAAGTAAGATGGACATGGAGCATCCTACTTGACTGCGATCTAAGCCGGGTAGGGGGCGCATCGCGCCCCATTTCGGAGCCCAATCGCACTGGGGATTTTGATTTCCAAAATGGCTTGTCCGTTGAAATGATTAAAATAACCGGGGCATTTTGTTATTTGTAAATGGGGCGCGATGCGCCCCCTACAGATGTCTCGATTATCCTGTATTTGGGTTTGTCTAAAACTACATTGGGTGGGCTGAATTATGTCGAATTACCGGCGGTGTTTTGTTCCTGGCGGCTCTTATTTCTTCACTGTGGTGACTGAACGGCGGGCAAAGATTTTGGGGAACGATCTTGCCAGGGATTTATTACGCGCGGCTTTTCAGGACTGCTTTCAACGTTGGCCGCCGTTTCAGGTGGATGCGATGGTGATGCTGCATGACCACATGCACGCCATCTGGACATTGCCGCCCGGTGACGCCGCTTATCCAAAGCGCTGGGGCGCGATTAAAAAACATTTCACTCAATCCTGGCTCACGCTGGGCGGCGCGGAACAATCCCGCTCGTCATCCCGCATTGCCCATCGTCGGCGAGGTGTCTGGCAACGTTACTATACAGAACATACCTTGCGCGATGAAACAGACTACCAACGGCATTTTGATTACATCCATTACAATCCTGTAAAACATGGCTTGGTAGAAAGTCCTCGCTATTGGCCCTATTCGACTTTCCACCGCTGGGTAAAACGTGGCGTGTATAACGCTGTAAGGCGGATTCGCGCTAACGCTGTAAGGTGGATATTTGTAGGGTGGATTCGCCGCGAGGCAATCCACCGCAACTTCGACTGACTGTCATCGGCGTTGTGCGTTGATTGGCGGTTTGCTGAAGCGAAACCGCCCTACCATGCTACGATTTACCTTTTTATCATGCTGATGCGGAGCGGGTATGCCCAACTATCGACGCAACTTTGTGGCGGGCGGTTGTTATTTTTTCACCGTTAGCCTGTTGGAACGGCAACGTACCTTACTAACCGATCATATTGACTTACTGCGCGACTCGGTACGCCGGATGCGCCGCTTGCATCCATTCCATATTGATGCCTGGGTGGTGTTGCCCGATCACATGCATTCGACTGCATGGACAGGAAATGATCCCGTCATTTCTCTGCATTCCCCACATCCCTGTGGGTT
The DNA here is from genome assembly GCF_030680395.1 of Methylobacter sp. Lineage (GTDB taxonomy): Bacteria > Pseudomonadota > Gammaproteobacteria > Methylococcales > Methylomonadaceae > Methylobacter_A. The sequence continues at coordinate 106,944 of NZ_JAUXVR010000006.1, read as the reverse complement.
ATGCAGGAGGTAGAGCAACGCAGGGCAGAAAAATGCTCCTGCATTTTCTGCATTCATTACATCCATGTAACTTAGCAGTTGCCGAGCATCTGGACATTGCCTCCAGATACGGATGATTTTCCGATGCGTTGGCGTCTGATTAAATTACTTTTCTCCAAAGGTTTACCGCCCATCGAACGCCTGTCGGCGACACGGCAACGGCGCGCCGAACGGGGCATTTGACAGCCGCCATCCATGGCAGCTGCCCTGCGGGTGCTACGCATCCAAATTCGTTCCAGACGGATTTGTGGCAACGCCGTTATTGGGAACATACCATTGTTACCGAACGAGATTATGCCCAACATATTGACTATATTCATGTGAACCCGCTCAAACATGGCTATGTGCAACGGGTTGGCGATTGGCCGCATTCAACTTTTCATCGCTATGTTGCCGATGGCATTCTGCCGGACGATTGGTGCGGCAATATTGCTGATTTATCCACTGTTTCGGAATGATTGACAAGTCGGGTAGAGGGCGCATCGCGCCTTTTTTCGCGCCAAAAAGCACCAAGTCTTGTATTATGCATTTTCGTGACCGTTCAGGTCGTTCGGCAAACATTGAACGTGAATTACGCATTAAAAAAGAGGTATTTATATGCAAACATTAAAAAAACAATTAAAACAAAATCTGACTTTGATTTTTTTCAGCATTCTGCTGTTGGCTTTACACCCTGCAATCGCAGAAACAGACCAAGCAGCTCAAGAAAAATTGCTTAGAGCGCGTGTGATGAGCAATCGGCAAAAAACAGATCACGCAGCCCATCTAACCCCCGTAGATAAGGCTCTGGAGTTTCATGGTGTTTTTTACGGTTATCTCCCTTGCAACGATTGCAATGGGATTAAAGCGACGCTGTCTTTAAAACAAAACAACAATTATCTGTTGGTGACTCAGCCGGCAAAAGAATCTTCAAAGGAGTTTTATGAAAAAGGAAAATACGGCTGGAATGATGAAAAGCATATCGTTATTTTAACACCGCGTAACGAACCCACCACACGGCAATATTATATTGAGGATGAAGGGACGCTCATTCAGCTTAACAGTGATGGATCTAGGATCGCGGGCGACGCAGATAGCTATACTTTACGCAGAAGCGATACGGTAAAGTCACGTGAGGTACATATTCACTAGGATTGATATGCTCCGGTTTTCTCGTTTCCATGCATCACCTACTATCATGCATTCGGATTTGTTCCATTAAAGCTGGTGCGCAGTCAGTCTTGTTATGTCGTGTAAAACTTGTTTAGCTCAGCGTAAATCCGCTCATCCTTCGACAGGCTCAGTACGAACGGATTTACTTTTACCCGTCAAAATAGAATTGACTGAGTACTCGATTGAATGGGCTGAACCATGTCGAATTTCCGGCTGTGTTGCGTTCCTGGGGAATAATATTTTTTACAGTGGCGATCACAGCGAGCAAGGAAAATCATGCAAAAAAGTGGCTACACAATAAGAACGATGACCCGGCAAGAAGTCAATATCGCGATCGACTGGGCAGCCGAAGAAGGCTGGAATCCTGGGTTGTACGATACGGATTGCTTTTACGCTGCCGATCCAAACGGTTTTCTTGTCGGGTTGCTTGGCGATGAGCCCATTGCAACGATTTCAGTCGTGAAATACGGCAATTCGTTTGGCTTTCTCGGGTTTTACATGGTTAAGCCGGAGTATCGCGGCAAGGGCTACGGTATTCAGATATGGAATGCCGCGATGGCATTACTTAGCGGTCGCACCATCGGTCTTGATGGTGTAGTCGCCCAACAGGATAATTACAAGAAGTCGGGGTTTACGTTAGCCTATAGCAATGTCCGGTATCAGGGGGTCGGCGGCGGGCATTATCCGGCTGATTCCGGCATCGTACCGTTGCCCATGCTGGCATTTGATGATATTTGCGCATACGACCAGCCTTTTTTTCCTGACAATCGCAGGGAGTTCTTGAGGTGCTGGATCAATCAGCCGCAAAGTACGGCATTAGGCATTTTGCGCAACAACAAGCTGGCCGGTTATGGGGTTCTGCGCGTCTGCCGCTCCGGATACAAGGTGGGGCCGTTGTTTGCAGACAGCCCGGAGTATGCTGAACAGCTTTTCCTGGCTTTAAACTCACATGCTCTGGAAGGTGCGCCTGTTTTTCTGGATATACCGGCAGTGAATGCGGCAGCAGTCGATTTGGTCAATCGGCATAATATGACTGTCTCGTTCGAGACGGCTCGCATGTATACAGGGCAAAGCCCCGATTTGCCGATAAACCGGCTATTCGGCGTGACCACTTTTGAGCTTGGATGATCGGAATTCGTTGGGCTTGGGCATTACGTAAATGCCCTTTATATTCAGCGAGTAGCCCGGAAATCGTGGAACTGGAAGCCTTAATTTTCTTCGTGTTCCGTATCTTCTTGTTTGGGAGCTTCCAGTTTAGGTACTTCCTGTTCAGGAGTCGCCTGTTCCTGGCTTTCGGCTTTGAACAGTTCGGAGATAAGCTCAAGATGGGGCGCTAATTGAGGTATTTCAGGAATGCTCCAGGCCTTTCCAGTGATACGGGCCAGTATATTGCTCAACCATATCCGGTTCGATTCCGCTTTCTGAATGATTAATTGGTAGGCTCCGTCATTGTTAATGATGGCAAAATCCTCCACCCAGACATCAATCGTCTCAACTTCACCGACAAGCTGAATTTGAACGTATGCTGTTCGCGGTTCTAGGTCAAAACTAAAATCCTTTAATTCTGCAATGCCCTTCAGCACTATATTCGCCACCCATATAACCATAAAATTGGGTGTGCATTTTATTGCCATTTTTATTAAACCGGTTTTGAAGCTCATATTTATCCTTATAAGTTATGTAGTGAATTTTCAAATCTAGTCGTTCTTTGTTTTGGCGTCATTTAAGCACAATCAAAAAAGGTTGCCAAACTCTCCTGCTCCGGAATGTCGCATCTTCTATCAAATAGCTTGTCGGTTGACTCTGGGTTTATCGGAGTTAATCATGAATTTCCGTAAAAACCGGCTATAGCCTAATCAATAATCAAAGAGCGGATATGATGCAGCATAAAAACATAGCCGGCCTTTTGTTATCTCGGCAATAATGGATCAATCGAACATAATCTGCCGTTGGCTATAGCTCAGCAGTCAGAAGGAAATAGTAAGTCCCGGCATTCAGTTTGGCAGCTGCGCTTAATTGAATGAGGCAATGTCTTGCGTTTAGGATGGGATTTTTTATGCAAGAGATAAGGGGCATCATATAGATCATCTTAAAGGAGGTGCTTTATGAATATTGATTGGAAAGCTATTTTTTTACCTGATATTCCTTTAATCGAGATCGTATTACGCGGATCGATAATGTATCTTTCGCTCTTCATTCTGTTACGTATCATTCTTAAACGACAGTCCGGAACACTCGGGATAAGCGATTTGCTTCTGATCACTCTTCTTGCCGATGCTTCACAGAATGGCATGGCTGGAGATTACAAGTCTCTTCCCAATGGCATAGCGCTGGTCGCTACGATTATTTTTTGGGATTTCGCGCTTGATTGGTTGAGTTATAAATCTCCTGGATTCCAGCGTCTTATTGAATCGCCGCCGCTTCTTCTGATAAAAAACGGTCAGTTATTGCGCAGAAACATGAGAAAGGAATTAATAACCGACGAGGATTTGATAGGGCAACTGCGTAAACAAGGAATCTCCGATATTTCAAAAGTGAAAGAGGCCTTCATGGAAAGCGATGGACAGATAAGCGTCGTTGAAAACGAGAAAAAACATCATCAAAAGGTAGAAAAAAAGAATGGTTGAAAGTTAACTGCGGCGGGCTGTTGATGTCAACCAGAGCCTGGCCCGTTGTACGAGCCATGTATCATCGGCAGTGTGGGTTGGTTGGCGCGCAGTATTCCAGCGATTGTGTGGTACCGCACCGACTTAAAACACTTTTCCTCTATATTATTAGTCCAGCTTGAATCCGCTATTTTCTGGATTCGTGCTTAAGTCGAACTCAGTTGAACGTGGCCACGATGTCGTTTTCTATCTTATCGATAATCGCATGCCATCATTAACATCCGCAAACTATGGACGTTTAATTACATTAAATAGGCAGTCAAGCAACCAGATATTAGCGCTGAACTATTTTCACAATAAAGCTGATCTTTATAACCATCCAAATATAAGGAAACCATTATGAAAATCAAAAAAAACATTTATGAAATATCTGACGTCATAAAAGTTAACCCGTTAGATCAGACAAACTTAAATTTTTTTAAAATTTTCAGTTTACCCCTTTGGCTGGTTATTATAAGTATCAGCCTTGGTTTTGCATCTAAATCGGTAAGGGCCGGAACTGAAGATGCCGATTTGTATTATCGATATGTTCCTTATCAAGGCCCGTCAAGTGCGACGGGAACCGGTAGCCAAACCCCTAAGCAATCGTCAGGGGCGAGTGAGACTGAAGTAAAAAAAGCTGAACAAGCCACAACAAGCCCAAGCGAAAAGGGTGGAGAGGCTAGCCAAGCCCCTAAGCAATCGTCAGGGGCGAGTGAGACTGAAGCAAAAAAAGCTGAACAAGCCACAACAAGCCCAGGCGAAAAGGGCGGGGAGGCTAGCCAAGCCCCTGCCGGCCAAAGTACTGAGCAATCCAACGCACCGAAGACTGAAGATTCAGCAGCAAGTGAACATAAACTTCCTGTACAAAGACCTGAAACAGGGACTGGGGAATTTCCTTCGCCAACGATTCCCTCATTTACTGAAATTGATGTCAATGGCGATCATTATGTGACTAAAGATGAATTGCAAAATTTCCCTGAATTGCTGCGAGTCTTTGACAAGATCGATGCCGGAAAAGATGGCAGGCTGGAACAGCATGAGTTCGCAAACCTGGAAATGGAAACTTCACGGGAAGGAGAAATCTAATGATCGGAGTTAGGAGAAAAAAAATTCTGAATAGCTGCAGTTGTTAAATAGCGCGAATATTATGGGGTACAAGTGAAGTTGATACCCACTCGCGCATCAACTAAAACCACGAAGATACGAAGAACGCAAAGCCTTTACCTGAATTTTTCATTATGTTCCGAGCTTTGCAATTATTAGTGTCTTTGTGGTTTTACGCCTTAAATCGATGGTCCAAAACAAGCAGCATCAAAAGTGGACAGACCTTCCCCGATTCTTGCCTTATATCATGTTGCGCCCCAATTCAAAAAGCCCGTAAACAGCGCGGAGACACTGGCGATCAGTTACCGGGCTTAAGTATCAGTCGATAGTCCAACGCAGTGCCGGCGCGTCCTGGCTGTCACATTACCATAATAAACCTGTCACATTGCTGTAACAAGATTGTCATATTCTGGTCGGAATACTTATACGGGTAGTCGGAATATTACATGTCAATCTTATACGATGAACTAACAAGAATTCTCAATGGCAAGCAATTAACGCCCCATTTTCAGCCGATTGTTTCTTTATATAAAAAGCAAATAATGGGCTACGAAGCCTTAATTCGCGGACCATCCGATAGTCCGCTGCACAGTCCGTTCAATTTGTTCGATACGGCTGAGCGTTTTGAGTTAAGCACAAAACTCGAATACATCTGTCGGGAAATCACTATAAAACGCTACGCGAGCCTGAATGTTAAAGAGAAGCTGTTTATTAACGTAAGTCCTTCGGTACTGTTGCAACCGGACTTTAAAAAAGGAGAAACGCTTAAGCTTCTGGATCAATTTGGTGTTGACCCCCGTTCTGTCGTTATCGAGTTAACAGAACATCAACCCACTGATGATTTTCAATTAATGCGCGAAGCGATCATTCACTACAGAAAGATGGGGTTTGAAATAGCAATTGATGACCTGGGTGCAGGCTATTCAGGATTAAGGCTCTGGTCGGAATTGCAGCCTGAATACGTAAAAATAGACATGCATTTTATACAAGGCATCCATAACGACCCCATCAAACTTAATTTTGTTCGCTCCATTCAAAATATTGCAAGCTCACTCAATTGCAATGTTATAGCGGAAGGCATCGAAACAGAAGATGAATTTAAAGCCGTGGAGCAACTTGGCATTACTCATGCGCAAGGCTATTACTTTGCCCGGCCAACGGCTATTCCTTTAGAGACAGTCGATAAGTCATTATTTATTTTCAGCACTCAACCCAATCAATTTAACGCGACGAAAGCAGCTCATATCGTTAAATTTATAAGCCCTGTTTCATCAGAGACCGCTATCAGCGACGTCATGAATTTGTTCCATCATGACAGTGACTTAACCATTTTGCCTTTGGTTGATAACAATGTGGCTTCAGGGATTGTTTTTCGCGACCACTTTCTATTCAAGCTGTTTTCAAGTCGCTATGGTATTGAGTTATATGGAAAGAAACCTATAAAAATGTTCGTAGACAAAACGCCGTTAAGTTTTGATCAAAACACAGCGATAGAATTAGTCAGCAAGCAGCTGACATCGACCATGCGAAATGATCAGGCTTTTATTATTACCAATGACGGGGAATATACAGGTATAGGAACGATACTGAAATTGCTCGAAGAAATCACCCGTCAGCAAATTCACAATGCCAAACACGCTAATCCTCTTACCCTGTTGCCGGGTAGTGTTCCGATCAATGATCAGATCGACCAATTATTGGCAGCCAAAGCAGCTTTCAGTTTCGGCTATTTCGATCTGGATCACTTCAAACCTTTTAATGACGTTTATGGTTACAGTGCGGGCGACGATATTATTAAAGCAGTTGCCAATACACTGACTCAGCACATTCCCGTAGAGAGCGGTCTGGTTGGTCACATCGGCGGAGATGATTTTATAGTGATTTTTACCGGCAATGACTGGTTGAAGTGCTGTGAAAATATTTTGAGCGACTTTAAAAAAGCCGTTCCAGGCTATTACAAAGATGAAGATATAAAAACAGGCGGTATTCATACTGAAAACAGAGCGGGAGAAACATGTTTTTTTCCTTTGATAAGTCTGTCAGTCGGTTTGGTAGACGCGGTTTCAACCAGTCAGTGTCAATCGCATGTCGATATAGCCGATTTAGCATCCGAAGCAAAAAAGCAGGCCAAAAAGACTGAAGGCAACAGTTTGTTTATTAACCATCGAATAGCGGCAAAAAGTCAGGAAAACCTTCAACCTTTTACTTATAGATCAGTCGCAAAGCTGCACGCGGTTAATTAACCGTTAACAGGCAGATACCCCATTTCTTCTTATTTCCACAGAACAGCGTGGAAACCGGTAAGTAATATCTAAAAAGGCTCTTAAAATGTTTGGTTATATAAGCTTCAAAGCCCGCATAATGTTCGGTTTTCTCGCCGTCATCAGTTTGATGACAGGCATTGTTGCGATAGGTTTGGTTAATTTTTCTCAGACTCAGCGCGACGTGGCGAAAGTGGATGATACTTTCCTGCCCAATGCGCTGCTGGCAGAGCGAATGGCGGTTTACACCGTACAAGTACAGCAACTTCTTACTCAAGCTTCAATCAGCCGGGATCCTGACAGCTTTCAGGATGCGGAGCGGGCTGCCGAAGACTTTAAACACGGCATCGCACAGTTCCGCGAGCGCCTGGCCGGGGAAGACGCGGCAAAAATCACCACAGAATTAGCGGCTATTAAGAACGGCCGCGTTGCAACGCTGGATAACGTCGCTTCGTCGGTAGTAAAAATGACAGAATTGACAGCGCTTGAAACCGGCTTTGACTGGTATTACAGCGAAGGCAAGCGCATGACTACGGTTTATGCTGCCGAGGGCGTCGAGGCCGGCAATCTGGTCATGAAAGATTTCAATAAATTGGCGAAAAACTTACGGACACAACTGAATCGGATTAAAAACCAGGGGGTGAACGACGCAAAAAATAACGCCCATGCCATCACCGAATCAACCAAGCGTGCGTCAATGATCATGCTGTCCATATCTTCGATCGGCATCAGTCTGGGGCTAGGCATTGCCGTCTACTTAACACGCTATCTAGACAAGCGGTTGGGCATTGATCCTTTCTTTGCGAAAGGGATTGCCATGGAAATCGCCGAAGGTAATTTGACTCGGAGTATTCAGGTTAATGAGAACGATACCAGCAGTTTGTTATATGGCATGAAGCATATGCAACAACAATTACTGGAACGCATAACGGCAGAACGCAAAGCGGCTGACGAAACCCTGCGCGTCAAGATTGCGCTGGACAATGTCAGCACCGGCGTCATGATTGCCGATAATGACCGCAATATCATTTACGCTAATCAGGAAGTGATCAATATACTCGACAAGGCCGAAATGGAAATCGGCCGCCAATTGTCAATACGCTCGATTAATAACCTGATCGGCGCCAACATGGATGATTTTCATGAAAACCCATCGCATCAGGCAAAAATGCTCACCTCTTTAACCGGCAGCTATGAGGCCGCCATGATGGTGGGTAGCCGCTCGATGATAGTGATCGCCAGTCCGGTAATTAATGAGCAAGGCCAACGATTGGGTACCGTGGCCGAATGGCACGATCGCACCGACGAGGTAATGGCTGAGAATGAAGTCGCCATCATTGTGGAAGCCGCTGCCGGAGGCGACTTCAGTATGCGTTTCGATCTGGAAGGCAAGGAAGGTTTTTTGCGTCACCTGGGAGTCGATATCAACCAGCTTATGCAAATCAGCGAAACCAGCCTCAATGAAGTCGTGCGCGTGCTCAATGCATTGTCCCGTGGCGACCTCACGGAAACCATCAGCAATGACTATTCCGGCATCTTTGGGCAACTCAAGGATGACTCCAATACCACGGTAGAAAAACTTAAAGCTATTATCAGCCAAATCAAGGATGCCATTGACGGCATTAACATCGGAACTAAAGAAATCGCTTCAGGCAATAATGACCTGTCACACCGCACCGAACAGCAGGCCGCCAGCCTGGAACAAACCGCCGCCAGCATGGAAGAGCTGACTTCCGCCGTGCAGCATAATGCCAAAAACGCCCAACAGGCCAACCAGCTCGCCGTTGATGCATCCAACATCGCGGGCAGAGGCGTTGAGGTAGTTGGGCAGGTCGTGATGACCATGGATGATATCAACAAATCGTCAAGAAAAATCGGGGACATTATCTCGGTGATTGACGACATCGCTTTCCAGACCAATATACTTGCTCTTAACGCTGCGGTAGAAGCCGCCCGCGCCGGAGAGCAAGGCCGTGGCTTTGCCGTGGTGGCCGTAGAGGTGCGCAACCTTGCGCAACGCGCGGCAACGGCTGCCGGAGAAATTAAAGACCTGATTAGCGATTCGGTAGATAAGGTTTCAGACGGCAGTAAGCTGGTAACTCAGGCAGGGCTGACGATGGAAGAAATTGTCGCCTCCATCCGCGGCGTTACCGATATGATGGCCGAAATCACCGCCGCCTCCTCTGAACAAAGTTCCGGCATAGAACAGGTTAATCAAGCTATCGCTCAAATGGACGATGTAACCCAGCAAAATGCCGCGTTAGTAGAGCAAGCCGCGGCAGCGGCGGAATCGCTGGAAGAGCAGGTGCAAAACCTGGTGGTCACAGTGAGCAGTTTTAAGGTGGATGACAGCTCAGTCAGCACTTGCCATTCTGTCCCTGGTTCGACAATACCTACAAGCAAATATAACAAGAGTCCATTGCTAACCACTGAAGCCGGTAACTGGAAGGAGTTTTAAGGAAGGATCGATAATCTCAATCTCACAAGCGCATTAACGAAACTTTATCGTATTGTTAATGGCAATAGAAAACTAACAAAAGAGTCTTGTTGGTGCAAGGTAAAGAGTGCATGCACAAGAATGAATTGCTTGTATGGGTCGAATGTAGGTAATCAAACAAGCTTGACTCAATAGCGAATACTGTAACCAATTGTAATTATTGTATAAATATTAAAAATTATTTTATTGGTTATTTGGGCGCAATATTTGCTTTAAATACAACAGGCATTCCTAAAATGAATCGCGGCAGTATGAGATTCAGCGGTTTATGAATATAAATGCGACCCGAATCGGCTATTTTTTAGAAGTGTCTTACGTTGTCATGAAATCGTCAACAAATATTCATGCCGTTGTTATATAGATAAGTTTTAATCTGTATCTGAAAACCAAAAACACCGTTTAAACGAAAATTTACGTTTTTTTACATGGTTTCTCCAGGAGAATAAAAAATGAATCTACTCAATTTTATCCAAAAAGAATTCTACGCATCATGGCATGAGGCCACCTGCCCACTATTTCCAGAGGGTTACGGTGAGAGTGATTATTTTTATACGGAACTGTCTAACTACTACCACTCAATCAAAGGCAAGACCATCGATACAAATAGCGGTGAGTCGCTATTTGCAGCCGGCAATGCTCCTTCTATTAATAGCAATCACTTGTCCATAGCTAAAGTACGGCGTCTGACTCTGCCTGAAGTATCAGTTCCGGCTGGTTTCCAGGCAAGAAATTGGAAGCCCGTTTGAATCCATAAGAATCCGGGTCTTACATTAAAGCAAGGCTCGGATTTCAGGCAAACATCAAACCTTAAGTAGGGCTATCGGTAGATGTCATGCCAAGATGTTCGTTTTACCAAGGATGGCTTGAGCGCCATAATCCAGTATACTTTGTAGCGACAACACTATGAATTAGTAGGAGGATTTATGAAGCGCACAATTTTATTTACGGCAATGCTGGCCTTGAGCAGTTTTGCAATTACCGGTTGCGAGCAAGAGAAAAAAACGGCAAAAGCGAGCCAAACCGCGGTAAAAAAATATGCCCAAGCGACTGTTTTGGAAGGCGTGGTCAGCAATGACAAAGGCGTGATTAAAACCGGCACGGTGGAAGTGAGCGATGAAAGCGGTCGTTTAATTACCCGTGCGACTGTAGACAGCGGCCATTACAGCGTCGAAGTTCCAGCCAATACCATTTTACCCATTCTGTTGACCTTTGCTTCCGAGTCGGGCACGGAGAAATTAGTCACCGCAGTCATTCATGACACGATTACGAAATATGAGATTAATCCATCAACGACGTCGATAGCTAGAGCTGCAAAAGCGATGGGCGGTTATACGCATGCCAATATGACCCGCGCGGCGGCAGACACCATACACACGCCCGATGCCAACAAGACCACAACCGGCTGGCGGGGTGATCCGACCACGCAATACGGCGGTTGGCATTAAGGGATATTTGATGAAGCCCTTCGGTCGCAATAGTTAGGTTTTGGGCGGCAGCCGCATAACGCGATGCCTATCTACCTAATTGCTCAATTCTTCATTATTCCCAGAACTATCGCAATATGTGCCAGCTCGGCGACAGTTGAGACTTTAAGTTTGCTTCTTATTTGCGTGCCGTAGTTGGCGACGGTTTTATAGCCCAGACAAAGTTCGTCGGCGATTTTATGGGCGGTTAAACCTTTTGCCAGCAGCAGGAATACGTCAAACTCTCTGGGGGACAGGGTATCGACAATGGTTTGGTAGTCGGTCTCGCTATTTTGCAGGGGCATGTTTTTCATCAAGCCCTGTTCGATATAAATCTCACCCCCGGCTATTTTCTGTATCGCTGTTACCAGAATGCCGGGAGCGCTGTTTTTGGTGATATAGCCTTTTGCGCCGGCATTCATGGCTCTATCGACATAAACCATTTCATCATGAACGCTAAATACCAGTATCTTGGCGTTACTGTCGCGGTTGCAAATGCGGCGTATGCTTTCCAGTCCGCCGATGCCGGGCATGGATAAGTCCAGCACCATCACATCCGGTTGTTGTTCCAGGTACAGCTGGCAGGCCGCTTCGCCCCGTTCGGCTTCGGCGATGACGTCAATATCGGCTTCGGTCGATAGCAGCATCCGGAAACCGGCGCGCACTACGGCATGGTCGTCAACCAGAATGACTTTTATCTTGTCTTTCATGGCAGTGGAATAGTCGCAATGATGCTCATGCCCTGGTGCGGCCGGGTCTGTATAATGAGTTCGCCGCCCAAACTGTTGATTCGTTCTCTCATACCCAATAATCCAAAACCGGTTTTGATTTTGTCGACAGCGCAACCTTGTCCGTCGTCGGTTACCTGTAGGCGTAACGCTGTTCCTGTTTTGGCCTGATGCTCGATTTCCAGGCTGATGGCGGCTTGTTTCGCTTGTGCATGACGAACAATATTGGTTAAGCATTCCTGCACGACTCTAAATATTTGAATGGTGATTTTTTGCTCCAGATAGTCGACTTCGTCAGGGCAGGTGATGGTGAGCTTTAACTCCGGGTTTCTGATCGACCAGTGGTTTAGCAGGTCCTCCATGGTTGCTTTCAGTCCGAGTTCGGTTAATACCAAGGGGTGCAGTTGATGCATCATGGAACGCACTACGGTCATTAAGTGGTCACAGACATTAATAATGGAGTCGGTCGCTTGTTTAATATCCGCCCTCGTTCCCACAGCTCCCGCTTGGGAACGCCCGGCAGTTACTGCCATGACTTTAATTGCGGTCAGCGATTGCCCCAGTTCATCATGCAATTCCTGCGAGAGTCGTTGTCGTTCGTCTTCCTGTATTTCCAGGGTGTGCTGGGTTAGTGCCCGGTTTTCCTGTTGGCTTTTATCGAGTTCACCGGTCATATGGTTGATGGCTTTGGCGATATTGTCATATTCCTGAATGGAAAAGTTGGGTAGCTTTTGCTGATACCGTCCGGTTTCAATGACTTTTAGCGCGTTAACAATGACGGCAATGGATTTAAGCGCTTTGTTAAAAGCCAGATTGACAGCCAAAAATGTAAATAGTGTCAACATAAAAAGCGAGCTAAAAAAGGCAATGCTCTCTTGCCAGACTTCAGTGATTTCATCTAGTGGGTTGGCCTGAATAATCAGGGTGATTTGTTCGCCGTTGAAGCTGGTGATTTGATGTTCAACTTTGGGATAGTGAACTGCAACCCGATTAATAAACCATTGCGGCGGTTTTTCGTCATTATTGGTTTGTTGATTTTTGTGGGCAAAACTAATTATTTGCCCTGAGGGTTCTTTGAGTTGAATACTTAAATGTCGGGTTTGATTCAGTGAATTAAACTTCGGCAACCAATCGGTTTCATTAAACGGAGTTTGTGAGGCTTGTGAAAAACCGAATGTTATTAACTGTACAGCCAGATTGATGGATGACTCGACTTCTTTATTTACCGCATCGCGTGCCTGCCAGATGGCTATCGATCCGCCCAGCATCAGGGCACATAGGGAAGAGATCAAAATTCGTATGTTGATTTGGTAACGCAGACTCATAGGTTTTGAAAACTCGGATCACTGCAACATCGGGCTGATGGTACGAAAAAACAGACCATTATTCATTCGCGCAGCATTATTCGCTATAGGAAAAATTCTTTTTTTCTGTAATATCGAAATTGTTTATTAAAAATCAGTTAATTATGCCATCTCGCTATGTTTGAGTAGCAATGATGGCTTACGGTAAGGGCAGTTATCGCCAGCACTGAAAGAGCTACCAAAATAAGCGGCACCCTCGTTGTATGCTATTCAGATACGTCGTTAACGCCGGCTTAACAAAACTATCAAGCCTGATTCTTCATGTCCGATTCTTCCGAAACTGCCAATTCGCACCGGAAGCATGACTCAATACCGTTCTGAGAAGTTTTCAATATTTAAGCCTTTTCTAAAGACTTTGGGGCTCCTATTGAGTGCTGAACGCAAAAACGAATAGCCAAAATATCCTTTCATCCAAATATTTAGAAATTGAGTAAATTTACAGTTGACAGGATGGGGAGTAAAAAGCATAATAAGCGTCTCAGTACGGCGCCTGTAGCTCAGCTGGATAGAGTACTCGGCTACGAACCGAGCGGTCGGGAGTTCGAATCTCTCCAGGCGCACCATACTGAACAAAGATTATTCCCCTGTAGCTCAGTCGGTAGAGCGGATGACTGTTAATCATTAGGTCGGCGGTTCGAGCCCGTCCGGGGGAGCCAAGTAAATAAAAGCCTTACATGTAAATGTAGGGCTTTTTTTATGCATGCTGTTTTTCAGTGGTCACTTTCAAACGGTCTACTCCAAAAGCCATTCTCAAAATTACTCTTAAGTATTGTATCGACAAAATGCGCGCTTATGATGTGTTAACACTTCAAGTTAGGCGGATTTTAGCTGCATTTCGTAGTCCACTGACGACAAATAGGTATTGGCGGAATGAAACGGCTCACGATTATAAAACACCTCGAACTACTCAAATAGATCCTGTTTAGCCTTGGCTCTGGTTTGATAGCGCTGATGATGAACCTATTCTGTTTTCAGCATATGAAAGAAGATTTCTGAGACACCATTATCCCAGCAGTTGCCTTTATGCTTTTTTTAACAAGCCACGTTTCTCTACTTTTTCCGGTAGCTCAGCTTTGCTCTTGCGTTTCAGCATGACTGGCTCGCACTTATGGGGGCCTATTCAGCGCTCATCCATCGCCCGATAGCACTACCTCATCTCTAATAATATTATAAATAGTGTTATGGAACCGCTCTGACTCAACAAGCGAATTTGACGACAACTGAAGAGATAGGGGGTAACATAGCGTCCTGCTTTTACGCCCGGACAGGGTGGTAACATCAGGGTGGCTGCTTTTGACTGTTTGATTTATCGGGGAATCAATCAGTAATATGCTTTTCTCGCAAATTGATTCCAATAGTTTATGTGTATGTTTTTGAATTATTTATTATTTTAATGCTTTCACCGGTAGCAACATGCACCGGTTAAGTGATAGCTTTCATTTAAGAGAATACGCATTTATTCAACAACATCCTCATGAGCTACGATACATCACTGAGGTTTTTATGACGACACTACTTTGGCTGCAAACCGGTTCCTGCGGCGGCGACACCATGTCGATTCTATGCGCGGACAGTCCATCACTGGAAGAACTCATTGATGAATACAGCATCGAGATGCTCTGGCAACCGTCCCTTTCCATAGAACCGACGAGCAAGCTGGATACGTTGATCGAGGCGATCATCGCGGATCAACAAGCCCTCGACATTTTATGCATTGAAGGCAGCATCATTACCGGGCCCAATGGCTCAGGCATGTACGATCCGTATCGGGGGCGTTCCAAAATGAGTCTGGTCAGTGAGCTGGTCGAAAAAGCCGGATATGTAGTCGCTCTGGGTACTTGTGCATCATACGGCGGTGTCCATGCCGCGCCGCCTAATCCGACCGACTGTCTCGGCTTGCAGTTCGATAAACAATCTCCGGGCGGATTATTACCGATCGAATGGCGATCTCGCAAAGGCCGGCCGGTCATCAATATCTCGGGTTGCCCCGCTCACCCCAATGCGATGACCAAAACCTTGGCCATGCTGGCTTCAGGGCTTCCACTGGAACTCGATCATCTTAACCGTCCCAAGGCCTTTTTTAATAGCACCGTGCATCAAGGCTGCACCCGCAACGAATATCATGAGTACGACGTGGAAGACACCGAGTTCGGCGATAAGGCCTGCATGTTCTTTAACCTGGGTTGCCAAGGGCCGGTCACGATGGCCATTTGCAATACCGAGCTCTGGAATGGCCGCAGCAGCAAGACCAGGGCAGGGGTGCCGTGTTTCGGCTGCACGTCCCCCGACTTTCCTCTGGATCAGGATCTGTTCCTCACCGAAAAAATCGGCACCATTCCGGTAAACCTGCCTCTGGGCGTAGAACGGGCCAATTACATGGCTTATAAAAGTCTGGCCCACGATGCGGCTCCCGACCGGGTGCTGAACAAGACGATGGATCCTTAACCATGACCAGAAGAACCATTCAAATCGACCTTAACCGGGTCGAGGGCGATCTCGATTTCCAATTGGAACTGGAAGACAACAAAATCGTCGATGCCCGTTGTATCGGCTCCCTCTATAGGGGGTTCGAACAAATCCTCGTGAGCCGTAAGCCCAAGGACTCGCTGGTGATCACGCCTCGTATCTGCGGGATTTGCGGCACCGCGCAATTAAATGCCGCGGTGCTTGCACTGGAACATATCGGGCAAATCCCCGTGCCGCCAACGGCCATTCGCATCCGCAATCTGTGTTTGATGGCCGAGACGGTGCAAAGCGATCTGCGGCAATCTTTTATGTTTTTCACTGCCGATTTTTGCCATTCCAAATATATTCATCGGCCGTTTTATGAAAAAGCGCGGACTGCTTTCCTGCCGTTTAAGGGCTGGGTTCATCGCGGCGCTCTTGAACATTCACGCCATGTCGTCGAAATTATCGCCCTGTTTGGCGGCCAGTGGCCGCACTCGTCTTATATGTTGCCGGGCGGAGTGACTACTCCTGCGAATAGTCGTCATATTATCGACAGCTTGTCCATCCTCAACAAGTTGACCCGATGGTTTGAACAGACCATTATCGGAACAGATCTGGATGCCTGGCTGGCGATGCAATCCGCCGACGAATTCTTTACCTGGCTGACGGCGAAGGATGCTCATGCCGACAGCGCCATCGGACTGTTTACGCTGATGAGCCGCGACATAGGCCTGCAACACGTAGGATTCGGCACTCCGCATATGATCAGCTATGGCGCTTATGACGACCCGGACGATGCCGGGACTTTTCCTCCGCATCGCAAGCATTTGTTCAGGGCTGGTTTCCTTAATGGCGATACTGGCGACATCGAGCCTTTCGAACAAGCCGAAATCACCGAGCATGTACGCTATTCATGGTTCCAGCCATATCAGGGCGGACGCCATCCGTTTCAGGGACAAACCATCCCTGATTACCAACCCCATTCAGATCGCTATACTTGGTGCAAAGCGCCCCGCTATCAGAACAAGGTCGTGCAAACCGGCCCGCTGGCAGATGCGCTAATCGACGGCGAGCCGCTGATCCGCTCGTTATATCAGGCGGAGGGGGGCAATGCCTGGCTGCGCCAGTTCGCGCGCTTACATCGCACCGCCCGGTTATTGCATAAAATGCGGGAAACGCTGCACGAACTGGCCGCACAGCCTAACGAGCCGCATATGATCTCTCCCGACGAGAAAGAAATCCCCGATGGAGAAGGCTTTGGGCTGGTAACGGCGGCGCGTGGCGCATTGGGTCATTGGGTGCAAATCACCGACGGTGTTATCAGTCGCTATCAAGTTGTTACGCCAACCGCATGGAATGCATCGCCCAAAGACAGCGAAGGCCGACACGGGCATTGGGAAAGCAGTTTGATTGGCTTGACTGTCGAGGATCCGGACGACCCGGTGGAAATCGGCCATATTATCCGCTCCCATGATCCCTGTCTGGTTTGTACCGTGCATCTACTCGACACCGGCAAACGCATCACCGTATGGCCCTAAGCTATGGGTACACGCCACATCGTTTGTTTTGGTAATGAACTGCACGGGGATGACGGCTTCGGGACCCGCATTTACGCAGAGCTTCGCCGGTTGACGTGGCCGGAAGATGTCGAAGTGTTCAATGCGGGCATCGCCGGACTCAATGCACTCCGATTTCTTGAGGATTGCAGTCAGGCGATTTTGGTCGATGCCTTGGCCAATTTCGGGAATGTCGGCGAGGTCTGCCTGCTAAGGCCGGAAGACTTGGCCGACAGGCCTGAGCAGCTCACCGGCCACGGCTTGGGAATTCCGTATTTGCTGGAGGCACTTAAAGTCATCAGGGAACCACTACCGGATATTCTGATCGTGGGTGTCGAAATAGCCGCCCTCAAACTCTTTTCTCCCGGCCTGTCCGATAAAACCGAACAGGCTGTAGCCAAAACCGTCCAATTGATACGAGGTCTTTTGTCGGAATGATCGGTCAAAGTCAAAATCTTCGCGATGCCATCGTCGAATCGGTAACATTTTTCGACTTGGCTACTCCGCCGCGCTGGAAAGGCCGCTTACGCTTACCCGGCGAGCATCATGCTATCGATATTCTGATTTTTAACATTCAGGGTGAATTTCAGGCTGTCCCGGCTCTCTGTCCTCATGAGGGTTGCGATCTGACGCATTGTCCGCTGCTCAATGAAAATATCCTTGTTTGTCCGGCGCACAGTCGACGCATCGATTTAAAAGGTTCCGAATTCCACGTCAAAGAACGCGACGGTCAATTTTTGGTATCCCTCAATGAAACCAACCTGTTTGGAGCAGCCGGGAATCGGCCTGAAATTATTTCCGGCAGCGAGGGTTCCGAAACAGTGCTTCAACTGCGGGATGAGATCGATAAGCTACGACTGGCCAATCAAAAACAGGAAAAGAAAATTCGCGTCATCACCCAAAGTATGGATGTCATGCTCAGCGAATCGGAACAGCAAAAGATAAAGCTCAAAGAAAAGGTGCTTCAGCAGCAGACCTTTAGCCGTTTTGTTGACCGCGTTATGGATACTATTGACGATCTCCTGATCGTCATTGATACGGAAGGCCGAATTCTCCAGCTGAATACGGCGGTGGAGCGCGAACTTGAGCTTACCGATGCTGAATTACTGGGAACCTGCATCGACGACTTGCTGACGGCTCTCGAACAACAGTATCTTGCGGCGCAATTGCCGGGTTTGCCCTGGCCTATCCGATCCGTGCTGCTGGAAACCATCCGGCTTAACGGACATTATACCGGGGAGCATGAGCTCTTGGGCAAAAACAGGGACAACATAAAATCCATCTATTGGTTGAAGAGCAGTTTGCTGCATTCGGAGCAGGGAAAACTGGAAGGGGCAGTTGTGACGGCCTTGAATGTCACCGAATTGAAAAACAGGGAAACTCAGCTGCAACTGAGTACCAAAGTTTTTGAAAATAGTACCGAGGCAATTTTTATCACCGATCCGCAGGGCATCATCATGGAGGTTAATGCAGCCTTCTGCGCAATTACCGGCTATGAGCGTTCCGAAGTGCTTGGCCGAAACCCCCGGATATTGAAATCAAAACTGCACGATAAGCTGTTTTACAAACACCTATGGCAATCGCTGTTAAATGAGGGGAGCTGGAAAGGGGAAATATGGGATCGCCGAAAAAATGGCGAATTCTGCCCGATGTTGCTTAGCATCAACGCCGTCACTGACAAACGGGGCCGGTTAACTCATTATGTGGCGATCTCCACGGACATCAGCCACCAGAAACAAACGGAACGGGAACTCAAACAGCTGGCGTACTACGATGTACTCACCAGTCTTCCCAACCGGTCTCTGTTCAAGGATCGGTTTGAGCACGAAATCTGTCTGGCAGAACGTAATAATACCCGTCTCGCCTTGTTTTTTCTTGATCTGGATCATTTCAAGAATGTCAACGATACGCTCGGCCATTGGGCTGGCGACTGTTTATTGCAAAGCATCGCAACGCGTATTCAAAACTGCTTACGAAAAACGGACACCGTTGCCCGAATGGGCGGAGACGAGTTTACCATCATCCTGCCCGGTTTAACCGGCATTACCGATGCCACCGAGCTTGCCCGAAAACTGATTGATGTCATGACAAAACCGGTGCAAATTAAAGACCACACGGTTTTCGTTGGCGTCAGCATCGGTATCGCCATCTTTCCCGATGACGGCAATGATTTCTATACTCTGACCAAGCATGCGGATACTGCCATGTATGCCTCCAAAGCAAAAGGCCGAGGCCTGTTTCAGTACTAT
The DNA here is from genome assembly GCF_030680395.1 of Methylobacter sp. Taxonomy (GTDB): domain Bacteria; phylum Pseudomonadota; class Gammaproteobacteria; order Methylococcales; family Methylomonadaceae; genus Methylobacter_A. The sequence continues at coordinate 87,435 of NZ_JAUXVR010000006.1, read as the reverse complement.
GAAGCTGGCATGAACGAGGCGGCACATCAGAGACTATCACTGGAAAACGCATTGCGATTGGCCATAGAACAGGAAGAGTTCCAGCTTTATTACCAGCCCAAAGCCGACAGCCATTTAAGCCGGATAACCGGTGCCGAAGCGCTGATCCGCTGGAAGCGCCCCGGTTTCGGAATTATACCTCCGGACCGCTTCATCTCTATCGCCGAGGAAACGGCTTTAATCATTCCGTTAGGAAAATGGATACTGAAGACAGCGTGTTTGCAAGCCAAGGCCTGGGTCAATCAACTGGCAGATTTTAGAGTCGCCATTAATCTCTCGCCGCTGCAACTTCTGGCAGATGATTTTATTGTTGTTCTCGACCTTATTCTGACCGAAACCGGCACCAAGCCCGAATGGATTGAGTTGGAAGTGACCGAAGGTCTGGTCATGCTCGACATCGTAAAAGCGACCGAACGATTGCATCAAATCCGGTCGCGCGGTATCCACGTCGCGATGGACGACTTCGGTACCGGCTATTCATCTTTATCCTATTTGCAAACATTACCCATCCAGACGCTTAAAATAGACAAATCGTTCGTTCAGGCTTATACCGATGACCCCGCCTCGAACGAGGCGGCATTTATCAAGACCATCGTATCCTTGGGGCAAGTTTTGAATATGAAAGTTGTCGCCGAAGGCGTAGAAACCGAATCCCAGTTGACGCTATTACAGTCTTACGGTTGCGATGAGATTCAGGGATATTATCTCTCGCCGCCGGTGCCTGCAGATGAATTTCAGAGGCGCTGGATTGATCATGGCGTTGTTGGATGAATCAAAGAATGGAGTTCTGGCGCATTAAGTGCAGAAGGCTGGAACCGGTTCGCTGCTTTGCTTTGAATGGCTGATGTGAAACTGTGATTTATCCCTATCGTGCTGTTGACAAGCAAGGGCGGGAGGTTACTTTCCTGTTGACGGGAAAACGCGACCAGGCCGGACGGGAAATAATACCCTTGAAAAAAATCACCATTAATAACCTTGTCCCACTCATGTGGATAATAATTCGAAAAGTGGCGGGCAGGGATAGTCATGCATGAATTATCGCTACTTGAGAGTGTGCGGGAAATTCTCGAAAAAAATGCACTGAGCCAACGATTCAGTAGGGTAACCAAAGTAACCTTGGAAATAGGCAGGTTTTCCAATGTTGAGCCGGACGCATTACGTTTCTGTTTTGATGTCGTCATGAAAGATTCGTTGGCGGAAAATGCCGAGTTGATTATTTCCGAACTTAATGGGCTCGGGATTTGTCAGCAATGCCAACAGCAATCAGAAATGAAAACGTTATACGATACTTGTGTTTATTGCGGCAGTCCTTTTGTTAAAGTCATTCAGGGTTCAGAAATGAAGATTAAGGATTTAATTGTTATCTGATTTCGTGCGAAACGAAACACTCTTACAGGTTTTATTGATCCATGTGGGGTGTCAATATCTTTCCGGGCGCAGATCTTAACGCCATCTTGTAGTCCACCGGCGGCAATTCGTTTTACTGTTAATCATTCGGACCCGTCCGGGGAAGCAAGTCAATAAAAAACCTTATATGCAAATATAAGGTTTTTTATTGTTCAGACTAAGGCAAAGGAGTGTTTGAGTTGTAATCGGCTTGTCGAATACGCCAGTCGGGCTTAGTAAGAAGTCATGCCTTTTTTAAATAGCCGATATTAATCGACTGTCCATTGCACCAGACCGCTGTATGACGTGGCAATAACAAGTAAGCCAAAGACTATCCGGTACCATGCAAAAATAATGAAATCATGATGACTGATATAACGCAATAACGCCTTGATTGCCAACAGCGCGCTGATGAATGCGGCGACCAGTCCTGCGGCGAAATAGGGGGCATCGGTTGCCAAGTCTAATAAATCGCGGTGTTTATATAAATCATAAATACTGGCGACAATCAGTGTGGGAATCGCCAGAAAAAAAGAGAATTCAGTTGCGGCCTTGCGCGAAAGCCCGAATAACAAGCCGCCGATGATGGTTGCGCCGGAACGCGAAGTTCCCGGAATCAACGCGAAAGCTTGTGCGATACCCAGTTTTAACGCATCCAACGGGCTTAAATCTTCGACCTCAAGAATGCGGATTTTATGTTCCCGTTTTTCCGCCCAAATAATTACGAAAGCGCCAACGATAAACGCAAGAGCCACCGGAATAGGCTTGAATAACACGGCTTTGATGTATTTGCCGAACAGCAAGCCCAGGCTTGCTAAGGGTATGAAGGCAATCATCAGGTTAAAGGCGAATTTTTGTGCCGACTTCTGATTGGGCAGGCCCATGATAACGGTAGCGATTTTGGTACGGTATTCCCAGCATACTGCCATGATAGCGCCGACCTGAATAACAATTTCAAATAACTTACCCTTGTCATCATTAAAACTCAGCAAGTCGCCAACCAGGATCAAATGCCCGGTACTGGAAACCGGCAAAAATTCGGTCAGGCCCTCAACAATGCCAAGAATGATAGTTTTAAGCGTTAATATTAGATCCATATTTTATCTGTAAAGTGAGTGAATCGGGGATGACAGTCCGTCTGCTCTGGTTGGAGGCAGCTTTATCTATAATAAACTGCCGAGCGGCAAAAAAACAAACATCCGATCAGTAAAACTCGAATTCGTCATCCCGCTTTCAACAGCAAGATGACTAAAACGGGTGCATTGCCTCCCTGGCATTGTTTATACTATGCGCAATAATTAGAGCATTTCTGGCCTTGCTTTCACTATTTCAGTAAAATGTCAGGTTACGACTGCATGGACATATATTTGCTCCTGCAATACCTGCATTCCCCACGTCCATGTGGGTTATGCAGGATAAAGCGCCCATAGGCGGTACATGAAGCAATTGCCGATGCTACGCTCTTGTGCCCTATGGGTACAACCTACATTTTTAATCTGTGCATATCCGCCGTAACAGGATCAATCAATGACCAATAGTTTAATCTCAAAAATCACCGGACAGAATGACGTCGATCCAGCAGAAACCAGGGAGTGGATTGAAGCGCTGCAAGCCGTGTTGGAACAGGACGGCAGCGAGCGTGTACACTTCCTGATTGAGCGGTTGGTTGAGGTCACCCGACATGCGGGATTCGACATCCCTTTCAGCGCCAATACCGCCTATATCAATACTATTCCCGTTGAACAACAGGCGCAGTTTCCCGGTGACATCGATATAGAACACAATATTCGCGCTTATGTACGCTGGAATGCGATGATGATGGTGTTAAGGGCGAATAAGCACACCAACGTCGGCGGGCACATCGCCAGTTTTGCTTCGGCGGCTACTTTATATGATGTGGGTTATAACCATTTCTGGCGCGCGGCTTCCGATCAGCATGACGGCGATCTGATTTATACCCAAGGCCACTTAACGCCGGGTGATTATGCCCGCGCTTTTTTGCTGGGACGATTGACGCTGGAACAGATGGATAACTTTCGCCAGGAAGTGAACGGCAATGGTTTGCCGTCTTATCCTCATCCCTGGCTGATGCCGGATTTTTGGCAGTTCCCGACGGTTTCTATGGGGCTTGGGCCGATTATGGCTATTTATCAGGCGCGTTTTATGCGCTATTTACAGGATCGCGGTTTTGCCGATACTTCAAACCGTAAAGTCTGGAGCTTTCTTGGCGATGGTGAAACTGATGAGCCCGAATCTTTGGGCGCCATCGGTATGGCCGGACGGGAAAAGCTGGATAATCTTATTTTTGTTATCAACTGCAATCTGCAACGTCTCGATGGACCGGTGCGCGGCAATGGCAAAATCATTCAGGAACTGGAAAGTGAATTTCGCGGAGCCGGTTGGAATGTGATCAAGCTGGTTTGGGGGCAGCGTTGGGATGCATTGTTGGCTCGTGATAAAGACGGGCTGCTGGTGGCTCGTATGATGTCCTGTGTCGATGGCGATTATCAAACGTTTAAAGCTAAGAACGGCGCTTATGTGCGTGAACATTTCTTTAATACCCCGGAATTAAAAGCCATGGTTTCCGACTGGTCGGATCGTGACATCTATGAACTTAATCGCGGCGGACATGATTCGGTTAAAGTATTTGCCGCTTTCCATGCGGCGGTAAATCATCAAGGGCAACCTACCGTCATTCTGGCTAAAACTATTAAAGGTTACGGCATGGGCGATTCTGGAGAAGCCCAGAACATTTCTCATCAACAGAAAAAAATGAGCCCCAGTTCGTTGAGTAACTTCCGTAGCCGTTATGCGTTGCCGGTTAGTGATGAAGAGCTGAATGACCTGCCTTACCTCAGCTTCCCTGAAGGCTCAAAAGAATTGGCTTACATGAAGAAGCGCCGTAGCGAACTGGGCGGCCATTTGCCCGCCAGAAGGGCCAAATCTTATGCATTGGATGTGCCGGTATTGAGCGATTTCAAGCCGTTACTGGAAGCCAGCGGCGAAGGTCGGGAAACTTCCACTACCATGGCTTTTGTACGCCTGCTTAACATTCTGACTAAAGACAATAATATCGGTAAACGCATCGTACCGATTGTTCCCGACGAATCCAGAACATTCGGTATGGAAGGCATGTTCCGGCAACTGGGCATCTGGTCTCAGGTTGGGCAGTTGTATACCCCGCAAGATGCCGATCAGTTGATGTTCTACAAGGAAGACAAGCACGGACAGGTATTGCAGGAAGGCATCAACGAAGCGGGCGGTTTGTGCGACTGGATTGCGGCGGGTACCTCGTATTCAACCCATAACGTGCCGATGATTCCGTTTTTTATTTACTATTCGATGTTCGGTTTTCAGCGGGTCGGCGATTTAATCTGGGCGGCCGCCGATCAACGCACCCGAGGCTTCTTAATGGGCGGCACCGCGGGCAGAACCACGCTGAACGGCGAAGGTCTGCAACATGAAGACGGACACAGCCATTTGATGTCGGCAACCGTACCCAACTGCGTGTCCTATGATCCGACTTATGCCTATGAACTGGCGGTGATTATTCAGGACGGTTTACGGCGCATGTATGTCGAACAGGAAGATGTTTTCTATTACATCACGGTGATGAACGAAAACTACGCCCATCCTGCGATGCCTAAAGGCGTGGAGCTGGACATACTGAAAGGCATGTACAGCTTCAAGAAAGGTGCTAAAAAGAAAGCGCCGCGCGTCCAGTTGTTAGGTTCAGGAACGATTTTCCGTGAAGTCGAAGCAGCGGCCCAATTGCTGAGCAGTGACTGGGGCGTGGAAGCCGATTTATGGAGTTGCACCAGCTTTACCGAGCTGGCCAGAAACGGTCAATTCTGCGAGCGCTGGAATCGTTTGCATCCCACCGAAACGCCTAAAAAATCGCATGTCTCACACTGTCTTGCCGATGCGCAAGGTCCGGTAATAGCCGCCAGCGATTATACTCGCGCCTTTGCCGAACAGATTCGCGGTCTTATTTCCGCTCCTTATACAGTGTTGGGTACCGATGGTTTCGGCCGTTCCGATACGCGCGAAAATTTGCGCCGGTTTTTTGAGGTAGACCGCTACCATGTCACGATTGCAGCGCTAAAGAGCTTGGCAGACTTGGGGCAGTTCGATGCCGCCAAAGTGGATGTGGCTATTGCCAAATACGGCATAAACCCCGATGTAACAGCACCCTGGCTAATTTAAGGAAGGAATTGAAAAATGGCTGCTCTAATTGAAATTAAGGTTCCTGATGTCGGCAATGTTGCGGATATTGATGTAGTCGACGTATTGGTTAAACCGGGCGACGTGGTGAAACTGGAACAAACCCTGGCGGTACTTGAAACCGACAAAGCCAGTATGGATTTACCATCCAGCGCGGCGGGTACGGTGCAGGAATTGTTTATCAAGCCCGGCGATAAAGTCTCTGAAGGGACGTTGATTGCGACGGTATTGGCAAATACTGAAGTGGCTAGTGCCGTACAACCGGAACAGCCGGTACAGGAAGCAGTTGCGCCTGCACCTGCACAGGTCGAGTCCGCCAGTGAGTCGGCCGTTGTTAAACCCGAACCATTGCCGGAAATCTTGGCTGATAACGGTTCAGCAAGGGCGGCCCACGCCGCACCCGGTGTCCGGCTTTTTGCCCGAGAGCTGGGCGTTGATATACACAAAATAACAACCGGCAGCGGTCGCAAGGGACGCATTTTAAAAGACGATGTGAAAAACTTCGTCAAGAAGGTTATGGTTGAAGGCGTAGCGCAAAGCGGCGCAGGAATTCCGCCCATGCCGACTGTCGATTTTTCAAAATTCGGTGAGATAGAAGAGCAGAAACTCAACAAAATCAAGCGACTGACCGGGCAGAATTTGAGTCGAGTGTGGCTGAATCTGCCGATGGTGACGTACCATGACGAAGCGGATATTACCGAAATGGAAGCATTCCGCAATGCGCTGAATGCCGAAAAATCCAAGGATGACATTAAAATTACCGGCTTGATATTTATTATCAAGGCGCTGGTTGCCGCCCTGGAACAGTTTCCGCAATTTAACGCGTCACTGTCTTCCGATGGCGAAAAACTGATATTAAAGAAGTATTTTAATATCGGTATCGCGGTCGATACGCCCAACGGTTTAGTGGTGCCGGTGTTACGCGATGTCAACCGTAAAGGCATCAACGAATTATCCGCCGAACTGGCTGAAACAAGTAATAGAGCCCGTCTGGGCAAGTTGATGCCTGCTGAAATGCAAGGCGGATGCATCACTATTTCCAGTCTCGGCGGTATCGGAGGCACGGCTTTTACGCCTATCGTCAACGCTCCCGAAGTGGCTATACTCGGTGTCACCCGATCCAAAATGCAACCGGTATGGGACGGCAAGGAGTTTGTGCCGCGCCTGATACTGCCGCTCGATCTGACTTACGACCATCGGGTGATTGACGGTGTAGAAGGCGCGCGCTTCATGGCCGCCATTAAACAGTATTTGGGCGATATTCGCCGCTTGTTACTTTAATCAGGAGCATAATATGGAGGCTAATCCAGCGATTAACGAGTCTGTGACACATGCAGACGTTCTGGTATTGGGCGGCGGTCCCGGCGGTTATACGGCGGCATTTCGCGCTGCCGATTTAGGCAAGCAAGTGGTGTTGATCGAGCGTTATCCGGGCCTTGGCGGAGTGTGTCTTAATGTCGGCTGTATTCCGTCCAAGGCTCTGCTGCATGTTGCACAGATCATTCACGAAGTCGATGAGTTCGAACAGCACGGCCTCAATTACGGCAAGCCGACTCTTGATATAGGCAAGATTCGCGCCTGGAAAGAAAGTGTTACCAATACGCTGGTTGATGGGCTTGCCCGTTTGGTAAAGCAGCGCAAAATAACCTTGATTCAGGGTACGGGACGATTTACTACGGACCACATGGTCGAGGTGAAAACCGAAACAGGTATACAAAACGTCAGTTTTGATCAGGCGATTATTGCTGCCGGATCGCATCCTACTAAAATTCCTGTTTTCCCAAATGATGATCCGCGTTTATGGGATTCGACCGATGCGCTGGAGTTAACAGAAATCCCCAAAAAACTGTTGATAGTCGGTGGCGGCATTATAGGCTTGGAAATGGCCACGGTTTACCATGCGTTTGGGTCGGAAATCAGTGTGGTTGAACTGATGGATCAAATCATTCCGGGCTGCGATAACGACTTGGTTACCCCTTTGTACCGGCGTATTAAAAAGCAATATAAAAACATTTGGCTGGAAACTCGGGTTACCTCAATTGAAAAACACAACGACGGTCTCAACGTTTCTTTTGAAGGTAAAGGCGCGCCGGATTCGGCTATATTCGATGCGGTGTTGGTAGCCGTAGGACGTAAACCTAACGGTAAATTGATCGGTGCCGAACTGGCAGGCGTTAATGTCGATGAACTCGGTTTTATTGCTGTCGATAAGCAGCAGCGCACCAACATCCCGCATATTTTTGCCATTGGCGATATAGCCGGAAATCCCATGCTGGCTCACAAGGCTTCTCACGAAGGTAAAGTTGCCGCCGAAGTTGCATCCGGTTTAAAAGCGGGCTTCGATGCCTTAACCATTCCATCTGTTGCCTATACCGATCCGGAAGTAACCTGGATGGGTTTGACTGAGAATCAGGCTAAACAGCAGGGCATAGATTATGACAAAGCCGCTTTTCCTTGGGCGGCCAGCGGACGCTCATTAAGTCTGGGGCGCAAGGAAGGCTTGACAAAGATACTCTGTGAAAAGGAAACCGGCAGAATTCTCGGCGCAGGCATGGTCGGTCCCAATGCCGGCGAATTAATTGCCGAAGCGGTACTGGCTCTGGAAATGGGTGCCGATGCTGAAGATATCGGTTTGACTGTCCACCCACATCCAATGTTATCTGAGACTTTCGCCTTCGCCGCCGAAATGATCACCGGTTCGATTACCGATCTTTATATTAAAAAATAAGGCTTAAAAGTATTAATCCGAGGTTACTTACATGGATGTAGGTAAGGAGTTCAGGCTCTTTAATATTGAATATTGCCTTTAACAAACAGTCGGGTTTAAAGGTCGAGATAAGGCTGGATTTTCAATGGTCTTGAGAAGTAAATAAATCCTTATTGGCTTTGGAACCTGTGTAAAATATCCGCCAAGTCTGCATCTTATTGCTTAATTCTGAAAAATATGAATTCCTCTTTGCTATCGAAGTGAGAGTGATATTTTTTTGGATATATAATGCCTTGCTTACAGGATCGTAGGTAAAAGGACGTGAGCAGAAGTTTGCAGTATGAGCCGTACAAATTTTTAATCCTCAATCAAATATTATTTTTCTTAGTCCAGCGGAATAACCGAGCACCCAAATGAAAACCAAGATAGTTACTATCGTTGCACTCGCTCTACTCGTCTTCATTAATTTCAGTATTTGGAGTTATGTTAACAATCCTTTGCAATTGCAGCCTTGGACCAAAACCACTATGGGCGTCACCTTCGATCCCATGAGAAAGCAGGACACACAAAAAAGCAATACCTTTCCCAGCGAAGCCGATATTGACCATGACTTGAGCTTGCTTGAGAATAAAGTTCACGCCGTTCGTACGTATAGTGTACTTAAAGGGCTCGATAAAGTTCCTGAATTGGCCGCCAAGCATAATTTGAATACCACAGTGGGTGCGTGGCTTGATGGCAATCTTGAAAAGAATCGACAAGAAATAGAAACCTTAATTAATGTCAATCGGCAGAATAATCCCAACATCGTTCGCGTTATGGTGGGCAACGAGGTTTTACTCCGCGGCGATATGACCGCAGAACAACTGATCGAATATATCCGGGAAGTAAAGCGAAATACATGGCGGCCGGTGAGCACCTCCGAAACATGGGATATATGGCTTAAACATCCTGAGCTTGTTGGCGAAGTCGATTTTATAGCCGTGCATATTCTGCCTTATTGGGAAGGCATTGCAGCCGAAGATGCGGTTGATTATGTTTTTGACCGTTATCATGCCGTACAACAAGCATATCCTAATAAACCTATTGTCATTACCGAGGTCGGCTGGCCTTCAGACGGTCAGCCTTTTAAACACGCGACTGCATCGGTATCCAATCAGGCGAAATTTCTGCGCGAATTCCTTAATCGGGCCGATGCGGAAAAAGTCACTTATTATATTGTAGAGGCGTTTGACCAGCCCTGGAAAATGTCTTTGGAAGGTTCAGCCGGAGCTTATTGGGGGATTTTTAATGCGGATCGGCAACCTAAATATCCAATGGATAGCGATGTTATTGCTATGCCTAACTGGGAGCATTGGGCAACCGGCGCGGCCGTTTTCAGTGTCGTCTTAATGGGTTTGTTTTTATTTACCCGCAGCAGCTTAAAGTTACCTGGTTTACTGTTTTTCGGTTTGATTGCCAATCTTGCGGCATCGACGATTTTCTGGTCTGTGTCGATTGGCGCCCAGCAATATCAAACCAACCTTACCATGGTCTTTTGGGGCATCCTTATTCTGATGCAGGTCATGGCGGCAGTCATCTTGTTAATAGAAAGTCTGGAAATAGCCGAAGTCATCTGGCACCGAAAAACGGCCAGGACTTTTCAGCCGCTTAAGCCATCCCCGGACTTTAAATATCCGAAAGTGTCTTTGCATTTGCCGATCCATAATGAGCCCCCCGATATGGTGCGCATGACACTGGAAGCTTTGGACAAGGTGGATTATCCAAATCTGGAAGTGCTGGTAATGGACAATAACACCAAAGATCCGGCTGTTTGGGAGCCGGTGCGTGAGGATTGCGAACGCCTGGGACCAAAGTTTAGATTCTTCCATCTGGAAAACTGGCCGGGTTTTAAAGCGGGCGCGATCAATCATGCCCTTGATCAAACGGCTCCCGATGCCGAGATTATTGCTGTTATCGACAGCGATTACATTTTGTCGCCGGATTGGCTTAACTGCATGGTGCCTTATTTCGACAATGAAAATGTCGGTTTTATACAATCGCCTCAGGATTATCGCGACCGCGACCAAAGCGCTTTCAAGTCCTTTTGTTACTGGGAATATGCCGGTTTTTTCAATATCGGCATGGTGCAAAGAAACGAATACAACGCCATTATCCAGCATGGCACCATGACCATGATCAGAAAGTCTGCGTTGCTGGAAGTGGGTAAATGGTCGGAATGGTGTATTTGTGAAGACAGCGAGTTAGGGCTGCGTTTGTATGAAGCAGGCTATGATTCGGTTTACGTCAAGGATTCATTCGGAAAAGGCGTTATGCCCGACACTATGTCCGGCTACATGACTCAGCGCTATCGCTGGGTTTATGGTGCCATGCAAATTATCAAGGCACATTGGCGCAGCTTTTTGCCCTCTAAAAAGCCTACGCTGACACCCGCCCAGAAATATTATTTTATTGCCGGATGGCTGCCGTGGTTTTCGGATGCACTGGCGTTGCTATTTACCATCACCAGCTTGATCCTAACTGCCGTTATTCTGTACGATCCGATACACAGTGAACTTCCTGCCAATGCCTTTTTATTGCCGACGGTGGGAATATTCAGTTTTAAAATTATCCGTGGCTTATGGTTATATCAGGCCCGTGTACCGTGTTCCATCTGGCAATCATTGGGTGCATCGCTGTCAGGATTGGCTTTAACTCATACGGTCGCCAAGGGTACTGTGCAGGGGTTGTTTACCTCGGGAAAACCGTTTATGCGTACCCCCAAGTTTGAAAAGCACAGCCCTTTATTCGTTGGGTTGGTCACCATCCGGCAGGAACTGTTATTGTTGATATTATTGAGTGTGGCTATCGGGATGATGGCTTCTTTGGAGCATTTTGACAATTTTAGCGGCAAACTATGGATAGCCATTCTTTCGGTGCAAGCAGTTCCTTATGTTGCGGCTTTGCTGACATTATTAATCAGTATTGCGCCAGACTATAAATCCTATAATCCCGAGTTGATTGTCGAAGAAGCAGTTGCTAAATCCACGTCTAAAAAGAAAAAGGCTTAGTCTGTAAATAACGCCGATAATTTTTGCCGCCTGCATTGCCTATATTCGCGAGGGTAATGCAGGAGGAGGGCGCGTAGTTATTACTTGGCTCATTCTTCATGCCATCATGATGTTATGTTTTAGAATAATGATTATGGGCAATGCTTTTCTTTCACCTAACTTAAACAGCTTTTATCATTATGCAGAGGATTGTTGACTCGCGTACTGATCGGGGTAACCTGCATGTCCCGGTAGGCATCGACGGCTAAAAAATCAGTTATCTCGACACTTGCGGTTTTCTTGTCCAACCAACGACTGTAATCATCGGGTGTAACAATCATAGGCATTCTGTTGTGAATAGGCGCTATTTTGTCGTTGGCAGCGGTGGTAATGATAGTGCATGAATAAACCGTTTCCTGATCATGTTCCCAATGTTCCCAAATACCTCCAAAAGCGAACAAAGTGTTATCCGGTTTGTGTATATGGTAGGGCTGTTTACCGGTTTCGGTGGATTGCCATTCAAAGAAACCGGTAGCAGGAATCAGGCAGCGTCGATGTTGGTAAGCCTTTTTAAACGACGGTTTTTCAGTCAGGGTTTCCGCCCTGGCGTTGATCAAATGACTGGAAATTGCACGGTCTTTCGACCAAGATGGAATTAATCCCCAGTGCAGATTAACGGCTTTATTGCTGCCGTCGTCCAGTTGCACGATAGCGAGAATTTTTTGTCCCGGCGGAATGTTGTAGTCAGGATTATGTACGGGTAAACTCAGCAATCTGAAATAATCCATAATCTGCTGCCCGGTTGCGATTAAGTTATAACGTCCGCACATACATGCACCTCGAACTCATAAAGCTGGAAAAAACCTTCAATCAGTCGATTCTAACAAAGATTGATGATCCGCTGCTTGCGCAATACCAAATCGAACTGTGGATGAAACGGGATGATTTGCTGCATCCTGTGATTTCCGGCAATAAATGGCGAAAACTTAAATATAGTCTCGAGCATGCACTGTCGTTAGGCACGGATACCCTCATCAGCATGGGTGGTGCTTATTCCAATCATTTGCATGCTTTGGCTTATACAGGTAAGGTGTTGGGATTGAAAACCATCGGCTTTGTTCGCGGCGAACAACCGGAAATATTGACTCCAACTTTGCGGGATATGAAAAAGTGGGGGATGGAGTTGGAATTTGTATCCCGCGCCGATTACAGGTTGCTCAGGCAATATAAAGAGCCGCAGCTCCCGGCTGATTTGCGACATACACACGATCCCCTGCGATATTTGCCCGGCTTAAAGCCAGGGCAATACTGGTTGCCTGAAGGCGGGGCGCAGATATTGGCGTTGAAAGGCGTAGCTGAACTGGTTGTCGAAACAGGAATCCCATACGATACGCTTTGCGTACCCTGTGGAACGGGGACGACTTTGGCGGGTATTATTGAAGCAGTGCCGGAGCAAGTGTCAGTGCTGGGATTTGCGGCGTTAAAAAATGCAGGTTTCTTAACGGCGGAGGTTGAAGCCATGCTGTCACAATCCCGTAATAACTGGCAGATAAACTTGGATTACCACTTTGGCGGTTTCGCCAAAATTAATACCGAATTAAACGCATTTATTGAAGACTTTGAATTAAAGACCACAATCCCTCTTGAACCGGTCTATACCGGCAAAATGATGTACGCCATCTACGATTTAATCAAAAAACACTACTTCAGGCCCGGTGAGCGTATTATTGCAGTACATACCGGAGGTTTGCAGGGAAAAAGAGGTTTTGATTGATGAATCCAAACAAACATAATAGCCACTGACTTTGAATCTGAGCACAACATGGACATAAACGAAGCAGAAGAGATCATCGATCTTCAAAAACCGGAACTTTATATTAATCGTGAACAGAGCCTGTTGGAGTTCAACAAGCGGGTTCTGGCGCAGGCGAAAGATGAGAAAGTGCCGCTGCTTGAGAGGCTTAATTATTTGTGCATTTCCTGTTCCAATCTTGACGAGTTTTTCGAGGTTCGTGTTGCCAGTGTTATCCAGATGGCGGCCATCGATCCAAAAGCCGTCGGCCCCGATGGGTTAACGCCTAATGAGCAGCTGGAACTGATTGCCGTCCATGCTCATCAACTGGTTGATGAGCAATATAAAGTCCTTAACGAGATTTTGATTCCAAAACTGGCGGAGGAAAATATTCGTTTTATTCGCCGTAATGAATGGACCGAAGCGCAGCTAAAATGGTTGGAAGCTTATTTTAACAATGAGCTGTTGCCGATTTTAACGCCGGTTGGACTGGATTCGGCGCACCCTTTTCCGCGCATTCTCAACAAGAGTTTAAATTTTATTATTTCATTGACCGGAAAAGATGCTTTCGGCAGAAATAGCGGCCGGGCCATTTTACAAGCGCCCCGAGCGTTGCCCCGTATCATTCAATTACCTGCTGAGGAAACCGGTAGCGGGGCCTCGGATTTCGTGTTTTTATCATCAATTATTCATGCTTTTGTAGATCAGCTGTTTAATGGTATGCATGTTAAAGGCTGCTATCAATTCAGGGTCACCCGGAATAGCGATTTTTTTGTCGATGACGATGCTATTGACGATTTGTTGCTTGCTGTGGAAGGCGAGCTGGCCATGCGTAATTACGGCGATGAAGTTCGTCTGGAGATTGACGCCAAATGTCCGGATGAAACAGTCACGTTTTTACTGGATCGCTTTGAAATGAGCCGTGATCGTTTGTTTTTGGTTGATGGTCCGGTCAATCTAAACAGAATTCAGGAGATTAATGATCTGGTCGGTCGGCCGGATCTTAAGTTTCCCTCTTTTAAGCCTGTTGTCCCACAACAATTGGAACGTAGCAAAGACATATTTGCTGCGATTAGACGTCACGATATTTTACTGCATCATCCGTTTGAATCTTTTTCACCAGTCGTTGAGTTTGTTCGTCAGGCGGCGGTTTCTCCTGATGTGTTGGCTATCAAGCAAACGCTCTATCGTACCGGAGCCGATTCGCCTATTGTCGGCGCCTTAATCAAGGCGGCGAGAGCAGGCAAGGTGGTAACGGTGGTTATCGAGTTAAGGGCGCGATTTGATGAAAAAGCTAATATCGATTTGGCCTCCAAATTACAGGAAGCCGCAGTGCATGTGGTTTACGGCGTAGTAGGCTATAAAACCCACGCCAAAATGTGCCTGGTTTTAAGAAGGGAAGGTAAGGAATTGCGTAATTATGTGCATCTGGGTACCGGCAACTATCATCCCAAAACAGCGCAGATTTACACCGATTACGGTTTGTTTTCCTGTGATAAAGAATTAGGCGAAGATGTTCGGCGCGTATTTGCCCAGCTGACCAGTTTGGGCAAGGTGACCAAGTTGAACAAATTGCTGCAATCGCCGTTTACCTTGCATCGCGGCTTGATGGAGAAAATTGATCGCGAAATACGCCATGCTAAAAACGGCAAGCCGGCAAAAATCATCATCCAAGTGAATGCTGTTGTTGAGGAGCAATCTATCCGGGCGCTTTACCGTGCGTCACAGGCTGGGGTTGAAGTTAAATTAATTGTCCGGGGCGTATGCTGTTTAAAGCCTGGGGTTCCAGGCGTATCTGAAAATATAGAAGTGCGTTCCATTATCGGACGATTTTTGGAGCATGCTCGGGTATATGCGTTCGAAAATGGCGGTGATAAGGAAGTCTATGCGTCCAGCGCAGACTTAATGAATCGCAATATGTTCCGGCGCGTCGAAATCTGTTTTCCGATTGAAAACAAGAAATTGCAAAACCGGATCTTGCAGGATCTGAATTTGTATTTAAAAGACAATACTCAGGCTTGGCTCTTGCAGTCGGATGGCCGTTATCAACGGTTGCAAAAAGCCGAAGCTGAGGAACCGATTCAAGCTCAGACTGTGCTTATGCATGAATTACAATGACTATGATGCGTGAAATTGCTCAACTAGGAGCCAAGGTGCTCAGACAAAAAGCCGAAGCCGTTGCTGATGTTCACGATGTTGAAACTCGGCAAATAATCGAAGCCATGCAAAGCACCCTGGCAATGACTTCGGGCGTTGGTATTGCTGCGCCCCAGATCAGCGAATCGAAACAGATTATCATTATTGCGTCGCGGCCTACGCCCCGTTACCCATCAGCGCCACTGATGGAACCGACGGTGATGATTAATCCTTGTTTTCAGGTCTTGTCGGAAACTCAGGAAAAGGGCTGGGAAGGCTGTTTGAGTATTCCGGGGATACGCGCTTTAGTGCCGAGGTATCAGGAAATAATGATTCGCTATACCGATCAACAAGGTGGTTTGGTGGAATCAAAGTTAAGCGGGTTTGTGGCGAGAATCTTTCAGCATGAAATTGATCATCTGGAAGGTAAAACTTATTTGGACCGAGTTGAGAATAATGCGGATATTTTTGCAGAAAGTGAGTATGTTAAATTGGGTGATGACATGCATGCGTGAGAAAGTTTCAGTATCTTCGGCATTAAAGTAGCCCTGTCTCCTGCATTCAGGCTCACGGCCTTTACCGGAATTTATATAGGCGCGGTGGCCTATAAAAAACAAATGTACCATGACCCCTACACACCTCTGTTGTTAAAAACGCGATTATGTTATTATTAACCGTTTTAATTACCTGGATTATTATAAATGGCTAAAGAAGATCAAATTGAAATGGAAGGGAAGGTGATTGACACTCTTCCTAATACCATGTTTCGCGTCGAATTAGAAAATGGTCATATTGTGACGGCACATATCTCAGGAAAAATGCGCAAGCATTACATCCGTATTCTTACCGGAGACAGTGTTAAAGTTGAAATGACTCCTTACGATTTAACCAAAGGTCGTATCACATTCCGTATGCGTTAATCCTGTATCAACAGGATTAACGCAAGTTCCTTGAATTGCTAGTACGGCTCGAACGCCGTATTAAAAACCAGTCACTGCACTCTGCCGAATTAAAAATTGGCTTCAGGAACAATCAACTCAGTGCTTTCGATAGCGAAGTTTAGTTCATTGTCCTTCACGTAAATTCGCACATGTCCGCCGTGCGCCAATTCGCCAAACAGTAAGTCGTTAGCCAGAGGTTTTTTGATTTTCTCTTGAATGAGTCGCGCCATCGGTCTGGCTCCCATTTTTGGGTCGCAGCCGTTTTCAGCCAGCCACAGCCGGGCATCGGCATCCAATGCCAGCGTTACATGTTTGTCTGCCAGCAAGGCTTCCAATTCAAATATGAATTTATCAACCACGTGTCCGACAATTGAAATATCCAATGGCTTAAATTGAATGATGGCGTCCAGACGGTTACGAAATTCCGGAGAGAAGCCTTTTTCGATAACTTTCAAGCTGTCGGTGGCATGATCCTGATGGGTAAAGCCAATAGAGGCCCGGCTGCCTTCTTCCGCTCCTGCATTGGTGGTCATCACCAGAATGATGTTACGGAAGTCCGCCTTGCGGCCGTTATTATCGGTCAGTGAGCCGTGATCCATGACCTGCAATAACAGGTTAAATACATCAGGATGGGCTTTTTCCAATTCGTCCAGCAGCAATACTGCATGGGGATGTTTAGTGACCTGTTCGGTTAATAAACCGCCCTGATCAAAACCTACATAGCCCGGAGGCGCGCCTATCAGTCTGGAAACGGTGTGCCGTTCCATGTACTCGGACATGTCAAAGCGAATCAATTCAACCCCCAACACCTTGGCCAATTGCCGCGTCACTTCGGTTTTGCCTACGCCGGTAGGGCCTGCAAAAAGAAAAGAACCAATGGTTTTTTGCGTATCCCTAAGGCCTGCACGCGACAATTTTATGGCTGAAGCCAGCGCCGAAATCGCTTCGTCTTGTCCAAAAACCAGCATTTTCAGGTTTTTTTCCAGATTGCCCAGCTTTTCGACGTCGTTGGAAGATACCGATTTTGCCGGTACTCTGGCTATTTTTGAGACTATTTCTTCTATTTCGGCAACATCAATCAGCTGTTTGCGATCCGCTTCAGCGGTCATGCGTTGTTTTGCACCTGCTTCATCGATAACATCAATCGCTTTATCGGGCAAATGCCTGTCGGTAATATAGCGATCCGATAATTCCGCCGCCACGCGTAATGCCTCAGAGGAATATTTAACATCATGATGTTCTTCAAAACGTGATTTAAGCCCTTTTAGAATCAGGATAGTGTCTTCAACGGAAGGTTCAAGTACATCAACTTTTTGAAATCTCCGCGCCAAGGCGTGGTCTTTTTCAAAGACGCCGCGATATTCCTGATAGGTGGTAGACCCTATGCAGCGTAACTGCCCGGAAGCCAGTGCCGGCTTAATCAAATTGGACGCATCCATCACTCCGCCGGAAGCTGAACCAGCCCCGATAATGGTGTGAATTTCATCAATAAACAGGATCGAATCAGGTTCCTTGTTGAGTTGATTTAACAGCGCTTTAAGCCGCTTTTCAAAGTCCCCCCGATACTTCGTGCCGGCAACCAGTGCGCCCAAATCCAGCGAATAAATCACGCTATTCATCAGAACGTCCGGCACTTGCTCTTCAACAATCCGTTTCGCCAAGCCCTCTGCGATAGCCGTTTTGCCAACACCCGCTTCACCGACCAGTAAAGGATTGTTTTTGCGACGACGGCAAAGCGTCTGGATAGTGCGCTCAACCTCCATGTCTCTGCCGATTAACGGGTCGATTCGACCTTTCAAGGCTTCTTCATTGAGATTGGTGGTGTATTTATCCAGTGGACTGCCCGAAGCTTCGGCGTCAGGATTGCCTGATTCCGATGACCGGCTATTTGTCGAATCATTTTCAGGATCAATTTTTGAAATGCCGTGAGCCAGGTAATTGACCACATCCAGCCTTGAAATGTCCTGCTTATTTAACAGATAAACCGCGTGGGAATCCTGTTCACTGAATAAGGCTACAAATAAATTGGCGCCGGAAACTTCTTTCTTGTCAGATGCCTGTACATGAAAAACAGCGCGTTGAAGCACTCGCTGAAATCCCAATGTAGGTTGAGTTTCCCGCTGGATGCCCATCGGAATTAGTGATGTGGTTTCATCGATAAATTGCGTCAACTGGCCGCGCAGTGCCTTAATATCACAACCGCATGCTATCAAAATCGGCTGAGCAGACGCATTTTCGAGTAATGCCAGTAGCAAATGCTCAACCGTGATAAATTCATGCCGTTTATCATGCGCATTTTTAAAGGCATTATTTAACGTAATTTCAAGTTCTTTACTTAACATAAGCTCTCCAACCTACACTTCTTCCATCGAGCACATCAACGGATGGTGGTGCTCTCGTGAATAGTCATTAACTATATATACTTTGGTTTCAGCAACATCTTTAGAGTACATCCCGCATACGCCAACCCCTTGGGTATGTACTTGCAGCATCACCTGAGTCGCCTTTTCTTCAGACATGGCAAAAAAATCCATCAAAATCTCAATTACAAAATCCATGGGCGTAAAATCATCATTTAACAAGATAACCTTGTATAAAGGCGGTCTCTTCAGTTTGGGTTTGGCTTCCTGAGTAGCCAAACCGCCATCTCTATCTTTGAATGGATCAAAATCGGACATAAAATTGTAATAGTAAAATATTTAAGCCTCTAACATAGTGCCAATCTTGGTGAATTTCAACTCTTATGTTTACAACAAAATAAACAGGATTTATATAAAAGTTTAACAAGCCCCTTGTATCTTCCTCCCTTTGTCTTTTTTACCAGCATAATATCTCCAAATCTAGTAAAATATTAAACTTTTACAGTTGGAATTCAGTAATGGTTTGGAAACCACATGTTAC
The DNA here is from genome assembly GCF_030680395.1 of Methylobacter sp. GTDB lineage: Bacteria > Pseudomonadota > Gammaproteobacteria > Methylococcales > Methylomonadaceae > Methylobacter_A. The sequence goes on along the minus strand of NZ_JAUXVR010000006.1, from coordinate 68,283 downwards.
AGTTGCCGCAGTTATTGAACAGGATCAGCGGTTTTTATTCGTAGAAGAAGAAACCTGCAATGGACTTCAATTCAATCAGCCGGCCGGGCATCTTGAAGAAGGCGAGGATCTGATTGCCGCTGTAAAGCGCGAAGTACTGGAAGAAACCGCCTGGCAGTTTGAGCCTGAGCACATTGTTTCCATCCAGCTTTGGCGAAAAAATCCTGACTTTCCCAGCTTTGTCAGAGTCTGTTTTTCCGGTCGCTGCCATTCGCATAATCCGACGCAACCCTTGGATGACGGTATCGTCGCCGCTCACTGGTTAACGCGCGATGAGATTGAAGCAGAGCGGCATCGTTTGCGTAGCCCATTAGTACTTATTAGTGTAGACGAATATCTCAGCGGGCAACGCTACCCCTTATCCTTGCTTAAATCATTTATCGATCTTGACCATGAGTAAAAAAGTAGTCGTTGGCATGTCCGGAGGTGTCGATTCTTCGGTAACCGCTTTGCTGCTTTTAGAGCAGGGTCATCAAGTTACCGGTTTGTTTATGAAAAACTGGGAAGAAGATGATGGTACCGAGTACTGTACGGCGATGGAAGATCTCGCTGATGCCCAGCAGGTTTGCGATAAACTGGGTATTGAATTAAAAACCGTAAATTTTGCCGCCGAATACTGGGATGAAGTATTTGAAGTATTCCTGTCTGAATTTAAAGCAGGCCGCACACCTAATCCCGATATTTTGTGCAACAAACACGTTAAATTCAAAGCTTTCCTGAATTATGCCATTGAAGATTTGGGGGCAGAATATATCGCCACGGGTCATTATGCTCAAGTAGCCGAGAAAGACGGCGAATACTTTTTGTTAAAAGGCTTAGACCCTAATAAAGAACAAAGTTATTTTCTTTACACATTGGGACAAAAACAGTTATCGCGTACTCTGTTTCCGATAGGCCATTTGCATAAACCGGAAATCCGGGCTATGGCGGATAAAGCCGGTTTCGCCAACAGCCGTAAAAAAGACAGCACCGGCATCTGTTTTATCGGCGAGCGCAAGTTCACTGAATTTCTGCAACGCTATCTGCCCACCCAACCCGGCGAAATGCGCACTCCGGAAGGCCAAACTATCGGTAAACACCACGGCTTGATGTATTACACGTTTGGTCAGCGTCAGGGTTTGGGCATTGGAGGCGTTAAAAATGCGCCGGATGAGCCGTGGTATGTGTTGGAAAAGGATTTGGAAAATAACATTCTGGTCGTTGGCCAAGGTCACGATCATCCGTTGATGTTACATAATACACTGGAAGCCAGCCAACTCGATTGGTGCAGTAACAGGCCGTTGACCAAGCCGATACGATGTAGCGCTAAAACCCGCTATCGTCAGGCAGATCAGCCTTGCTATTTGGAACCCATAGGTAACGACCGATGCAAAGCTGTTTTCGATCAACCGCAAAGGGCTATTACACCCGGACAATCAGTCGTTTTTTACGACGGTGAAATATGCCTGGGTGGCGGGATTATTGAATCCAAAGCCAACGAATAACAACATACACTAAAATACTCGGATAACCCCATGACTAATTTCGCCTTAACCGCTATTTCCCCTATCGACGGCCGCTATGCTGACAAAGTGGCTTCATTGCGTCCAATTTTCAGTGAATATGGTCTGATTCGTTTTCGCGTGCTCGTTGAAGTACGCTGGCTGCAAGCCTTGGCTAATCATCCGCTGATTATCGAGGTCAGCCCGTTCAGCGACGCAGCAACGCAACTCTTAAACAAAATAGTCAGCGATTTTTCAGAAGCTGATGCGCAACGCGTTAAAGACATAGAAAAAACCACCAATCACGATGTCAAAGCAGTCGAATACTTGCTAAAAGAAAAAATAGCCGGTTGCGCCGAGCTGGAAAAAGTCAGTGAATTCATTCATTTTGCCTGCACCTCGGAAGACATCAATAACCTGTCTTATGCGTTAATGCTTAAAGAAGGGCGCGAAGTGATCCTGTCACAAATCAGCGATTGCATCACTGCGCTAAAGACCATTGCCGTGGAAACTGCCGACCAGCCGATGTTGTCGCGAACCCATGGACAATCCGCTACGCCCACCACCACCGGCAAGGAGTTCGCCAACGTTGCCGCGCGCATGCTGCGCCAGAAAGACCAACTGCAAACCGTAGCCTTATTAGGCAAAATAAACGGCGCAGTAGGCAACTATAATGCGCATTGCGTTGCCTATCCTGATGTGGATTGGGCGGAATTTGGCCGAAACTTTGTCGAATCTCTGGGACTGCAATTTAATCCCTATACCATCCAGATTGAACCGCACGACTATATTGCCGAGTATTTCCACGCCCTGTCGCGCTTCAATACCATTTTGCTGGATTTTGACCGCGACATCTGGGGCTATATCTCTCTGGGTTACTTCAAACAAAAAACCATCGCCGGTGAAATCGGCTCTTCCACCATGCCGCACAAAGTCAACCCGATTGATTTTGAAAACTCGGAAGGCAATTTAGGCTTAGCCAATGCCATATTCGGCTTTTTAGCCGAAAAATTGCCGGTATCCCGCTGGCAGCGGGATTTAACCGATTCAACCGTATTGAGAAATATCGGCGTCGGCATCGCCCATACCAGCATCGCCATTCAGGCTAGTTTAAAAGGCATATCCAAATTGCAGATTAACGTTGAAGCGATTGAGGCAGATCTTAATGCCAATTGGGAAGTGTTGGCAGAACCCATACAAACTGTAATGCGTCGCTACGGCATTGAAAAACCTTATGAGAAATTAAAGGAACTGACCCGCGGTCAGCGCATTACCCCTGAACAAATGCAGGCGTTTATTGAAAAACTGGGAATTCCTGGTGAAGCCAAGGCGATTTTGCTGGAACTGACACCGCGCAATTACACCGGTTACGCCGAAAAACTGGCCAAAGAAATTTAGGACCCCTTTGTGAATCATCATTATGAGATAGCTTAAAACACTTGGTCATATATTTATGTAAAATCAATAGGTTAAATGTCATGGAGAGAGCGTTGAAAACAGCGAAAATATCAAGCGTAAGTATATTTATTAACTGTGGCGGTAGAGTTTAGTTATGTTGTCTTATTCAGTTATTAGCGAAAAATCGCTGACTCTTTGTCGCTGGTTGGCCATTATCACCGCCATAGCCTCGCCTATATCTACGGCTTTAACCAGCGTTGCCAGCATTGCCATGTTATTGACCTGGTTAATTTCAGGAGAACTATTCCGTAGTTTAAAAATATCCGCCGAACAGCCCACAGGTAAAATGTTGTTGTTGTTTTTTGCGTGGTTATTAATAGGCACTGTCTACGCAGATACTAATTGGATAGAAAAAATTGAGACTTTATCAAGCTGGAAAAAATTAGCTTTCACCTTCGTATTACTAGGCTTGTTTTATCAAACCCATTGGAAGCGCTTGTTTGTTGGTAGTTATTTAGCTGTCATGGCCATTGCCGGATTGGTCGCAATACCGCTATGGCTGGCTGATTTGACGGTAAGGCAGGGACGAGAGCCCGGTATTTTTATGACCAATTATGCCTCGCAAAGCATGGCTTTTATTGCAGCGATTATCTGTTGTATTTTTTTATTAAAACAGCAGCTTTCTGTAAAAAAGAAATACTTGCTTTATGGTGTCATTGCCTTATTTATATTAAATATTTTCTTTGTCAGCCCGGCGCGCAGTGGTTACATGGCATTTCCATTTGCAGTGGTATTCGCAGCCAGCTGCGTTTATGGGAATAAAAAGCTCCTGCCAATAATTGCCGTTACCGGTAGCGTAATGCTTGTGGCGATACTCTGCTCATCGACCTTACAACAACGGACACAGATGGGATTAACGGAAAAAGCCGCGTATCAAACCAGCGGAGAACTGACCTCTATAGGAGTAAGGGTTATTTTTGCAAAAAACACACTTTCGCTAATTAAAGAGCATCCTGTGTTGGGTTACGGCACTTCATCGTTTAAAAGCACCTATGGCCCTTATGCAGCCGCGCAATATTCAGATTGGCGTGGAAGTTCCACGTCAGACCCGCACAATCAATATCTGTTTGTTTGGCTGGAAAATGGGTTGATAGGATTGTTGTTATTTTTGGCCTATATTTATACTGCCATCCGTCAGGGATTGAACAATCGACCCTATGGCGCAATCGCTGCGAGTTTTCTAGTCGCCGTGTGTGCCTCCAGCTTATTTAACTCCCATTTTAAAACTTTTCCTGAAGGCAACTTGCTCGCATTTTTTGCCGGCATTCTATTGGCGCAATATAGCGCTGAATCTAAGGAAAATAGCGATTCATAGTGTTTAAGAAGATCTTTTCATAATGTCGTATTTGTTGATATTTCAACTGTTTTTTAATGCATTTGCCTGTATTAAATTTATGGGTATTGCAAAATAAATTACATGAGGTAAAAATATAAGCGTCGATCCATAAGCGTTTTTTAAAACAAAAATAAATAATTTTGAAAGCGCGGTATCGACAATAAAATATAGACAAACATTGATATGAGGAGAGAATTATGAAAAAACTAGCATCCGTATGTGCAGGCTTATTACTTCTTTTAAGTACTTCTGTTTTCGCTGAAGAAAATGCCGCTTCAGCATTGGAGCATGCCAATGCGGCGGTTGTTCACGGTAAAGCCGGGCATACGCCGATTTTGGTCGAACACGCAAAGGCGGCATTGGAAGATGCGCTGTCAGCCTCCATAATAGCCAAGGGCGTGTCAAAAAACCATTTAGAAGCCGGTGCTAAAGAGCTGCAAGAAGCTATCGATCACGGTACATTAGGTCATGCAGGCAAAGCGACTACACACGCTGAAGCCGCTGTAGAGCACCTTAAGGCCGGCAACAAATAATATCAATACAGCTTCGTAACGCTGGGAAAAGGGGCGGATAATTCCTCCCCTTTTCTTTATTACACAAGAAGCACATCAGGTTTTTATGTTTTCTTCGTTGTGAAAATTTCCTGGCTATTGCACAGCATCGGTATTTAACGCGATGGAATCCATCCGTCTTTGACAAACGGTTATTAATCGCTCTAATTAGCCAGGATTTTCTGGTAATTATTCCAAACTGATTGATATACTCATCACATATCAAAATCCGGCAGTTGGGCGGGAGCTGTTTTTGCTCTGAACTAAAACCGAATTTTCAAGCGCGAAGGGTATTTCTATGAAAAAGAACCTATTACGGTTTTATCCCGATCCCTGCGAAAAAGTCTCCATTAAAGGCCTGTATCTTGCCCATCAATTGCATAAATTGGGTAGGGCCGAATCGCCCTTTGTTTATGCCAACTTCCTGTCGAGTCTGGACGGGCGCATTGCCGTTGAAGATACTGTTCAAGGCACTACATCTATTCCCAAACATATAACAACAGCTTCCGACTTTGGCCTGTTCATGGAACTGCATGCGCAGGCAGACTGCATTATTACCCATGGCGGCTATATGCGGGCATTGGCTGAAGGACGCCTGGGCAACATATTGCAGGTTAAGGATGAAGCCCTTGTTGAATGGCGCCGGAACAACGGTTTAAAACCTCAGCCTGCCGTGATCATCGCCAGCGCCAGCCTGAATTTTCCGGTTCATGACAGTATTCAAGAGCATGCGCAAACCGTCTATATAGCTACCGGAAGCAATGCCGATCCGGACCGCATCCGATACTGGCAAGACTTGGGATACTCCCTTCTTTTTACCGGTGACGGTCAAACGGTTCGCGGCGCACCGTTGGTTCATGAATTAAGCAGCCTGGGTTATAAAGCCATTTATCTGGTTGCGGGACCGCAAATGCTGGACACTGTTATCAGGGAAAAGCAGTTATCAAGGTTATATCTGAGCATGACTCACCAGTTAATAGGCGGCAAAGATTTCCGTACCTTGCTGACCGGGTCGATGCTGGGACCGGAAGGTAACCTGATACTTGAAGCGTTGTACTACGAACAGGACTCGCCGCCCGGATCCGGCCAATTTTTCATGCAATTCGGTTTGGAGCGATTCAGTAACATAAACACTTAAATTTAATTTTTTAAGGGGGAGCACATGAAACAATGGGTCTGCACAACCTGCGGTTATAACATGATCGGCGATCCTCCCGATGTCTGCCCCTTCTGCGGAGCCCATCGCGATAAATTTCTCAGTTGGGAAGAAGCCGAAAAAGCTTATCGCGTCACCGCCACTCAAATCAATGACAGCGTTAGCCAACTGGTCTCAATGCCCAAACTGGGACTGGAACATGCGGCCTACCGGATTGAAATGGAAAACGAGGCTGTCTGGATCGACTGTCCTTCCGCATTTAACCGCACGCTGGAACCGGTGTGGAAAATATTCTTTACTCACCCACACTTTATGGGTGCATCCAATCAATACCGTGAGCTCTGGAATGCAAAAATCTACCTGCATGCCTTGGATGCAGAAAATCCTTTAATCAAAGAATTTCCGGTCGATGAACGCTTCAGCAATGACTTTACGATTGACGGGTTGGCCGCGTATCACATAGGCGGTCATACGCCGGGCTATACGCTTTATATTTACCAGGACGTGTTATTTATCTGTGATTACGCATTTCCGCCCGGACCGAAAATGCGCTTAAACCCATTCGGCCCCCAAACCGAAACTTTACAAAAAGCCGAACGGATATTGACCATTATCAGCAGCCGCTCTTTAAAAACCGTCTGCGGATATAACTATGTCTGCGACTTCAAAGACTGGTTGCCGGATTTTGAACGTGCCATTAAACATTAACACTTTCAGTTACCTAACCGATTGCAGATAATGAAAATTCTTACCGTCACTGACGTCCTGAAACTGATACAGATCATTAACCTGGAAAATTTCTTCAAGCGCGTTATTACCGCTTTAGAAGAAGATTTCGGTCGTTGGAACGAGTTTATGTTATCGCCGCGTCACGGAACCTATTATCGGGGTGGCGTCATTGAATTGATGCCCTGTGCAGACCGGCAGTTTTATACATTCAAATATGTTAACGGCTATCCCGGCAACCCGCTTAAAGGCAAACTCAACGTTGTCGCCATAGGCGTCTTAAGCGATGCCGATAGCGGTTATCCTCTGATGATCAGCGAAATGACCTTGTTAACCGCATTCAGAACAGCGGCAGCAGGTGTTCTGGCCGCAAAATATCTCGCCCGTGAAGATGCAAAAACATTAGCCATTATTGGCGCCGGAGCACAGGCTGAATTTCAGGTGTTGGCATTCGCCGGTTTTTTTAAATTGGAGAAAGTTCGCTTTTTTGATACCGATCCGCAGGCGATGATCAAATTCTCAAAAAATCTGGCCGGACAAAAATTTAACTTAATTGCTTGCAGCAATATCGTCGAAGCCGTGCGCAATGCCGATATTGTGATAACGGCCACCGCCGCCAAAAAACGGCAGTCCTTGTTTGAATTTGAGGATATTGCACCGGGCGCATATATCTATGCGATGGGCGGCGACAGTCCGGGGAAAACCGAGTTATCGGCAGCGTTTCTGAAACAGGTCAAGCTGGTGGTCGAATATAAACCCCAAAGTTTGGTAGAAGGAGAGGTGCAACAATGCGGAGCCGATCTTATCTATGCCGAATTATGGGAGCTGGTTTGTAAGCATAAGCCCGGAAGACAGAATAATCAGGAAATTACGCTTTTTGATTCGGTCGGTTTTGCGTTGGAAGATTATTCAATACTTCGGGTTGTTTATGAACTGGCCAAAGAATATCACTTGGGTACAGAGTCAGTTTTAATACCCGAACTCAATGATCCCAAAAACTTGTTTGGCTTATTGAGCTCTTAAAATATCACCTGGATTCAACTCACAGTCGCAGTGATCTCCACTCGACTGGTGGTACTACCTATTGATTCAAGATATTGCTTTCTCTAACCTGTGAACATTCAAAAAGCAGCATTTGGAAAACATCTATGACTGAACTGACCCGTAAAACATGCGAAGTATGCAGAATTGGCGCACCGTTGGCCACTCAGGCGGAAATTGACGAATTTATGCCGCAATTACAAGGCTGGGGACTTGTTGAGATAGACGGCATCAAGCGCTTACAAAAAACCTTCAAGTTCGATAACTTTGAAAATGCCTTGTCGTTTACCAACAAAATCGGCGCGCTTTGCCTGCAAGAAAACCATCATCCGGCCATTTTAACGGAATGGGGCAGGGTGACTGTAACCTGGTGGTCTCACAAGATAAAAGGATTGCACGTTAACGATTTTATTATGGCGGCCAAGACCGACGCCTTGCTATGACATTTCGCCATAGAACGCCTCGATAATAGCTTTCATCAACTGCAAGGTCTTATTTTCAGAGTCGTTTTCCGGATTAAATTCGCTGATTTCCAGACCGCATATTTTCGGGTGCCGATTAATCAACGAAAGCGCTTCGAGCAGTTCTCCGGCTTTGATACCGCCCTGAGCAGGGGTTTCAACGCCGGGAGCGTCGTCGGGATCGATAAAATCCAAATCAATGCTGATGCCGATAACCTGGCAAGACAGACTGAGCTTATCGATGGCTTTAATCAACACTTGGGCCAGTCCATCAATCTGTCTGGCAAAAACAATGTCTACCGCTGCTTGCTTTAACAGATCGTATTCCTCAGGTTCATAACTTCGGACGCCTATTAAAATGAGGTTTTCCGGTTTAATAAAATCGGAAGAGGGATACAGGGTCGCCAGTTTTTTGTCCGCTCGTCCAAGCAATGCAGCCAGCGGCATGCCATGAATATTGCCGGATGGCGACGTAGCAAAAGTATGCGCATCCATGTGTGCATCCAGCCAGATCAGGCCTAGTTTACCGGGCTGCTGCAATCCGTTCAGCACGCCGCCCCAGGTTCCCAAGGCGCAGGAATGATCGCCGCCGATGACCAGAAAAGCTTGGTTTTGCTCCGTCCAGTATTGGGTAAAGCGGCTTATCGATTGATTCAGCCGGGATAATTTTTCGTGCTTTGATCCGTTATTTTCAGGATAAACCATATGCCACTGGAGCTCCAGGCGTTTTTGTTCGGGTTGTTGCCGGGCAAATTCATCTCGCAGCATTTCTGCCGCATAGCCGCATGTACGCATCGGCCCACCCAAACATGATGCTATGCCTAAAGTTGGTAATGGTGTCATATCACTCTCGCCAATCGGAGCCAATAAACATGAATCAGGATAAAGCAAAAATTAACGTTTATTACGATGGAGCCTGTCCAAAATGCGTCAAAGACAGGTCGACCTATGAAAAACTCGCCGGTAAAGCGGGCGAAAACGTCTGCTGGATCGACATCACCGGTCGGGAAGAGCAGTTGCGTCTTATCGGCATCGATCCTCACAAGGCGCTAACCGAACTGCACGTTCAGGACGAAAATCAGCGAATTCTGTCCGAGATGGATGCCTATATCCTGCTGATGAGCAAAGTGCCTGTGTTGAAGCCGATAGCCTGGCTGATCGGCTTGCCGCTGATTCGCCCGTTGCTTGCCAAAATCTATCATTGGCAGGTTAACCGAAGGCTGCGGCGTAGCGGACGGTTATGATCAATCGACCAACTTTTTCAAAACCGTGCGCAAAATACCGCCATCCCGATAATATTGAATTTCTATCGGCGTATCGATGCGGCTGACGGCCTTAAAAGCCGTGACGGTTCCGTCAGGCGCGATCGCCGAAACGTTAATTTGCTGTTGCGGCGCTGTTGTATCGGAAATGCCGATAGCAAATGTTTCCTTTCCGGTTAATTTCAGGCTTTTAGCCGATTCACCGTCGATAAATTGCAGCGGCAAAATACCCATGCCGATCAGGTTGCTGCGGTGAATTCTTTCGTAACTCTCGGCGATGACCGCTTTTACATTTTGCATAAACGGGCCTTTTGCGGCCCAATCCCTGGATGAGCCGGAGCCGTATTCTTTACCGGCAAGAATGCACAGCGGTATGCCGGCTTCTTTGTATTTCATCGCGGCATCGAAAAACGTCATCCGTTCGCCGGTCGGATGATAAATCGTCACGTTGCCTTCGACACCGGGAACCAGCCGGTTGTGAATTTGGCTATTCGAAGGCATGTTTCCGCTCATCACTTCGTCGTTGCCGTGGCCCGGCTGGTTGGCCGTCACCTTGTCTTCGGCGCCGATAACCAGCTGGTTGCGAATTCGGATATTCGCGAACGTGCCCCGAGCCACGACTTGATCGTTGCCCCGGCGTGAGCCGTAACTGTTCCAGTCTTTTTGTTCCACGCCTTTACTCAAAAGATATAACGCAGCCGGAGAGTGTGGCGCGATCTGGCCGGCCGGTGAAATATGATCGGTGGTGACGGAATCCCCGAACAGTGCAAGCACCTGCATGCCGGTAAGAGGATGTATCTGTTGCCGAGCTGTCGTCATTCCTTCGAAAAACGGCGGTTTCCTGATATAAGTCGAGTTCTCGTCCCAGGCATACAACTCGGTACCGCTGACCTCCACCTGCTGCCAGGCTTGAGTGCCGGTGAACACATCGCGATATTTTTCCCGGAACATTTCCGGCGTCACGAACTGCCTGATGACCTCGGCTACTTCCCAGGGCGTAGGCCAAATGTCCTTCAGGTAAACCGGATTGCCGTTTTGATCTTCGCCCAGCGGCTCGCGGGTAATATCCAGCGCCGTCGATCCCGCCAACGCATAGGCAACGACCAGCGGCGGCGAAGCGAGATAATTGGTCTTTGTCAAGGGATGTACACGGCCTTCGAAATTCCTGTTGCCGGACAACACCGCCGACACGACCAGATCGTTGTCCACTATCGCTTTTTCAACCGCTTCATCCAGCGGGCCGGAGTTGCCGATGCAGGTGGTGCAGCCATAGCCGACCAGATAGAAGCCAAGCTGTTCCAAATAGCCAAGCAGCCCGGACTTTTTTAGATATTCCGTTACTACCAATGAGCCGGGGGCCAGCGAGGTTTTGACATAGTTTTTAACTTTCAATCCCCGCTCCACCGCTTTCTTGGCAACCAAGCCCGCTGCCAGCATGACCGATGGATTGCTGGTGTTGGTGCAAGATGTAATCGCCGCGATGACGACTGCGCCATGAGTAATTTTCTCATCGGCATTATTCCTCGATACGATGCCGCTGCGCTCCAGGTCATGCTCGAACAGTCCCATGCCCTTGATACCTGTCGGTTCGATCAGCATTTGCCGGTAGGTCGGCCCGACTTCACTGAGGGCGATGCGGTCTTGCGGACGCTTGGGGCCTGCCAGCGAAGGTTCAACGGTGCCGAGATCCAGTCCCATAACCTCGGTAAATTCCGGGTCCGGCGTTTCGTCGGTGCGAAACAGCCCCTGTTCTTTGGCATAACGCTCGGTTAGATCGATCAAATCCGCATGGCGCCCGGTGAAGCGCATATAACTGAGCGTCTCGTCGTCGATAGGAAAGAAACTCACCGTCGAACCTTGCTCAGGTGCCATATTACTGAGCGTGGCCCGATCCGGGATACTCAGGTTAGTCAGCCCGGAACCGTAAAACTCGATGAACTTTCCGACCACGCCAAACTTCCGGCAAAGCTCGGTAACGCGCAATACCAGATCCGTCGCAGTAACACCCGGCGGCAGCATGCCGGTCAATTTAATGCCGACCACATCGGGAACCAGCATATAGATAGGCTGATCCAGCATCACCGCTTCGGCCTCAATACCGCCGACACCCCAGCCCAGCACGCCCAGACCGTTAATCATCGGCGTATGCGAATCGGTGCCGACGCAGCTGTCCGGATAACAGACGTTTTTATCCTTGTTATGGAACACAACCGGCGCCAGGTATTCGAGATTGACCTGATGCACGATGCCGGTAGCCGGAGGCACCACGCGCAGATTTTTAAATGCCGACTGCCCCCATTTCAGGAACTCATAGCGTTCGGCGTTGCGTTCGAATTCGACGGTTTCGTTGAGCAGCAGGGCATTGGGCTTGCCGAAATAATCCACTTGCACCGAGTGATCGATCACCAAGTCGCAGGGAATAAGAGGATTAATCTTTTTCGGATCGCCGCCCAGCTGCTTCATCGCATCCCGCATCGCGGCCAGATCCACGAGCGCCGGAACGCCGGTAAAATCCTGCAATATCACCCGGGCCGGTTTGAACGGGATTTCATACCGTGTGCCTTGCGGCTGCCAGTTGGCGACGCTCAAGACATGATCCTGGGTAATTATGTCGTTGTCGCAGTTACGCAATAATGATTCAAGCAGGATTTTTATCGTATACGGCAGCCGGGAGACATTGGCCGCGCCGGCAGTCTCAAGCCGGGGCAGGGCATAATACGAGACCGGGCCGACGCTATCGGTTTTCAGTTGTTGATGCGCACCAAATGGATCGTGGTTAGTCATGACAGAAACCTCCGGGATGGGCTTTTGGGCTTTCAATTTAACAAGGGCAGTTTAAGGTTAAGCCGTTCGTGATGAGCCTGTCGAACCATGTGCGGCTTAACCATCCACCCTTCGACAGGCTCAGGGCGAACGGTTAAGCCTTGCGTCTGTCCCGTCTTAAGTGAGAAACCGAAAAATAATAATAACTTAAACAGCTTTTACCCGCATCTGTAGTGGCGTCAAGGATTTTGATTCTATCTTGAGGTAATCGAGAGCTTAATTTTTGATTAACAATGCATGTGAAAAGTAGATCAATACTGTTGACTTAAGCCACCGCCCGTTCGCCCTGACCCTTCGGCTGCGCTCAGGACTAAAGGCCTTGTCGAACAACAACATTGGAAATATCGGATCATTCTATTCATAAGATAGTTGATACAGGCCAATGTCTTATTTATCAATATCATGAGATTTTCGTAGTTTCAAGGTCGGTTATTTCTACAACGGCTTCGCCTTTGACCAGTAATTCCTGAGCGCGAGGAAATACCTGAATCAAAATGTTTTGCAAGCGGCGATTCGTGACGTTGCCGCAAGTGACCCAAAGTAGTTGCGGAGGTGCGCCCAAGCGCAACACCATCTCGACGAAATCGCTGTCCTTGCTGATAATGACGATACCTTGCTGACGCTCTCTTTGAAAAATTTGTTCATCTTCGGCATCGCGTAATTGCAGGTCACGCAAGGCATAGGCTTCCACGTTAAATGTCTGGCTAAGCCAGTCCGCCAATTGCGGCGGCAGTTGCGCATCAATCCAGTAAATCATGCCGCCAAGCGTTCCAAATTCGCCCGGCGAGCAGCGTACAACAGGCAAGCTTGAATGTCTTGCGGCTCCAAATCAGGGAAATCCTGCAAAATTTCTTCGCTACTTACGCCTTCGCCCAACATTTGCAAAATATCGCTGACGCGGATTCTCATGCCGCGAACACAAGGTTTGCCGCCGCACTGAAGTGGGTTATGGGTGATTCTTGTTTCTAAACTCATGGTAATGACTCCTATCTAATCAATGTTGTCATCCTAGCATAAATCTTTTTGGTCAATTTGGCATCCATTCGCGAGCGAAAGACCGGCAAGTCATGGCAAGATTCGTCATTTGTGGATGGAGTTACAACAGTATTTCACGCCTCTACCAACACTTCATCAATTCGCACTGAGCCCTTCGGTTAAGCTCGGACTAAAGGCCTTGTCGAACGACTCAGCGCGACCGACAAGGGTTCCGATAGAATCAAAAAAACTCCCACAGTTCTCCCATTACATCGACATAATTTTATCCGATACTACACACCATGTTGATGAGGCAGATTTAGAGCCCTCTCGTTTCAAAATTGAATATTAAAGTAACGATTACAATGTCTCAATGATGTACATTGACCATTTAACTTAACGAATCCAACAACAACCGGGAAAACAAACATGAACTCATTCAATGATCACGAAAAAAGCAATGAAGCTTTGATTAAGTCCAATCAGTGGGATGCGAAAAAAATTGCGCAAAAGATAGTAATTGGCGCATCAATTGTCGGTGGTACCACTGCATTGAGAATTGGTGTCATTGCAGCAGGCACCTCTGCAACGGCTACCATTAGCGCAGTTGGGGCAACAATAGGAGGTGTGACTGGTGGAGTCATCGGTTCAAGCGTTGGGCTGGTATCAGGAGGTGTCGGTATGGTCGCTACTGTTCCGTTTGCCGCTGCCGGTGCTGCCATAGGCAGCTGGGTTGGCCCTGCACTTGCTCTTGTCGGCATTGGTACGGCGCCAGCTTGGGCTGTACCAGTTGCTATTGGAGGTGGAGTAATCGCATTAGGTGGAACTGCTGCTGCAATTTACAAATTGGCTAGGTCGCCGCGAAAATAAAAGCCAAACCGTTGCGCGACCATTATGCTGTTTCATTTTCAACTCGCGATTGGTCACGCAACGGTTAACTTTGCGTTTTACGTTGTCGTATGCCTTAAGCCGCTATTAATCACATTCCCTATGTTGGCGATTGCCAATATAGGGTTTAATATGATGTTGATTGCATGACCTTTTCATTACCTACTAAATATAAGCAGAAACATGCAACACAAAACAGAATTAACAAATGGCTCAAACTGGGGAGTGGAATCGGACGAGGAAGGTGAGGAAATTGGTCGATATACGAATGAAGAGATTAATCGCCTGACTCAGGCTATAGGGCAATTACCCTCATATGACTTATATATGGAGCGTAGTGAAAAATATCCAGAGGACGGTCATGAATTGGCCTTATCCGATATTGATAAAGCGATTGCATTAAATCCAACATCCGAAGCGTATTATAAAAAGGGCAATATTCATATGATGGATGATGAATATAAGCTTGCTATTGATGATTATAACGAAGCAATTAAAATTGATGACAACATAGAAGCTTATTTCAATCGCGCCACTGCTCATGTTTTGCTGGGTCAGCCAGAGAAAGCTTTAGAAACTTATTCGGCAACGCTCAACAATAAATCCATATGCACTTATGATTATGACAAGAGAAATAAAGCATTTATTTTTGCAGTAAATTTGGCTAATAGTTTAAATAAATATTATGAAGCTAAGGAGTTTATTAGATTTTTATCTTTATATGCTTCGGATAGAGAAGAGGAAAAGCAACTTAAAGTACATTTAAAGCTTGTCAATACTGTTGACGGTCTTGATAGGAAGAACAAAGAAAGGAAAAAAGAACTTGAAGAAAAAAATAATGAACTTGAGTTATTAATTCAACAAAAAGAATCGTTGCAAACAAGAATGCAAAAATTAGTTGAACAATTTACTCATTCTTTAGGTAATGTCATTTTTCCAGATACCATTTATCAAGTTGCCGAGCGATTGAAAAATAATCCTGAATGCCGCAAAGATGTTTTATTACTCCATGAAGCTTATCATTCAGAAATTATCATCAAGTTACAAGGCGAATTATTGCGTCAACGTTACGCAAACACAAATCCTGAAAAATTTCGCCGGTTTATTAGAAGTTGTCGCCGAACTCAGAATCATGCCGATAAAACAAAGTCCATTGAAGAAATTTTGGATTATGCGGCTAGCCGTGTAGCAGCTCGATTTCTCAATCAACATTATGCGGGGCTTAACAGCATCCGCGATAACATTTTGTCCAAGAAAAATGTAAGTCTTGATGCCTTAAAGCAAAAATTTGAAGATGATATTTTACTCAACAAGTCGTTGCGGCCTATTGCATGGGTTAACCAAAATTTGCGGCCGATTCAAATAACTGAAATAAGTCCTCTGTGGAAAAAAGTTTTCATTCTTTCAGAAAGCCATGCCGAAGCACTATTGTTTGGTTATTTTTCAGAAATTTTGTTTAATGCCTTTAAGTATGCAGACCATGATAAAGATGAATTTTTAACATTAGTTTTTGATGAAAAAAATATCGACGACAAAACGTATTTGACTTGTAGTTGGCAAAACCCAGTTAAAGACAAAAGCCAATCAATGCTAGGCACAGGGAAAGGCCTGGATGCCATTCAAGAAGACTTAAAACAACTGAACGACACCGAAAACCCAGAAGAAAGTTTATTGATTTCTCAGCAAAAAAATCAATTTCAGGTGACTTTGTTCTTTAAAAAAGACTTGTTAGTAAACGAGTTACCTAGCCTTAAAATAAAACGCAAAGCCAATGTGGAGTAAAAATGCTAAAAATATTATGGGTGGAAGACGAGTATTCAGAACAAAAACAAGTTTCCTGGTTTAACAATAGGTCGGTTTGCGTAAAAACATCCTTCGATGAGGGAGAAGAAGCTATCAATAATTGTTTAACGCAATTCGACTTGATTGTATTGGATATAAATTTAGAAAATTCAGAGCATACTGACAAAGTAAAAGAACTTGCAAAGCAATTTGGAATTACCGAGCAAGAGTTTTTACAAGAAAGTGGAATGAATTTGTTTTTAAACTTGTTGGAGAATGGGTTTCCGAAAGAGCAAATTATATTTTTAACCGCTAATGCAGATATTAATATCAGTCGAATAGATGAATTACGTGAAGCATATAGTCAGGGTAATGACGATGTTTTTAATGGAATTCTAGGTACTATCACAAATGGGTTTAGCGCAGAAACGGTTAAAGAGTGCTCTGAATTTATCGATGCAGGAGATATTGAAGGTTTATGTCAATATCTTGAAAATTATTCCAATAAATTAAATGATGGCGTAACAAATAATACCTACAACAGATTTTGTGAAGCTTATCGACGTTGCCGTATTGAACCGCCTAAAGCCATCAATAAAAATTTAAATGAATCCAAGCGGCATCTTAATGATTGGCTAGAAGAGTACGAAAAAAATAAAAAACACGATTATTTGGTTTTGCGACGGGGGATTATTGAAGGTTGTGATTTTTTAAAATTACATATTAAAAGTGAGGACGGTAATATTCAATTTAGGGATTTTATCAAGACAGATAAAGATACCAATCGACCCGTTATCGAAATAGAACACACTGATATAAAAAACTATCTTGATACTTTATCGCAATTTTTAGCGATAAAACAACCGAATATAAAAACAATCATTGATGTATATCGGTTGTTTTTAAGAACACTTGTACATGAGTGGGAAGAAAATATTGAGCCCAATAAAAAGTATAAATACAAGGATATTCATACTTTCGCTTGGCTATCAAAAATGACTCGAAATTGGACTTCTCATGCTAATTTACTTGAACCGTTAAATCCTCACATACTTGCCTTTTTATTCATGGTTAATATGCGGGCTATGTTTAAAATACCTCCAGAAACACAGTTTTATGAAGAAATTTTATTGAGCCGAATTTCAATATCAAAAGAAATTGATGATAGATTAGAAAATAAAATTGAAGATATAGAAAATAATGTTAATAAAATTTTAGTTACTTTAAAAATACCTGAATATAAAGAGGATAAATATGGAAATAAAATCCTTGATAGGAATGGAAAAGAAAAGATGAAGTATTTTGGTGACAAAATAAATGCAATTCATCAGAAAAATACAGGGAAACCAAAACAACATGACTTTAATAGTTTTTTACTACAATATTTTTTGGTTAATCAGAAATCTAATTTAGACGATTTAACGGCAAATTCAGATGATTTTTTGCCGACATTGGCACGGCATATCTACAACTGTAGTTTTTTATAGGATGATTACGCCATGAAAACCCTACAATTCACCAGCCACATAGAAAACAATGCCCAGCTCCATTTAACGCTACCATCTGAATACGCCAATCAAGACGTCGAACTGGTTGTGATTATTCAACCACGTAAAGAAACGATGGAAAGGCAGAATTGGCTGGCGTTTATTAACCAGAGCTATTGCTGTTTAGCCGATGATCCTTTAGCCCCCGCAGTTTCCCTCAATAGGTAATTATCATGTCCACACTTATAAAAACCGAAATACCCGATCAACTTTGGCAGCAAGCGCAAAACATGGTGGAGCAAGGTTGGATTGATAACATGGATGCACTGGTTGCAGAAGCAATGCGTCGTTATATAGAGTCTCATCAACAAACGATCAGCGAACGCTTTATCCGCGAAGATATTGACTGGGGCTTGCATGGAAAAGACTAGGGCGGTCGTTATTGCCGACGCCGGGCCTATTATTCATTTGGATGAACTGAACAGCCTTGATCTTCTGGCCGATTTTGACAAGGTTATTGTTCCGGAAACAGTTTGGAATGAAGTGGAACAGCATCGTCCTCAAGCTTTGGTTTGCTCCGAAGTTAAATTTATTCGCCAATGTGCGGTACATTTTTCGGCCCAAGTCGATGCGCTGACCCCGTTTTACACTCTACATGCGGGAGAGCAGGAAGCTTTGCATTTGTGCTTTGAATTTAGCAATAGCCTGCTTTTGACGGATGATACTGCCGCCCGGCTAGCCGCAAAAAATTTAGGAGTGGCGGCACATGTGGCACACTGGGTGTATTGGTTCGCGCTATTCGCCAACAAACCCGCTCAAAATCGGGCGTATTGGAATTGTTACACGCTATTCCAACACGGACCACTTTACACATTCGCGCTTCTTTATTGGCAGAAGTCATCAGCGACGTAGAGAAAAATGCATAATGAAGTTTATAAATAATGTCTGCTAATCTCATTCAAGCGCTTATTTCCCATCTTCCCCGTTACGCCGAAGAAGAAGGCGATTTTTACAGCGTTCCGCGCGAAGCATTGATTAACGCGCTTTGCCGCCAGCACCAACTTGACCGCTTGATCACTGAAAACACTATAAATTTAATAGAAACCCTGCTCGATACTTTAGCTGTATTAAATACCGCCAATTTACAAAAAGGCGAGTGGTGTTTTATTTCATTTCCTGCGCAATTGTTAGCAACGTCGTTATTAACTGCGATGAGCGACAATGAATCACGTTTTTTTGCCGATAATTTTTGGAATACGCAAGGCATAGCCGATGCGAAGAAAAATCAGCAACGCGAGGTGTTGAGTATTGTTGAAGACAGGCGCTATGAGCATCACTCAAGCCATAGCGCTAAACCTATCCGTTACATTTATGTAGCCTGGGGCATTATCAAACTGGACGGCAACATTTTGTTTTATCAACGCGAAGATACCCAAAAGCGTTTTGATAAAAAAGCAGGGGATTACGGCTTGATCGGTGGGCGGTTGAATCAGCATGATGTGCCGGGTGATATGGATATGCCTGTTTTACTCGTTGAACTGCAATCGGCAAATTCCGGTTTAATTAAACAAGCTTTGCCGGACACATTAAAACGGGAAATCAGCGAAGAAGTCGGTTTGGTTTTTGAGCGGCATTTTCGTTTTAAGCCTTGGCGTAGCTTAAAGCCTTACCGGCAAGTTCAAGGTTCTGCGCCTAATCATGCATTAACCGAATATTATCTGGATATTTTTCAGGTTGAATTAACGTTGGAAGGCTATTTATTTCTGCAACAGCAAATAAAGCGTGATGACCGTCTGGTCTGGTTTGCGATTGATGATGTGGCAAAGGGCGAAACAGTTAACGGCAAGATCGCTTATGTCAAAGCCTTGGTTGATGATTTTGATGATGACCGCTTAGCGTTAAAAACAGGACTGTTGGCTTTACCGGATAGTTTTTCAGCGGGTTATTTATTCGATCCGCCAAAATACGGTTTAACGTTGCTTATTGATGCTGAAAAGCCACTGTTGGCCGGTGCTTTAGGTAAAGAGAAGCCGTTTGATTTGGTTTTAACTCCAAGGCAATTAAGCGTTTTATTAGGTTTGGCGGCACATTGTCGCGGTTTTGAATTTGCGACGGTTGAAGAAAATATTATTTTTCATCCTTATGGCTGGATTGATGTTAAAAATAATCCAATGCTGCAAGCAGAATTAAAGCAGCTGGCTGAATTGTTTAAAGGCACTGATTTAATTATTGAAAACCACCATGATGTATTGTTTCGCTTATCGATCAATCCTGATGTGGTTTATTTTGATGAAGCGTTGTTTACTTATTCGGTGCATAACGCCGACCTAATCGGCACCAAAACAAAAATACCTGTGAGCATTGAAAGAAAAGCCTTTGCTATGGCATTAGGAATGACTAAAGTCAAAGCAGAAGTATTTAATGTGACTTTGGAATTTGCGCATAAATTACAGCAATTATCTGAGAAGCAATTTTCGTCAGATAACGAAGAGGCTGTAAAAATTGAAGATACTTATAAAAAAGGTTTACATAGAGACTCCAAGTTTTCGGCATTGGGCTTAAGAGGATTGATACGACGAGAGGCGGGGGTTATAAAGTTTTGTTGTAAATTAGATGTGCTATAAAGGGCTGGAGTGTGCAAGCTATGTCGTAACTCAACCATAGAGGATAACGCATGAAAACAAACACCATCCATAATACCCGTACAGAAACCGACTCTTTCGGCCCGATACAAGTACCCGCCGACAAATACTGGGGCGCGCAAACCCAGCGCTCCCTGCTTAACTTCAAAATCGGCAATGAAAAAATGCCTCGGCCTTTGATCCGCGCGCTGGGCATCGTCAAATATTGCGCCGCATTATCGAATATCGCGCTGAACAATATTGATGACAAAATCGGCTACGCCATAGCGGTTGCGGCTCAGGATGTTATCGACGGCAATCTCGATGATAATTTTCCGCTGGTTGTCTGGCAGACCGGCTCCGGCACCCAGTCCAACATGAACGCCAACGAGGTGATTGCCAATCTGGCTATCGAGCGTCTTGGCGGCGCTATGGGATCTAAAACGCCGGTTCATCCGAACGATCACTGTAATCGCAGCCAGTCTTCGAATGATGCTTTTCCGACGGCCATGCATATCGCCGCCGTCGAGCAGTTGCACCACGTGTTGATTCCCTCGCTTTTACATTTGCAGCGCGCACTGGCCGAAAAATCCCTGGCATGGAACCAAATAATCAAGATCGGGCGCACGCATTTGCAGGATGCGACGCCGCTGACGTTGGGGCAGGAGTTTTCCGGCTATGCCGCCCAAGTGCAGTTCGGCATCGACCGGATTAATGACAGTCTAAAACGGCTGTATCCGTTGGCGCAAGGCGGTACCGCGGTGGGTACCGGCCTGAATTCAAAGCCGGGTTTTGGCGAACAGTTTGCCGAAGAAGTTGCAAAATTTACCCGGCTTCCTTTCGTCTCCGCGTCCAATAAATTCGAGGCGCTGGCCGCGCACGACGCGATGGTGGAAATCTCCGGGGTGTTAAACACCATCGCCGTCGGCCTTAATAAAATTGCCAATGATATTCGCCTGTTGAGTTCGGGGCCGCGCTCCGGCATCGGCGAGCTGTCGCTGCCTGAAAACGAACCCGGCTCTTCGATTATGCCGGGCAAGGTGAATCCGACCCAATGCGAAGCCATGACGATGGTTTGCGCACAGGTTATGGGCAATCACACCACTGTCACCTTTGCCGGAGCGCAAGGGCATTTGGAACTCAATGTGTTCAAGCCGGTCATTATTTATAACGTGCTCCAGTCGATCCGGCTTATCGGCGATGCGGCGATGAGTTTTACAGATCATTGCGTGGTCGGCATTGAGCCGAATATCGACCGCATTGCCGAGCTTATGGAACGTTCGCTGATGCTGGTGACTGCCTTGGCTCCGCGCATCGGTTACGACAATGCCGCAAAAATTGCGAAACTGGCTTTAAAAAATCGCAGCACGTTACGTGAAGAGGCAGTCTCCGGCGGATTTGTGACTGAAGAGGAATTCGACAAGCTTGTTCGTCCGGAAAATATGATTTTTCCCCAATAAAGAACGAAAGAGAATACCATTAAGCGGTTAGGTACTTTTGATAACGAATAGAGGAGATAGACCATGCATGTAACATACGAACTGGCCGAACAGGCAATGGCTGCGGCAATTGCCGAGTCAAAAAAAATCGGTACGCAGATGTGTATCGCCGTTGTGGATTCCGGCGCTGACTTAAAGGCGTTCGTGAGAATGGACAATGCCTGGGTAGGCAGCGTGGATATTGCGATCAAAAAAGCCAAGACCGCCTGTTTCTTCGCGATGAACACCGGACAAATCGGTCAGCTATCGCAACCGGGCGGGCCGCTTTACGGGATTGAACATTCTAACGACGGGCTAATTACCTTTCCCGGAGGCGTGCCTATTGTTGACAAGGATGGCGTTCTAATCGGCGCTGTCGGCGTCAGCGGCAGTTCGGTGGAAAACGATCATCAGGTTGCCAAAGCCGGGGCGGAAGCAATCGGTGTTTCCGATTTGCCGGCGCACCCGTGGCGAACTTGAGCTTAAGATCATTTTCAGGATTGCATCGTTCCCACGCAGAGCGTCACTGCCATTAAGTTGAGAAATACGCTGGGTCCCACGCTCGACTTGGGGCCCCATATGGCGAAGCTCTCGGCAATCGCTCCTGCGTTGCTCTACCCCCTGCATAATCCACAAGGATGTGGTGAATGCAGATATTGCACGACTGTATGGATACAGGAGGTAGAGTAATGCAGGAGCAATTACCGAGGAGCAAATATCTGTCCATGCAAGTCGTAGCTTGGCGAGACGGGAAGCTGGAGCTTCCCACACCGAGTTCCCAAGCTGGAGCTTGGGAACTAGCGCTTACTAAAATCCTTAACTTAATGGCCGTGACGAACGATGTATTTTTTTTGGGGCTAAATTCAGGCAATCCCCATCATAATTCCTCATCCATTCATGAATAGCCCTTTGATGTTATTCAAAAAGACAAGCACTCAAATCGGGCTCTTTCACTTCTTTGGCTATCTTGCCGTCATGGATCATTTGAAAGGCTTTATTGAAATCCGCGTTGATGAAACTGCTCGATAAATGAGCGCACAAGCAATAAACGGCTGAATAATCATCGGTATTGCCTGAGGTGCAATTATTGATTCTGTCGGACAGGATACGGATGATAGAAAGAATAAAGCCATCATGCCGCCATGTTACCGGACGGTCTGTAACATCACTTCCCCGTATCGCAATAGCGCCCAATGCACAATAGGCAAGATTAACCAGTCCGGCCAATATTTCAACCATATCGCCTGCTTTAATCGCTTTTAATACCGCGCTGCCTTCATCCATGAGTAATGCTTGACGCATAACAATATCCATATCGGATAACCGCTCATTTGCCCCATGTTCGGCTTGCGGAAGTGAAAATGTGTCGTGAAATTCTCTAACTAACTTTAAGTGCTTATTCATGGTTTTTATCCTCGTCGACTTACGTCGAATTAATGTAATAACCAGACCCAACTAAAGTTTCTTCATAGCGATTTATTCAAGCGCTATTTTTCCCTCAATGCAATGGTTGACGCCAAGAGCGGGAGCATCCAGGGTCATTTTAATGTCTATGGTCTCGGAACCGTTCAATTTTCCGGTTTCAACCGCCTTGAGTACGGCATGTTCAATCTCGCGTTGTGATGTGATGCCGACATTTTTGAGATATTTTCTGATTTCTAAATTTAATGTGTCTTCATTCATTTTGACCTCCTAAAGGCAAATTAGGTTCCATCAGTAAAAGCAATGGAATTTGTTTTGATGAAAAAACTATCATTTTGTAATCATAAAAGCTTCTTATGAACTGTAACATGTCCTGATGTTACGTACACTGCCAAAAATAATTATTTTTCCGGCTGCAAAAAAGGAAATTGTTGTTGGTCAAAAATTATCAGCAATCAGCGAAAACAGGTTATTAAAAACTAATAACCTGCGCTTCAGTCTGGGTGTGCTGTTGGATTATGATCTAATGGCGGGAAGATATGCCGGTGCAGGTTGATGTAATAAATGTCCGTATAATTTTCTTTTCCAAAATGCGGCTGGATTCGAGGCAAGGTTATCAATGAGGTGAAAACCTCTTAAGCATCCGTCTTGGGGCTGGTTATCCCTCGTAGTGTTGTCAGCGCGCTTTCGTAGTTGAATACTTCAATTTGTCGGCTAAAGTCAGCATAGCCGCTGCCCAGCTTCATCCGTAGCAGATCGGCAGATTCACGGGCCAAGCGGTTGGCGAGAGCGTTGTCTTCGATCAGCAGGCTTTCCAATTCCGAAAGTATTTGCTTTGCGTGTTCAGGATCAATATTACAGTTAGTGTTTTCGGCGGGAACAACTTCTTCAGGCAAACTCAGGATGTACTGAATCAATTGAGTCAATTCGCGATCGCACAACCGGGCCAACTCTGTGCATTCGGCTACACTAGCATTCTGGCGCAAGGCCTTATCCAGCCTGGTCGCCAGCTCAGAAACGCGGCATGCGCCCAGTGTGGCGGCGGCGCCGTTCAAGCCATGAGTCAGACGTTGCGCCTCTTGGATATCCCCATCAGCCAGTCGTTCCTGTACACGTATCATGTCTTTGCTATGGAAGCCGGCAAACATCTGCAAAAGTTTCTGATATTTGGTGGCGTCGCCCCTGACGACAGCGAGGCCTAGCGCAGCCTCCAGTCCCGGAACGGTTGCCAGTCGGCCCGGAATATAGGTAGCCGGGAGAGGGGACTGTGCTAAGTCTGCCGTGAGCTCTACAAGCCGGTTGCTCGAATCTGTCGAGGGATGGTTTCGATCAGAGGGCGACAGCCAACGCAACAGCGTAGCGTAGAGAACCTGGGGAATCACGGGTTTGGCAACAAAGTCGTTCATACCTGCATTAAGGCAGATCCGCCGATCTTCGTCGAAGGCATTGGCAGTCATCGCCAGGATCGGCAAGGCTGCATAGCCGGGCTGGGCGCGAATCGCTTTAGTCGCGGCCAGGCCATCCATTTCGGGCATTTGTACATCCATCAACACCATATCGTAACTATTCGCACTGAGCTTATCCAAGGCGGCCCGACCATTTTCCGCAGTGTCTACCGACAGACCGACTCCATGCAGCAATTCCAGCGCCACCTCCCGATTGATGGGGTTGTCCTCCGCCAGCAGCAGACGGGCGCCGGCATAGTCCCGGCGCAACATGTTCTCGGCATCCATCGATTTTATCCGAACTTCAGTAGGTATCACGCCATGACCCCGCTGGAGCCGGACGGTAAACCAGAAGGTGCTGCCTTGGCCCAGAGTGCTTTCGACGCCGACCTCTCCACCCATGATGTTCGCCAGACGTCGGGTAATGGCCAGCCCCAAGCCGGTGCCGCCGTACTTGCGGGTAGTCGAAATATCGGCTTGAGCGAATACTTCGAACAGCGTCGGCAAATTCTCCGCCGCGATACCGATTCCGGTGTCCTGAACTTCGAATCGCACCAGCAGCCCTGTGCCGGTTTCTTCCAATAACCTGGCGCGCAACCAGATGGTACCGCGCTCGGTGAACTTGACGGCATTGCCCGCATAGTTGAGCATGGCCTGACGTAGCCGGGTCGGGTCGCCGCGCAACCACAGCGGCACGTCACCGTTATCCATTTCGATAGTCAGCCCCTTGGCTCGGGACTGATCGGCAATCAATGAGTTGATGTGGTCCAGTACCGCTGCCAGGGAGAAGTCGGTTTGTTCCAGCTCCAGGCGACCGGCCTCAATTTTTGACAGATCCAGAATGTCGTTAATGATGGACAGCAGATGCAGGGCGGCGGCATCAATCTTGTCCAGGCGTACGCTTTGTTCAGGCGTAGGCGTGTTTTGGCGTAAGAGATAAGTCAACCCGATGATGGCATTCATGGGGGTGCGAATTTCATGGCTCATATTGGCCAGGAAAGCACTCTTGGACTGATTGGCTGCATCCGCCGAAGTCCGGGCCGACTCCAGTTCCGCCGTTCGACGCGCTACCAGCTCCTCCAAGTGATGGCGGTGCTGATCCAGTTCCTCGCCTTGACGCCGCTTTTCGGTAATGTCCTCCTGCACCGCCACGTAATGGGTGATGCCTCCATTCGGTTGACGGATGGGAGTAATGATGGCGAAATCGACATATTCGCTGCCATCCTTGCGTTTATTGATGAATTCGCCTTTCCAGGTTTGTCCATGAGAGATGGCATCCCAGAGCGCTGCATAGGACTCTTTCGGCGTTTTGCCGGAGTTCAGGAGTCGCGGATTCTGCCCCATCAGCTCTTCGTGGAGGTAGCCGCTATTCTTCACGAAAGCCTCGTTAACATATTCGATGTTGCCGTCGAGATTGGTGATGATAATGCTCTCCGGACTCTGCTCCACGGCTTGGGCGAGTTTGCGCAGCTGCTCTTCGGCCTGCTTGCGCTCGGTGATGTCGCGAACGATTCCGGCGGCATGCCACTGGCCGCCGAGCTGTGTCGCAGAGAGGGAAAGCTCGACGGAGAATTCCTCGCCGTTCCGGCGCAGGGCGGGTAGTTCGAGCGTGCGGCCCACTGTCGCGCCCTCGCCGGTGTGCGCGAAATGCGCCAGACCGAGAGCTGCCGCTTCGTGAAAACGGGACGGCCCGATGAGTTGGTGTAGTGGCAGGCCTATCGCCTCGTTCTTGGTGTAGCCGAACATAACAGCGGCAGCGGGGTTCCACAGCACGATTTTGCCCTCTTCGCCATCAATGAGGATAAAGGCATCGCGGATGCTTTCGGTGGCTACCCGGAAGCGCTCAGCGCTGTCATGCAGTTCTTCCTCGTCCCGCTTACGCGCGGTAATGTCGCGGTTCACGCCGTGCAGACCCAGGTATTCGCCGTTCTCGCCGTGGATGGGTTTGCAATGGTGACCGATCCAACGCACGCTTCCGTCCTTGTGCACGATGCGCACTTCAAGTTCGCCCCTATCGGTATTTGTGCTGTCTGCAAGATGTTGTCGATACGCCATGCGGTCGTCAAAATGGATCATGTCGGCCATTAACTCGGGATCGGCCAGGAATTCCTCGGGAGTATGGCCGGAAATTTGTTCGCAAGCCGGAGAAATGTATTTATAGCGTCTGTCGGTGCCGACCCAGAAGATACAATCGGCAGCATTGTCGGCCAGTAGCCGGTATTTTGCCTCCGATTCCTGCAACGCTGCATGAGCCGTCTCGGCGCGGGTCCGGGCGGCGAGGGCGTCCTCCATCAGATTCAGTGTAGCCAATCTGGCCTGGCGCTGCTCTTCAAGGATGACTGCCTGGCTTTCGTGCAACGCAGTTTCGGCGGATTGGCGTGCGCGACGTTCGTTGGTCTCATCCAGGGCGCGCAAGATGGCCGGCAATAAACGAACCAAGCTGTTTTTAAGGACAAAATCGCTCATGCCCAGACGCAACAGTTCCACAGCAGTTTCCTCGCCGACACTGCCGGACACCAGGATAATCGGCAGGTCGGGGCAATAAGTCCTGATACGTTTCAGGGTCGTGACAAAATCCATGCCCGGCACGTTGTAATCAGAGAGCACCACATCCCATTCGTTTTGCAATGCGGCATCCAGCTCTGCATTGCTGCCGACACGGAGGTACTCGGCATCCAGGTCATGCCGGCGTAAGTGCCTCTCCAGTAGCAGGAAGTCGGCAGGGATATCTTCGATGACGAGGAGCTTCAACGGACTGTTCATTGCTGTTTCATCGCGGGAGGCGGCTCATTGGTCGCCAGCCAGTACACACCCAAGCGCGCTACAGTCTCGGCGAATTCGGCAAAATCCACCGGCTTGCGCACGAAGCTGTTGGCGCCGACTTCATAGCTCTTCAGGCGATCGCGTTCCTCATCCGAAGAGGTGAGGATGACCACAGGCAATAGCGCAGTGCGGGTGTCGGCGCGCAGTTGTTCCAGCACTTCCAGGCCGGACAGACGTGGCAGGCCGATGTCAAGCAGTACCACGGTGGGCAGGTCGGGGCCGCCCCGGTCGGCGAACTCGCTTTGCCGAAACAGGTAATCCAGAGCTTGTTGACCGTCGCGCACTACGTCTATCTGGTTGATCAGATTGGCGCGGCGCAAGGCGCGTAGGGTCAGTATTTCGTCCTGGTGGTTGTCTTCTACCAGCAAGATGGTTTTGTTATTCATCATTAAACCTCGTTTTCGCCGCACGTTGAATTTGCGGGCATATTTGATAAAGAAAAACAGAATACCGCGCCTTTGCCCGGTTCTCCTCGTGCTTCGATGCTCCCGTTGTGGCGGTGTACGATACGCTGCACGGTGGCCAGGCCGATGCCGATGCCGGTAAATTCCTCCTGGCGGTGCAGACGTTGGAACGGCTGGAACAAGCGGTTGCCGTGGGCCATATCGAAACCGGCACCGTTATCGGCGACGCAGAAGCGGCGAACGTCACCCCGATCTTCGGCGTACACGCGAATGCCCGGTGCTGCCGCGTGTGCGCTGTATTTCCAGGCATTGTCCAGCAGATTGCGCATGACTGCTTCGAGCATGCGCGCATCGCCATACACCTGAAGCCCTGTCTCCACCTGTATCGCCACTTGCCGTTCAGGTATGCTTTGCATCAGTTCGGCCAGCAAACGCTCGGACAGGGCGGAAAGATCCACGGCATCGTGCCGCAACTCGCCCCGGGTGCTACGCGAAAGCGTCAGCAGGCCATCGATCAGTTCGCTCATCTTGCGACTGGAGAGATCGATCTGATCCAGGTAAACCTTAGCCTCTCCCACCAACTGACTGCCGTAATCCTCAGCCAGAGCCTGGCTGAATCCGCTCATGGCGCGTAGCGGCGCGCGCAGATCGTGGGAGACGGCGTAGGCAAAGCTGTCGAGCTCGCGGTTGGCGGTGGTGAGTTCGGCAGTGCGCTCGATTACGCGTCGCTCCAGGTCGGCGTTGAGGCGGTGGATTTCTTCTTGGGTCCGTTTACGGTCGGTGATGTCGCGCAAGATCACCGTGAACAGTTCGCCAGTGGCAGTGGGGGTATGGGAGATGGACGCCTCGATGGGAAATTCCTCGCCGTTTGCGCGCAGGCCGCTGATCTCGCCTACGCCCATACGGCGAGCGGTTATGCCGGTCTGTGCGAAATTCCGGACATTGCTTTCATGCTCACAGCGGAAACGTTCCGGGATGAGGCGGGTCAAGGGCTGGCCTATAATTTCGTCCGCGCTCAGGCCGAACACCTGCCCGGCGGCCGGGTTAAACATGCATATCTGTTGCTGCTCGTTCACGGAGATAATCGCATCCGTCGCCGAGTCGATAATGCCTGCTAACCGCTCCTCGCTTTCGCGTAGCGCCTGCTCCGTGCGTTTGCGCTCGGTAATGTCTTGCACCGTGCCGTACAGACCGATGATGTTTCCTTCGGTATCGTGGCTTGCTTTACCTCGGGCGATGATCCAACGATGGGAACCGTCGGGGCGTACCACCTCGGTATCGCATTCGTAGGACACTCCTTCCGTCAAGCCCTTCTCTACGGCCGCGGCGAGGCCAACCCAGCTTTCGGGCGTGAAATAAGTCTGGACTTCCGGATAAGCCGCGGGTGGCAAGGTTAGGTCGCGGCCGTAGATGCGATAGATTTCGTCGGACCATGTGTATTGGTTGGTCCTCAGATTCCACGTCCAGTTGCCGATACCGGCCAAGTGCTGCGCTTCCTCAAGTGTGGCTGCGAACTGTTCCGCATCCTGCCGGGCGTTGGCCATGCCTTGGTAAAGATCAATGTTGGCAAGTCCTACCGACATGGCATCGGCCAAAGCCTGCTGCAACTCAAGTTCTTCTACGCCGGCCATGTGCCGGTTGGCCCAGTAGCAGCCAATCGCGCCCACCGGCTTTTCTCTGCCGATAGGTGTCATGGATAGACTCTTGACGAAAGTGGAGCGATAGGCGGCATGGGGAATACGCGGATCGACAGTGATATCTTCGATGACAGCCGCTTCTGCGTGGAGCATGGCCCAGCCCGAAACGCAGGATTCAAGCGGAAAGCGTTGGCCCTTCCACAATGGGCCAATGGCATCCTCGTCGATGTAATGGCACTGGCCATTGTCGCGTAATACTAAAGTGGCACCGTCTGCGCCGGTCAATTCACGCACGGCGGGGAGGACGATGTTGGTGAGACTCGGCAAGTCGCGCACCGCCGCAACTTTCTCGACGATTTCGGCCAGTCGGCGCAAAAGCTCCGCACTACGGCTCAACTCCTCCACCGTGCGCCGTCGCGATAATATCAGTCCGCTCACTCGTGCCAGTAGTTCCTCCACCGAGAAAGGCTTGTTGAGATAGTCTTGCACACCCTCCCTGAGCAGGCGTATACGCAGGTTTTCATCGGCCTTGGCGGTGAGTATGACGATCGGCACGTCGCGCGTAGCCGGCAAACGGCGCAATTCGTATACCATGTCGTCGCCGGCCATTTCCGGCATCATCAGATCGGTGATGATCAAGTCGGGAAGCAGCTCCAGCGTTTTTTTCAGACCCTCGCGTCCGTTGAAGGCGCTGTAAACGCGGTAGTGCGGGCGCAGAGTGGCGGCAATGAATTCGTTCATATCGAGGTTGTCTTCGACCACCAGTATCAGCGGCGCGTCGGCTGCGGGCAAGGATTTGTTCAGGGCAACGGTCGAGGCACGTGCTTCCAGTTCCTCGATGGCTTGGCGGTCGATGACTTCATCGAACGGTACCGGTGCGCTGAGTACCGTGCCGACCGGTGCCGTCAGCGGCAGCCGCACGGAAAACAGTGCACCGCCGCCCGAAGTCTCGCCCAAGCTGACCGTGCCGTTATGCAGTTCGACGAAATCCTTGACAATAGCTAACCCGAGGCCGGTGCCTCCAAAACGGCGCTGGGCTCCACCCTCCACCTGACGAAACCGTTCAAACACAGTTTCCTGCAAGTTGGCGGGTACGCCGGGGCCGTTGTCCTGCACTTCGATCAGTGCGTGACCATTTTCCTGCGACAGGCGCAGGGCAATAGCTCCGAAATCGGGCGTGAACTTGAAGGCATTGGAAAGGAGATTCACTAAGACGCGCTGTAACTTTTCACCGTCCGCCTCGACCGGCAGTGTGTCCGGAATCATCACGGCGTAGTCTATTTTCCGTTCCGCAGCCAAGGCCTCGAAGTGGCTGGCCATTGCCCTGGTTAGGGCCGCAAGATCAATCGGTGTCCAGATCAGGGGCATACGGCCTGCCTCAAGTTTGGCTGTATCGAGTAAATCCGTGACGTGGCGGTAAAGTAAGCGTGCGTTGCGCAGCACCATTTCGTTTTCGCGCCGTTCCGTCTCGGTCAGGTCGGTAGCGGCCAAGCGCCGGGTAAGGGGGCTCATGATCAAAGTCAATGGCGTGCGCAGTTCGTGGCTGACATTAGCGAAAAATTGGGTTTTTAGTTTGTCGAGTTCGAGCGTTTTTTGATAAAGCCGGGTGATCTTCCGGTTAGCCGTGCGGATTTCTGCCAGAGCCATGTCGGTGTTCCGTTGCGCGCGACGCAGACGATCCTGGGTTTCGCTAAACAGGTAGCCCATGACCAGAAACAGGCCTACCGAATAAAGGTTGGACGGGTTGTCCATCGTCCAGCTCAACTGGGGCGGGATAAAAAAGAACCAGACTATGACGGTACTCAGAACGGTGCTGATCAGCCCGCCCCAGAGGCCGCCCAGACGTGCGCTGAAAAACACGGTGGGGAAGAATAGAAACCAGACGAAAGGGGCGATCCAGGGCCACAGTACCCATTGCAGCGCCAGCGCCAGCAAGGGTAGCAGGACCGCCGGCGCCAAGCGTCCGTTCATGGCGCTTCGTTCCCCTTCGGCGGTACTGGATGGGTATTAAGAAAAGCCAGCGGATAGGGGGGCTCCTGCCCGAGTCGTATGGACAGCTCGTTGACCTGTTGTTTAAGCGCAATCATATCCAGCTCACGCCCTATCATGGTGCGATTGAAGCGCTCAAGCTCGTCGTTGCGCTGGATCAGCTCAGCCTCGGCTGTCTTGCGCTCGGTGATGTTGCGGGAAATTCCGAAGATACCGATCATGTTGCCTTCGTTGTCGTACAGAGGCCCTTTGGTGGTGAGAAATTCGGTCTCACCCTGCAAGGTGTTAAGCCGTTCTTCCTGAGTAATGGTGCGGTTTTCGGCGCTCACACGACGATCGACGGCCATCAGCCTTTCGGCCTGCTCGGGAGGGAAGATGGCTAGGTCGTCGTGACCCAGCAGATCTTCGGACGACTTGCCGACGAACAGACTGGCAGCGCGATTGAACAGGAGGTAATGGCCGTCCATGTCTTTGGCGAAAATAGCGTCATCCGAGCTGTCGGCGATGGCGGCAAGCAGATGCAATGCGCGAAGGCGCTCTGTCTGGGATTGCTGTAAGGCCTTAGCCTGGGCAAGTTGTTGAGCCTGTCGCAACAGATAAAAACCGGCACCCGTCATAAACAGGGCCAGCAAGCCTACAAAACCGGTCCACGCAACATCTCCGACGACCTCGGCGTAAAGTTCAGACAGATCCAGCTTGGTCATCAGGAACCAGTCTGTGCCGGCGACAGAGCGCACTACACCGATGATGGGAACGCCATGGTAATCCAGGCCTTCAATCGGGCTACCCGGAGATACCTCGTCGTTAAGCAGTTTTTCCATTGCCATGGGTACGGGCAACTTGGTTTGCGTATTTTCTTGGTGTTTCAGTTTGTTAAAGAAGAGTACCTGGTCGCCATTACGCTGGAACAACACAGTCTCGCCCTTGGCGCCGGGTACCGGCCAGGTTTGCAGAATGGGGGAAAGCCGATCCGTCAAGTCGACGTGCAGGATGACCAAGGGCGGAGAGCCGGAGATGATCGTCAAGGGCACAATAAAATCCAGGCACATGTTGCCGGCTGCATCGGGATACGGACCGGCTCGCCGTACTGTCCGCTCTGCCGAGGCAAGCTGTGCTGCGGTCTGCAATGGCTGGGCAAGGACAAGCGACGTCTTGTCGTTTCCCCACAGCTGCTTACCTTTCGGGTCGAGTAGTATGACGGCACCAAATCCATGATTCCGGCCTAGTTGCTCCAACTGCGTTTGCAGTCGTTCGCCGCTGTGTTGATCACCCGATTCTTGCCAACGGCGGTATTGTTCGGTGAAAAAGTCGCTGGTCTGGGTGAAGTCCGCGTCAGCCTGTCTCTCTTTGAGCCAGTCAGCAATCTGAAGGGCCTTGATGTCGGCATCGGCCTGCAACCGGCCAATCGCTTCTTCTTTTTGGTGTTTGAAGGTATGTAATATACCTGTGCCTGTGAACATGACGATAATCACCGCCAGCGATATGAAAGGTAAGCCCAAGCCATGTGAGCTCGCCGAGTGTGCTTTAGACGTCTTATCGCCGCCGATCCAGCGCAGCATCAGGCCATAGAACAGCAATGAGGTTACACCGACGAATAACCAGCCCTTGAGCATACTGGCGAGGATAATCTGGTTAGGATCGTTGAAGATTATCTGTACCAATTTGTCGGACAGCAATATCCAACACGCGGCGAACATGGCATAGACCAGAACAATGGCTAGAATTCCGCCTCGGTTGGCGGGTGGTTCAGGTCGAGTCGGTATGGAGGCAGTATCGGGTGGCATTGGCTGGGCAGCTCTTTATATTAGTGATCCGGACTGGATTCAGTGGAGGTAAAGTTGAGCGTCATAGCTATGTTGTTACCGTTCCGGATGGTCGAAATTCACTGCGCGCCTTAAAGACATTTTCTGGTTTGGCCATGGTGACAGATAAGCTGGTTGTTAACGATAAAGATAGCTGTACCTTCATGCTCGACCAGTAGGACGCGAGTGGCTTGATTCATGGCGTTTAATCCGGAACGGGATCGCGATGGCGTTCGGCGATGTCGCAGAAGACGCTGAAATGGGTGAGAAAGGCATCAACCATGTCCGGGTCGAAATGCCGGCCTCGCCCGGCCGCAATGATGCTGCGAACTTCAGCGTAAGACATGGGTTCTTTGTAAACACGGCGGGAAATCAAGGCGTCGAATACATCCGCCAGGGCCATGATACGAGCTGACACGGGAATGGCTTCACCGACAAGTCCATCCGGATAACCGCTGCCATCCCATTTCTCATGGTGTCGGTGGGCTATTTCCTTGGCTAAAGTCAGGAATATTACCGGCCGTTCTACATCCCGCTCGGCCTCTTCGATGGCCACGGCGCCAAGACGAGCATGGGTTTTCATGATCTCCCATTCTTCCGGCGTCAACTTACCGGGTTTTTGCAGGATAGCGTCGGGGATACCGACCTTACCGATGTCGTGCAGCGGCGCGGAACGTGCCAGCAACTGAATGTAACGGTCATTCAGAGTCGCCGAAAAAAGGGGGTGAGTTTGTAGCTTCTGGGCGAGCTGTTGAACATAGCCCTGGGTGCGCAGGATGTGGTTGCCGGTTTCAGGGTCGCGAGTTTCCGCCAGATGGGCCAATGCCCGGATGCTTACTTCCTGGATCAACTCGTTTTCGGCCATGCGTTTCGCGATCTCGGCTTCCAGATAACAGTTTTCGTCACGCAGCCAGTCACGGGCCTGTTTCAATTCCAGTTGGGTATGGACGCGCGCCAATACAATGGGGGGTACGACAGGTTTGGTGATGTAGTCCACTGCACCTACGTCCAGTCCATGGAGCTCGGCTTCCGTACTGTCCATGGCAGTCACGAATATCACAGGGATGTCGCGGGTCGAGGGATCTGCGCGCAAACGCTCGAAGACTTGATAACCGTCCATGCCCGGCATCATCACATCCAGCATAATCAAGTCTGGACATGGTGTAGTGGCGGCGATGCGCAATGCTTTCCGGCCCGAAGTAGCGACGCGTACCCGGTAGATCGGTTGCAACAATTCGCTTAAAACGGTGAGGTTCTCGGGAGAGTCGTCAACGATCAATATCGTTTGGAGAGTTATCTCTGACATGGGTGTTCCATAGTAGGTATGGCAATGTTTCTTAGCTTAGATTGCAGATTCTATCGTTTTGAATTATAGAGGGCTTAAAAAATAACGCTAGGTTTTGTTGGTATTTCAGTAATAAGTATTCAAAAGCAATTACTTGTAAATATAAAGTGAATTCCTAAGTAGCCGATAAAACAAACGTTTTTATTAATGGTCAACAGAATCCGGTGCCTTAGGAATAAATGAATTCATTTGTTAAGCCGCGTTAAAAGACCCGCATCCGGTCATTGTAAATAACGGTCAAAGTTATTCAACAGGTTTTCCAGGGCATTGCCGTTTTCGGTATTAATTTCAATTACAGCGGATTGTTCATGTTCCGACAACGGTTGTGCCGATTGTTGCTGATGGTGTAGTACGGCCACAGTTGCTTCCGATGCATCGTTTTGCCGTTGCTTGATACGCCTGCATAATTCCTGATCAGACGCTTGAAAAGTGAGGATATGAAACGGCACGCCGCAGTCGGCCGCAAGCTGCCGAAACGGATCGCGTTGCCTGGTTTTAAGAAAAGCCGCATCGATAATTACCGGGAAACCTGCGTCAAGCACGGTTTTGGCAAGTTCCTTAAGGTGTTGATAGGTTTTTAGATTCGCTTCTTGGGTATAAAGTCCGTTGTCAATGCCGCTGCCCGTTTGCATCAATGCCCGGTAGCCGAACAGCCGTTTGCGTTCTATATCGGAACGTATCTGGAACGCGCCGATTTTTTCGGCGAGTTGGGCGGCCATCGTGGATTTTCCGGAACCTGAATAGCCATGGGTAATGATCAGAACGTTTTGGCGACGCTTGGTAAAACGCTCTGCCAGATCGGCAAAAGCTGCGTATTCGCGATGCGCCTTCTGGGCAACAACAGGGTCGTCGGGTTGCTGGGCCATGCGCAACAAGGAAACTTTAGCCCGTACCAGCGCACGGTAAACCAGGTAATAACGCAGCAGCGTCAGCCCTCGATAATCGCCGGTGTATTGTAAATAGCGATTAAGAAAGCGGTATGCATAGCGGTCATATCCAAAATGCAGCAGGTCGATAAACAAAAAAGCTACTTCGCTGATGACATCAATCCAGCGCAGCAGCGGATTAAATTCGATGCAATCGAACAGGGTCACCTTACCGTTAATCAGTGTCATGTTGCCCAGATGCAGGTCACCGTGACATTCCCGGATATAGCCTTGATGTCTGCGCAGCTGCATTATCCCGGCTTGCATGCGCCATTCGCTGTCGCCCCATTGCTGAATGCGCTGTAGCTGCTGTTTTTGAACGTCATCAATCAATAAAGGCCTGATATGGTCGAAATTCTCGACAAACCAATGGTTGATGCCTGCGCTATCGCCATAGGGAGAGTTTTCATCCGTCTGTTCAATGGTTTCATGAAAATCGGCAATAATATCGGCAAGTTGATCGACTGCATCTGTGCTTAGCCGGCCGCGCGCGGCGTACTCGCTTAGCAACTGCCCGGAAGGAAATCGAGTCATCTTGATGGCGTATTCGATGGCTGTGGTCGTGCCGCCTATTCTGGGATGCTCCGGCGTTCCGGTTATCGGTACGACCTCCAGATACAGGT
This sequence comes from Methylobacter sp., assembly GCF_030680395.1. Taxonomy (GTDB): domain Bacteria; phylum Pseudomonadota; class Gammaproteobacteria; order Methylococcales; family Methylomonadaceae; genus Methylobacter_A. Next base: position 32,302 of record NZ_JAUXVR010000006.1, on the reverse strand, counting down.
CGGCGGCCAAGCGTCTGTTCAGTCTTAGTTCTTCAATACAGCAAAAGCTGCGTTTTTCCAGCGTGGAAAAATCCAGAAAGCCGAAGTTAACCGGTTTTTTGATTTTGTAGACGTATTGGCCGGTCAGCAGCACCCAGGAAATATGGGTTTCAATGATGTTGCAGTCATTCGCTTCAGATAACGCTTTGATGAGGGTGAGGCTTGAATCCAGCGCTGTTTTATTGCTCATGTTTACAACCTCCGACGCAATCAATGGTCAGATGTTATTACGTTCATGGCATTGGGCGCAATGCCGGAAGGTCGGGGCGGTAAAAAATATGTAATTCGAATAGCGAGGTTAAGACTTTAAGATGCTGTTTGCGTCCTGCAATGCTCCAGCGTTACTAGGCTTGTAGGGTGTTTTTATCGCCAGCGTTAAAATAAAGTCGGTTTCTATTTCGAGTTCCGCAACGTCTTTAATGGCTTGTTGAACGCTTTCATTGGCTCGCCACGCAAATGGCGTCATCTGTAACAGGGCGATTCTTTGCTGGAGATTCGGGACGATTTTATAACTGATGCGTTGTCTATCAATACGCTCAAACCCTTGCGGCAGTTCGCTCTCCAACGTATGTTCTTGCACATCAGCATAGATGAATTTTTTCAATTGCCATAGATGTCTGGGACCTGGCGTCACTGTCAGCAAAAATCCTGACGGTTTCAGTATCCGCTTGAGTTCATGTTCATTTGATGGGGCAAATACTCTCAGCACAAAATCGAAATACTGATCTGCATAAGGCAGCCGGTTAGCGCTGGCGACTATAAATCGCGCATTGGGCTGTTTTTTAGCGGCAGCGGCTATCGCGAATTTGGCAATGTCGACGCCGTGCAACATCATCGTGTTTGGGCAATGGGCTTCAATCATCCGGCTGTAGTAGCCTTCGCCACAGCCCAGATCCAGCAGATGTTTGGGTTGATTTGCATTGACCATCATCGCTACGGCTTGGGCCATTGGTTCATAATACCCGGCTTCCAAAAACTCGCGTCTGGCCTGCATCATTTGCTTGCTATCACCCGGTTCACCGGAGCGTTTATGCTGCACAGGCAAAAGATTCAAATAACCTTCTTTTGCAAGATCAAAGTGATGGTTATTCTTGCAAACGTAGCTTTTTTGATTTAACTGTAGCGAGGCCGCGCAAAGCGGACATACATAACAGGATATTGGCTGGTGAGGTTGATGCATGCAAACAAACAGGGGGCTTTACCCGGCTAAGCGGTGTAAAAATCGTAGAGGGTTGAACGGTGGTTTTGAATAGAAGGCAGGGTCAACTTAAGTTAACCCTGTCTCAGTAAAAAGTCGATCTAATGATTAGATTGACTTGAAAAAGCCTAATGCTTTGTTTAATTCAGCAATAGCTTTTTCTTCATCTGCACTTTTACCAATTATTTGCGCTTTAATCAGACTTTCGAGGCCTTGCTTTACAGCCGCTTCGTTGCCTGTGATTTCTTCAGAAGCGGTACGTGCTGCTTTTTCATGTATATAAGCGGCATTGAAATCGTGTTTGCCGATTTCAGCTATAGCGGCTTCAATATGTGCAATAACTTCAGTGGCTTTTGCATCTTCAGCGAAAGCAATGTTACTTGCACCAAAAGAGATAGCCATAATAAAAGTAAGTACTGCTTTTTTGATTAAATTCATCATATACCTATGAAGTGTTTTGGTGTGATTTCCAGACATTGCCTGAAAATTAATAATTGGAAAGACAATTGCTTCCCAAACGCTATCATATACGATTAATCGATTCCTTATATAGCCAATTTTTAAATTAACAATATGTTTTCAGAAAAGTCGGACAGGGTTGTTTTGACTTGTGATTTTCATAATGTTGTTTTTTATAGATTATTATGGCAAAAACCGGTAAGTAACGGCTTTTTGTTATGAGTAAGTAGTTTTTAAAATTTGTCCTGATTAGCAAGAAATTTGTTGAAAGGGATTCAGTCTGCAAAGAACTGGAAGGGAAGGCGATATTGAACTCATTCACCTTACGTCCCTCTCCGGACAGGACGCCAAAGCGCCGCCTGACCTGATGTCTAACCTAGCACACTATAATGATATAGCTCTGTTTCCAGGATTATGTACTGAAAGGGTTAACGCATGAGCAGTTCCGTAAGTCGGGTTACGGCGCAAAAAAAACGCGCCTCACCCAACCTTGTTGAATAGTTGCAGTTAATTATTGGCTAACCTGAGCGATCCAGTCTTGCAGGTTGTAATAATTGGTAATGCGGGCCACTTTGTTGTCGCGAATTTCAAAAAAAGCACCGGCAGGCAGGCGGTATTTTTGGCCTTGTGCGGCAGGCAGGCCTTCATCGGTTTTAATGTATTCGCCCAATACTACAAATTCCGCCGCCGCACGTTTGCCGTCGGCTGTCGCCATGATAACCATATCGACCAGCTGTTCTCTGTAATTGTTGTTCATGCAGGCCATAAACTGGGTAAATGCGTCCTTGCCGATTTCACGCCTGCCTTGGTTAATGTCGTGGATGACATCGTCAGTCAGCAGGTTAAGAAATGACTCCATGTCACCGCCGTTGAATGCGGCATAGTATTGTTCTATCAGGTTGATGCTGTCTTGGTTCATAGTGATTCCGTGGTAAATAAATTAAATACTGATATTTGATTATGTTGCCGGTTGATTAGTCTTTTTCCCAGTTATCCCGCAAGGTCACGGTGCGGTTAAAGACCAGTTTGCCATTAACGCTGTCTATGGCGTCAAAGCAGAAATAGCCGGTTCGTTCAAACTGGTAGCGGCTTTCCGGTTGCGGACTAGCCAAACTGGCTTCCACTCTGCAATCGGTCAGAACTTCCAATGAATCGGGGTTTATGGCATCCAGGAAGTTTTCTTCATTGTCAGGGTTAGGCACGCTGAATAAGCGGTTATATAAACGCAGTTCTGCAGGTTGCGAGTGTGGCTCGGAAACCCAGTGGATTACGCCTTTGACTTTACGTCCTTCGGGATTTTTGCCCAGCGTGTCGGGGTCGTAGCTGCAACGCAGTTCGGTAATATTGCCGTCAGCATCTTTGACGATTTCGTTGCACTGGATGACGTAAGAACCGCGCAAGCGGACTTCGCCGCCTGCTATCAAGCGCTTGAATTTCGGCGGCGGTACTTCGGCAAAGTCATCCTGTTCAATCAAAATGACTTTGGAAAAGGGCACTATACGTTTGCCAAGCTCAGGCTTTTGCGGGTGATTACCGACTTCAAGCTGTTCGGTTTGATCTTCAGAATAATTGTCGATGACTACGCGCAACGGCTGTAAAACCGCCATGGCTCTGGGGGCATTGTCGTTTAAATCTTCGCGGATGCAGTATTCCAGCACGCCCATTTCTATCCATGAATTTTGCTTGGTCAGGCCGATGCGCTCGCAAAAATCGCGTATCGATTTAGGCGTAAAACCTGCGCGGCGCAAACCGGCGATAGTCGGCATACGTGGGTCGTCCCAGCCGTTGACGTGTTTTTCCGTGACCAACTGGTTGAGTTTACGTTTGCTGACGATGGTGTATTCCAGTTGCAATCTTGCGAACTCTATTTGTTGCGGATGGCTGGGCGTTTTGAGTTGATCCAGCACCCAGTCGTAAAGCGGGCGATGGTCTTCAAATTCCAGCGTACACAGCGAATGAGTGATGCCTTCCAGCGCGTCGGAAATGCAGTGGGTGTAATCGTACATCGGATAGATGCACCAGTCGTTGCCGGTACGTTGGTGATGCACGCGGCGAATCCGGTACAACGCCGGGTCGCGCATGTTGATATTGGGGGAGGCCATGTCGATTTTGGCGCGCAGCACATATTGGCCGTCGGCGAATTCACCGGCGCGCATGCGTTTAAATAAATCGATATTTTCCGCTATCGGGCGGCTACGGTCAGGGCTCTCCTTGCCGGGTTCGGTCAGGGTGCCGCGATATTCCCTGATTTGTTCGGCGGACAAGCTGTCGACATAGGCTTGGCCTTGTTCGATCAGTTGCACGGCGTAGTTGTAAAGCTGTTCAAAATAATCCGACGCGTGACGCAATTCCGACCACTCAAAGCCCAGCCAGTGTACGTCGCGCTTGATTGATTCCACATACTCATCGCTTTCTTTTTCGGGATTGGTGTCGTCAAAACGAAGATTACAAGCGCCGTTATTTTCGGCGGCGATGCCAAAATTCAGGCAGATCGATTTTGCATGACCGATATGCAGATAGCCATTAGGCTCTGGGGGAAAGCGGGTGACAACTTTGCCGTTGTTTTTGTTGTCGTTGAGATCATTGGCAATGATCTGGCGGATAAAGTTTGACGCAGGTTGGTTATCGTTTGTGGACATTGTCTGTGTTGGATGCGTTATTGAAGAGGATTTGTGTGTCAAAAGTTGTAATTATACATTGAATGATTGCTGCGGAGCTATTCGGCAACCAGCGTCTCTATCCGGTAAAAACCTTCGCCGTTATCGCCTAAAACATCGGCCAGCCAAGGTAAAACCTGTTTCATCTCAGCCGCTAAAGTCCAAGGTGGATTGATGACGATCATGCCGCTGGCGGTCATGCCGTGTTCGTTGCTGTCCGCGCGTATTCCCAGCTCAAATAACTGCACATTGTTGATGCCGCTGGCTTGGATGGCCCGCTCCAGTTTCTGGTTGCGACTGCGGTCAATGACCGGGTACCAAAGTGCATAAGTCCCTGTGGCAAAGCGTTTATGCATGGCGGCCAGGGTTTCGACAACCTGTTTGTAATCGCTTTTTATTTCATAAGAAGGATCAATCAATACCAGTCCCCGGCGCTCGAACGGTGGCAATAATTTTAAGCAGTCTGTTAAACCATCGGCATGAAAGACGTTGATGCGCTTGTCTTTATTGGCTTCGGAGGTTAATAGCTTTATTTCGGTGTTATGCAATTCGAATAAACACAGGCGGTCTTTGTCGCGCAGTAATTGTTTGGTGATTAACGGCGAGCCGGGATAACGGGTTAATTTGTCCGGGCTGTTAAAGCGCTTGATAAGGCTGACATAGCGGGCAACGCAGTCAGGTAAGTCATTGCGTTGCCATAACTTGGTTATGCCGTTTTCAAATTCACGGGTTTTTAATGCGTATTCACCGTCCAGCTCGTATTTTCCGGGGCCCGCATGAGTATCGATGCAGCAGAAAGGCTTGTCTTTTTTTGTTAAGTATTCAAGGTTTTGTATCAGGATAATATGTTTTAAAACGTCGGCAAAATTGCCTGCATGAAAGGAGTGTCGGTAGCTGAGCATGATGAGTTTTATTTTTTTAGAGTACTTTGTCGAATATCGTCATGCCTATTTCAAAAGCAATCAGCCAAATAATAATCCATTCCAGTATTGATGAATGTCTATGTTTTTGCTCGTCTGCCAGCATTTCAAATAATTCATGGATGGTTTCTAGCTTTTTTGACAATACGTCGGTTCGTTGAGCTATTTCCAGGTATTTTGCGGTGACCCCGTAAAAGGCTTCATATTCGGGATATTCCCAAAAGAAATCAGGCGTATCCAGCAAATCATAATTCAAAATAATGTCGCTTTTGGTTAAAAACAATTGCCCTCGTATTTTTGCGATTTTATGGCGACTTAACTTGATTTTTCCGTTTTCAGCCAATGACTTGGGAATATAGCTGGTGTTGTTGATGGTGGTGAGGGCGTTGGTTTCAAAAGAGGCTAGTTTAATCGATTGCGCCATGCCTTGCGATAATGCAAAAATCAAAATGGGATCCGAAGACTCGATTTCAATATGATCTTCAATAATGCGTGTGCCTGGACAATCGAGAGTAAAAGTGAAGTTGTCTTCCTCCGGGGAAGTCAGCGGATTTTCTGCATGATCCAATAATAACTGATGTAGTTTAGACTGCTGTTCCAAGCTGACATTCCAGTGCACAACAGCGCCATAAGCAAAGATAACCGACCAGGATTGATCATCCTCAATCAATAATGCGCCTTTAATAATCCGTATCAGCGTTGAGTCTGATAGCAGTCCTGCTAATGCGCTAATATCAAAACTCTGAGCCAGACAATAAGCTACACAATTTTTAATGAACTGATTTTCAGACATAGAGTGCTCTCAAAAGTTAATATGGAGTATGGCGCGGAGGTATTGACGAGCTTTTATTCTAACCCTGTCAATTGATGTATCAGCAGGGCGCTATCGGAACAGGTCTCTGTTGATACAACTGAAAATAGCGACTATTTTTCTGCAATTTTTACCAGCCAGCCGTTCTCGCCATTGCATCTTGAGACTTTTGCATTCACCTTGATGTTGATCCTTGCTGTTGTGTTAACCAACTCGGCAGGTAATTTTCCTTTTACCAGATAAAAAGTATCTTTATCTTCCGTAGTTACTTCAACGGGGAGTGTTTTTACGGTGACTTTTATTTGCTCGGGTTTCTCCACATTGAACGCCAGAAAAGAGAACGCCGATCCCGGAGCAACGGTTGCCATGTTGGCAGGCAAAAACTTGGTCAGCTGCGGTTTTAAGCAGGCATTCTCGCCACCGCCACCACCGGTGCTTGCACCGTGTCCGCTATGATGCTCTGCAGCATGACCTGCGCTGACGTTAAAGCAAGAAACTATAAAAAAGAGGGCTAGTAGTCTGGGTGTTTTCATAGGATTACCTTTTAATTATTATCTGGGTCGCGATCAGTATCAGGCGAACTCTTGTTACGCTATTAAAATGCAAAAGTATTTAGGCTAAATCGCCCCTACACGGCTAATTATATGCATAAATGACGCTGCATCATAAAACATTGGAATAGTCCTGCTCCAGCTGACGGAAATTCATTGACGACATGAAGCGGCTGAAACTCAGCCAGGATGAAAGCCCCATCAGGTCTTTGAACTGCGGCGGCAAAAAGCGTGGCGATATCACCGTACCTTCTTCAACCAGATCGACTAATACTTTCATATCTTCGATCATGGTTTTGCCGCAAAACAGCAAGGGGATACGATCCGGTTTACCTTTGTTGACCGCCAGACGCATGAAGTTATAAGTCAGCACGAAGCCTTTGATATAGGTCAGGTCCTTGGTAAACGGCATGCCGTCAGAGCTGCTGCCTCTAAAAACCCGGCTGCTGAGCATATAGCTTTCTTCGTTGTCCAGTCCTTTATCCTTAAAGAAATCGAATATGTCCAGGAAGTCCGCGCCTTCTTCGGCCAGCGTGATGGCGCGCACCCGGTTGATCAGGCGCATTAGCCGGTTGGGTGTGGAGCTGAAGGTTAATATTTCCATCAATACCGCTAACCCTTCCTGAGTGACGGTTGCGGATGGCGGTCCTTTGCCGAGAAAAGTGCAATAAGGCTGGGCCAAGCCGTTCAGGGTCGTGCCCAGATGCACCCATATTTCGTGAACTTCAAGCACGCGCAGGTCGCGCATGTTGAACAACGCATCGGCGCGCAATTTGATGTAATCGGTGCCGGCGGCGGCATCGGCGACGATACCGTCGCTGAGCATGGCGCGCAGGCCATCGCCGGGGAATACAGCCTCTATTTTTTCATTAAGGATGGCTACGGCATCCTTTGCGTTGATGGTTTTGGGTTCTTCGACCAGGAAATCAAGTTTCAGCAGTTGCGACAGGGTGCCTTCCATCATGCTGCCCAGATCGGCAATGGTCGGGTCGCCGACATGAAAAACGTCCTGGGATGAGCCGTATAATTCCTGGGAAATATTGGAGAAGGTCGGCTTTCCTCTGGCCTCCAACATGCGTACTACGTCCAGATATTCCTTGCAAATTCGTCGCATGATCACGCTGAGCGGGTTGAGCTGGCCGAGCTTGCGCATTAAATCGCGCTCAATCTGGTAAAACTCGTGTTTCTTTTCGTTTGGGTCAAAGCCCAGAGGACGTTTTTGATAATAATCCGGCGTGACTATCGGCGACTTTTTGCAGTTGCCGTCAAAAAAAGCCTGTTTGATATTGTCATCCCATTTGATGGCGTCGAGTATGCGGATCGGCTGTTGAGCTTTGACGATCCGATCCGACAGCGTTTTGACTTCGGTCAGATAAGCGGAGGGTTTAACGGCTTTTTTGCGCATGAGTGTCGTCCATTAGCGTTGCAGTGTTGTAGGTAAGAAAAATCATTCACCACGAAGGGCACGAAGATCACGAAGTTTTATGTGGTTTTTCGTGACTTTCGCGGTAAATAAGAAATCCGGATCAGCCGTACCCATACTGAAACCATATCCAGTATATCAACAGATTGACAAAGCCCAAGGGAATTCCGACACGGGCAAATTCAAAAAAACCGAGGGTGGCTTCATGCTTTTCGGCATGCTGAATAATAATCACATTACTGGCGGCGCCCAAAATCAGCAGGTTACCTGCGATAGTGCTGCCGGCTGCCAGGGCCATCAGCGATTCGGGGCTCGGATTAGTCAGCATCGGCAGATACAGCGCTACCAGGGGTACATTCGAAATCAGCTGGCTGAGCGAGGCGCTGAGCAGCATGATAGCCGGAATGGTCGTCAGATCCATGTGTAATTCAGTAACCTGTTGTTGCATGATGCCGGTTTGCCAGACGCTGGACATTAACACAAACATGGCCGCGAAAAACAGCAAGGTTGACCAGTCCAGACTTTTTAATAAGTGCAAGCGGGCAGAGCTGAACAAGACCGGCGGCAGGGCCGCGATAAGGGCGATATGGCTTAATTTAAGCTGCACCGTGCTGTGTATGGCGGACAGAATGATGTTGAGCGTTATCAATCCGATCAACAAAAACAAGGAGGCTTGGGCCAGTTTGGCCAGTTTTTTATCTAATAGTTTGACCGGGTTATGGGTAAGCGGCATAGCGGTTATGAATTGTTGCCGATAAAACAGCCGTAAAATCAGATAAGTGACAATTAAGTTAAGCAGTGTAGGGAGGATAGCAAGCGCCTTAAAAAAAGTCAGGAAAGGCGCGGATAATCCACCTTGGCTGGCAATCAGAAAGTTCTGGGGATTGCCAATAGGGCTCATCACGCTGCCGATGGTAATGGCATAAGCCAGCGTTAATAGCAGCAACCTGCTGTTGATGTTGTGCTCCCGAGCCAGGCGCAACACCAGCGGCGTGCCTATGATGGCGAGGGTATCGTTCATCAGCAGCGCAGAGCTCACGGCCGCACCGAATAAAATGCCGCAAACCAGTTGCGGCACGGATGTCATCCGGTTAAACAAATGATAGGCGAGGGCATACAGATAGCCGCTGGCGACCAGCGCCTGACCGACGACAAACATGCCGAACAGAAACAGCATGACATTAAAATCGATAGCCTTTAGGGCGTCGGGTCCGCTAATCTCGCCGGTAGCCAGTACCAGCAGCGCTCCGCAGGTCATTGATTGCCAGATCTTGATATTAAAATGGCCGATTTTACGCACGGCTATCAAAGCGAATACCGCAATTAGCGTCAGTATCGGTATATTCATTTTGTTCCTGATAATGGGTGATTTTTTATAGACTGTCTTGAATATTTATTAGGTTGCGCGCGCAGTGCTGGAGCAGCATTTTTTGTATGAAATATTTAAAGCCCCTTAAGGCTAATTTAAGATTAAATGATGAGAATGAGGCCATCTGGATTAATACACATATAGAGCATGAACAAGAGCGCAACCCACTATGAATGAAAGCGACATTATTTCATCACGACGAAAATTTCTGAAAAATATGGCTTATGGTTCCTTGCTGATGGCTGGAGGCGTCGGCGTCGCAAACGCTAAAGTTAAACATATAGCTTCACACACGGTACTTGCCCCGCACTCGTCCAACCATAAGACGCGTGTTCATGAAACGCTACACCAACACCTTTCCTCACACAAGTTTTCACCCACGGTACACACCTCCAGCATATTTAATCGGAACTCGCCCTCGCATAAGATGCTGGCTTTGCATAACACGCATACCGGTGACCGGTTAAATCTGACTTACTTTGAGCAGGGGCGTTATATCAAAGACGCGCTCCACGAAATTAATCATTTATTTCGTGACTATCATGACGGTACCGTTCACCCCATTGATCCGGCATTACTGGATCAGCTGTATGACTTGAAACATTCTCTCGAAGTCAGGAAGCCCTTTCATATCGTTTCCGGTTATCGATCACCCGCTACCAATGCCGACTTGCGTAAACACAGCGATGGCGTCGCTAAAAATAGTCTGCACATGGAGGGCAGGGCGATTGACATTCGCATTGAAGGCTTGGATACCAGAAGGATTAGAAATGCAGCACTGGCCATGCAACGTGGCGGTGTCGGTTATTACGGAAGGTCCAATTTTGTGCATTTGGATACCGGTAGCGTAAGAACCTGGGCCGGATAAACCGACCCTATCCGGAAGACACGAAGAGCGGGATGTAAGCTTCGTAGCAACTTAAGACATAAGACCCACGAAGTTCAGGAATAAAACTTCGCGTCCTCGTTAATTTCTCCTATACCGCCTCTGGGCAATAGCTCCTGCATACGGTTTTAAATCAAGCGATTTAATTACAGCTATCAAGATAGAGATATTGCCCTGCATTACTCTCTATCGCTGTTCCGAATGCGATTCTACCGGCCTTGCCCCCGTGCAGTCGTAAAGCGCCTGCATTTAGTGTTCTACTGCACGCCATCCATGGCGTTATGCAATATTTTATTCATCCAACCATCCGCAGTTACCGCGTTTCTTGTAACAAATGTTGCGTCTCTACTTGATTATCTTGATTGGCGCTTCCTGCGTCGAATTGGTGCTGATAAAAAGCGATTGGTCAGACAGGTCGTCCGGTTTGCTCAGAGCTTCCAGTAGCACTGCGTCATGTCCATAAATATCGGGGTAAAACTCTAAATTGTCATATTGGTCGAAAAAAGCTGTGGTATAAAAAAACAACACCGGTATCGGTTTTTTCAATATGACTCTCTGCATTTTTGGCGTGTTCATGGCCAGTTGTATAGTTTCGGCGTTCCAGCTGTCCTGATTTTTAAGTGCAAACTCAGCCAGTTTTTGTGGATCCGCAACCCGCACGCAGCCATGGCTGAAATCTCTCCGTGATTTGCTAAACAAGGCATTTGCAGGGGTGTCATGTAAGTACACGTCATCTTTATTGGGGAAGATAAACTTGACCTTGCCCAATGCATTCTTTTTTCCCGGACGCTGCCTGACTCTTAACTTTCCCTCTTTAAGCAGATTCATTGCTTCTTGGTTAAGGACTGTAGGTTTTTCACCGTCGCGAAAAACAGAAACCATTTCCATGTTTTCTTTATCAAGATAATTGTTGTTTTGAATTAACTTGGGCAATATTTCATTTTTTATGATGCTGTAAGGCACATTCCAATAAGGCATGAAATCGATAAAGTGCATTTCCGCCATCAACACAGGGGTTTGGGTCTTTAAAGCCTTACCGACAACGACCCTCATATTGATTATATTGGCATCTTTCTGATCAATCGCCTCAAACGCCCATAATTGAAAGGCTGGAATATTAACAATAATCGATGTGCCGACATTGAGCTCCGGTAGCCAGCGCAGTCTTTCCATAGCCAATTCGATTTGTGTTACCCGGTAGCCTAAAGGTACATTGAGTGCGGCTACAGAACCTTTTCCGATATCGCCATCAGCAGTAATTCCATGCCGCTTTTGATACTTTTTAACTCCGGTAGCAATGGCGTCAGTGTATAGCGATGATTTTTCAGGGTCGATAACCGTATTATCTTCAGGCAAGTCGCCTATGATAGTTAAAAATCGGCGCAACTCGGGAATTTGCGGATGGGACCCTCCGGGGCGCAACGTTTCTTTAATCTCCATTTTAAAAGACGGCGCTTTCACGGCAAGCTCACGGTAACTGGCCAAGGCCTGTTTTAACTTTTGGTATTGCTTTAACTTTGGTTCAACCGACAGCGGTAATTGGGGTAAGGTGTTTTGAGTCAGGCTGTTTTTAATCAGCAGCGGTAAATCAATCAGCTTTTTTTCTCTTAACTTTAAGTTAAAGTTTATGCCTTGCGGATTGACCCGGCCATAATTCAAATCATGCAGAAAGCGTAGCAAGGATATACTGAGCGCCGTATCGTATAGCGCCAACTCTTTATATGAGTCAGGCTTGAGTTTTAAGGCTGCCTGTGATTTTTGCCTTAGCGCTTCAGCGTCGTAATTTTTAGGATTTAAACCGTCGATAGCCGCGTTCGCTAATAGATTAAGCGCTTCGGTGATATTTTTTTCTGCATCCGCATTGCCTAACCACAGTAGCTGGTGGTTTGACAATCTATAGAGGGATTCAAGATCTTCGGTACGATTGGGGAAATTGGACAGCATCAGGTAAGGATGCTGTTTTGCCGCAATAATGGCAGTAATTTCCTGAGCTATGCCGGGTTCCTGATTGACGATTTCCTCTGCAAACAACGCTTGTATGGGTAGCGCCAAGAAAAGAAATATTAGCAATCGGGGAATAGGGTATCTTATGGTCTTTTTCAATTTATTTCTTCGCTGAATGTTCGTGATATTAAGTTTTGCAGTTGGATTACTGCAAAACTTTTTTAATAGGATAATCAGTCTTTTTGATTGATATACAATTTTAACATCAACTACATCGTTCGAGGAAATTTGACGACTGTCCGGATAAATATTTGTTCCTCGGCAACTTGCTCCAGCGTCGCCTCGGCAATTGCTCCTGCATTGCTCTACCTTCTGCATAACCCACAGGGATGTGGGGAATGCAGAGAAATGACTGGATCATTTCCTGTCCCTGCAGTCGTAAAGGGCCTGCTGTCGGTGCTCTCTATCGCTGTTCCTGACGCGATTCTAACTGCCCATCCATGAGGACGTACCTCCCGGGTAACCGCTCCAGGCAGGAGGGAGTATAATGCAGAAGCGGCATGGCGGTGTGTCGATACGGCTGCACCATTTATTGAGTTTCACTCACTACAAGGCAAGTTGATGGCAAATCTTACTTTTTTAGGGGCAACTGGCCAAGTTACCGGCTCCTGTTATTTACTGGAAACCGACTCCAGCCGCATATTGCTTGATTGCGGATTGTTTCAGGGGTCAAGGGAAACAGAAAAACAAAATGAAGCCGATTTTCCCTTTGATCCTGCCGGCATTGATGCGGTGGTTTTGTCCCACGCCCATCTTGACCACTGCGGACGCTTGCCCAAGTTGGTTAAAGACGGTTTCAAAGGGGCGGTATTTCTGACCGAGGCCAGTTTTCCGCTGCTGGAGTTGATGTTGATGGATGCCGCGCATCTGCAACTACGGGATACCGAATGGGAAAACAAGCGTCGGGAACGTGCCGGTAAGCCGCTGCTTGAACCTTTATATACAGAGGCGGACGTAAAGACATTGCTCTCGCTACGTCAGCCGATAGCGTATGGCGTGGAAACCAAAATACTTCCCGAGGTAAGTATTTCTTTTCATGAAGCGGGACATATACTCGGTTCATCGATTGTGCGTTTGCGCATCAACGATAAAGATAAAACCAAAACACTGGTTTTTTCCGGCGATTTGGGCAACCTGAATTCGCCGTTACTGCGCGACCCTGCTGTTTTAACCGAAGCCGATGTCTTGTTGCTTGAATCCACTTACGGCGACCGCGACCATAAACCGTTGGTAAACACACTGGATGAATTACGCGAAACATTGGCGGAAGCCGCAGAGAGCGGCGGCAATGTCATTATTCCGGCTTTTGCGGTAGGTAGAACTCAGGATCTGATTTACTGGCTGGGTAAAATTCAGCGTCAGGGCGGACTGCCGCAGCAACAGATTTACCTGGATAGCCCGATGGCGATCAGCGCCAGCAATATCTACGCTGAAAATACCCATTTATTCAATATTGATGATCCCGAATTTACCAAAATTGCGCCTGGCGGTTGGCAAGCCTGGTTGCCGGGATTGATCTATTCTCAGACAGCCGAAGAATCAATGGCCGTCAACCGCATTGCCGGCGGCGCGATTATTATTGCCGGTAGCGGCATGTGTAACGGCGGTCGCATCCGCCACCACCTTAAATACAACTTATGGCGGCGCAATGCGCATATTATCATCGCCGGTTTTCAGGCCGAAGGTACTTTGGGTCGGGCTATTGTCGACGGCAAAAAGTCGCATTTGAAAATCCTGGGCGCTGAAATCAATGTCGCCGCCAAGGTGCATACCCTGGGCGCGTTAAGCGCCCACGCCGATCAAAGCCAGTTATTGCAGTGGGCGGAACATTTTAAAGAGCCTAGGCCGAGACTTTATCTGATTCATGGCGAAAAATCGGCCACGTTATCATTGCAGACCTGCTTCAGGCGTACCGGGTGGAATGCGAATGTTCCTAAAGTCGGGGAGAGGATTAACCTTTGAATGGCTGGAAAGCCAACTCGCGCTAAAATACATAAAACGGAAATAAACCATCATCAATTGAAGTAGCTTGGCTATAAAAAAACCGGCACCTCTTCAATCACCTTTATATAAAAGAACCTCATATGGCCGGAACCAGCCTTTTAGTTTTGCTTGATGATATTGCTTCAGTCCTGGATGACGTAGCCTTGATGGCCAAGATTGCGGCGAAGAAAACCACCGGCGTTTTAGGTGATGATTTGGCACTGAATGCCGAGCAGGTGTCCGGTGTTCGCGCGGATCGAGAGCTGCCGGTGGTGTGGGCGGTAGCGAAAGGCTCGCTGAAAAACAAGCTGATTTTAGTGCCGACGGCGTTGGCGATCAGCTGGATTGCGCCCTGGTTGATCATGCCGTTGCTGATGCTGGGCGGTGTTTATTTGTGTTTTGAGGGCTTTGAAAAGCTGGCGCATCCGTTGCTGCACTCTCATGCAGAAGATGAAGTCCATCAGGCCGAGCTGGCGGCGGTAGTAGCCGATCCTGAAATTGATCTGGTTACGTTTGAGCAGAACAAGATCAAAGGAGCCGTTCGTACCGACTTTGTGCTGTCCGCAGAAATTATCGTCATTACGTTGGGCGCTGTGACAGCTGCGGCTTTTCCGATCAAGGTGGCCGTAGTTTCCGGCATTGCGCTGATTATGACGATAGGCGTATACGGTCTGGTGGCAGTCATTGTAAAGCTGGATGATGCGGGACTTTACCTGTGCCAAAAGCCGGGTGTCGATTTATGGACGAAAATACAGCATAAAGCCGGCCGAGTCTGTTTGCAGGGCGCACCTTACCTGATGAAGCTGCTGGCGATAGTCGGCACTGCGGCGATGTTTATGGTGGGCGGCGGGATTATTACTCACGGCATTCCCGTAGCGCACCACTTTATCGAGTCTCTTGCGCAAAGCACCAATGCCGTATCCGGCATCGGCGGCATCTTGGAAACGCTGACTTTTTCGCTGCTCAATGCCTTCGCAGGCATCGTTTCAGGTGCGCTTGCGTTGGCCGGAGTGACGATAGCGGAACGTGTTTATACTCGAGTTAAGCGTTAAAATTTCAAGTAGGACGGGTACGACTGGTTTCGGCTATGGCCTCTACCCATCCTGCCGTTCCCTAGACTCAAGCTTCCTGCTTCGGAACCGGCAAAAACAGTTTACAATATCACTGTATATTTATTCCCCGTTGTACTATTTAATCTATGAAAATCATTAATTTCCCTGTCGCTCAACCAAAAATACTCCCTTTTCTGTTTTTGTTGCTTATTATCACCTTGGACTCAACCGGAGCGTGGGCCAAAAGCACTACGCCGGATGTCGGGCAAAAAAACGCAATGTTTGACATCAATAAAGACATGCTAAAGGCCAAAATCGAGGCTATCAATAGCCGGGAAGGTATCGATGAGGCGACAAAATCCAAATTGCTGTCTATTTATCAGGGGGCGGAAGATAATTTGGCCAATGTCGAAAAGTTTAAAGCGCATACCGTCGATTTTAAGGCGGCTACCAAGCAAGCGCCGGAGCAAACCAAAAAGCTGCAAAAGGAACTTGAGCAGACCTTGCTGAAAATATCCAAGCAAAAACTGGAGGACTTTAGCCGGATACCGGTCGAGGAGCTTGAGCAGCGGCTTATTCTTGAAAAAGGGAAGATCAGTAATCTTGATGAGCAGATAAAAAAGCTTGAAACTGAGCTGGCTGTGCAAAATACTCGTCCACAGCTGATCCGCGAAGAAACGGTAGCGGCACAGCAAGATATGGAAGCGGCACAGAAAAAGTTGCAAGTCCCGAGCGGTAAGGCGGATACAAAATTGGAAGCCGAAGCCAGGCAAGTGCAGCTGAAAACACTGATTGATTCGCGTACTGCCGAGCTAAAAATGCTCGATGTTGAAGCGATCAGTAATCCGGCCAGAGTGGAATTGCTTAAAACTCAGTTTCAGTTACTGGATGTACAAAAGTCGGCATTGAATCCGGTTGTTGCGGCAATCGAAAGTCTTACTTTCGATCTGCGGCAGCAAGAAGCGAAGCAAATGCAGGATGCACTCAGTCTGGCGGAAAAAGCGGTTTCCGGCAAGCATCCCCTTATTCAGGAAAGTACGCGGGAGAATATTCAATACAGCCGCGATTTGCAGGACATTACAGCCGCAATTGAACACTACACTGAACAAAAAACCAAGGTTGAGGCTCAGGCCGGTGAAATTGAAATCGATTTTAAAAGCGCCGAAAAGAAAATCAGTCTGGCAGGTTTAAGTCCGGCACTGGGCAAAATCCTGCGTGAGCAGCGGCGTAATTTATCGGTTCAGGATGAGTTTAAGCAACAGTCCGAGACCATTCAGAACGAAACCGCCATAACCAGTCTTGCGCAATTCAAGGTTGAAGACAAGCTGAAACGGCTGATTGATGTTGACGCCGAACTGAACGACATGATGAAACAGCAGGTCGATCCAGCCTTGCCTGCGGATCAGCGCATGATGATACAGGCTGAGTTGCGGGTATTACTGAATAATCAGAAAGAACTGCTCAACAAGCTGTCCGTTGCCTATACAACGTATCTGCGCATGCTGGGCGACTTTGATTTCGCCAGACAACAGATGAGCGCTCAGGCCGGTAAATTTGCCATTTATTTGGATGAGCGTTTGCTGTGGGTGCCCAGTTCCGAGCCGATTAACTTGGGTTATATAGCCGATTTGTATCACTCCGCACAATGGCTGCTGTCGCCGTTTAACTGGATGGCAGTGATTAAAGATACTGTTAAGCTAACCCTGCATCAGCTCTTTTTGACCTTTCTTGCGATACTGTGTTTAGTCGGCTTGCAGTTGAGCAGAAATTGGGCAAAGATTCAGTTAACGGCTATCTCGGACAAAACGGATAGTTTTTATTACACCTTAAGAGCTCTGGGCTACAACTTAATACTGGTATTGCCGCTGCCACTAATTTTCTATTACTTGGGCTGGTTTTTGAGCAGCAGTATCCAGGTTGCCGACTTCACTAAAGCGGTTGGCGAGGGCTTGCAAGGCATTGCACTGCCTTTGTTTTTACTGCAATTTTTTTACCGTTTGTTTGCAGCCGAGGGTATCGCGCGTAAACATTTTCAATGGCAAAAAAGCACAGTCAGCCTTTTACGCACACAGGTTGCCTGGATACGTTTTATTGTGGTGCCGGGGGTGTTTATTATCAGCAGCACCAGTGCATCAAAATTTTCGGCACACAGTGACAGTATCGGCCGCCTTGCGTTGATTATCATCATGATTGTGATGGCTGTGTTTGCGGGCCGGGTCTTGAAACCTTCTACCGGCTTGTTATACGGCTATATCAATAAAAACCCTGATGGGTGGATAACCAGGCTGCGCTATGTCTGGTATGCGGCAGCCATTTGCATACCGTTGGTTATCATCGGTTTTGCTGTCGCAGGCTACTATTTGAGCGCATTGGAGTTGCAGCAAAAGCTGATTATTACCCTGCGGCTGATTTTTTTGACCATTATCATTCATGCGCTGGTGTTTCGTTGGTTAACACTGGTTAACCGACAATTGGCCATCACAAATGCCAGACAAAAACGCAAAGCTGCGGCGGTTACCGAAAAGCATTTGGCAGGATCGGAAGATCCGATACTGCCGGTTGATGAGCAGCAAATCGATATTCCTAAAATAAACGCCCAAACCATAAAGCTGCTTAATGTCTTTATCGGTTTTACGCTGGTGATCGGTTTCTGGATGATCTGGAAAAATATCTTGCCGGCCTTTTCATTTCTGGACCGTATTGTGCTTTGGCAGCATTTGGTCAATATCGATCATCAGGAAAGCTACCAACCGATAACCATGACTAATCTCTTTCTGGCCGGGTTATATGTTTTTATTGCGGTGGTCGCGGTACGAAATTTTTCCGGCGTGATGGAGTTGCTGGTTTTTAGACGTTTGCCGATAGAGGCGGGCGGTCGTTATGCCGTTAATCAGCTGGCCAAATACGTTTTATTTTCGATAGGCTTTATCAGCATCGCAAACGAGCTGGGCGGCAGCTGGTCGCAGGTGCAGTGGCTGGTTGCAGCACTCAGCGTCGGCTTGGGTTTCGGTTTGCAGGAAATCTTCGCCAATATGGTGTCGGGTATTATCCTGTTGTTTGAACGCCCGATTCGGGTCGGCGATACCGTCACCATCGGTACGGTCACCGGTAAAGTCAGCCGTATCCAGATGCGTGCCACCACGCTGATAGACATGGATCAGAAAGACCTGATTGTGCCGAACAAAACCTTTATTACCAGTCAGCTTATCAACTGGACTTTAAGCGATCCAATAACCCGTGTGGTGATTCCTGTGGGTATCGCTTACGGTTCCGATATTGAATTGGCGCACAAGATTATGATCGATACGGTAAGGTCGACGCCGATGGTACTTGCAGAGCCTGAGCCGAGCGTATTGCTGGTCGGCTTTGGCGATAGCTCGCTGAATTTTTCCATCCGTATTTTTGTCAGTGAATTATCAAATCGTCTGCCGGTTGCGCATGATTTGCATATTCGGCTTGAAAAAGCCCTGCGTGAGCATAAGATAGAAATTCCTTTTCCGCAGAGGGACATTCATGTTCGTTCTATCGTACATGAACACGACGAGATAAATGATGAGGTGCAGCGAATTACCGGTGAGTAAAAAACCATCCCGACCGGGTTGGGGATAATACATTTGTAATGTTGCTTATGGTGCTATGATTCGATTACAGAATTTGTTTTTAATATTCATCACACTTAAAAAAACCAATGAATTTAAATCTGGAAAAAATAAATGGCTGCACCGTCCTTTTTATCAAGGAAGCAAGGATAGATGCGCATAATTCAGGAGAATTAAAGGAAGCTGTTTTGCACCTGATAGAGCAGGGTGAAGTCAATATTATTGTCCAGCTCGAACATGTGCGTTTTATTGATAGCTCCGGTTTAGGCGCTTTGCTGTCCGGTTATAAAAATGCAGCGGCCAAGTCAGGCAAACTGGCTTTAGCCAACATGCAGCAACAGGTGTTATCAATGTTTGAGTTAACCCGATTAAACAGGGTTTTTGATATTTATGCTGATTTAAATGAGGCTTTTGACAGCGAAGCCTAGAGGTTTTATATGTGTAATTCGATTATTCAGGTAGAGGTAATCATTCCGACACAGACCAAATATCTGGATTTGATCGGAAGTATCGGCGAGCATATAGCAAAAGAACTGGATAAATTTTCCGGTGATCGGGAGGCGTTGGCTTATCATTTAAATCTGGTATTAACGGAAGCGACCATTAATGCCATCAAACACGGAACACTGGCGAACCCGGATGATACCGTCAGAATCACCATCCATATCCAGGAAAACGAACTGAACATCAAGGTCTATGATCACGGGCAGGGCTTCGATCTGGAGTCTGTGCCGCTACCGGATTTCGATCACCCCAAAGAAGGCGGCATGGGTATATTTTTTATCCGTACCTTGATGGATTCGGTGACCTATACCCGGCAGGGTGATTGTAATGTTTTGGAAATCATAAAATACTTGAGCTGATACAATTCCGCTGACAAATAAGCCTTGCAGCGCAGGCTGTACGTATTTCAGAAGGCTAAATAAGTTTAGTCCGCGTCATTCGTCGACTGCATGGAGCCGTTGCCGAGTGCTGTTTTTCTAACTGCCGAACAGTTACAGGGGATAAGTAATTGAACAGACTCACCAAATCCTGGCCGATTGCCTTGCGGCATATAGCTGAAAGAGCTTTGGGCAAACAAGCCGGGCATCAATTATGGCAAAAATATCAGTCAGCATTTTCGGCTGAATATCGGGCGCTGGTTTCGCCGCGTTATGCGTTAAAAGATATACTGCACCTTGAGCGCATTTTGGCCTCAAACAACCAGCGCATCAGCCTGCTTAACCCCAGCAAAAGAGTCAGTCACTACCGGCTGCATTTTTACAGCCGACAACCGCGTTATCTGGACGAATATATTCCGGTTCTCGAAAATATGCATTTAAGAGTCATGGATCAGGTGCAATTTTCGATTACTGTGGATGACGTTACCCTGTTTATTAAAAGTTTCACCATTAAGGCAAAAAGCCAGTGCGCGCCTTTCGTCAAGTTAAGAAGCCGGATGCTGGAAACCATTCAAGTAATAATGGATGGGGTTATTGAAAATGATGCGCTCAACAAACTGTGTATTCTGACTGGAATGGACTGGCAGGAAATCGATGCGCTCAGGGCTTACCGGAACTATTATTTGCAACTGGGGCATCAAACCACTCGAGCCAGCATTCATCGCGCCTTGATTAACAACCCGCAGGTTGCGCTGGGTTTGTTTGATTATTTTGAAGTGCGCTTTAGACCGAACCCTGATTGGGACGATCCTGTAATCAGGGAAGAACAGGCTTCATTCCCGTTGCGTTTGCAATTACTGGAGAACATCGCCTCGGTTTCCGATATTAATGACGACCGGATTTTGCGTACCTTATTTAACCTGATCGATGCGACGATGCGCTGTAATTTTGAGCTGCGTCGCGGCTTGGATGATTATTTCATCGCTTTTAAAATTAACAGCCTGGGCATTATTGATATGCCTGCGCCCAAGCCGCAAAACGAGATTTACGTCCATGCAGTGGATATGGAAGGCATCCATTTACGTAGCGGCAAGATTTCCCGTGGCGGTATCCGCTGGTCGGATCGTCCCGATGATTTCAGAACCGAAATCCTGGGGCTGATGCAAACCCAGATCAGCAAAAACGCCCTGATTATCCCGACAGGAGCCAAGGGCGGATTTGTCGTTAAAAAGAACGGTCCAAAATCCTCCAGCCTGGTGATGAAAGAAGCAGGGAAAAAAGCCTATCTCACCCTGATACGCGGCTTGCTTGATTTAACCGACAATTATATCGACGGCAACATCGTCAAGCCGCAGAACATCGTCTGCTACGATGACCCCGATCCGTATCTGGTGGTGGCAGCCGATAAAGGCACGGCTCAGTTCTCGGATATTGCCAACGCCGTTTCGACAGAATACCAATTCTGGCTGGGCGATGCCTTTGCCAGCGGCGGCTCCCGCGGTTATGATCACAAAGCGCTGGGTATTACGGCTCGCGGTGCCTGGGAATGTATAAAACGCCATTTTCGTGAATTAGGCAAAGACATACAAAGCGAAGCCTTTAGCGTAGTCGGCATCGGCAGCATGGATGGCGATGTGTTTGGCAACGGCATGCTGTTGTCGCCGTGTATCCGGCTGCTGGCGGCTTTTAGCGGCCAACATATATTTATCGATCCGAATCCGTCCGAAAGCGAAGCGGTATTTAATGAGCGCAAGCGTTTGTTTGAGTTGCCGGGTTCCAGTTGGGATGATTATGACCGGACGCTCATTTCAGAAGGCGGCGGCGTTTATTTAAGGTCGGCCAAAGATATTCCGGTTTCCGCCGAGTTGAGGAAATGGTTAGGCGTGCGTTACAAATCGCTGGATGGCGAATCCCTGATCCGTTACTTGCTGAGGGCTCCCGTGGAATTATTATGGTTGGGCGGTATCGGCACTTACGTAAAAGCAAGCACAGAAAAACATGAAGATGTCGGCGACCGGGCTAATGATAACGTGCGGGTGGATGCGGCCGATCTGGGCGCCGGCGTTGTCGGCGAAGGCGCTAACCTGGGCTTTACCCAAAAAGCGCGGATTGAATACAGTTTGCGGGGAGGGCACATTAACACCGATGCGGTCGATAACTCGGCAGGCGTTGATACTTCCGATCATGAAGTGAATTTAAAAATTTTCCTGGTCGGTCTGCAAAAGAAAAACCTGATTGATGATTATCAACCGTTATTTATCAGCATGACTCAGGATGTTTGCCAGTTGGTGCTGGCCGATAATATCGCCCAAAGCCTGTGTTTATCTTTGGAACAACTGCGCTGCGCTGAGAGTTCAGTGTTTTTTTTGCAGTTGGCCGAAAGTTTGGAAACCGCCGGTTTTTTCGATAGAGCCGTTGAATGCTTTCCGCAAACCAAAGATGTCATGTCCCGGCCCGGACAGGTCATTACCCGGCCTGAGCTTGCGGTATTGATGGCCGCCGGCAAAATGTACCTGACCCAATTAATACAGGATCAATCCGCCTTGCTGCAGGAAGAGTGTTGCAGCTGCTATTTGAACGCCTATTTTCCCGGGCAGATCAGCAAACAGTATGCAGGCTACCTGTCCGGCCACCCCTTGGCCCATGAAATCAAAGCCACCCTGATCAGCAATAAAATCATCAATCAGGCCGGGTGCGGTTTTTTAAGCCTGGATGCCGACAGCGAAAACATGCTGGATCATGTTACCTGTTATCTGACTTTCGACCGGGTTTTAAATGGCGATGCTTTGCGGCAGGCAATTAGTGCGCTGGACAATAAAATAGCGGCCGATAAGCAATACCGGTTATTGATGCAACTGGAAAATACCCTGACCGGTTTTTGTCATTGGGCCTTAATGCAGGGAAGAAAAATCCGGCCGAATGCACAGACCGTTGTCTGTTATAGCCGTCATTTAAAGGACTACGAGCACTATTTTAAAAGCGACTACGCCGAGTTTGGCGAGCAGTTGGAGCAATATCGGCAAGACGGCATTCCCGAGCAACTGGCGCTCAGCATGGTGTTTATATCCAGCCTCAATGATTTTCCACTGATCGTTTCATTGGCAGCCGAAACCGAGCGGAATTTTGTCGCCACACTGAAACTGTTCAATGAAATCAACAGTTATCTGGGGTTGTATGAGGTCAATGAGCAGTTGGCGAAAATGCCCATGCACGATTACTGGGAGCGAAAAGTGCTGAATGAATTGCAAGAGGATATGAAACGGGTGATCGGCCAAGTCATTAAAAACATCCTTGCAAGCAAGACTGAAACGTGTGCCGATTACTTTGAGCAGCCGGATCAAAAACATAAAATCAACCGATACCGGCGCATTTATCAAGAAATTAACAGCACAGTGCCGGTTAACCTGTTTCCCTATATTGCGTTGACCAGGGAGCTGGAGCATTTGGTTGACGATCGCTTGTAATGAGAGGAACAGTATTGGCGGCTCGCTGCACCGCATAGGAACGTGCACAAAATGGTAGTGGGTGAAATACCATCCGTGCGTAACATCAGTGATTACTATAAGTGCTGGTGATGGATATTGATATTGATGTGCTGAATTCTGTGAAACATGTCTTGCGCATGAGGCGGCAGATAAGCAAAAGCCGGTGAAAACCTGTAATTGGGCAGCAATCCGGAATGACAGGGTTTGATCAAACTATTTTCAACACCTTGGCTCCGCGAATCTTTCCTGTCTTCAGCTCAAGCAAGGCCTCATTTGCCTGTTCCAATGCAAAGACCTGAATCTCGGGCTGGAGATTCATTTCCGCCGCCAAGCCCAAAAACACCTTTACATCGTTTCGGGTGATATTGGCGACGCTCTTGAGTTCTTTTTCCTGCCAAAAGTGCAGAGGATAATCCAGGTTCAGCAGGCAACGCTTGTCGCCTTCCTTGCGAATTGCGTTAATCACCAGCCTGCCGCCGGATTCCAGGTTTGCCAAGGCTTCAACAACAGGTTCCCATACCGGAGTGGTATCGATGATGCGGTCCAGTTTATGGGGCGCTCGTTCGATAGTATCTCCTGTCCATATTGCGCCCAGTTCTTCGGCAAACGCTCTTTCTTTGGCGCTTCGGGCAAAAACATAAATTTCGCAATCCGGATATTGATATTGCGCCATCTTCAGCACCAGGTGCGCCGAGGCGCCAAAGCCGGTCAGTCCCAGCCGTTGGCCGTTCTTTAGGCCGCTCAAGCGTAATGAGCGGTAGCCGATGGCGCCGGCGCAAAGCAAAGGAGCGGCTTGCAGGTCGGAAAAATTTTCCGGAATCGCATAGGTGAAAGCTTCCGCAACAGTCATATATTGGGCATAGCCGCCATTGGCGTCGCGACCGGTTGCCGCGAAATGCGGGCACAGGTTTTCGTGGTCTGCCAGACAAAATTTACATGTGCCGCAAGCAGAGAAAATCCATGCAACGCCCACTCTGTTACCCAACTTAACGGTGCTGACCTTGCTGCCGAGGGCTTCAACCCGGCCTACCACTTGGTGCCCGGGAATGATCGGTAAGTGCGGCGGCGGAGTGCGCCCTTCAATTTCGTCCAATTCGGTATGGCAAATTCCGCAGGCTAAAACTTTCAGCAGGACTTCATGTTCACCGGGAATCGGAATCGGCAGATCCATCAATTTCAGCGGCAAGGAATGTTCTTTAAGGTTACAGAGCGCTTTCAATACCATGGCTTTCATTAATTTCGCTCCATATGTACAGCTTAAGCGGAAAAATTCATATATCTAATCAATAGCATGTAACCGGGTTGATGTATCTGCGCGGTTTTTGTATTTATGGGCTTTCGTTATTTTCTCAAAAGATAATCAGTCGGCCGTCTCGAACGATTGATGTTGCAACCTCGCTTAATTTTGATTTTGCTACGGCTTTTGACGCAAAGCTATAAGTAATGTCACTAATTGAAAGCGCCCCGGACTCGTGTTTGAATTATAGTTCGTGTTGCTGGAGATACAGCGTTTCCAAATTCAGTTAATGACTAAAACAGCGACGATGCTTATTGAAACTATGGCGCGACAGGAACGGAAGCTTCGCCTGCAAGCGCAAGCAAAGCTTGCACTCCCGCTGAAAACTTACGCCGCGAGTTGTTCAAATTGTTTCATGTTCATTCCTAATTTAAGTTAAAAACGCTGTAACCAATCCATGCCGTGAATTGTTATAGAGCATTCCCACGAAGACCGTAACAACGTAACAGACACCGGGGGGCACAATTGATGAGCGGTCTGCAACGCATGTTGGAGGATATTGAAATGGAAGTTAACCAGACCCGTCATCTGATCGGTAAGGATGCATTGGACGACAGGGTCATGACGGCCATAAAACAGGTGCCTCGACATAAGTTTTTGCCTGCGGATTTTCGCTTTTTTGCCTATGATAACGGCCCGGCACCCATCGGCTCGGGACAGACCATTTCCCAGCCGTATATTGTCGCCCTGATGACCGACTTGTTGAATACCAAGCCTACCGATACTATCCTGGAAATAGGCACCGGTTCCGGCTATCAGGCGGCTATCCTTTCGAGACTGGTTAAACAGGTTTATTCGCTCGAAGTCATAGCAGAGCTGTCCGTCAACGCGCGCCGCCAACTCAAAAAAATGGGCTATAACAATGTAACGGTTAAAACCGGCGACGGCCGCTTGGGTTGGCCGGAACATGCACCCTTTGACGGCATCATAGTCACCGCCGCTACCCTTCATATTCCCCGGCCCCTTATTGATCAATTGCGCACCGGCGCTCGCTTGGTTATTCCGGTCGGTTTGCCTTACAACTATCAGGAATTGATGGTTATAGAAAAAAAGGCCAACGGTAAAATCGAGCCCCGTAGTATTTTGGGCGTCAATTTTGTACCGCTTATCGATGGTTGCGATGCGGAAACAACCGGCAAAGACTCCGAGTCAGGTGATCTGTATTATGAATAACGATCATGACATAAAAAATTTCTCGCTGGCTGATCAAGGGCGTGAACGTATTGAATGGGCGCTGACTGAAATGCCGGTACTGAGCGCCATCCATGATCGTTTTGCCGAACAGCGGCCATTGGCGGGCGTCCGGATCAGCGCTTGCCTGCATATCACTACCGAAACCGCCAACCTGGCCCGCACCCTTAAAGCGGGCGGCGCGGAGCTGGTCTTATGCGCCAGTAATCCGCTCAGCACTCAGGATGATGTCGCTGCCGCACTGGTGCAGCATTACCGGATTCCCACCTTTGCTATTAAAGGAGAAGACGGCAGCACTTATTACCGGCATATAGCCAAAGCGCTGGAGCACAGGCCTCAGTTGACTATGGATGACGGTGCCGATCTGGTCAGCGAGCTGCACAAAAACCGTAGCGATTTGTTGGCCGGGGTTATCGGCGGCACCGAAGAAACCACCACCGGCGTGATTCGCCTGCGCGCCATGGCGGTAGATGGCGCACTCAAATTTCCGGTAATCGCGGTCAACGATGCGATGACCAAACACCTGTTCGATAACCGTTACGGGACCGGCCAAAGCACGCTGGACGGCATTATTCGCGCCACCAATATATTGCTGGCCGGTAAGACCTTTACGGTTGCAGGCTACGGCTGGTGCGGTCGCGGTATCGCCATGCGCGCCAAAGGCCACGGCGCGCAGGTCATTATTACCGAAGTCGATCCGCTTAGGGCGCTGGAAGCCGCGATGGATGGCTTTCGCGTCATGCCCATGCTGGAGGCCGCCGCCTGTTCGGATTTTATTATTACCGCGACCGGTGACAAGCATGTGCTGGATCAAGCCCATTTTGAGGTCATCAAAGACGGCTGCGTGATCGCCAATTCAGGACATTTCAATGTTGAAATCAACATCCCGGCGTTGGAAAATATGGCGGTAACAAAACACCGTCCGCGGACCGGCGTTGAAGCCTATCAGCTTAAAGACGGGCGCACTGTAAGGCTGTTGGCCGAAGGACGGCTGGTCAACCTGGCTGCCGCAGAAGGTCATCCGGCAACGGTTATGGATATGAGTTTTGCCAATCAGGCCTTGAGCATTGCCTATTTATGGGAGCAAGGAGCTGATCTTGAAAATAGGGTGTACCCGGTGCCGACCGATATTGATCAACAGATCGCTGTGATGAAACTGGCGGCGATGCATCTTGGTATTGATAGCTTAAGCCCGGAACAGCAGGCGTATCTGTCATCATGGAAAGAAGGCACATGAACCTCTTGTCGCCCTATAAAACGGGCAGGAGCAATAGATATGTCGTCAAATCTTAATATTCTGAAATGGCTATTCGCGCTGGTGCTTATTTTTGGCGGGTTTACCGTTTACAAGATTTTTGCCGTACTGGCAGTTGATCTTGGCGATAAAGAATATGTCTGGCTGGTAAAGATTATCTCCGAGTTCGGCTTGTTCACATCGGTGGTGATTTCAGTGGGTTTTTTTCATCACTGGATAATTGCTACCGAAGAGCGCAAAGAAACCGAGAAGATATTTCAGAGCGTACTGACCAAGTATATCGATGGGACAGTTATCAATGCCAAGAAGCGGGGGTTTTTAGGAATAACCGAGAAAGAATTGGATTTTTCAGAAATCATGCACAGCCTGTATCCCGGCGATTATGTTTACTGGTTAATTACCTTTGATCCTCGTTATAGGCATTATTGCCGGGAATTTGAAGTTGCCATTAAAAAAGGCGTTCATTTCAGGATGCTTGTTTTGAAGGACGGTCCGACTTCAGAGCACTATGCGCAGGAAATAATCGGCTTTGGCGCGGAGGAATTCAGGCAATATAACCGCTTGTTTTTGTCCTTGCTCGAAGATATAGCAGGGCGGATCGATGAAAAGGATGGCGGAACGCTGGGCATATTTGCTTACGATTACGATAACTTACCCAGTACGCCTTTGTTTATGGTTCTTCGCAAAAAGTTAAAAGTCCTGGAAATATTCAACAGTTTTTACCTGGCCGAGCCGATAGGAAGAATGCCTTATTTGCATTGGCAGACGGAACTGAAAAATGACAGCTGTTACTTTTTTGAATCGGAACAGTGGAGCATGCCGGATCTTTTTTTAGACTATTTTCAACGGCGCTGGATGCTGGAAAGACATAAATTAACCCTGATCGATAAAGAAAAAGCCCCTTGCAACGATTTTATCTATGCGCCCGCTTCGGCTAGGAAAAAATGTTTCAGCCTCCATGGCGAATCGGATACGGCAGGGACTCCCGAAAGCATATGATCTTGACTGAAAAATCAAAAGCACTGTTTTGGACGGATTTGATATTGATGCGCCCTTCGACAAGCTCACAGGACAGGCGGCATGGGATCAGCACATTTTCCCTGCCCTCTCATTATTTAATCTGGAGAATAACCATGACTGAAACAAACCAACAACAAGACGTTAAAGATGCAGTCCGGGCAGCGGTTGAATCGGGAGCCGATGTTCATCAGCAAGTTAAGGATATAACATTAAAAGCACTGACCAAAGGGCAGCTGGATATAAAAAATATCAAGAACGTTGCTGAAGCAGTCGCTAAAGGTATTGATGAGGGTATAGCCGGTCAGGATGAGCATGCTAAAGGGACTTTTACGCATGCGGTCACGGCATTGGATGATGCGTTGGCGATTGCGACAGAAGCATCGACGCTGGCTATTCAAGAGGCGGCTTCCAAAGTCACTTCCCAACATGATTTTAACGATGCAATTAAAGACATACAGAGCATGGAAAGATTGTTTATCGATACCTTGGAGAAAGTCGCCAAAGGCAGCACTCAGGTGACTGCCGACATCGTTAATGATTTTATTGCTCATGCGCACAAAAGCGGAACGGCAGTCGGCAAGCAAACATTAACCGCCCTGAAAGCGATTAAAGGCTTGCCGAACGTAAATACGGGCGTGATTATATCAAGTACGGCTGCGACAGCTTCCGCTTTGGCGAAAATAGGCAGCGGTATTTTATTGGGCATTGCAGAAAGCCTGCAGCCGACTCATTCCAAAAAATAAAATTCAGCAGTACAACATGTTTTGGGAGATGTTAAACGCAGTCAAGGATTTGGGCAGGGCTCATGATATTGCATCGGTATTAATCCGTTATGGATTCGGCGGCTTTGTGCGCGGTTTGGGGATGGGCAAGGCAATAGAACGCGCCGGCAAAGTGCTGCATTGGCAGCAGATGGAAGACACTGTAAAACTCGACGCGCCGCAACGCATACGCCATGTCCTGGAAGAGTTGGGGCCTACTTTCATTAAATTGGGACAAATCCTTGCGACACGCGTCGATTTATTCTCTCCAGCTTATATAGCCGAGTTTGAAAAGCTTCAGGATCAGGTGCCTCCGATGCCTTTTGAGGAACTGCTACCCCAGCTTGAAGAAGATCTTGGCGGCAGTATTGATGAATTTTTTTCAGAAGTCGAAAGAGAGTCCCTTGCCGCCGCTTCAATTGCCCAGGTTCATAAAGCCGTACTCAAGGATGGAACGCCGGTTATTTTAAAAATTCGCAGACCCGGCTTGCGTAAACTTATTGAAGCCGATTTGCGCCTTTTACAGCGTATTGTTGATATTGCCGAATCCGAATCGCCGGAGATTCGTCGATTTCATCCGAAAGAAGTCCTGCGTCAGTTTAACCAATCATTACGCCGGGAACTCGATCTGGCCGCCGAGTGTAGAAACGCAGAACGGATAGCCGCCAATTTAGCCGATGACCTTAATATCAGGATTCCTGCCATATATTGGGAATGGACCTGCGAAAGACTCAATGTGCAGGAATACATTCAAGGCATTCAAGGCAGGGATCTTGCGGCTGTGGACCAAGCGGGACTGGATAGAAAACTGCTGGCCGATCGAGGCACCGGGGCGGTCATGAAGATGATTATGGAAGACGGCTTTTTTCATGCCGACCCGCATGCCGGCAATGTGTTTTATCTGGAAGATAATAAATTGGCATTTATCGATTTCGGTATGATTGGCCGTTTAACTGAAGAGCGCAGGGGGCAGGTTGTCAGCCTTTTGTACGGCATGACCAATCATCTGCCCATTAAAGTAGCCGAGATACTCGAAGACTGGTCGGACAATATTTATACCGATGAACAAGTGCTGATCATTGATATAGAAGCTTTTGTCGATCAATACAGCTCGCTGGCGCTAAAGGATTTAAGCCTGACCGACATGATGAGCGATCTGATGACTATCTTAAGAGATCATAAACTGATCTTGCCTGCCGATCTTACCTTGTTGGTCAAAACTTATATCACGATGGACGGTCTCGGCAGACACCTTAACCCGGAATTTAATACACTGGTTTTTGCCGCGCCCTATATCCAAAAAGTCATGGCGGAACGTTACCGACCGGAAGCTATGGCCCAGCGTGGATGGCGCAACCTGCTCAGCGTTGCCGATCTTTTATCGAATTTGCCTAAAGACCTGCGTAAACTGTTGCGCGCATCAAGGAAAGGAGCCTTTCAGATTGACATTACCATCAGGCGTCTGGGTCAGTATGTTAATCATATTGATAATGCCATTAGCCGGTTAACCATGGGCATCGTGACCGCTGCGCTCATTATCGGTTCTTCCATTATCATGACGGTAAAAGGCGGGCCGGAATTGTTCGGCTTACCGGCATTCGGGTTTCTGGGATACACCTTTGCGACTATGGGGGGGATCTGGTTATTGCTGTCCATTTGGAAAAGCGGGCAATAATTATTATGGGTTAAAAACGGCCTTTCGAGCATAATCAAGGAGTTTGTTTTGGAGGTGTATTTTCATGGTGCATAAAAAGGTTGCTATCGATAATTGAATATCTATAGTATCTTGCCTAACGGATCTCAGGAGTTGCAATATACACCTGTGGTTGAAATTTAATATACACCTACTTAGGTGTCTACTTAATGTTATATGTATTTAGTGAAATCATGAAGATTACTGGATATAAGAAAAAAGATACTGAACTAGAGGGCCTAATGGAGATGGAATCTATTGCTATTGCAGCCTCCGCAGAGACAATTAGAGAACTAGCTAAATTCTTAAATCATGCAGCAGACGTAATGGATGAAATGGGTACTGATTACGATCACCTTCATTTGATGGACGAGTGGGATAATTGGAAAGAAGGCCTGCCCGACTTACAGATTATCAGTGAAAAATACATATAACATGGCGCTCAACCGGAGCGCGGTTACAGTGCGGTTTTGTTTATTCAGCTTTCCGTGCCGCGCCCGGTTAGCTTTACGTTAGAACCCCTTATGGACCCTGTATCAGCATCAACATCATTTGCAACGATAGTCGGCCTCTTGTCTGATTTCGTTTCGCACAGGAAAAACAAGCAAAGCCTTGAAATAACAGACTTTGTGGAATGGTTGCGTGCGCATGGGCATAGCGAAATCATGCAGGCCATCGAAAGCAATCACGTAACCGCGATCAGTATCAAAGCAGTGCTTGCTGAAGGCCAGGAAACCTTGCTCGGCAGGCTGCAAAGCATTGAGCATAGTCTTGCCACGTTATGTGCAAAGCAAGGCCCGTTTGGCGATGTTGCAGAATCTCTATATCCGAAGATTCCTAAAAACCTGCTTGAGCACTTGCGCCCAGGTGTTCCTCGAGAGCGTGTTGCTGAAATTCTCGGGCAAGCGCATAAGGTTTGTGGGAGAACGTGGTGGTACTGCTGCCCGTCAGCTCTGGTTCAAATTGAGTTCTACGATGACGGAGGGGCAAGTTCTGTCGCAATCGCACTTACTATCGGCTCTCCGGATTCCGGTTTCATTCTGCCAATGCACTCCACCACGCTAGGAAAAATTACCCTTTCGGAGGTCATGGAAGATGAAGGCGAATTCAGATTCAGGTCTACTCTCCGAACGGAGGAGTTGCTCTTCCAGACTCGAATAGGTCCTCCTGGTGCGTGGAAGTACTACACGTTTGGTGTGCTTAGGCCTTTGGCTTCAGGCGCATTGGCCGAAGGTGAATTCGAATGGAATTACGAAAATCAGCGATTGCTTTCTAGCCCAGAAAGTGTGCGGATAAACTGGGTCGGTATCTCTGAATCTTCCGAGGAATTATGGTTTGACTGGTCTATTGCATTGCCGTAGCCGGGGGGGCTAACCATTCGCTGCAGGCGCGACGGCCCTGACGGAGAATCAATGGGGTCAGATTCTGAGGTATCCCCACGAAATATCGATATAAAACAATGTGCTATTTAGTATTTTTTATCCAATTAAAGCCTGAGTGTCGCTAAAATAAGATTTTCTCGCCAGAAAAAATGCGTTAGCAGGAAAATCTTATGTCGATCATCAACACATTACATGCTCTGTTAAAACAGTCACTCCCCAACCTTCATGCTGCGCGACTCAATGCGTTAATGATTGCGGTCGGAGCCGGCTTGACCGGCGCATCCGTGTCGATTACGACACTGGGTCGGGCGATTTCCGGGCCTACGTTTATCAAACATAAAATCAAGCGCTTGGATCGCTTAGTTGGGAATCGTCACCTAAAATCT
>NZ_JAUXVR010000001.1 GCF_030680395.1 Methylobacter sp. | reverse complement strand
TCTTGATTAGCAAGATGCTTCAGCTAGCACCGTCATACTGGCAGGGATGCCAGTATCCAGAGCCAGGGATGGTAACTTTCCGATACCGCTGTGGCCTGATTTAGGCTTGATGCCAAGCCATAGTCTCACATCCATGTGACTGGATTCCGGCATCCCTGCCAGAATGACGAGATTTTTGGTGCTAGCTGAAGCATCTTGCTAATCAAGATGATTCTTGAGCTGATAATGTATGAGTATTACCGGTCGGATATAGACATCGCTACAGTTAAATAAAATTGTTATGTCTTGTGTTTGCAATTCAACACATAAGCTAAAACTATCAATCTTTTAGCTTTTATCATTGGGATTTTATGACGAAATGAATAAAATGTTTTTATGGCTAAGCTTATTCACTTTAATCTACGAATTCACATCAACAGCAATAGCGAGTGACTGGAACTTAGAGCTGGACGAAGAATCCATTCAGATCTATACGAGAAATACTACGGAAGGTAATTTCAAAGAGTTTAAAGGGATAACTAAATTAAAAACATCTCTAAATAGCATGGTTTCTCTGTTGGAAGACGCGGAGGCCTGTAAACAATGGGTGTATAAGTGCATAAATGAACAAACATTGAAAGTAATAAGCCCATATGAAAAATATAACTATTTGCTATCTGATGGAAACCCTTTAAGTGATAGAGATTCTATAGTTCACATCATTAGAGCTCAAGACGTTGAATCCAGAACAGTGACTTTTAAGGTTACAGGCGTTCCCGATTTTATCCCGGAAAAACAAGATATAGTCAGGGTGCCAATGATTAATGGATCGTGGACATTAGAACCGGATAACGATGGTAATACCATTATTACACTTCAAAATAATAGCAATCCGGGCGGTAGTATTCCTGACTTTATAGCCGATTATTATGGCATTTACACTCCGTTTTACACGCTCTTAAAATTAAAAAGCATAGTAATGAATAAAAAATATCAAAAGGTAAATAATTTAGTTGATGAGTTAAAATAAACTAATAATTTTTCTCCTGCCTGCGCGGGACTGCGAGACGGTATCTACGGGACTGGATATTGCGCCAAAGGCTGAGTGTGATTACGCATCACTTCTTGAATGCGGCCATTGCTCCAGCGCGGCCAGCTGTCCATAGCGATACAGCGCCACGTTGATATGTTTGGACAACGCCAGTGCATCCCGTACCAACGCGCCGGGCAATGTGTAGATGTTATGGATGGTGCCGGTGATGTTTTCCGCAGTCCGGAAAGGTTGCATAAAGCCGACTGGCGCGATCACCGGTACTTTACCGCTTTCTACATCTTTCGAACTCAATACGCCATACGAAAGAATACCTATCCGGACTAACTCGAAAAATCAGCGACTTTTATATTCCAAAGCCTGTGAGCCCAGTGCATGAAGCAGGGGCAGTCAGTCGAATCTTCAAAGCAAATAAGGCGCAACATGAATCTTGGACTAAGGTCCAATAGCGCGGCCTGCCCAGGTAGGAATACAGTAATTACCTATCATCTTGAGATTAACCAATCCGTTTTCCGGCAAAGCATTAACAGTTTGCTGTTTGGGCGTTGATCATAGGGAGCTTTCGTGATGAACCAAATTAATACTCTCACCCACCATCTTGCAACGCTTCGTGTGTTTTTTGGCCGTACTGCGTTACTCATCTTCGCGATGCATGCTGCCGGATGCGGCGATAAGGACAAAGAGGAAGCCCAGACGCCGCCAGTCACAGCAACGCCCCAGCCTGCGCAACCGGCATCTGCAATTGCTCTGACTCCGAAGCCCGAGAGAGGTGAGCTGACGCTGCCCCTGAGATTTTTCTGAGGAATTGATCAGGTAAGCACTTAAATACAGGACATGAGTTTCAGGCTGGAGATAGTCAAAAAACAATTCTTGGATGAGGAGCCAAAATGAATTTTTATGCGCTAGTTCAGCGAGGGTCGCAGATAAAATCCGGACTTGCAATTTGCACGGTCAGCTTGGCATTGCTCGCGGCGTGCGGACAAAGCGAAGAACCCGCCAAAACCGACGAGACGATACGGCCAGTAAAACAGATGAAGGTCGGCGGTTCCCTGGCAGGAAAGACCCGAAAATTGCCCGGTACGGTACGCGCTTCCGATCGCGTCGATCTGGCGTTTCAAGTGCCAGGCCCACTGGTTGAACTTCCGGTTAAAGAAGGTCAAAGAGTCAAGAAAGGAACGCTCGTCGCACGCATTGATCCCAGGGACTATGACACCAATCTACGCAACGCTGAAGGGGGGCTGGCGAAAGCTGAAGCAGGGCTCACTTACGCCATCGCTGAATACCATCGTTATGTAAAAGTCAAGCAAACCGATGCCGGAGCTGTCAGCGATTCGATGGTTGCGCTAAAACTGGCCTCCGAAAAGGTCGCCCGCGCCGAGCTGAAATCCGCGAAAGCCACTGTTACTGCGGCCAGGGACCAATTGGGATACACCCGTTTAAAGGCCCCTTTCGATGGAGTGATCGCCCGAAAGCACGTTGATAACTATCAGGAAGTGCAGGCCAAGGAGGTAATACTCAGCTTACAGAATGTGAAAGACGTGGAAGTATTAATTGACGTTCCTGAGCTGATGATTGCGCCGATCCGTAAAACAGAACCCCGCTTTTATGCCGAATTGGCCGCGGACTCAAATCGGCGATACGAGTTACAGGTTAAGGAGTTCGCGACCCAAGCCGATTCGGTTACACAAACGTATCGCGTGGTGCTGGTGATGCCTGCGCCGACCGGTATCCGAGTACTTCCTGGAATGACGGTTGACGTTTCCATTGAATTTACCGAAGAAACCGAGGGGGGAGCGGAAATCTTGATACCGGCAATCGCCGTAATTGCCGACAGCGCCGGTAAACCGCAAGTCTGGGTGATCGATCCGCAAACCCAGAAAGTGCAAAGACGTGCCGTGACAACAGGCGATTTATCCGGAAGCGACAGTATTCGAATTGTCAGTGGATTGAATCCGGATGAAACCATAGCGGTCAGCGGGGTCAGCAAGCTCCGTGAAGGCCAAAGGGTTCGGGCGCTTGAATAAAACCGTTAATCCTGTCCAAAAATGACAAATCCTGCACGATTCTAATTATCAATTAGACCAAGGGGGACCCAAGCAAATGAATTTAGCGGAGTGGAGCATACGTAAAAGCGTCATCACTTGGGTGATGATCGTGCTGATGTTGGTGGTCGGCTGGCAGTCTTACCAGGCCTTGAGTCGTTTGGAAGACCCAGAGTTCACGATCAAGGAGGCTGTGATTTTGACCCCTTATCCCGGCGCGTCTGCCGTGGAAGTGGAAGAAGAGGTCACCAACGTGATCGAGAAGGCCGCGCAGGAAATGGGGCAGTTGGATAAAGTCGAGTCGCATTCATACCGCGGTCTCTCCAACGTAAAAGTCGAAATGAAAGATGAGTACGACAAGTTTTCGTTGCCGCAGGTATGGGACGAGCTGCGCCGCAAGGTCAACGACGCCCAGGGCAAATTGCCGCCCAAAGCGGGCCCTTCGCTGGTCAACGATGATTTCGGCGATGTTTACGGCATTTATCTCGCGATTACTGGTGAAGGCTACAGCTACAAGGAAATGTACGAATACGCCAAATACCTGCAAAAAGAATTGCTGAAAGCGACCGATGTCAAGCGCATCGTCCTTTACGGGGAACAAAAGGAGGCGATTTACGTGGAAATGCGCCGCGAAAAAATGGCGCAGCTCGGCATCTCTCCGACAGACATCTACACAGCCTTGCAAGCAAAAAACATTGTTGCGAGCGCAGGTAATTTCAGTTTGGGGCAGGAATTCATACCAATTAACCCGACCGGCGAGTACAAATCGGAACAGGATTTCGGCGATCTTCTGATTACCTCCCGTGGGCAGAAATCCCAAAGCCTAGTGTACTTGCGCGATGTGGCTGACATCAGGCGCGGCTATCGAGAACCGCCAACGACGCTGCTGCGCTTCGACGGACAGCCCGCCATCGGCTTGGGAATTTCGACCGTATTAGGCGGTAACGCCATCCTAATGGCCGAGTCATTGGATCAGCGCTTAAAGGAGCTCGAATCGATGCGCCCGGTGGGCATCGAAACCCACATCATTTCCCATCAGGCGCAATCGGTGACCACGGCGCTAACCGGCTTCATCGTGAACCTGGCGGAAGCCGTGGCCATCGTGGTCGGCGTGCTGCTGGTGTTCATGGGTTTGCGTAGCGGCCTGATTCTCGGCGTGGTGCTGATGGTAACTATCATGGGTACCTTCATCGTAATGAATATGCTTAATATCACCTTGGAGCGCATCTCCTTGGGGGCGTTGATCATTGCCTTGGGCATGTTGGTGGATTGTGCCATCGTGGTCACCGACGGCATGCGCATGCGTATGGCGCAAGGACAAAACGGCGACGATGCGGCGCGCGACATCGTCGGCCAGAACGCGTTGCCGATGCTGGGCGGCACCGCGGTAGCGATTATTGCTTTTGCCGCGATCGGCACTTCCGAGGATTCCACCGGCGAGTATTGCCGCACCTTGTTCTCGGTGATCCTGATTTCGCTCTCGTTTAGCTGGCTGACCTCGGTCACCTGCACACCTTTGTTATGCAAGACCTTTCTCAAAACCGGTGCCGTTGCCACGAGCGGCGACGTGGACCCTTATTCGGTAGGGTTTTACGGAAGTTACCAGCGTTTCCTGATTTTCTGCCTGCGTTTCCGCTGGGTTGTGGTGGGCATTGTCGTGGCGCTGTTTATCTCAGCTCTTTTTGGATTTGGTTTTGTCAAGAATAGCTTTTTCCCCGACTCCACTCGTCCGCAATTCTACGTCGATCTTTGGTTCCCGGAAGGCATGGACATCAAGGAAACCGACCAGCGCATCAAAGAGGCCGAGAAGCTGATCAAGAAGCACGAAGGCGTGACCCATTTGACCAGCCAGCTGGGCGGCGGCCAGGTGCGCTTCCTGCTGACGTATACGCCGGAACACAGTTACCGCAGTTTCGGACAGATCCTGGTCGATGTCGACGATTACACCCGCATTGCCACGATGGCCCCGCGTGTTCAGCAGGAACTCGAAGCGCTCTATCCCGATGCGGTCGTGAGCGTGCGGCTGTTCGTCCTGGGCCCGTCGACCGGCGGCAAGATCCAGCTGCGCATCTATGGAGCGGACGCCGAGGAATTACGGCAATTGGGCGAGAAAGCCGAGTCTATCCTTTTAGCGGAGCCGACCGCCAAGGCGGTGCGCAACGAATGGCGCGACAAAACCAAGATGCTCAGGCCGCAATTGGCGGAATCCCAGGCGCGCCGCGCCGGCATCGACCGCCCTGAGGTGGCCGAAGCGCTGGCGATGGCGTTTGAAGGCCAGATAGTCGGGATTTACCGCGAGCGGGACGAATTGATCCCGCTGGTGGCTCGATCTCCGGCAGCCGAGAGCGCCGATCTGGACAGCCTGGGAGCTGTGCAGATCTGGAGTCCGGCTGCGCAAGCGATGATTCCGATGGGGCAAGTGGTGTCTTCTTTTCCTCTCGAATTCGAAGACGCGCATGTATGGCGCTGGGACCGGCGGAAAATGCTGCGCATCCATGCCGACCCCCGCGAAGGATTGCCAAGCGAAGTCTTCGTCAAAGTCAAGGCGGAAATCGAACAAGCCCTGGGCGTGGATATCAACGCGGTGCTTGGCAAATCCTCCGATGAACCGGTTGAGGAATTCGATGCGTCCACCCTCAAAGTCGGCGATAACAATCTATGGCCGATCAAGGATAAGCCGGGCTATTACATGGCCTGGGGCGGCGAAGCCGAAGATTCCGCGCGCGCCAATTCGCGCCTGACGAGTTCGATCCCGGTGTTTTTCGGCCTGATGGTATTGACGGTGTTGATTCTGTTTAACTCCCTCAAACAGACCCTGATCATATGGCTGACGGTACCGTTGGCCCTCATCGGTGTTACCCTTGGTTTGCTGGTTTTTCATCAGCCATTCGGCTTCATGGCGCTGCTGGGGCTAATGAGCCTTTCTGGTATGGTCATCAAGGCGTCGATTGTACTGATCGATGAAATTAACGTTCAGATCGGCCAGGGGGCGAGGCCGTATCAGGCAGTGATGCGCTCCGGTGTCAGCCGTCTGATTCCCGTGACCATGTCTTCCGGTACGACCATGCTGGGCATGATCCCTTTGTTTACCGACGCCTTTTTCATCGCGATGGCGGTGACGATCGTATTCGGCCTTGGCTTTGCGACGCTACTGGTCTTGATCGTCGTTCCGGTGCTGTATGCCATTTTTTACAAAGTGGAAGTAGAAGACCAAGCGCAAACCGGGCAGCGCAATCCGAACTTAGGGAAGGGGGAATGACTATGCAAGGCAAGAAGAGTGACGGCAAGCAGTCAAATTCCAGCGTTACCCGTATTCTCCACGGCTTGACTGGTATGGCTGCGATGCTGCTGGTGAACGCCGGTTGCACGGTAGGGCCGGATTATGCCAAACCCGAAGCCGCCGTGGAAACCCAGTGGATCAACCAGTCCGATTCTCGGGTCAGCCAGCGCGAAGCGAAACTGGCTGACTGGTGGAAAGTGTTCAAGGATCCGGACTTGGATCGGCTGGTTGAAGCGTCTCGGCGGCAGAATTTAACATTGCAACTGGCGGGGGTCCGCATCCTGGAAGCACGGGCGCAACTGGGTATCGCCACGGGCTCCGAATATCCTCAACTGCAACAACTGAACGGTGATTTAGGTTATCAGCAAATCAGTGCCAATGCGCCGAACACCAGTCCTCTGATCGACCGCAATTTCGGCACTGTCGGCATAGGCTTTGATGCCGGTTGGGAACTCGACCTGTGGGGCAAGTTCCGCCGCGGCGTGGAATCGAGTCTGGCTAATCTGGACGCTTCGGTTGCCGGTTACGACAACGCCCTGGTGTCGCTGACTGCCGAGGTGGTACGCACCTATGTGGTGCTTCGCACCACCGAAACCCGCATTCAGGTCGCCCGCGACAACGTGAAAATCCAGCAACGCACCTTGGAGATCGCCGATGCGCTATTTTCCGGTGGTTTGATTCCCGAACTGGATCACCTGCAGGCAAAAAGCCTACTGAGCAGCACCTTAGCGACCATCCCGCCATTGCAAGCCAGTGTGCGCCAGGCGAAAAACGCCTTGGGCGTGTTGCTCGGTCAACCGCCGGGACGGGTAGACAGTTATGTGGCGCAGTCCCGCCCGATACCTGCCGCGCCTGCCGAGATTGCAGTCGGCGTGCCAGCCGATTTGTTGCGGCGCCGTCCCGATATTCGCCTCGCCGAACGTCAGCTTGCAACGCAGAGCGCGCTGATCGGCGTGGCCAAAGCGGATTTATATCCGCATTTTTCGCTGCTCGGTTCGATCAACCTGCGCGCCAGCGACGCCGCGCTGACTTTTGCCTCGGCTGGCGGTAGTGAACTGGGTGATGTTTTCAACGCCAAGAGCTTCCAATACTTTATCGGACCCAGCCTGAGCTGGGACATTTTCAATTACGGACGCATCACCAACCAGGTGCGCGTTGAGGATGCCCGCTTCCAGCAATTGATCGCCGATTATCGAAGCACCGTGCTAAACGCCGCCAAGGAAGCGGAAGATGCCACCATCAGCTTCCTAAAATCTCAGGAACAACGCAATGCGCTGCAAGACACCTATGAGGCGGCCAAACGATCGACCGAATTATCGCTGTATCAATATCGGGAGGGGCTGGTCGATTACCAGCGCGTACTGGATTCCCAACGCAATCTGGTGAACTCGCAAGAGTCGCTGGTGATTGTATCCGGCGACATCGCCACCAATCTGATTGCGCTCTATAAAGCCATGGGCGGAGGCTGGGAAACGCGAACTGAAAAGGATTTCGTCGACAAACCGGTACAACAACAAATGAACGAGCGGACGGATTGGGGTGATCTACTGGAACCTCAACAGCTTGATTTACCCCCAAAAGAAAAAGACAACTGGTGGCGCCTACCGGATTGGTAATTGTGATGAGCACATGGAGCTGAAAAAGCCATGCTGGCGTGATTGCTCGTTAAGTAAACACGATTTTAACGAGTCAGCACACTTGGCTAAATGTTGTTTAAACCAGGACTTACTGGATTTAAGCATCCATTAGCTTTATCGAACAGAAACAATTCAACAAAAATCAGGAGTATCCCATGACTGAAACGACCTTGAACAATCTCAAACCACTCGACCAGGAATCCTTGCGCAAGATACATGCCTACTGGAGAGCCTGCAATTATCTGGCCGCCGGTATGATTTATCTGCAGGAAAATCCTTTACTCAGAGAACCGCTCAAACCCGAGCAGATCAAGAACCGTCTTCTTGGTCACTGGGGCGCCAGTCCGGCATTAAGTTTTACCTATATCCATCTCAACCGTCTGATTAACGACTACGATCTTAATGCGATTTTTATGGCCGGTCCAGGTCATGGCGCGCCGGGCGTTCTGGGTCCGGTGTATCTGGAGAGCACATACTCGGAAATTTATCCGAACAAAAGCGAAGACCTGGAAGGTATGCATCAGTTCTTTAAGGAATTTTCCTTTCCCGGCGGCATCGGCAGCCACTGTACGCCGGAAACGCCGGGCTCCATTCACGAAGGTGGGGAACTGGGTTACAGTGTGTCCCATGCCTTTGGCGCGGCATTCGATAATCCCGACCTGCTGGTGGCGGTCGTCGTCGGCGATGGCGAAGCGGAAACCGGACCTTTGGCGACTTCCTGGCATTCCAACAAGTTTCTGAATCCTGCCCGCGACGGCGCGGTTCTTCCCATCCTTAATCTGAACGGTTACAAGATCAATAATCCGACTTTATTGTCGCGCATCAGCCATGAGGAGCTTGAAAATCTGTTCAAAGGCTATGGCTGGACGCCTTATTTCGTTGAAGGCAGCGATCCCGAAGTCATGCATCAACGCATGGCTGCCGTCATGGAACACTGCGTCACCGAAATACGTAAAATTCAGGAGACGGCCCGCGCCGGCGGCGTTCCGGAGCGGCCCAGATGGCCGATGATCATACTGCGCAGTCCGAAAGGCTGGACAGGACCGAAAGAAGTGGACGGGCATAAAGTGGAAGGATTTTGGCGAGCCCACCAGGTGCCTCTGGCCGGAGTCAAGGAAAATCCGGCGCATCTGAAACAACTGGAAGACTGGCTGCGCAGCTACAAACCGGAAGAGCTGTTCGATGCAAACGGCCGCCTGATCTCCGAACTGAAGGAGCTTGCGCCAAAAGGCGTGCGGCGCATGAGTGCCAATCCCCATGCCAATGGCGGCCTGTTGCGCAAGGCATTGCGTCTGCCGGATTTTCGCGACTACGGCGTCAAGGTAGACAACCCCGGTCAAACCGAAGTCGAGAACACCAAACCCTTGGGCGTTTTTTTGCGCGATGTCGTCAAGCTCAATCCGACTAATTTCCGCGTGTTCGGCCCGGATGAAAACACCTCCAACAAGCTCGACGCCATCTATCAGGCCAGCAAAAAAATGTGGATGGCGGATTATTTGCCGGAAGATGCCGACGGCGGCGAATTATCGCCGGATGGGCGGGTCATGGAAATGCTTTCCGAACATACCCTGGAAGGATGGCTGGAAGGCTACCTCCTCACAGGACGCCACGGTTTTTTCTCCAGTTACGAAGCTTTCGTGCATGTCATCGATTCGATGTTCAATCAGCACGCCAAATGGCTGGATATCAGCAACGATCTTTCCTGGCGCGCGCCGGTTTCATCGCTCAATTTGCTGATCACCTCAACGGTATGGCGGCAGGATCACAACGGTTTTACCCATCAGGACCCGGGTTTTCTGGATGTGGTTGTCAATAAAAGCCCTGAAGTTACGCGCATTTATCTGCCGCCGGATGTCAATACGCTGTTGTCGGTGGCCGACCATTGTTTGAAGAGTACCGACTATTTCAACGTGATCGTTTCGGACAAGCAGAAACACCATCAATTTCTGGACATGGACGCCGCCATCGAACATTGCACCAAAGGCATCGGCATCTGGGACTGGGCGAGCAATGACCAAGGCTCGGAACCCGATGTGGTCATGGCGAGCTGCGGCGATATTTCGACGCAAGAAGCCTTGGCAGCTGTCAGTCTACTGCGGGAGTATTTTCCTCAATTGAAAATCCGCTTTATCAACGTGATGGATCTTTACCGTCTGACGCCTGAGAGAGAACATCCGCACGGGCTTTCCGACCGGGATTTCGACAGCCTGTTCACCATCGATAAACCGGTGATATTCAACTTTCACGGCTATCCCTGGCTGATTCACCGTCTCGCCTACCGCCGCACCAATCATAACAACATGCATGTGCGCGGCTACAAGGAAAAAGGCAATATCAATACGCCGCTCGAATTGGCTATTCGCAACGAGGTCGACCGTTTCAGCCTGGCCATCGATGTGATCAATCGGGTTCCGGGGCTTAACGTGGCCGGCGCCCATGTCAAAGAAAAATTACGCGGCATGCAGATCGGTTGCAGTCACTATGCTTATGAACATGGCATAGACAAACCCGAGTTTGCGTCCTGGAAATGGTCCTAATAATCGTGCAGCGAGGATATCGCCATGACAAAAAAGAATAAGACCGCCGAAGCTGAAAACGCGGTTGTTACTTTGCTTGGATATGAAAACAGGCTGACGAGTGCTCAAGAAATAAAAAATGCAATTTACGATCATCTTGTACACAGCTTAGGAACGCCTCACTTTGTGGCTACTAGGCATGATTATTACAAGGCTTTGTCGCTGAGTGTGCGCGACAGATTGCAACAGCACTGGATTCAAACGGTAGAGAGCCTTGAGAAAGATATGAAAGTGGCATGCTATCTGTCCGCAGAGTTTCTGATGGGCCCTCATCTAGGCAATAATTTACTTAATTTAGGTATTGAAAATGAGGTCAGGCAAGCGCTTGCCGAAATGAGCTTCGAGCTGGACGAAGTGCTGGCCGAAGAGGAAGAGCCCGGTCTCGGCAACGGCGGCTTGGGCCGCTTGGCCGCCTGTTACCTGGATTCCCTGGCAACCCTCGAGCGGCTTGCGGTCGGATACGGTATTCGCTATGAATTCGGCATTTTCGATCAGGAAATCCGTGACGGATGGCAATGCGAGATAACCGATAAATGGTTACGCAAGGGCAAC
This sequence comes from Methylobacter sp., assembly GCF_030680395.1. GTDB lineage: Bacteria > Pseudomonadota > Gammaproteobacteria > Methylococcales > Methylomonadaceae > Methylobacter_A. Next base: position 34,849 of record NZ_JAUXVR010000001.1, on the reverse strand, counting down.
CCATGGGAAATAGCCAAACCCGATGTCATTTACACTGTTAATTTCGGTGGTTGTACCGAACGTTACCAGGATGACGAAGGTTATCAGCGGACTCGATGGATACCTGATCGGGCGGTTAACGGCATGGCTTATGATACCCCCGTCCAGGGCTATCGGGTCAACACCTGCAACACTTTGCGGCTATGGAGCGCCGAGGCCTGTGAAAGTTTCGACTTTCAGGCTTTCAACGCCGGTGACTACTATGCGGCAGTGAACGAGAAAGTGATCTCCGAAACGCTGACCAAGATGCTTTATCCCAATGATGAGCCCGAGATCGGCAAGAGGCTGCGCCTGGCGCAACAATACTTTTTCGTTTCTTGTTCGTTGCAGGACATGCTGCGCCTTCTCGATATTTGGGGACAACCACCGCAGCGTTTTCCTGATAAGTTTGCGGTACAGCTTAACGATACCCATCCGTCTATCGGAGTGGCCGAACTCATGCGGCTATTGGTCGACGAACGACGGCTGTCTTGGGACGAAGCCTGGGACATTACCGGGCGCACTTTCGGCTATACCAATCACACCTTGCTGCCCGAGGCGCTTGAAACTTGGCCGCTGCCTTTGTTCAGAGAAATGTTGCCGAGGCATCTGGAGATTATTTATGAAATCAATGCCCGGTTTCTTGCCGTGGTACGCGAGAGCTATCCCCAGGATGAAGAGCGGATTAAACGGCTGTCGTTGATTGATGAAAATGGTGAAAAACGTATTCGCATGGCCCATCTTGCCTGTGTTGGCAGTCACTCTATCAACGGTGTGGCGGCATTGCATAGCGAACTCTTGAAACAAAATGTGCTCAAGGATTTTTATGAATTATGGCCGGATCGCTTCAATAATAAAACCAACGGCGTGACGCCCAGGCGTTTTATGGCTTTGGCCAACCCGAAACTGGCCGAATTGATCACCCGCACAATCGGTGACGGATGGGTTACCCATACCGAGCAACTCAGAAATCTCGAACCTCTCGCAGAGGACGCAGCGTTTCGCAAACAATGGCGCGCCGTCAAGCAGTCCAATAAACAGCAACTCGCCGACTATATCCGCAAACAGACCGGTATCGAGCTCGACCCAAGCTGGTTGTTTGATGTTCAGGTCAAGCGTATTCATGAATACAAACGCCAGCATTTGAACATTCTTCACGTTATCACGCTGTATAACCGACTGAAGCGTGATCCGAAGCTGGCTATCGCGCCGCGGGCATTCATTTTCGGCGGCAAGGCGGCCCCCGGTTATTTTATCGCCAAACGTATCATTAAACTGATCAATGCGGTGGGTGAGGTGGTCAATAACGATCCGGACGTGAATAAATATCTGCGCGTCGCGTTTGTACCCAATTTTAATGTACAGAATGGCCAACTGATATACCCGGCAGCCGATCTGTCCGAGCAGATATCAATGGCAGGCAAGGAAGCGTCAGGCACCGGCAACATGAAATTCACCTTGAATGGTGCCTTGACCATCGGCACATTGGATGGCGCCAATGTTGAAATACGAGAAGAAGTGGGCGCGGATAATTTCTTCCTGTTCGGACTGAGCACTGAAGAAACCGTCAAACTTCAGCAGCAAGGCTATCGCCCTTACGCTTACGTCGAAGGCAATCCGCAACTGGCCGACGCGATTTCGCTGATCGCATCGGGGCATTTTTCCAATGGCGACGCCGAGGTATTCCGTCCTTTGGTGGACAATCTGTGCCAGCATGACCCCTTTCTTGTGTTCGCCGATTACGCCGAATATATCGACTGTCAGGACAAAGTCGCCAGGGTCTGGGCGGATCCGGAAAAATGGACCAGGATGTCGATTCTGAATACCGCCAGAGCAGGCAAGTTTTCCTCGGATCGCGCGATTCGTGAATATTGCGATGAGATTTGGCAGGTACCCGCGACTCCTATTATTCGGCGAGATGACCTATGAGCTTAAAAATCTATTTGTTACGGCATGGCGAGACAGAATATAGCCGGCGGGGCGCCTTTTGTGGAGATCTGGATATCGACCTAACCACGGAAGGAAACCGGATGGCACACTCTTTTTCAGAAGCCTATCGTTCGATCCCCTGGACTGATGTTTATGTCAGTCCGATGAAAAGGGCTATCGCAACAGCGCGGCCTTTATGCGACGCCTTGGGCCTGCCCATGCAGATCAGGGATGGGCTCCGTGAAATCAGTTATGGCGCGTGGGAAGATCAGGAGCAGGACGCTGTCAGGCAACTTTACCAGGAAGACTATCTCCGTTGGCAGACTGATCCGGCCTGGAACCCGCCGACCGGCGGAGAAACCGCTATTCAGATTGCCGCCCGCGCCCTTCCCGTTATTACGGAAATCGAGTTCAGGTACAAGACCGGCAATGTGCTGGTGGTATCGCATAAGGCGACCATCCGCATCATTCTTTGTAGCCTGTTGGGAATCGATGTCGGCCGTTACCGGGATCGGATCAACGCACCCGCTGCTTCCGTTTCGATTATCAAGTTTGTTGCTTATGGGCCGATGCTGGAAGTTTTAGGCGACCGAAGCTACATGCCCGAGCATTTGCGCAACCGCGCCGGCACTTGATGTCCAAGCCAAAATTTTAGGGAGTGACGCAATGACTCTTACCTACCAATCAAGCGATGGTTCGTATTTACCTACCGGCGCCACAGTCAGCGATGCCGGTGTCAATTTTTCAATTTTCAGCCGTCATGCCACGGGAGCCGAGCTTTTGCTCTATGAAGCTGCCGGAAGCCCAGAGCCATTTCAGATCATCAGCCTCAATCCCAAAACGAACAGGTCGTTTTTTTTCTGGCATGTGTTCGTCGAAGCGCTTCCGCTCGGAACCCATTATACCTGGCGCATGTTTGGGCCTGGCGATACGGCTTCGACGGGGAGACGCTTCAATGCCAAAAAGGAACTTATCGACCCTTGGGCCAAGGCGGTTACCGATGTTTTTTGGAATCGGCACCGCGCGTCCGATCCGGATGACGAAAGCCGCTCATCGTATCGGGCCGTGGTCGCGAAATCGGATTATTTCTGGGCGAACGAACGCGCCTGTAAACGGGGGCTGGAAGGCGCGGTGATCTATGAATTGCATGTCGGAGGATTTACGCGCCATCCTTCCGCAGGCGTCGGACATCCCGGCACGTTTGCAGGATTGATTGATAAAGTTCCTTATTTGCAGGAACTTGGTATTACGCATGTTGAGTTGTTGCCGGTTATGGCTTTCGACGAACAATGCGTGCCGGACATCGTGATGGCAAAGGGATTGAAGAATTATTGGGGCTACAACACGCATAGCTTTTTCAGTCCGCACCCCGGCTATTGCATAAACCCCGAGCTCGGATCGAATGCGCATGAATTTAAGGATCTGGTTAAAGCCCTGCATGATGCCGGCATCGGCGTTATTTTAGATGTGGTTTTCAACCATACGGCGGAAGGCGGTTACGATGGGCCCACGATAAACTTCAAGGGCTTCATTAACGAAATTTTTTATCATCTCGATCCGCATAACCGGAACTATTATCGCGATTACACCGGCTGCGGCAACACTGTGAATTGCAATCATCCTCTGGTTACGCAGTTCATTGTGCATTGCCTAGAGTATTGGGTCGAAGAGATGCATGTCGACGGTTTCCGCTTCGATCTCGCCAGCGTCTTTACGCGCGGCGAAGACGGCACGCCGCTAGCCAATCCGCCGCTGCCTTGGCGGATCGAATTTTCGCATGCGCTAAACGAGGTGCCAATGATCGCGGAAGCATGGGATGCTTCCGGCCTTTATGATGTGGGATCGTTTCCGGGCCTGCGCTGGGCGGAATGGAACGGCCGCTATCGTGATGTGATTCGGCGTTTTGTCCGCGGCGACCCGGGGCTGATCGGCCAAGCGGCATCATGCATTGCCGGCAGCAGCGACCTTTATGCGGACGAGGGCCGGTTGCCACTGCACAGCATCAATTTCATCAGTTGTCATGACGGCTTCACGCTTCACGATTTGGTCAGCTACAACGGTAAACACAACGAAGCCAATGGAGAGGACAATCGCGACGGCTGCGATAACAATTTATCCTGGAACTGCGGCGCTGAAGGCGAGACTGATAATGAGGAAGTTTTAACCCTCAGGCGGCGGCAAGCCAAAAACCTGATGAGCATCCTGCTATTAAGCCAAGGGGTTCCGATGCTGCTCTCCGGCGATGAGGTACTGCACACGCAAAGAGGCAATAACAATGCCTATTGCCAGGATAACGAACTTTCGTGGTTTGACTGGAGCTTGGTCGAAAAAAATCGCGATATGCTGCGTTTCGTCAGGGAGCTGATTGCCTTAAGACGTCGGCACCCGAATCTGAACCGGCGCGAATTTCTGAGCGGCGAGCAGGTAGGCGGGCGCGGCCTTCCCGATATTACTTGGCATGGCTATCGGCTTGACGAGCCGTTATGGTTCGATTTTAGCGCTCAATATTTGGCTTACACCTTGGCCGGGCAAGCCGAAGATGAGGAAGATTTGTATGTCATTTTAAATATGTCCGAGCGGACAGTGGAGGCACTCTTGCCCGAGATTCCGGGACGTTTATGGCACTTGGCGCTGGATACCTCGCGCACAGAGCCGGATGACATCATGCCTCGCAATCGGCAGAAGGCTCACGAAAATTCGTCTTACCGAATATCCGGACGCACGGTCGCCGTTTTCGAGGCGCGTGGGTGATTAAAGGCGGCGCTCCTAAGGTACTGGTCATCAATTGCGGCAGTTCTTCGATCAAATACGGACTGTTTGCAATGGAGCCGGGGCATCTGCTTGCCGGTGGGTTGTTGGAGCGTATCGGTGAAAGCGGGAGCCTGATCCGGCATCGCACAGAAAATGCCCAAGGCGAACTGGTGGAGAACCAGAATGAAATCGAAGCCCCCGACCATCGCGCGGCCTTCGCCCATATTGCCGATGTTTTACGCGGCACGGTCGGATTTGAAGCCGGGCAGGGGCCGGACGCGATTGGTCATCGCGTAGTCCATGGCGGTGAGGCTTTTTCGGTATCGGTGGCGATCAATCAGGCGGTCATCGATACGATTCGAAATTTGATTCCGTTGGCGCCGCTGCATAATCCGGCCAACCTGACCGGCATCGAAGCCTGCCGGGAAATTTTTCCGTCCGTACCGCAAGTAGCGGTGTTCGATACCGCTTTTCATCAGAGCATGCCGCCCCGCGCTTTTCGCTATGCCGTCCCGGAAGCCTGGTATAGCCGTCATGGCATACGCCGCTATGGATTTCACGGCAGTTCTCATCGCTATGTCGCAAACCGGGCGGCCGACTATTTGCAGCGTCCGCTTGAGGAACTTGGCTTAATTACCCTGCATCTCGGCAATGGCGCCAGCGCCGCAGCCATACAGCACGGACGCAGTATCGATACCTCGATGGGCTTCACCCCTTTGGAAGGTTTGGTCATGGGAACCCGGTGCGGCGATTTGGACGCAGCAATACCGCTGCATCTGGAAAAGGTGCTGGGCCAGAGTGCCGACGAGCTTCAGGAAGCCCTTAACCGGGATTCGGGATTGAAAGGCTTTTGCGGCAGCAACGACTTGCGCGAAGTGCTGGCAGAGGAACAATCCGGCGACGAACGCGCCCGGCTGGCATTGGATGTTTACTGCTATCGCATACGAAAATATATCGGCGCTTATTTTGTTGCGCTGGACGGTCTGGACGCACTGGTTTTCACCGGCGGAGTCGGCGAAAACGCGCCTTTGATTCGAAGCCGGGTCTGTCAGGGCTTGGAAAAGCTCGGCATCGCCATCGATCCGGCAGCCAATGACAGGACAGTTGAAGAAATCAGCGATATAGGGCGTGGCGGCCATTCCGTTCGCGTTCTGGCCGTGCGCACCAACGAGGAGTTGCAGATTGCGCGGGAAACGCTTTCGGTCTTAATTGAACCCGAAAAAACAGTTGAGCATTCCAAAGCCCGTTCGCCAAATGGGGGCGTGGAGTCCGCTTCAACTGATTTTTAGACTCAATATCCATCGTATCGCATTAAAGAAGGGGATCATCTCCCAGGCAATTACGCTACGTCGGTATGACGCGGTAAGCCCCCTCTCCCTCAGGGAGAGGGCGGGGGTGATCTGGATTTGATTCTTCGTGCCGATAACGTCGATGCAGCCCTGCGTATCATCAAAGGTATTCATAAACCTTGAACTCAGCCTGATGAGGTCAGACATTGGTTCAACACTGTTTAGTTAAGCCTGGCGAACCATGAACGGCTTAACGGCATTGGGCAGTAGCCTTAAGCCGTTATCTGCGTTCGTTCAAAAAAAGCCCTACCAATCCAGCCAGCATAATTGCAATGTAGAGCTGGCCGCCAATCGCTTCGAAATAGGCGAGCGTCCGCGCCAGCGGCGCAACCGGGGTAATGTCTCCGTACCCCAAACTGGCCAGGGTTACAAAGCTGTAATAGAGCAGGGTATCCATCGGCGCCTTGCCGTCAAGCACTTCGATACCGTTGAACGAGCCCGGCAAAAATTGAAAGATTAATCCGTACAGGATCGCCCAAATAAGACCCATCAGCAGATAAACGCACATGGCGCCGAACAGCAAATTGCGATCGACCCTGGTTCCTCCGAACACATGCTTGGCCGCAATGACAGCGCTGGTGACGGAAAACAAAAGGACTACCGCTTTTATGCACAATTCGATGACGATGCTGTTATAAAAAACATCGATGGCGGAGAACGCAACGCTCAACAAAGCAAGCGCTAATCCGAATTTGAAAAACGTGTTTTCTCGAGGCAGGCCCCAGACTCCAATCAACATCAAACCGCTGTATCCAGCCTGCACGGCAACCCGTATCAAAAAAGCATTCTTTGCCAAGGCGGGAAAGGTGCTTAGCAAAGGCATCAGCAAGAAAAGCAATAGTAAACCGGACATAAGGAAAGCGTAATTGCCGGCTTTTGACCGCCGGGTTAGCGTAGGCATATAAGACAACTATCGAGAAAAACAGGGGCTTGCTTAATATGGGAACGTAAGCAATGGTGCGGGCTTAAGCAGCACCTATTTACTGATACATGTTTTGGCGACGCAGCCGCCGGATTGTCTGCCGGTTCCGGCATCGTATTTTTTATTTTTCAGGTTTATCACGGCTATCGATAGGCATCTCTTTGCCCTTGTTGGTAGGCCCGCTGTTCGGCTTCTTTGTGTTTGCCATACAAATACCCGCCTGCGGTGCCGGCGGCTGCACCGATTGCGGCTCCCACCCATGCCGGCATTGCCTGCGATCGCGCCAATTATCGCTCCTCCTGCAGCTCCGCCCAAACCGCCGGTTACAGTGCGTTGCTGAGTATCCGACATGCCGGCGCAACCGGCTAAATGGGTAACGACTAATATCGCTATGACTAAAATCGAGAATCTTTTCACGTTGTATCCCCTTTCATTTATTTTTTACATGGCCATTTTGCGGTTAAAAACCTGAATTCCGTTTCGACCGGTGCTTCGTTCATATATTGAGGGTGTGTCTGCGCCCATGAAATAAACATGGCGATAGTCTCGTTGCGCGAGGGCTTAGGCTCTGGAGGACAAAACAGCTTCGCTCCCTGTTGATCTGCCGTCTGGGCTTGATGATAATGATAGGCGCCGACCAAATAACCATGGCAAAAATGGATTGCTTCCCGATAATGGGGGTCCTGCGGCGAAGCAGTACAGAGATTGAGAAAGTTTTGTGTCTTTTGGGCTACGAAATCTTCATCGGTAACATTGGCTTTTGCGGCTCCAGTAACAAATAAAGCGAATAACAAGAGGGGGGCTAGATGTTTTAGTTGCATGGGTAATCTCCTTGATGTACGCCAGTGTCTCATTACGAAATATACTCTCTAAAACAGGGTAAAGCATCTCAAAAAAGCCTTAAAATTCACTCTTTTATGGGCGGCAGGGTCATCGCGCTTAAATTTTAACCATTTGAAATCAATATGATACAAATGGCTGTTTCGTACTTTTTTACATTAAATCACGAAATTTGAAAGAGTCACATTCCTAACCGATTGATTGCCCCATGATTATAAAAGTCAATCCAATTTAAGCTCGATTGCCCTGCATCCTACGGTATTAGCTATTGACCTTTGGTCCAATTGCTAAGATTTCGCAAATTTGTTAATAATTGTTCTTGATTAGCAAGACGCTTCAGCTAGCGCCGTCATACTGGCAGGGATGGTAACTTTCCGATACCGCTGTGGCCTGATTTAGGCTTGATGCCAAGCCATAGTCTCACATCCATGTGACTGGATTCCGGCATCCTTGCCAAAATGACGAGCTTTTTGGCGCTAGCTGAAGCATCTTGCTAATCAGGTAATTGTTTAGCAGCTTAAACGTAAGAGGAACCACGACATGACGAACACGGACGTCTTGTCCACCGGCGCTGGATTTTGGGGGAATCACTGGATGGCTCGTCCCTGTTGGAGACCCAGGAAATTGGCCCGGTAGCCGATACTGTCGGTCTTTACGAGGCCGTGAAGAACATGCGCGAGCGGCGCCCATCGGCAAGTCAGCGATCCTCGCTGTGATCTTGCCAGCCACAGTTCCGATGCTGGTGCTATTCGCCATCGAAATTCCAATCAAGGAGTTGTTGCTGAAGATATTGGGCTCCTTGGCGTAGCGGCGCCGCGCTGAGCATTGAAACTGTTTGCTGTGAAAATGTCCCCCTATGCAGAATGCCGTTACGAACCCATAAAAAACCTGAGAAATGCAAAATCCCAATTCGCTTTCTTGCTCGTCGCGCTGCCACGGGCTCTTCAAGAGCCAACGTCAACCTATGCAATGTTTCAACATAAATTTCCACAAACCCCAAAAGCGTAAAGCCTGTCCGAATTGAACCTGCCCGAGTCCGCTTGTCTATGCGAGGGGGCGAGGATACTGAGTTCAAGTTGGTTAATGTCCTGTTTTTTCGAAGCGTCTGATGAGTTTGACCTGAAATTTTTGCCCCGTCCGATCAAGCTAACTTGGCCTAAAGTCCAATATCCGCGAGTTACGAATGGCGGTAGATTAAAAATTGCATTTTGATATTTATCAAGAGGAGCGACAACCATGAAAAAATGTAATTGGAGCTTAAAACACTCTGTTTTGTGTGCAATAGCATTGTTGATCATGGTGAGCTGCGCGCAGGAACCAGCGGCAACTCGGCCACAGCCGCCAGCCGCCGTTAGCTCGGCGACGATGCCTGTGGCCGAAACGGAGCGCGACGCAAAAAAAATACTCATGAGCATGGCCGGGTTTCTGGCCAAGAGCCCGCGGTTCAGCGTGAACCTTTCAAGCAGCTATGAAGTGCTCCAGGAATCGGGCCAGAAGATCGAATTCGGCGAAAGCAGGAGGATCATCGTCAGTCGGCCCAATGGGCTGCGCGTCGAAGTGGCGCATAGCGACGGCGAAAAGCATCTTGTCCTGTACGACGGCAAGGAGATCACGACGTTTAGCCCGACACAGAACGTCTATGCACAGGTATCCAAACCCGGCGGCATCGACGAGGCGGTCACCTATTTCCTCAAGGACCTGCACATGCGGCTGCCGCTCGCCGCGCTTTTACTCAGTCGGTTACCGACCGAACTCGAACGCCGGACGCAGACGCTCGACTATGTGGAGAAAGATGTTATTCACGGGACACCGGTTCATCACCTGGCGGGACGTACCGAAACGGTTGATTATCAGGTCTGGATTCCGGCAGACGCCCAGCCGTTACCGCTCCGGATGGTGTTAACCTACAAGAACGCAGAGGGCCAGCCGTCGTTCAGGGCGCAGTTTTTCGATTGGAACCTCGCGCCCGAAATTCAGCATAACCAGTTCACGTTCACTCCGCCCGAAGGGGCACGCAAGATTGCCTTCCTCGCGCAGTTGCCGCAAATCGGGCTTGAGGGACCCGCAAAAACAGAACAATCCGGAGGACAGAAATGAATACCAAACCTTATTTTGTGGTTACGGCTATTACGGCCACAATTGTTTTACTCATAGTATCCATGGATGATGCCGTCGCCCGTGGTCGTGGGGGCGGAGGAGGTGGCGGGAGAGGCGGATTTTCACGTAGTGGCACCGCCGCAAGCGGCAGTTTTTCGTCCAGTGCGGGACGAGCCGGTTCGCTGAGCGCCGGAAGCTCGGCGGCCTCCGCATCCAGAGCTTCCAGCCGGTCGCAGACCGCTCAGACCTATTCCTCGAGCCGGGCGCAAACTGCACAGTCGGCTTCTGCAGATCGGGCGGCGACTCTGCAGAGCCGTCAGTCGACTTCGGCGGCGAATCAAGCCCAACGGCAGCAATACTCAAGTCAAAACGTCGAGGAGCGCCAAGAAGGGCGCACTGCACGGACTGGCACGCGCCAGCAAGGATCCACGGACAGGACGCAAACGAGGCAACAAACCGCGCAGCAATACCAAGGAAGAGGGTATGGTTACTATGATGATCACTATGATAATGACAACTGGGACGATGGCGAAGTCGCTGCCGTAGCAATCGGAGCCGCTGCGCTGGGCGCCATGGGAGGGTATATGGCGGGCGAGTCGTCGACGACAACCACGGTTCCATCCACGACAGTCGTTTATGCCACGCCGCCCTCGGGTTCTGCGAATCTGCCATGCAGCCCCAACACCGTTAATGTCAGTGGCGTGAATTATTATCAGTGCGGATCTACCTGGTATACCGAGGCATACGGTAATACAGGCGTCGTTTATACGCCGGTACCTGCACCGGCAGGATATTAGCGAGGTAACGGCGCCGGCAGTTGCAATATCGATTCCAAAGGCCGCGATGAGGGCTACCATCGTGGCCGGCGCTGTTGAGGAGGGAAATAAACTTAAACCATAATTAATAACTTGAAAAATAGGAGAATAACTATGAAAAACAGATATTTATCGTTCACAATAGGCTCGGGCCTCCTGATATTGGCGGCCACATTTTCATCAGGTGTTTCGGCGCTTACGATAACGCCCATGCAGGGGCAAACTCCGGATCAGATCCAAAGGGATCAGGCTGATTGCACGTCAATCGCACAACAGTCTGCCGGTTCGCAAACCCAGCCCGCCACACCGCCAACCGGTGGACGGGCGCGTGGCGCGGCAGTGGGCGCGATGGCAGGCGCGGCCAAGGCCGAGGCGAAAGGGCGACAATACGGTGCCTACGGCAATGTGAACGAAGACGTTAAGCAAGAGTACCGTCAAAACGAAGCCAAATCCTCCGCAAAGGCCGGTGCCGCTGTCGGCGCTGCCAAACAAAGGCAGCAACGTCGAGAGGACTCTCAACAGGGCGCTACTTCGTCTCAAGCAGTTGATCAGGCTTATAGTTCATGCTTGATGGGGCGGGGTTACAGCGTGCAATGATAGGGCTGCGAGAGCTTTAAGCCGGGCGGGGCTGAAACTCCATCCGGTATTTTGCTTTTACTGATGCTAATCTCCAAAATTGCCGCTGTTATCGAGTTGATACGCCCTATCGGCTATGCATCGGCTCAAAAACCGCTCGCCGGATTTAACAGAGCGCAGATCATGGTCCGGCTATTCTTTGTTCCGCTTCTGACGTTTTCATAGATTTCGGTGACGACTTATGGCGGGAGATTAGAAGTAAGGAGCAAGATAATCGAACCCTCCACATGACTCTCTTGGTTTTCGAAAATGATCTTTGTTCGTACAAATAATGGATGAGAGACACGCTATGATTTCAATGCACCAGAACCGGCTCGTTGCTCCGGAAAGGCATGGACTAGGACTGATGAAGATGTCATCGACTCGACGCTCGGTTTCATAAGTAATAGGGATTCATACTTATTAAGTATTCACGAAGATACAAGGATAATGAACAGAAATTTGCACGGAATGGGGCAAATACTGTGGGTATATGTCGTAACTCCATTTACACCTGCCACTTAGCCCGCAAGGATAATCTCGAATGAAACTATTTGAAAAATTAAGGCAGGAGTTTCTGCTCATGTTGCCGCCAACGATCGTTTTTTCTTCGCCTTTATGTTGCTTGTAATCACCCTGCGTTTGATTCAATGCGAAACAGGCATCAGGTCATGATTGATCAATTACAACTTTACGGACATGGAAAAAATGCGAGCTTTATTGAATTCTTATATCGACACCAAGTTGCAACAGATCGGCCCGGATTGTCAGATATCCCTGCAGGTCACTGTTCTCGGAATTATCCCGACTTTTTGACATTAAAAATCCTATGAACTATTCAGCTGACAAAAATAAGTCCGATGACTTCTCCCTGGTATTGGGTGGTCCGCTGTTTCAGCTTTTTATCCGTGCGGGGCTGACCACCGATACGCTGGGTTTGGTCAAGCGCCGATTGATTTTCTTTTCCCTGTTAACCTGGTTGCCGTTGCTGCTGCTTGCGGCATTGTCCGGCGAGGCGCTGGGCGGCGCTATTAAAGTCCCTTTTATTTATGACGTGGATGTGCATGTCCGCTTTCTGCTGGCCTTGCCATTGTTGTTGGTCGCGGAACTCGTGGTCCATCAGCGGATCAGACTGACCGTCCGGCAATTTATCGAGCGCGGAATCGTTGCCGCCCGATCCCTCCCGGAATTCGAAGCTCTTATCGGCTCTGCGATGCGTTTGCGCAATTCGGTGGCGATCGAGGTATTGCTGATTGTCCTGGTATTGACGGCTACGCATTACCTCTGGTCAAGTCGGATGGCGCTGGAATCGGACACCTGGTATGCGGCCATTGTGGATGGGCATCGGCAATATTCACTGGCAGGGTATTGGTACGCCTTTGTCAGCATTCCGATTTATCAATTCCTTGCTTATCGGTGGGTTTTTCGCATTTTCATCTGGGCGCGGTTTCTGTGGCAGGTTTCCCGACTGGACCTGCATCTCGTGCCGACGCATCCCGACCGCGCTGCGGGACTCGGTTTTCTCGGGGGAAGTGCGGCTGCATTTATGCCGTTACTGCTGTCTCAAGGTGTTTTGCTGGCAGGCATGATAGCCAACCATATTTTCTATGAGGGCAAAACACTAATGGACTTTAAACCGGAGATCGTAGCCGCCGTGGTTTTTTTCTTGCTGCTCGTGCTCGGACCTTTGTGCGTGTTCGCCCCCCGTCTGGCGCAAGCGAGACGGCAGGGGTTGCTTGAGTACGGCGCACTGGCGAACCGCTACGTGCGTGAATTTGACGATAAATGGCTGCGCGGCGGAGTCCCGCTGGATGAACCACTGGTCGGCAGCGGCGATATTCAATCCTTGAACGACATGGCGGGCAGCTTTGAGGTAGTGCAGACGATGCGACCGTTTCCGTTCAGTAAAACCGCTGTGCTGCAAACTGCCATTGCAGTCCTGGCGCCGTTGCTGCCGCTGACATTGACGCTGATTTCACTGGAAGATCTGATTAAACGCTTGGTAGGGATTTTATTATGATCCGGGAAAAGAGATTGAAGTATTCACAGGTAAATACGGCAATAGAGGGGCGATTGGAAGTTTATCTCGAGCGTTGAGGACAGGGCGGGCAATGAATGATGCTCTATTAAAGATAACAAAGAACAGGATCAGCAACTCGGAAGTTGGAGAGCACTAACATGGCTTGGTTTGACAGTCTTTTAAAACGTCTGAAATATCGGGAGGCAACCCTTGCTTGGACTGCACTAGGCCGTCTGTCCCTGTTGGCGAGCATCGCGCTCAGTCTGCCGGGATGTGCGAGCTTTGGTCCCTCGAGCGTGGATCGCGACCGCTTCGATTACATCAACGCGATCGCGAGTTCCTGGAAACAGCAAACCTTGCTCAATATCGTCAAGATGCGCTACGCCGATACGCCGGTGTTCCTGGAAGTGGGACAAATTATCAGCGGCTACCAGTTACAGGGGGCCGTGACAGTGTCGGGAACGCTCAATAGCGCAAGCGCAGTAGGCGATATAGTGAACCTGGGGTCCGCGGCAACTTACACCGATCGCCCGACGATCACCTACACGCCGCTAACGGGCGCCCATTTTATTCAGGTGTTGATGACGCCTATCCCGCCTCCGGCCCTGTTCAGGCTCATCGAGCAAGGCTGGCCTGTAGACATGCTCCTTCAGGTCGGGGTGCAAAGCATCAACGGGATATCGAACCACAAAGGCGGAGCACGAGGCAGTGCGATGGACCCCGATTTCGCCGCGCTGTTGGCAGCTTTCCAGCGTCTCCAGGCTTCGGGTGCGCTCGGGTTGAGGGTGGAAGTGTCCCCGGAGACGAAGCAGGAGGGTACGGTCATGGTAATCAGTCGGAAGGATCTTCCTCCAGAGGTCGAGGCCGATAGGAAACTGGTCAGGAAACTGTTGGGCCTGCGGACCGATGTGCAGGAGTTCAAGGTTGTCTACGGCTCGGTGCCTGAAAAAGATGACGTAGTTGCTGTGCAGACCCGGTCCGGGTTACAAATCTTGAATCTATTGGGTTCCACTGTCGAAGTGCCGCCCGAGCACATTGCGGAACTGCGCACTTACCCGACGTTTCAGGAATCGGAAGGAGCCCGGTCGCTGCCGCCTTTGATCAGGGTTCATGCGGATAATTTGCTGCCTGATAATGCCTTCGCTGCGGTCAAATATCGCGACTACTGGTATTGGATCGACGACCGCGACTTCAGGTCAAAGGGCGTCTTTTCGTTCCTGATGATCATCATGACGCTGGCGGAGAAAGGGGAGAAGGTCCAACCGCCGGTTGTTACGATCCAGGGGAATTGAGTAATAAGCCAACGAATGCCCGGAATTGTCGGATTGCCGGTTGTTTGGCAATCCAACAGCGCTGTCGTAAATCAGAAATGTCCTAAGGAGCCGATACCTTCATGCGAGCAGTGCATCAACCATCCTGTCAGGGTGCCCAAAGACGGGCGCCCAAAGTCATTCTGCTACTCGCCTTGGCCTGTGGTGCGAGCGGTTGCAATTTACTCAAAAGTACCCTGGAGATGCCTGAAAAGGGTATCCGCTCCCTATTTTCGCTCAACCAGGAAAACGGCGTGCCCGATCCCGTCGAACTGCAATCCCAATTGCTCCGCTTTGCTGACAATTCTATCGAAACGCTCAATCGCGCCATCGGCAGGTTGCAGCGAGAAGATGAAAAGGGCACCCGAATGCGCACCCTGCTGAGGCGCCGCATCACCATGACCAACGATATATTGGCCGTCGCCACCGGGGCCAACACTTATGCCAATCTCCTCGATATGGCCATCCTCGCCAGCTTGAACCGGATGAATGTCGAGGATTATTGGATACCCAAGTACTACGGCGAATCGGCTAAACCTTATCTGCTTGCCTCTCAACATGTAGAGAAAGAGATTTGGCAGATCGCCGCGACAACGCTAAAAAAAGAACAGATTTCGGAACTGCGCGCCGCCATCAAAACCTGGCACGAGCAACACCCAACTGTGCGTTCACCCAGTGATCTCGGATCGTTTGACTTTGCGTCCGAAGTCGCACAGATTAGCCGCAGTTCCGGGCCTGGGATAACCAGCAGTGTTTTCAATCTGCTCGCCATCGACCCCTTAGCGGGACTCGACCCGGCCACGCGCGAACTGGCCAACACCCGGCTGTTCGCGGAACGCGGCTTGTTCCTTGCCCGGCACATGCCGACCCTGATCCGCTGGGAAACCGAGTTGTTGACCATAAATGCGGCGGAAATGCCTCAGATGGAAAAGCTGCTGGCCAACATCACGCAACTGTCCGAATCGGCAGATCGGTTCAGCCAGACAGCGGAGCACCTGCCGGAATTCATCAGCGCCGAGCGCCAACAGATCGTCCAAGCCCTGGAAGCCCAACAGCCGGGACTCACCAGCTTGGCCGCACAGACCGAGAAAGCGCTGGACGCAGGCACGCAGATGTCCAATGCGTCCACCGTCACCTTAACGTCTTTTCAAGATGTGCTGCGGCAACTCCAAGCCAGTCCATCGGACCCCAACGCCGAGCCTTTCCGCATCAACGATTACACTGCCGCCGCAGCGCAGATCAACGCCGCCGCGCAAGACTTGGCGAAATTGCTGCAAGCTTTCGACCAGACTCTGGCTCCCGGTAAGCTTGACGGACTCTCAGCCCGATTGGACGCGGTGCTCCGTCAAACCCAGGCCGGCGGCAAGGAATTAGTGGACTATACGTTCAGGCAAACCTTGTTTCTGGGTTTGATACTGATGGGTTCGGCTTGCGGGATGGGGTTGGCTTCCGCTGTTGTTTTTTGGAGGCTGAAGAAGAAACTTGCTTAAGCCATATTGGTCAATGGCAGCAAAGCATAAGCCCTTCCTGTTCATCCTATTCCAACTGACTGGCGCGCCACATTAAGGGATTTATCGGTTATTTACGGATAAGCTCTAAAATTCAAATTTTATGTCCATTAAGAGCAGTCTCAACAAGCTTATAAACGAAAACAAATGTTACGACGAACTCAGGTAGAAACGCTCGCCCTACAGTATATGTTGCCCACACTGTACGTCCGATAAAATTAATAAGCGCGGCAAGAATCACCGGCGCAATCATGTTGCCGCTACCTGCAAAAAATGTGGTAAGCGGTTTGATGACTGACGGGAAAACTATTCATGGGGCGCCATCAGCCGTTATCGATCTGGTTTGCCTCTCTGTGCCTGATAAGCCTGAACATATCGAACCGGCAGATTGCCGAAGAATTAGGCTCGAATGAACGCGATGCTCAGGCCATGGCGGAGTTGTTTCGCGAAGGCATCTTCAAACGCCGACCCAAAGCGCGAATGAAAGGGGGGCGAATGTGATGAAGTTTATGGGGTTGCTGGACACAAGGGTAAATCTGACAAGATCCAGGAACGGGTACTTGCCGTCATCGACTCAAAAGCGCGGGGCCGTGGTATGCTTGAGAAAGAAAAGCCCCCGATCTTAAGCATGATTAAGCGTGGCGGCGAAGTGCGGATTATTATGCTGGAAGAAGAATTAGATCAAATCGAAACGCTTACTCTGAGCCACTATAACCAGAATGCAGAAGCGTTTTGGAATGGAACGAAAGACCACGATGTGGTTCAGAATTATGAGGCATTTTTAGCACCGTTTCCAAAAGACAAAAACCTGGATATTTTAGATTTTGGATGTGGGCCGGGAAGAGATGTTAAGTATTTTCAAGCATTGGGCCACAGGCCGGTGGGCCTGGATGGCAGTGAAATATTCTGCAGTATGGCTCGCAGTTATACCGGTTGTCAGATTCTTCACCAGAAGTTTCTTAGCCTGAAATTGCCCAAGCACGGTTTCGACGGCATCTTCGCCAATGCCTCCCTGTTTCATGTTCCCAGTCAGGAACTGCCACGAGTGCTTAATCACTTAAATACTGCATTAAGGCCAGGCGGTGTTTTATTTTTATCTAATCCTCGTGGCAATGGCGAGGGCTGGTCAGGACAACGATATGGGCATTATATGCAAATTGATTCCAGCAAGACGTTTATGGAGGCGGCAGGATTTCAAGTGATCGATTATTACTACCGGCCAATAGGCAAACCTGACCATGAGCAACCCTGGTTAGCGATTGTGGCAATTAAGCCGCCCTGTTCATTGACTCGGTATTAGCGTGGAAAATTTGCCAGCTTTACCATAAAAAATCGTCTACACTTTCCAGCTGGAAATTACTACTTTACTATTTTTATTTAATGAATTTATTTTCTTTAGCTAGAAAAACCAGTGCCGACGACTGGAAAAAACTAAAAGCTGTTTTGCAAGCTGAGCAACCCGTCGTCGAGCTAAACCATGAAAACTGAGGAAGGGAGAGGTCAATTGCATCGTTTAACAGGATTTCTTTGTGTAATTTTTCTATCAGGTTGCGCAACTTTGAGCCAGGAAGACTGTCGTCGTGGCGATTGGTTTGGACTGGGTGTTCGTGATGGACTCGCCGGTGAAACCGGTAGCCGACTGTCAGATCACGTAAAAGCCTGTTATGAATATGGCATTGCAATAAACAATGAGGCGTATTTTGCCGGTCGCGAACAAGGATTGCGCGATTACTGCCGAATTGATAATGCCTTCAGCGTAGGATTAAATGGGCATCAGTACCAGCATGTCTGTCCGCCCTCCATAGATGGCTTATTTGGGCGCTATCATTCAGCTGCCTTTACCATCTACGAACACCGCGCTGAACTGGACGGGCTTGATCGGGAAATCTCCAGCAAAGAAAGCAGTTTGCACGACAAAAAATTAAGCGATAAGGACCGCGGGCGGATTCGTTCCGATCTGCGGGACTTGGACCACCGATACCATCATCTTCGCGATGATCTTTACTACCGCGAACGGCAGCTTGATGATTTGCGCCGCGAAGCCCAGGTTTATCGTTGAGGGTGTTAAATATTTGCTTGTAATAGTCTCACTGAGACATTCAGTAAGCAGTTGCCGTTTCCGACAACTACTTTTTCCTGGTTACTTGCCTTTGCGTTGCTGCATCGTCAAGGAAATGGCAGTTTTTTGGCTTTTATCTGCCATTAACTTGAAGTTCTTTATCGTCTTTTATGGCCGAATACGGTAATACAATCTATTATTTTCCGTCCACGGCTTAGAGGTTGTGGATAGGGTGCGCTACGCCTACCAGTGAATGAGCGTCACTCACAGCGTACCCTATCAAGCCAAGTCAGCTTAATCCGTCGTCGCCAACTTACTATGCTGCACAGAGTAAGAAAAATACACAATCAAGCCAATAACCAGCCAGATCACGAAGCGCAGCCATGTTAGCGAGGGCAAAAATGCCATCAATGCGGTGCAGGACAACATGCCCAGCACGGGAAATAACGGACTGAACGGTGAACGGAACGGGCGTTTCATGTCCGGTTTGGTGATGCGCAGCACCAATACGCCTAAGCACACAAGCACAAACGCGGCCAGAGTGCCGATGTTGACCAGTTCAGCCAGATCGCCGAGCGGTATGAAGCCCGCGGCTATCGCCATGATGATGCCGCACAGTACGATGACGCGCACCGGGGTTTGGGTTTTTGGGTTCACTTCGCTAAAGAAGGGTGAGAGCAGGCCGTCGCGGGACATCGCGAAGATGATCCGGGTCAGTCCGTAATACAGCACCAGCATGACGGTGGTAAGACCTGCAATAACGCCGGTTGAGATCAGCGCCGACGCCCAGTTGTAACCGAGCAGATTCAGGGCGTGAGCGACAGGCGAGGATACGTTCAGCTCGGTGTAGTTGACGACACCGGTCAGCAGGCCGGATACCAGGATGTAGATGACAGTGCAAAAACCCAGCGAGGTGACGATACCAAAAGGCAGGTCGCGTTGCGGATTACTGGCTTCCTCGGCGGCGGTGGATACGGCATCGAAGCCGACGTAGGCGAAAAATACCAGTGATGCGCCGGCCAGAACGCCGGTGGTTTTGCCGTCAGGCAGGGTTTGAAACCAGCCGAATGGCATGAACGGATGCCAGTTTTCCGGGTGGACGTTGAATGCGGCAACGGCAATGAAGACAGTGATGGTCAACAGCTTGACAAACACCATCGCGTTGTTGACTTTGGCGCTGTGTTTTACGCCCATGATCAACAGCATCATCAGTATCAGAATAATGGCGGATGCGGGCAGGTTAATCAGGCCACCGAGTTTGGGGGATTTGGTCAGCATTTCCGGCAACGGTATGCCGATGGCGGTCAGTGCGTTATTGAAATAGCCTGACCAGCCGTTGGCGACGGTCGCTACGGCAAGACTGTATTCCAGCAGCAAGTCCCAGCCGATAATAAAGGCGAATATCTCGCCGAAAGCCACATAGCTGTAGCCATAGGCGCTGCCGCAGCCGCCGACCGAGGCGGATAATTCGGCATAAGACAAGGCGGCGAAAGCGCAGGCGAATCCGGCGATGACAAATGACAGCATCACGGCAGGTCCGGATTGAGTGGCGGCGGCGACTCCGGTCAGCACGAAGATACCGGTGCCGATAATTGCGCCTATGCCGAGAAAGGCCAGATCCCATTTAGACAGGCAACGCTTGAGGCCGCTGCCTGCGTCATCATCGGAAGTAACGTGTTTGCTGCGAAAAATTTGAATGGACATCTGGAGCTCTTGTTATTTAGTTGAAAGTAGATGGTGTAGGTAAAGTGTTGTATTGGCTGGATTATAGGGGCAATAGCGATAATCCCCAAAACAAGTCCATGAAATCAGCAAAATTATGCGTGTGTCGGCCTTGCATGATAATATAAGCGGTTTTTTTAGGTAGGCAGATCTTGAGTAATTACCTGGGGATTGCCTGTAGATGGGGATAAATCCGCAGCTACAACTGGCAAACAACGTTGGTTGCTGAAGAGAGTTATTATTTTTTTATATTGTGTTTTCTGAGAAACTTATCGCAATGAACATTCGCGCACTACTTGCTTTTACACTCTTACTGTCCGTCATTGGCGGCCATGCAAACGCTACGACCTATGCAATGCCTGAAAACAGCAGTGATAGCGTAATCACTCAATATCCTGATGGTATGGCTTTAACTCGCGCAGACCAGAACGAAACCTTATTGGATGTGGCGCGCCGCTTTCTTCTGGGGCAAACAGAAATAGTCAGGTTGAATCCGGACGTGGATCGCTGGCTGGTTAAAAAAGGCGAGATTGTTCGCTTATCCAATAGACGTATTTTGCCGGATTCGCCTCGTAATGGAATTACTCTAAATATCTCCGAATACCGCATGTATTATTACCCGCCGACTAAAAAGGGTCAGGCGCCTCAGCAGGTTATGTCTTATGCGCACGGTGTTGGCAGGCAGGATTGGAAGACGCCGTTGGGTAAAACCAAAGTCGCGCGAAAAATCATGAATCCTGCATGGCATCCGCCCGAGTCAATAAGACGCGAACATGCGGCGAATGGCGACCCTCTGCCTCTTGTTGTTCCGCCGGGGCCGCATAATCCTCTGGGCACACGCGCACTGCATCTGGCTTTGCCTGGAGAATACCGGATACACGGTACCGATATTGATAAAATTCATGGCATAGGCATGCAGATAACGCATGGCTGCGTTCGCATGTATCCTGAAGATGTTGAGGCGTTATATGACATGGTTTCAGTCGGAACGCCGGTTTATATTGTTAAACAGCCTATCAAGGTTGGTTGGCTGAACAATGTTCTTTATGTGGAAGCGCATCCTGATCTGGAAGGTGAAGAAACAACATTGGATCAGCGCTTTGCCGTGGCGCTAGGATTAATCCAAAAAGCCAATAATATCGGCAGGGATCGTGAGTATGCGGGAGTTGATGCGGCGCAGGAAGTGCCTGATTTCGACCAGCAAGTTTTAAACAAAGTACTTAAGGAGCAGAGTGGAGAACCTATAGCGATCTATGAACGCTTACCGCCACTGGAGGACATGTCATCTTCCATGCCGACGGACTTGTCGACATCTGTACCCGCAAAACCGGCGCGCCAAGCCTCTCCAGATGGTTATTTTCATGGAAACTAAGCCATAGAATTATCTGGGAGATTGTAAAAAGCCATTTATAACCGCAGGGTACAAGTGCCCTGCGAGTAAACCTGTTAAACTACATGTTTTTAACGCATAGCCTTTTCCGGTACATTCCTTTGAAAAAAATCCTTATTTCCGACAAATTAGCAGAAGCGGGTATCAATTATTTAAATGATCAGCCCGGCATACAAATACATATTGAAACGGGGCTTAATGAGGATCAGCTTTGCAATCTCATCGGTGATTACGATGCGTTGTTGATTCGTAGCGACACACAGGTAACAAAAAAGGTTTTGCAGGCGGCAAAGAACCTTAAGCTGATAGGTCGCGCCGGTATCGGTGTCGATAATGTCGATATACCCGCAGCAACGGAGCTGGGGATCATTGTCATGAATACGCCGGATGCCAATGCGACCACGACTGCCGAATTGGCCATTGCGCACATGATGTCGCTGAGTCGGCATTTGCCGACCGCAGACCGCTCGGTTCGCGCCGGAAAATGGGAACGCTCCAAGTTGATGGGTTCGGAAATCGCTCATAAAACACTGGCTGTACTCGGTTTCGGTACCATCGGGCGGATCGTCGCACAGCGCGGTTTTGGCTTAAAAATGCAGGTGATTGCCTATGATCCATTTGTTGCTCCTGAAATATTTGAAGATCTGGGTGTTGAATCGGTCAGTCTGGACGAGCTGGTAAGCAGGGCGGATTATTTGACCTTGCATTGCCCATTGATTGAAAAAACCCGCAATGTTATCGGCAGCGCTCAGCTGGCGATGATGAAAAAAGAGACGATGATTATCAATTGCGCCAGAGGCGGTTTGATTGACGAGACGGCACTGTATGATGCCTTGAAAAACGGCCGAATAGCTGGTGCGGCACTTGATGTTTACGAAAATGAACCACCTGCCGATTCGCCGCTGCTGGAGCTGGATAATATCGTTTTTACCCCGCATTTGGGCGCATCAACCAGTGAAGCGCAAGTGGCGGTGAGCGTTGAAATTGCCCGGCAGGCGGTCACGTTTTTAAAGACCGGGGAAGCTGTTAACGCCTTGAATCTGCCCCGAGTGTCTGCGGAAGAGTTGAAAAAATCCCATGAATTTATGACGCTGGCCAATATCTTGGGCAAAGTGTTAGTTGGCCTGGCGACCAAGCCGATAGAAAAAATAGAAGTGGCGTTAATGGGTCGGGCTGCGGAAGTTGAGGTGCGGCCGGTTTCAGTCGCTACCCTGATCGGTGTGTTAAGCGGGCAATTTTCTACACCGGTAAACCGGGTTAATGCCGAAAATATTGCCAAACGTCAGGGTATTGCTCTGGTCGAATCGAAAACCGAAGAAACCCAGGATTATTTATCGCTGATCCGGGTTACCGGGCATTGTGCGGATCATACAATTACGCTGGCGGGAACCTTGTTGGGCGGATGTCATCCGCGTTTGGTTTGCATCGACCAGTTTGATATTGAAGTGGTGCCGGTAGGAACATTATTAGTGACACAGCATGACGACAAGCCGGGCGTTATATCGGCAATCAGCAGTGTGCTGGGTAATGCGGACATCAATATCACCAGAATGCAGGTAGGTACAGCTGATGTGCTGCAGCGGGCGATGGCGGTTATCAGCGTTTCCGAACCTTTAACCGACGATTTGTTGCAGCAACTCTGTCATATCCCCGCCGTGTATAAGGCTATCCAGATCAACTTATGAGTTTTGATGTCATCTGCTTCGATTGTGACAGCACGTTAAGCAAAATAGAAGGCATAGACGAACTCGCCGGACGTGTCGGTTTGGGCGAGGAAATGTCCAGACTGACCGATGCGGCGATGAATGGCGAGGTGTTGCTGGAAGCGGTTTATGAGAGACGTTTATCGTTGATCAGGCCGGATCGGGACAGCATCAACTGGCTGGCCGATTTGTATATCGAACAGATAGTCGATGGCGTTAAAGACGTGTTTGAAGCTTTAACAGCTCCGGACAAGGAACTGCATATTATTAGCGGCGGAATCCGTCAGGCTATTTTGCCGCTGGCAAGGTATTTAGGTTTGCCTGAGGCCCAGGTTCACGCCGTCGATATTTATTTCAATGAGGATGGCAGTTATCGCGATTATGATCAGGAATCGCCGTTGGCCAGATCGGGCGGGAAAGCCGAGATTTGCAGGCGGTTGCTTAAGTCGCAAGGTTCGCTGGTCATGATAGGCGACGGCAAAACCGACATGGAAGCCAAACAGGCCGGAGCCTTTGTGATTGGCTTTGGCGGCGTGGTCGACCGACCGGTTGTCCGTGAGCAAGCCGATTTTTACAGCGCCGAACCGAGCTTGGTTTCTATATTGGCGCATATTTTATAAGCTTGGTAGTTATTTAGCGGATAAAAAGGCAAGGACGAAAGGCAAAAAATCTTCGCCCTTTGCCTTTCGTCTTGTGCCTATAAAATCCTTTTTCCGGTTGCTGAGTAATTGCGAATTCACATTTAACTATTTTTAAGAGAGAGACAATGGCTGGGCATAGTAAATGGGCTAATATCAAGCATCGCAAAGCTGGGCAGGATGCCAAACGTGGAAAAATTTTCACTAAAATGTTGCGGGAAATTACGGTGGCGGTAAAAACCAGCGGGCCGGATGCGGCGAGCAACCCGGCCTTACGCACTGCGGTAGATAAAGCTTTGGGTGCGAATATGCGCCGCGATACTATCGATACCGCGATCAAAAAAGCGTCCGGCGCGCTGGAAGGCGTTAATTACGAAGTCGTTCGCTATGAAGGCTACGGCCCCGGCGGTACAGCGGTTATGGTTGATTGTTTAACCGATAACCGTAACCGTACTGTCGGTGAAGTCCGCCATGCTTTTTCCAAGGCGGGCGGCAACTTGGGTACGGACGGTTCTGTTGCCTACATGTTCAGTAAGATCGGTATTCTCAGTTATGCGCCTTCCGTTGATGAAGATGCGCTGATGGAGGCCGCTTTGGAAGCCGGGGCGGAAGATGTCATCGTCAATGACGACGGCTCGGTTGATGTGATGACCACGCCGGAAAGTTATCTGGAAGTCAAAGACGCCTTGGTTGCCGCAGGCTTTGAGCCGGATAATGCCGAAGTCACGATGCAGGCGGCAACGATGACCGAACTGGATGCCGAGGGCGCCGAAAAAATGATGCGCTTGATAGACCGGTTGGAAGATCTGGATGACGTGCAGAATGTCTATTCCAACGCGGATATCAGCGACGAAATTATGGAAGGCCTGGATTGATAGTTTACCGTAGCTGATGCGAATTTTAGGGATAGATCCGGGATCGAGAATAACCGGTTACGGCATTATAGAAGACTCGTCGCGCGGTTATAAATACATAGCCAGCGGTAGTATTCATATTAAAGCCGATTATTTTCCCGACCGGCTCAAACAAATATTTGACGGTATTCTGGACGTTGTCGAACGCTATCAACCTGAACAAATGGCCATAGAACAGGTGTTTATGCATAAAAATGCCGACTCCGCGCTTAAACTGGGTCAGGCTAGAGGCGCGGCAATTTGTGCGTTCCAGACCACCGGTTTGCCGGTGTTTGAATATGCTGCCAGGCAAGTCAAACAGGCCGTAGTGGGAAAAGGCAGCGCCGAAAAAACTCAGGTTCAGCACATGGTGAAAATTCTGTTAAATATTCAAGGCGAGTTACAAATCGATGCCAGCGATGCGTTGGGTATCAGTATTTGTCATGCCCATTATCAGCAAACTGCACAGCGTTTACAGCAGGGCTTGTTGCGGTGATCGGTTTTCTGCGCGGCAAACTGGCGCATAAATCGCCGCCATTTTTAATGCTTGATGTGAACGGTATCGGCTATGAAGTTGAGGCGCCGATGACGACTTTTTATAATCTGCCTGCCATCGGTGCAGAGGTAGTATTGCATACTCATCTGGTGGTTCGGGAAGATGCACATATTTTATTCGGGTTTTCTACTGAAGCGGATCGCTCGATGTTTAGAACCCTGATCAAGGTCAATGGTGTCGGACCTAAGCTGGCTTTGACGATTTTATCGGGCCAGAGCGCTGAAGAATTTCATCGCTGCATACATAATAATGATACGCAAGCATTGGTGCGCTTGCCGGGAGTAGGTAAAAAGACGGCCGAACGCCTGGTTATCGAAATGCGCGACAGGTTGCCGGATCTGGCTAATTCATCCGATTCAGCCGACTTATCAGTGACTGGCGTCGATAAAGTCCGCCCACTCAATAATCCCAAACAGGAAGCTATCAGTGCTTTGTGTTCACTCGGCTATAAGCCGCTGGATGCCGGTAAGATGGTGCAAAATATCAGCGCTGAAGGTAAAAGTTGTGAAGACATTATCAGGCTTGCGCTACAGGGTACGATAAGATGATTGAAAGCGATCGCATGGTTACCGCTCATAGTCACTCGGATGAAGAGCGTCAGGATCGGGCTATTCGACCCAAACGCTTGGCCGATTATATCGGCCAAAAAGAATTGCGCGAGCAAATGGAGATTTTTATTCAGGCGGCAACGGCGCGGCAAGAAGCGTTGGATCATGTGTTGATTTTCGGCCCTCCCGGTTTGGGCAAAACCACGCTGGCTAATATCATAGCGGCCGAAATGTGTGTTAAAATTCGCCAAACATCGGGCCCTGTGCTTGATAAAGCCGGTGATCTTGCGGCATTGTTGACCAATCTTGAACCCCATGATGTGTTGTTTATCGATGAAATTCATCGCTTGAGTCCGGCGGTTGAAGAGATTTTGTATCCGGCTATGGAAGATTATCAGCTTGATCTCATGATTGGCGAAGGTCCCGCCGCGCGCTCCATCAAGCTGGATTTGCCGCCCTTCACCTTGGTTGGCGCGACTACCCGTGCCGGATTGCTGACCTCGCCGTTGCGAGATCGCTTTGGCATTGTTCAGCGATTGGAGTTTTACACAGTTGATGAGCTGGCGAGTATCGTGGCGCGTTCAGCTAATGTGTTGGGTATCGCGATGGAGCAGCGCGGCGCTTATGAAATAGCCCGTCGTTCTCGCGGCACCCCCCGAATTGCCAATAGATTGTTACGTAGGGTGCGGGATTTTGCGGAAGTAAAAGGCAATGGCACGATTACTGAAGAACTGTCCTTTCAGGCATTGGAAATGTTGAAAGTCGATAATAACGGTTTTGATTCATTAGACCGCAAACTGCTGTTAACCATGATTGAAAGCTTTGCCGGAGGGCCGGTAGGGTTGGATACGCTGGCCGCTGCTATCAGTGAAGAGCGGGGCACTATTGAAGACGTAGTGGAGCCGTATTTGCTGCAACAGGGGTTTATTATGCGTACCCCCCGTGGCCGTGTGGTCACCCAGAATGCTTATTTGCATTTTGGCTTGCAGCCTCCAAAGCAATTGGGAGTGTCTGAAGATTTGTTTGAATAATCAGACGCAAGATATGCTAAACAGTATATGAGAGATTTTGTCTGGCCGGTACGCGTTTATTACGAAGATACCGATGCAGGTGGGGTGGTGTTTTATGCCAATTATCTGAAGTTTTTCGAGCGGGCCAGAACCGAAATGCTCAGGGCAATGGGTTATGAGCAGGACGAACTGATCGCTAATGAAAGTATTATTTTTGTTGTGCGTTCCGTGCAGATCGATTATTTGAGTCCGGCCCGGTTCAATGAACAATTACAAGTTAGTGCGAAGGTGAGTCTCGCTAAAAAAGCCAGTCTTACTTTTGAACAAGTCATTACCCGAGGTGATGATGTTTTATGCAAGGGCAGTGTTCGAATTGCCTGTTTGGATGCACAAACCATGCGTCCTAAAGCTATTCCAGAAACCTTATTTAGAGCAATTTTAGAGCACACAAGAAATGAATACTGATTTATCGATTTTCCATTTAGTTAAAGAAGCCAGCTTTGTTGTTCAATTCGTCATGTTGATATTATTATCGGCATCGGTGTCATCGTGGACATTTATTTTTACCAAGCGCAAAGAACTCAATCGGGCAGTTGAAATCACTGACGAATTTGAAGAACAGTTTTGGTCTGGTGTGGTATTGGCGGAGCTTTATAGAAAGTTGGCAGCAAAAGATTTTGAGCCGGAAGGCATAGAAAAAATATTTCTTGCCGGATACAAAGAGTTCTCCCGGATGCGGCAAGCCGGCAATGTAGAACCCGGTGTGCAGGTGGAAAGTGCGCAACGCGTTATGCGAATTGAATTATCGCGTGAATTGGAACGGCTCGATGAGCATTTAGCATTTCTTGCCACGGTCGGTTCGATCAGTCCCTACATCGGTTTATTCGGTACGGTATGGGGCATCATGAATTCCTTTATGTCGTTGGGTAATGTCAAACAGGCGACTTTGGCGCAAGTCGCACCGGGTATTGCCGAAGCATTGATTGCAACAGCCATTGGCCTGTTTGCCGCGATTCCCGCCGTTATTTCGTATAACCGCTTTTCCACTCGGCTGGACAGATTGACCGGTCGATATGAGTTATTTGTTGAAGAGTTCGTCGTATTGTTGCAAAGGCAGGCACACCAAAAATGAGCGCGCCACAAATGGGTAGAAAAAACGGGCGCCGAAAGCCCATGGCAGAGATCAATGTAGTTCCTTACATTGACGTGACTTTAGTGCTGTTGATTATTTTCATGATCACCACGCCAATGTTACAGACAGGGGTGCAAGTCGAGCTTCCGCAAGCCGAATCCGCAACCGTGGAATCGGAAGGTGATAATTTGCCGGTTGTTGTGTCGATTAACGAACAGAGCCAATATTTTATTACCATTGATGATAAAGAGCCTGAGCTGGTACAGCCGGAAGAAATCGAAGGCCGGGTGATGGCGGTATTAAGCCAGAAACCGAAAACCCAAGTTCTGATCGGGGCTTATAAGGGCATTGATTATGGTGTCGTGGTTACGTTGATGGCGGGATTAAAAAATGCCGGGGTGTCCAGAGTAGGCTTAATGACCAAGTCGGGCGAATAATAGATTTCAATGGATAGTAATAAAAAGAAATTTTCATGGCCAATCATTCTGGCTCTGGCTTTGCATCTTACGATTCTAGGCCTGTTTGCCTTAAGTGCTTTATTAAAACCAGATAAAACGGAATCGGAATCCGCGCCGGAAATTATTCATGCTGAAATTGTCGATGAAAGTCAGGTTAAGAACCCCGCCGAGGTAACCGCAGAGCCTGTAAAGGCGACTGAAAATCCTGTTGAAGAGAAAATAAAACCGGAAACGGAAACTAATCAGGAAGCCGAGCGGGCAACTCAGCAGGCGAAAGCAGAAAAAGCCAAGGCCGAAGCCGCCAAAGCGAAAGCCGAAGCTGCCGAGCAAGCCAAGGCTGAAGCAAAGCAGGCTGAAGCCGCCAAAGCGAAAGCCGAAGCTATCGAGCAAGCCAAGGCCGAAGCAAAGCAGGCCGAAGCCGTCAAAGCGAAAGCCGAGACAGCCGAGCAAGCCAAGGCCGAAGCAAAACAGGCCGAAGCCGCCAAAGCGAAAGCCGAGGCCGTCGCACAAGCCAAGGCCGAAGCAAAACAGGCCGAAGCCGCCAAAGCGAAAGCCGAGGCCGCCGAGCAAGCCAAGGCTGAAGCAAAACAGGCCGAAGCCGCCAAAGCGAAAGCCGAGGCCGCCGAGCAAGCCAAGGCCGAAGCAAAGCAGGCCGAAGCCGCCAAAGCGAAAGCCGAGGCCGTCGCACAAGCCAAGGCCGAAGCAAAGCAGGCCGAAGCCGCCAAAGCGAAAGCCGAGGCCGCCGCACAAGCCAAGGCCGCCGCAAAACAGGCTGAAGCCGCTAAAGCGAAAGCGGCAGCAGAACAAGCGGAAGCGGCTAAAGCAAAAGCTGCAGCAGAAAAAGCGAAAGCCGAAGCTGCTGCACAAGCCAAGGTCGAAGCAGAGCGAGCTGAAGCCGCTAGAGCAAAAGCAGAAACAGAAAGGGCCGAGGCAGCAAGGATGGAAGCAGAGCAGGCGAGAATGGATGCAGAACAAGATCAATTAGCGATAAAAACAGCCGCCGCAGCCATTCGGCAAAAAGTAGCCCAGAGCTGGATTAGACCGGTTTCTTCCACAGAAGGTTTAAAGTGTACAATTCAGGTCAGATTGATGTCCGATGGTACTGTGATAGATGCCGTGGTGGTTACTTCCAGCGGTGATGCGATTTTTGACCGCTCAGCGGAAAATGCCGTTCATAAAGCATCGCCGCTTCCAGTACCTAAAGATAAGGAGCTGTCTGCTAAAGAATTTAAGACATTTAAGTTTTTGTTTGATCCAGACCGTTCCAGGTAATCAGAAACAAGGTATTATTATCACAAAAATGTCGTTGATGAGTATTAACGTCAATCATTTAATGGTCTTTTTTCAGTTAAATTACTGAGGTGAACAAGTGAGTTTTTTTAGAAAAATTTTGTTGATTGGTCTGGTTAGTTTCTATGTGCCAAGTAGTTATGCAGAACTGACGATTGAAATTACCGAAGGTATTGAGAGTGCATTGCCTATTTCAGTAGTTCCTTTTGGTATGCAAGGGGCATCCGGCGTCCCGGTTGATGTTAGTTTTGTCGTTGATGCAGATTTGGGTCGTAGCGGATATTTTAAAACGCTGGATAAGCAAAGTATGCCGGCTAAACCGAGTACTGCAGAGGCTGTTCAGTTTAAGGACTGGCAGGCTTTAGGCCAGAACTATCTGGTTATCGGCCAGGTGATTGAAGATCATGGTCAGTATAATGTTCAGTTTCAGTTGTTTGACGTCTATAAGGGCGAACAACTGATGGGCTACCGGATGACATCATCAGCAGCCGAGTTGCGCAGAACAGCTCACCATATCAGTGATCTTATCTTTGAGAAGTTAACCGGTAAGAAAGGTGTTTTCAGCGGTCGGATTGCTTACATTACCAGCAGCAGGCAGGGCAAGCAAAGTAACCATAAGCTGCAAGTTTCAGATGCCGATGGCTTTAATGCGCAAACAATAGCCTCATCTGTGGAACCCTTGATGTCTCCAGCGTGGTCGCCTGATGGTAGAAAAATAGCCTACGTGTCATTTGAGAAAAAATCAGCCGCAATTTATATCCAGACCTTGGCTACCGGAGAGAGAGCGAGAGTTGCCGAATTCCCCGGTATCAATGGCGCGCCTTCCTGGTCGCCCGATGGAGCAAAGTTGGCTTTGACGTTATCTAAAGATGGCAATCCCGATATTTTTATCTTAAATCTGATGACGCGCTCTTTAACTAAATTGACTAAAAGTTTTGCAATTGATACCGAGCCAACTTGGTCTCCTGACGGCAGCAGTATTGTTTTTACCTCGGATCGGGGAGGAAAGCCACAGTTGTATATTATGTCAAGCCAAGGTGGAGACGAAAAAAGGCTGACATTCTCAGGAAATTATAATGCCAGAGCCAGTTTTTCACCGGACGGCAAAAGCATAGCCATGGTACACGGGAACGGCAGCGATTATCGTATTGCCGTTATGGATATGGCAACCAAGTCGGTTAATGTGATTACTGATGGTCGATCGGATGAATCCCCAAGTTTCGCGCCGAATGGCAGTATGATTTTGTATGCTTCGCGAAAAGGCAATGCAGGTTACTTATCGGCCGTATCATTGGATGGTAAAATGCAACAGAAGCTGGTGTTTGATAGCAGTGAAATCCGCGAACCGGCATGGTCACCCTAGGTCGGTTGGGCACAACACGATTTTTTGAATTAATAGATTACTTTTTGGAAATTAAAAATGAAATTGAATAAAACAGTATTGGCATTGGCAATAAGCGCGGTAATTTTATCGGGTTGTAGTGAAGATGAACAAGATGCAAGTCTTACTGACGGTACTCAAAATACTGCCAGTGGTATTAACGATGCCTCAACCAGTGGTTTAAATAATGGATCAGGCTTATCCGGGTCGGAAATGAATGCTTCGGGAATGTACCCCAATGCCGGAATAGGTCCTGAATTCAGTGATCCGAACAACCCGCTGTCAAAAAGTACTATCTATTTTATGTTGGACAGCAGCCAGGTTCAGGATGATTTTGTTCCGGTTATTGCCGCTCATGCACAATATCTGGTGGCACATCCTGATCAACGTGTCGTTATGGAAGGTCATGGCGATGAGCGCGGCTCTCGTGAGTACAATATTGCATTGGGTGAGCAACGCGCAAAATCCATAGTCAGTATGATGAGAGTTCAAGGCGTTACTGACGGTCAGCTACAAGTCGTTAGCTACGGCGAAGAAAAGCCTGCGTCATTAGGGCATGATGAAGCGTCCTGGGAGCTTAATCGTCGCGTTGAGATAGTTTATCAAGGTAAATAAATGAAAGCTCGACTTGTCATGTTGCTGTGTGTCTGCAGCTCTGTCCATGCGGAATCTTTGCCGCCGGTTATTGATAACTCAATGTATCCAGCAGGTGAGGTCAGTGTTGCAAAGCCTTCGTCGGCTAATGCCCTGTATGAGATGATGGGACGGATTGAGCAGTTACAATCTGAAGTGCAACAACTGACAGGCAAGGTAGAAGAGCAGACAAATCTTATTGCCGAGATGAAAAAGTCTCAAAGTACAATGTATTCTGATTTTGATGAGCGGATGCAGAGTCTTGAGAAAAAAACTGAAGGTGTTAAATCGTCGGCTACTGAAAGTCCCCCAGCGCAAGAGAGTTCAGCTGGATCCGAAGCTAAGGTGGTCGAGCCTCCGGTTGCGGATTCGTCCGCAGTTCCAGAGGTTAAGCAGGCTCCCGTACAAAAACAGGGTGCAGTGCAAACATCAGGCGATGAAAAACAGCAATATCAACAAGCATATGAAGCATTAAGAAACGGCCATACCGCGCATGCAATTACTGAATTCAATGCATTGCTGGGTAAAAATCCAAAGGGTGAGTATGCGAATAATGCCCAATATTGGCTAGGTGAGGCCTACAGGGTTAACCAGGATATTGAGTCAGCGCGTAAAGCTTTTAATGGCGTGATTGAGAATTATCCGGAGAGCTCAAAAGTGCCGGATGCTTTATTAAAACTGGGTTCTATCGAGGTTGAGCAGAAAAACGCAGTAAAGGCGCGTGAATATTTAACGCGCGTTACTGCAGATTTTCCCGGTTCGACAGCGGCCCGTTTGGCGACGAAGAAGTTACTGTTACTTGATGATGTTAAACAATAGTTGTGAGTTTATTACGCATAACTGAAATTTTTTATTCGTTACAGGGTGAGTCGAATACGGTAGGTCTACCCACCGTATTTATTCGACTCACCGGCTGTCCATTAAGATGCGTTTATTGCGATACGGCCTATGCTTTCACTGGCGGTGAAAAAATAGGAATTGATGCAATCATTGCGCAAGCTGAACAGTACGGAACTCAGTATATTACTGTAACCGGTGGCGAACCTTTGGCGCAGCCGGGCTGTCTTGAGTTAATGACTAGGCTACTCGATAAAGGCTATATTGTTTCGCTTGAAACCAGTGGTGCGCTTGATGTGTCGGAAGTCGATCAGCGCGTTATTAAAGTCATGGACTTTAAAACGCCCAGCTCGGGGGAATTAAGCAGA
Source organism: Methylobacter sp. (assembly GCF_030680395.1). GTDB lineage: Bacteria > Pseudomonadota > Gammaproteobacteria > Methylococcales > Methylomonadaceae > Methylobacter_A. Next base: position 2,057 of record NZ_JAUXVR010000001.1, on the reverse strand, counting down.
AACCGGTATCAAAATATCGAATACCTAACCCCAAAAGACCAAGTTAAGTTCGTTATCGGTAACGGCGAAGACTACGACTGGTCAAAATCCGTTTTAACAGAATATGATTTGCCTAATCTTTGTGAAATATTGTTTTCACCGGTGATGGGTCAGCAAAACCCAACCGAGCTTGCCGAAAAAATTCTAAAGGACAGGTTACCTGTTCGTTTTCAACTTCAACTACATAAAATACTTTGGGATGACGCCCAAGGTAAGTAAACCGACATGCAGAAAAAAGCCATAATACTTCTATCCGGCGGATTAGATTCAATTACCGTACTTGCTCTTGCAAAAAAGCAGGGATTCAAATGTTATGCCTTAAGCTTTGATTACGGTCAGCGGCATAATGCCGAGCTCATCGCGGCTGCGCAGATAGCCGCAGATTATCAAGTTGAAGATCATAAAATCATCAAGCTTGGCTTAAGTTCGATTGGCGGTTCTGCGCTGACCGATGAGCACATTGCCGTGCCTCACACGCCACAGGAAGGGATACCGGTAACCTATGTGCCGGCAAGAAACACCATTTTCCTGTCCTTTGCATTAGGTTGGGCGGAAGTTTTAAATCTAACGGACATTTTTATTGGTGTTAATGCCGTAGATTATTCCGGTTACCCTGATTGCAGGCCTGAATTTATCAAAGCATTTCAGCAATTAGCGAACCTTGCGACTAAGGCTGGTGTAGAAGGTGAGCATTTCACGATACATACCCCACTGATCGCTCTGAGCAAGGCAGAAATCATTAAGCAGGGCATTGAATTGGGCGTCGATTACCGGCACACGGTCTCCTGTTATTCTGCTGATGAGCAGGGGCGCGCATGCCGAGTATGTGATGCTTGTCGTCTGAGAGCGGCTGGATTTATGGGTGCGGGAATAAAAGATCCAACGCAATATCAATCAATCTAAAAAAAAGTTGCCATAATCAGATTAATCAGTATAATAGGCAATCTTTGTTGGGTCGTTAGCTCAGCCGGTAGAGCACCGCACTTTTAATGCGATGGTCGCGCGTTCGAATCGCGCACGACCCACCACCAAAGAACCTTGTTAATCAAGGAGTTAAACAGATTGCCCGTCGAGTTGAAGCAATGTAAAACGCAGTTAGGCGCAAATTTAGGCGCACTTCTGCATAATTGCTCAATGAGGTGGCGTAATGAACCAGCAAGATCCAATCCAAAGCAGTCCAATTCTGGGCTGACAATCAATTAGTCGTTTCCGGCAATCATTGCCGATTAATCGACAACTATACTCCAAAAAATCTATTTCAATTTGATGCCGGTTTGGTATCTCATGCCATTGAAAAATTTTATCCGCTCTTGCGTTTCGGGAGGGGTGCATAATGGCTTACATTCGCCCTTTAGCAAACGGAAACTTCCGCGCCGATGTTCGCATGAAAAGCATTGTCAAAAACAAAACCTTCTCTTCCGAATCAATTGCCCAAGCCTGGGCGGAAAAAATCGAACATAGTATAAAAACCATTCCGTACATGGATCAGGCGCAATTGTTGGCACTATCTGAGGCCGATATTGATAGCATTGCATACTCTGGCCCAACCTGAACAGTCATTCTGACATCGGCGCGGAAGTTTCCGTTTGCTAAAGGGCGAATGTAAGCCATTATGCACCCCTCCCGAAACGCAAGAGCGGATAAAATTTTTCAATTTCACGGCGTAGACGCTCTTTGTCCGGTATCCGCTGCGACAGGCAGCTGTTCGACAAGACGGCCAATTCGATTTCGGCGATGTTCAACCAGCTGCCGTGCTTGGGCGTGTAGTGGAACTCCAGTTTGCGTGCCAAAGTTCGCGCTTGCTCGGCGGGGAAAGCCTCATACAAGGACGCCACTTTATGGGTATTGAGGTTATCCAGCACCACACGGATCACGGAGGCTTCAGGATAGAGTTCGGCCACATGTTTCATGCTGTGGGCGAAGTCGATTTTGGTGCGCCGATCGGTGACGTCCACTTGGCGGAATCCCTGTTTGGGCTCGCAGATCATCATCAAATCGCATACCCCTTTGCGTTCGTA
>NZ_JAUXVR010000002.1 GCF_030680395.1 Methylobacter sp. | reverse complement strand
TGGCCCTTGCCCGGCTTGTCCAGTCCGCTGTCCGGATCGAATGTCTTGCGGAGTTCGGCGGTGGCCGGCAGCGACTATTTGGAGCCGTCGAAGGCAAACACTGACAGGCCGCGCCACGTATATTCGTCGCGTTGCGGGAATTCTTGATACGCCAAATCAACGGCTTTACGCAAAAAGCTCGGCAAACGTTTCCCAGCTGACTTTGCTGCGAGCCTTGGTCAGTGCGCTACGATGGGGTGTTTGAGCTTCCGGCCAAAGTCCACCACGCCGCGACAGGTTGAAAAAACCGCTTAATTTAATGTCCACGCCTTCATGGCGCGAACCGCTTGCCGTTAAATGTAGGAGAGTCACAATAAGTCTGGAGAGGGGGAGTTTGCGGCTCCGAGTAAAATGTTCCTTTTTCAGTTTTCCAACCGTTTGACGAAAGGCAGGCAAAAGACCGATGAGTTGGCTATAAAAACTGTGGATAACGGGGGTATTCATTTCTGTTGACCATTGACATAAAACACGTGCCACAGAGATAGGGGGCGTTTTGCTTAAGTCAACAGCATTGACCGCAAATCTGACCCCATTGATTTTCCATTGATTTGCATTACTATTTTTTGAATGACGATATTCTTGCGGCGTTCCAGGAGACGTGCCGCAGAAAGTGGCAAGGGCTATCAAACCCTGATTAACGAGGCTTTGCGCGTCAGACTGTCGCCAGAATCGGCCCCGCTTACTGCTGAACTTTTACGCAAGATTTTGCATGAGGAATTGCGGGCGGCTTAAGGCAGTCTCGTAGGATGCGCTAAACAAAGTGAAGCGCATCATTCGCGATTGATGCGCTTGGTACCTTGGCGCATCCTACGGCCCTGACGTTGGCGGTTAGACTTAATTTATGAATAAATCCACATTTGCTGAGGACAACGATAGTCAAAGCAAAGTTTCGCTAGCCTAAATGTATGAATTAATATATTAATGCAGTCTTTCTTACGCCAATTTGACGGTTTTTATACTTGACAATCAAAATATGTCACAAACGATAATAACAAATGATTCGTCCCCAGATCCTAAGCAAAATTTCATCCTTGCAGCCCTTTCGGCCGCGGAATACAATCGCTTGTTACCCGAGCTTAAGCTCGTTCAGTTGCCATTGGGATGGACGATATCTGAGTCAGGTGACCATGTAAATTTTGTGCATTTCCCGACCTCTGGCATTGTTTCGCTGGTCTATGCCCTGGAAGACGGCTCTACAAGCTCAACCGCTCTGGTTGGAAACGAGGGTATAGTTGGCATTTCCATTTTTATGGGAGGTGAGAGCTTGCCTACTAGCACAGAAGTGCAAAGCATAGGTTATGCTTATCGACTCAGCCGGAAAGTGATGAAACAAGAATTCTCGTTAGGAGGTAAACTTCAACACGTAGCCCTGCTTTTTACGCAGGGTTTACTTGCTCAGACATCCCAAGTTGCAGTATGCAACCAACATCATAATCTGGATCAGCAAGTTTGCCGATGGCTGTTGATGACTTTGGATAGATTACATGACGATGAAGTGGTAATAACGCAAGCTAGAATTGGGCAATTATTGGGTATACGCCGGGAGAGCGTGACCCTGGTTCTTGGTCAGTTAGAAACTGCTAAATTGATTATACGCACACGTGGTCGGATTACAGTGTTGAAACGCCGCGAACTTGAAAAGCGAGTGTGTGAGTGCTATGCGGCGGTTAAAGATGAGTATGAACGCTTGCTCCCCAGCAACCGAAAATCAAAGTAACGGGGTTAATTAACAAAAAGCACGTAGGATGCGCTAAACAAAGTGAAGCACATCCTACGGCCCTTTATCTTTGACAAGTCTTATAAAATACTTATAATTTGACTTATGAATACAATCAGCTGGAAGCCTAAAGCCCTTAAGCAGCTTGAAAAGGTCAAGGAAATCGCCATGCGTCAGCGGATTTATACCGAAGCGCAGGTATTGGTTGATTTTCCGAATTGCCAGGGCGTTAAAAAGCTGACTAACCATGCCTACAGCTACCGCCTGCGGGTGGGTGATTTCCGGGTGTTTTTTGAGTTCGACGGCGCCGTACGTATTATTGATATTGAAGAGGTGAAAAAACGCGATGAGCGCACTTACTAACTACCAAACCATTTTAGACAACGACGGTAAACCGGCGTTTGTAGTGCTGCCCTATGCCGATTTTATTAAACTGCCCGGCGTTGTCCGTCCCGGCATGATTCCGAACGCTGTCGTTGGTAAGCGCATCATGGATGGGGTCAGTATGCTGCAAGCTTGGCGTGAATACCTGATGCTGACTCAAACCGACATGGCAGAACGGATGGGTATCAGCCAAGCCGGTTACGCGCAGATTGAGTCCGCCAAGCGTCCGCGCAAAGCCACGCTGCAAAAAGCCGCGGATGCTTTGGGTATCACGCTGGAGCAGTTGGCGTATTAAGTTTGGCTATCCGAGCCCGGTAGGTCGAGCATGCTGTTTACGCCCGACATCAACATGCGCAAAATGTCGTGGTTGAATTCACCTGCGACCAAATCAATGGGGTCATACTCTGAGGTATCCCCACGAAATATCGATATAAAACAATGTGCTATTTAGTATTTTTTATCCAATTAAAGCCTGAGTGTCGCTAAAATAAGATTTTCTCGCCAGAAAAAATGCGTCAGCAGGAAAATCTTATGTCGATCATCAACACATTACATGCTCTGTTAAAACAGTCACTCCCTAACCTTCATGCTGCGCGACTCAATGCCTTAATGATTGCGGTCGGAGCCGGCTTGACCGGCGCATCCGTGTCGATTACGACACTGGGTCGGGCGATTTCCGGGCCTACGTTTATCAAACATAAAATCAAGCGCTTGGATCGCTTAGTTGGGAATCGTCACCTAAAATCT
>NZ_JAUXVR010000038.1 GCF_030680395.1 Methylobacter sp. | reverse complement strand
CTCGTCGTTATACACATCTCGACGTAGGCCGGAATAAGCCTGTCCGCGCGTTAAGCGCAGGACTGGTGTTTCCGGCGCTCCGATTGCCGGAAACATCCGCCCTTGCTGACGCCGGGCGGACTCATTCCGGCCTACATCCAGGGCCGCCATTTCAGCTTTCATGCCTAAATGGCGGTCTTGAACAGACTTGTGTATAACGACGAGCGCAACGCGTGGGAACGAGGAGTTCACAATTAGGGGACGCCGGTGATTTTAAAATTCGGCCATGAACGGCTATGAGCCAAGCGGTCGTTATCGGGCATGGTTACAGCTTATTGCACCAAATTGGATCGATGATTTTGTTGCTACGTGCTGTTTAGCGCATTGGCCATTGCTAAGGGTCTCTGGTGTAGTTATTGCTTCATGGAACGGTGATTGAGCGTAATAGGGCGTGCCGTGTGCACCTAAGCTCCCAATGTGCGCACGGAACGCCCTATACAGCACAGAATTCATATAAAACCCATTGAGGAAACCGGTATCCGACAAAGTGTCTCAAAAATTCGTCGCGACTATAACGCCTGGGTTGCCAACGAAACGCTGGAAGACTATGCGCTTAGATTTGCACCACGCACGTTTCGCAAATGGTCGGAATTTCAGGTAGCCAATACCGCGTTCGGCTCTACGTCATTCCTGGTTCTGGAAGCAATAGGCGGTTTTCTAACCATCAATTACGGTTTTACCAATGCGTTCTGGGCCATTCTGGCCGTTGGCTTGATTATTTTTATCACCAGTTTCCCGATCAGTTATTACGCCGCCCGCTACAACATAGATATCGACCTGATGACCCGTAGCGCAGGTTTCGGCTATATCGGGTCGACAGTCACTTCACTGATTTATGCCTCGTTTACGTTCACGTTGTTTGCGCTCGAAGCCTCGATCATGTCTCTGGCTATCGAGCTGTATTTTCATATCCCTATTGCCATCGCGCATATTATCAGCGCGGTTACCGTCATTCCCTTGGTGACTTTTGGGATTACCACTATCAGCCGCTTGCAAATGTGGACCCAACCGCTATGGCTGGTTTTATTGATTACGCCCTATATTGCGGTATTCATTCGTGAGCCGGACGCGATGCTGACGGTGCAAACCTACTTTTGGATTGCCGGCAGCGGCCAGGGTTTTAACTGGTTGATGTTCGGCAGCGCGACCACCATCGCCTTTTCGATGGTTGCGCAAATCGGCGAGCAAGTGGATTTTTTGCGCTTTATGCCGGAGCTGACCGAAAAAAACCGGGTACGCTGGTGGCTGGCTACGATTACCGCCGGCCCCGGATGGATTTTGTTCGGCATGGCCAGGCAGCTGGGCGGAGCCTTGCTTGCCCATCTTGCCATTCGTCACGGTATAGCGCCGATCCATGCGCATGAGCCTACGCAAATGTATCTGGTGGCTTACGGCGACTTATTCGGCAATACTGAGTTAGCCTTAGCGGTCACTACCTTGTTTGTGGTGGTTTCCCAGATCAAAATCAATGTCACCAATGCTTACGCCGGTTCGCTGGCCTGGTCGAATTTTTTTTCGCGGCTGACCCACAGTCATCCCGGTCGGGTGGTATGGCTGGTGTTTAATGTTTCGATCGCCCTTTTGCTGATGGAATTCGGCGTATTCGGCGCTTTGGAAAAGGTATTGGGGTTGTTTTCCAATATGTCGATAGCCTGGATCAGCGCGGTTGCCGCAGAATTACTGATCAACAAACCTTTGGGCTTGAGCACTAAAGCCGTTGAGTTCAAACGCGCTTACCTGCCGGATCTCAATCCGGTCGGCATACTGTCCACCTTATGCGCCTCGATAGTTTCGATATTGGCCTATCTGGGATTTTTCGGCGCGTTCGCACAGGCATTTTCAGCGTTTATTGCCTTGAGTCTGGCCTTTCTGTTGGTTCCGTGTATCGCCCTGCTGTACGGGAGCCAGCGTTATCTTGCGCGTGACATCCACTTTAATAATCAGGCTCAAGTCAGTCGCTGCAGTATTTGCGAGAATCATTTCGAGCGCGAAGATATGGCGTATTGCCCCGTCTATGAGGGCTGTATTTGTTCGCTCTGTTGCACGCTGGACTCGCGTTGCATGGACGCCTGCAAGCCGGGCTTGCGCCTGGATGATTATCTTCAAAGCTTTGCGGAATGCTGTCTGCCGGGTTGGGTGAATTTGAGCGTCAGGCTGCGCTTGATACGCTTTAGTCTGTTGTTTTTGTTTTTGGCCGTTTTAACCAGCGTATTTGTCGGGATTATTTACTATCAGGATTTATTGGTTGCCGAGCATTACTTGCCTTCGTTCAACCTGTTACTGGCAAATTTTGTTAAGGTTTATGCCTCATTACTGGTCTTCATCGGTTTATGCACCTGGTGGCTGATCCTGAACGACGAGAGCCGACGCGTTGCCCATGAAGAAATTGCCAAGCAGACTCAGCGTTTGCTGATGGAAATCGATGAACATAAAAAAACCGACGCCAAGTTACAGCAAGCCACCAAAATGGCGGATCGCGCTAACAGTGCGAAAAGCCGTTTTCTTAGCAGCATGAGCCACGAAATACGCACGCCGTTAAACAGTATTGTCGGTTACGCGTATATTTTGCAGAAAGACCCGACCATACCTGCGCATAGACGGCAGGCGGTGGATATTTTAAAGCGTAACGGCGAACATTTATCCGCGCTGATCGAGGATATTCTGGATATTGCCCGTATCGAAGCGCGCAAATTCGAACTGCGTCAGGAAGCTATCGATTTTCCGGGTTTTATTGAACATCTGGTCAGCGTTTTTAAGCCGCAAGCCGAACAAAAGGGCCTGTCTTTTTACTGTCAAATTGTCAACACCCTACCTCAGCGGGTGCGCGGCGATGAAAAACGGGTCGGACAAATATTGATTAACCTGCTCGGCAATGCGGTCAAATTTACCGCCACGGGCGAGATCGTCTTTCGCATCGGTTACAGCTGCGGAGTCACCACTTTTCAGGTCGTCGATACCGGTCCCGGCATACATAAAGATCAACTGCAAAATATTTTCCAGCCGTTTACGCAATTACCGAATGAGAATTTAGACGCCGGCAGCGGCTTGGGGTTAACCATCAGTAAAATTCTATGCGAGATCATGGGCGGCGAACTGGTTGTCTCCAGCGATCAGCATAAAGGTTCCACCTTTACCGTAAGGCTGCTGCTGCCCAATCTGGGCGGCGAACAGCAATACATTCAGGAAGAAGACATTATCGGTTACCGGGGAAAGCGCCGGAAAATTCTTATTGTCGACGATCAGCCGGATCATCGACAATTGATTGTGTCTATTTTAGAACCGTTAGGTTTCGGTTTGATCGAGGCCGGATGCGGTGAAGAATGCCTGGATAAAATTGAAAAAGAAGCGCCGGACCTTGTTCTGCTGGATTTATCCATGCCCGGATTGGATGGCTCCGCAACAGCGCATCGACTCCGTCAAAACGGCTATGCAGCGCCTATTGTTGTCTTAAGCGCCAACGCCTATCCTTCCGACCGACTCAATGCCATTAATGCCGGTTGCAACGACTTTTTGGTCAAGCCTATACAAGTCAGCGAGCTACTCTACAAACTTAAGCTGCACTTGGCCTTGGAATGGCTTTATCAGGAAGATGAAGCTGAATTGCAAAGTGCCGACCAGCCGCCTTCATTAGATATTATTCAGGAGTTAACCGGCTATGTAAGAATCGGCGATTTGCAGGGGCTTAATCTATATCTGACCCAGCTTATTCAGTACCATCCGGAATATACCTATTTTGCACAAAGAATCATGACGCTGGCCAGCGAGTTTCATATGCTTGAAATCAAAAAACTTTTACATATTGCCAGCGAAGAACTAAGCGGCAATGACCCGTAAATTTAACGGTATCGCGATGATTGTCGACGATACGCCCGGCAATCTGGCCTTGTTATCCGATACGCTCTCGGAAGCCGGTTACCGGGTGCTTGTCGCCACCGATGGCATATCGGCATTGGAGCAAATTGCTTACCTGAAACCGGATATTATTTTGCTGGATATTATGATGCCGGGTATTGACGGGTTTGAAACCTGTAACCGGCTCAAATCCTCACCCGAAACGGCCGATATTCCTGTTTTATTTATGACCGCGTTAAGCGAACTCGACAACCTGTTACGCGGCTTCGACGAAGGCGCGGTCGATTATATTGTCAAACCGATTCGTCCGCCCGAAGTGCTGGCCCGAGTGGATTTGCAACTGACTCAGGCCCGAAATCTGCGTCGCGTTGAAAATGCTTTAAACAATAGCCCTTTTTCTGCGTTGGCAATCGATTCATCCGGCAACATTACCTGGTTAACGCCGGGCGGCATCTTGTGGCTGGATGAATTTCTGCAAAAACACGCATTAACAGGTAAACATGAAGTCGGTTCGCCGCTGCCCAAACCGATACTCGAATGGGTTAAACAGTATTTAGATTTTGCCGATAAATCCGAATCTTTTGAAAGCTATCGGACCGGAGTCGGTTTTTTGGTAAAAATAACACCGTGTCAAAGTACAGGCGAATACCTTCTGGTTTTGGACAGGCATTCAGGAGAGTGGGACCTGGATCTGGTAAGAAATTCCCTGGGGCTTACTTTTCGTGAAGCGGAAATACTGATGTGGATCTCCAGAGGCAAGACCAATAAAGAAGTGGGTATTATTCTGGGCAGTAGTCCACGCACAATCAATAAACATCTCGAACATATTTTTGAAAAGCTGGGCGTCGCCACCCGTGCAGCCGCTGTTTCAATGGTATTGCAACGACAGCAATTCTAAATTTAAGTCAGGCTGTCATGTTGTTAAAGCCTCGGGAGCAAGTCATCGATTTTCTGCATCGTTCCGGCCTATGTTGAAAAAACGTCCTGTCTTTTGGCGCCGCTTGGTTCAAATCGGACAATGCAGTAAAAAATGGTAGAATTGCCGTTTTTATGTAATCCGAGAACTTCTCCTAATCATGTCGAACCACTCAAAGCTCCCCCTTGAATCACTGAAACTAAATGTCGATTTGACTGGCTTTGAGTTCCCCGCCGCACCTAAATTGCCGGACACCATTTTGGGCCAGTCCAGAGCCCAGTCGGCACTGGAGTTCGGCGTTGCGATGAGTAACCCCGGCTACAATATTTTTGTGATGGGCGAGCCGGGACTGGGTCGGTTGTCGATGATTACCAACCATCTGGATGCCCAGGCAAAAACGCTGCCCGCGCCGCCATCCTATGCTTATGTCGATAATTTCGATAACCCGAGAGAGCCGGTGGCCGTTGAGCTGCCCGCAGAGTATGGCCAAACGCTCAGCAAAGACATTGAAAAATTAATCGATAACCTGCTGGCGACCTTTCCCGCCGCTTTCGAAAGCCCAACTTACCAACAAAAAAAGAGCGCTATCGAACGCCATTTTAACCAGTACTATAACAACGCCATCGATCTGGTCGATAAAAAGTCCCAGTCCCTGGATATTGCTTTATTCAGGGAAGGCGAAACGATTTCTTTTGCGCCTATTCGGGACAATAAGGCGCTGAATGAAGATCAATTTACCCAATTGCCGCTGCCGGAACGGGAAATCTTTCATAAGCATGTCGAGGAGCTGGAACTATACCTGAGCGATGTCTTGCTGGAATTGCCCCAGTGGCGCAGGGCGATGGTCGAAAAAATCAAGCAGCTGGATAATGACACCATCAGTCTGGCGATAGATCCGTTGTTTTCGGAACTGAACGACAGCTACCAGAATATCGATGACGTCATCACCTATTTGGCGGAAATCAAAAAGAACCTCTGCAGCACCATTGCCGATTACCTGATGCCGAGCCGGGCGCCGGAACAGCAAGATAATACGACTGCAAAACGGCAGCTGTTGACCGAGCTGTATGCGCCCAATATCCTGGTCGATAACAAACAGGAAAGCGGCGCGCCGGTTATTTACGAGCCGCACCCGATTTATCAAAACCTGTTCGGGCGTATTGAATACGTCAGCGACCAGGGCACATTGGTCACCAACTATCGCCGTATTTGCGCAGGCTCGCTGCATAAGGCCAATGGCGGTTATTTGATTCTCGATGCCGAAAAAATGCTGACTTACCCGTTCGTTTGGGAAGGCCTTAAACGCGCACTGCAATCCGGTCTGATTGAAATCGAATCGCCTTATTCCGATTTGGGCATTAACACCATCACCCTCAAGCCCGAAGTCATCCCGCTAAACATTAAAGTGATTCTGGTCGGTTCCAGGGATGTGTATTATTTGCTGGAAGAATTGGATGATGAATTTAACGAGATGTTTAAAATTCTTGCCGATTTTGACGATTATATTCCGCGCAATGATGAGTCGATGCAGCGTTTTATACTGCTGATGATCAAGCAGGCAGCAGATTCCGGCGCCAAGCCGTTAACGCGGACGGCTATTGAATGCCTGATTGAGCACAGCTGTCGGATTGCGGAAAACCAGCATCATTTTTCCGCCCGCATCAAAGATTCGCTGGAAATCATTGCCGAAGCCAACCTGTTTTGCAAGCGCGACAATCTGCCGATTTGCGACCGCTCTCACATAGAGCAGGCCTTGGCCGCAAGAGAGCATCGTAACGGCAGAATGCCAGAAAACATACTCGAAGAAATGCTGGCCGGCACCATCCTGATCGATACCGAAGGCGAAGCGATAGGCAAAGTCAACGGTTTAACCGTGCTGGAAGTCGGCGGCAGCAGCTTTGGCGCGCCGGTGCGCATCACCGCCAGCGTTTACCCCGGTTCCAGAGGCATCGTCGATGTCGAGCGGGAGGTGGAACTGGGCCAAGCGATTCATTCCAAAGGCGTAATGATCTTGACCGGCTATCTGGGCCACACCTATGCCCAGCAATTTCCGCTCGCCATATCGGGCAGCATCGCGATTGAACAATCCTACGGCTATATCGACGGCGACAGCGCCTCGCTGGCCGAACTGTGCTGTCTTATTTCGGCGCTGACACGGACGCCGATTAAACACAGTTTTGCGGTGACCGGTTCCATCAACCAGTATGGCGAAGTGCAGGCGGTAGGCGGTGTTAACGAGAAAATAGAAGGTTTCTTCAGGCTGTGCAAGGCACGCGGCCTTAACGGCGAGCATGCCGCCATTATCCCCGCCGCCAACAAGCGCAACCTGATGCTGAAACAGGAAGTGATTGATGCGGTGGCCGAAGGCAAGTTTGCGATTTACGCGGTGTGTTGCGTCGATGAAACGCTGGAATTATTGACCGGGGAACCGGCCGGCGCGTTAGATAGCGACGGCTTTTATCCGGAAGGCAGTATTAATTGCAAAGCTATCTCAAGGTTGAAGGAGATTTCGGATATGGCTACGGATGAGGATGATAAGGAGGAGGGGTAGGTTTATTTCTGCTTTTTCTACAAGTATTTATATGTAGATTGCTTGTACTTCTATTTGACGTTATCAGGGTTTATTTTAGGTGGCGCTAAATATATGAAACCAAATGAAATTACAATTATTTTTAATTTTTATAAGGTATTAGGTAAACAAGTGACGCAATTTTCGTCTATTAGGATGTCTAATATTATTAAGGGCCGCGTTAGTAGTTATAGCCTTACATTTTAAGCTCAAGGAGTTATTTTGACAGAAATAAAATACCAAGTTTTTGTAAGTTCAACATATACTGATTTAATTGAAGAAAGAGAAAACATAATTAAAGCTATATTGGAGATGTACCATATTCCTATTGGAATGGAAATGTTTAGTGCTGAAGATGAAGATCAATGGGAAATAATACGAAGAACCATCGAAGTTAGTGATTATTACATCCTTGTCTTGGGATTAAGATATGGATCAAAAACAACCGAGAATATCAGTTTTACACAAAAAGAATATGAATATGCTCTAGAAAAAAATATACCTGTCCTTGCGTTTATAATGAATGACAGTGTGTCTTTATCAAAAGATAAGAGAGATGATGATTTAACAGAAATAAATACATTTAGAGAAATGGTGCTCAAGAATTCAAAAATGGCTCAATTTTGGAAAAAAAAAGACGAGTTAATAAAAAATGTGTCAATTTCTTTAATGAAACAAATTATGCAAAAACCTGGTATAGGATGGGTGAGAGGAGACAAAGCTATATCGGCAGAAGCGCTATCACACGAGCTGACTAGTTTAAGTAAAGAAAATAGAAGCTTAAGAGATACAATTAAAGAATTAGAATCAAAAATAATTCCAAAATATCCAAAAATCGAGTTATCTATAAATGCTTTGGTTGTTGATAGTAAATTTAATACTTATAAAAGACTAGCCGTACCTGAAAAAATCAATATCAATGATGTAGACGAACATTTAAAAGAGCACATTTCAGAAGAGGAAATAAGACAATATAATGACAGTATTCCGAGCCAGAGTGAGATTGACGAATATAACAGTAAGTACGAACAATTTTATAAAATAAAAGGTTATTCATCCTATTTGGTTTTGACAGTTTTTAATACAGGAACAGTGAAAGCCAACAATTTGTATATTGATATAAAATTCCCAGATGAAGTTCTTGTTATTGATGATGACAAAAGAATGGAAGAGCCACAAAACCCAATCCCATATACCCCTATAAAGTGGGCGGAAACAAGATACGAAAAAACATTACAGAAAGACAAAAATACGAATTCGATGTTAAATTCATTACTTAATCCCGGTTATGGCGGTATCGGAACAATACTTCAACCTAGATTTAATATGCCAAAAATAAGACCCATCAATCAACAATGGTGGACAAAACTGGATGGAAATAAATTAACACTTAAAATCAATAGCCTGCTTCACACAAGATGTTTTGATTTGGATGAAGAATACTTAATTGTGCCTTTGAAAATAGGAAAACATAGTGTTGAAATTAGTTTTATTTGTGAAGAACTAGAAACTAAGAAAAAACAAATAATTGAATTAGATGTTCAAGAAAAGCTATAACAAATGCATACAAAAAAGCATGGGACCAACGCGTAAGGCCGGTAGGTCGGGCATGCTGTTTATGCCCGACAATTCCGAGCTTCAAGGGAATGACGAACTTCGGATTTGACCCCCGCCTCTGCATTTCGGGTGCTAAAATGTCGGGCAACGAAAAAGCTGTTGCCCGACCTACATTTGGGAATCGTTATCATGCAATATCGTCGCGCTAAAACTCCCGGCGGCACTTATTTTTTCACTGTCGTGACTTTTCGTCGGCGTAAATGTCTCTCTGAACCGGACAATGTCGAATTGTTGCGGACGGCGTTCCGAACCGTTAAATCGGCTCATCCTTTCACCATTGATGCCTTTGTGCTGCTGCCGGAACACCTGCATTGCATTTGGACATTGCCGCCGGACGACCATGATTATCCGATGCGCTGGAATGCAATCAAAAACTACTTCACTCGCCGTTGCCCGGATGCTTTGAAATCACCGCCCTCTCCGGCACAACGACGTAAACGGGCGCAAACCATTTGGCAGCCGCGCTATTGGGAACACCAAATCAGGGATGACCGTGACTTCGAAAAACATTGCGATTACATCCATTGGAATCCGGTGAAACATGGCTTGGCATCCGATCCCGGTGCGTGGCCTCATTCAAGCTTTCACCGCTTTCTTCGCCTTGGGTTTTATCCGCCAAATTGGGAGGCGCTTCCGGGAGTTGAGGAGGGGGATACTTATGGGGAATAACTCAAGCTGGTACGCTGTATGTACCGTGGCGGTCAATCATCAATAATCAACCGGCAAGCGCGTAACTAATTCATCCCATCGAATCACGATATCCGGCAACACGCCGACCTGGGTTTCGCCGGTTAGTTCGTACAGTTCGGGTTTGCCGTATTCGCCGTCGATCAACCGGTAAACGGTCAGCACCCGATCAATCGGGTGAATCAACCAGTATTCTTTGACGCCATGGTGTTCGTAAAGACTGCGTTTTTTGATTTGATCGTGACCGGCCGTGGACGGCGACAACACTTCCACGATCCAGTCCGGCGCACCGCGCACGCCGCGCCTATCCAGTTTGCTGCTGTCGCAGACCACCAATACGTCAGGCTGCACGACGGTATCGATGCTTTCATCCGCTTCATTCTGTTTAGGCAGTCGGACATCGACCGGCGCAATGAAAGCACGGCACGGTTTCCCGTTTAGAATATTAGCCGCCTGCCGATAAATTTCTCCTGCCACATCCTGATGCGCCAGATCGGGAGCCGGAGACATCGCATAGGCGCTGCCATCAATCAGCTCGTAGCGGCTATCATCAGGCCAGGTCAGATAATCGCCGTAACAATGGTGTTGATTATCTTTTAATGCCAAACCCATATCAGTTTCCTCGTGTATTTTATGCGGACCGGTAGCGATTAAAAAAGCATAACACAGCCTATATGCTCCAGGCACTATTTTGGGGCTTCAAACTGTTTGCTTCTTTATTAGGCTTCGAAAAGAGCGCGACGGGCCATCTTACCGGGAAAGGCCTGAATAAAATATGGGGAGCAAATAGGGCGAGAGTGATTTTCTATGTGTGTAATCGCACAGACGGATTTTGGTTAGAGGTATAAATTTAAAATACAGGCAAGGAGATTAGAGATAGTTAGCTTATCTATTAAACGCTAACAATAAATCCGATAATCTTGGCTGAATCGCTGACCAATAATGAACCCTACAACCCGCTCAGATTGAGCTAACAGGAGCAAGACTATGACTACCAACACAATGATTAACACCGACACAATTAAACCTGATATGCCTGTTGTCTGTTCTCAAGACGGTCAGTTTGCCACTGTCGATCATATGGAAGGGGAAGATGCCATCAAGTTGACTAAAGATAAGACCGGGCAGCACCATTACATTCCGCTAAGCTGGGTAACCTCAACCGAAGGAGGCAAGGTTAAAGTAGATCGCCCGGGCGATCAAGCGATGAAGGAATGGACGACAACTCCACCCATGTGATAAACAAATGCGTCAGCTCCATGCTTTGACTTAACGAAAGGGCTGTCAAAATAACGTTTGGCTGAGCGAAGCCGAAGCCCGCGAGCCTACTCTGTTGTTTGTTTCGGCTCTCGCTCAGTGCGCGGTTAAGGCCGCAGTATTACCACCTATCAGACAAAACAAAAGAGGATTCGTTATGAAAGGATTTGTGCAGAATATCGAAGATATTACTGTCAAGAATGAGGAGTTTCGCCAAGTGCTTTATACGGCAAAACACTGCCAGCTCGTGGTGATGGCGTTAAAGCCGAAGGAAGAGATCGGTGCGGAAGTCCACAAGCTCGACCAGTTTTTTCGCGTAGAGGAGGGGACCGGCGAGGTGGTTCTCGATGGCGTTCGGACCCCCATTCGGGAGGGTTTCGCGATAATCGTTCCGGCCGGGATGAATCACAATATCATTAATACCGGCAGTGTTCCGCTAAAGCTTTATACGCTGTATGCGCCGCCGCATCATCGGGACGGCGTTGTCCATCATACCCGCGACGACGCAGAGGCCGACAACGAACATTTTGATGGTAAAACAACAGAATAAAATAGATAGGTCTACCGGGTTTTTATTTATGGTTAATTTCCATAACGACCGCATCTATGCCGTTTTCCCTTAATCGACTTCTAATGGTGCTAACGCTGGTCATTTGGGTGTAAGGGCCCATCTTGACCCGATTCCAGATCACATTGCCGATTTTTGCCTTCTCAACTTTGGATTCAATCCCCATTAAAGCCAGCTTGGCTCTTAAGCTGTCGGCATCTTTAAATTCCCGGAACGAACCGGCCTGCAAAATATAACTGGCGGTTTTTGCCTGACCTACCCGTTCTTCTCTGGCGCGGGTATTAATTTCGTAATCCGGCACGATGACTTCTTTTTCCGGCAGGATGGTATAAAAATCAAATTGCGGCAGCACCGGCCCCAGATCGGGCTTTTTCTCCTGCGTGGGCGCTTCAACTTTGACTTCTTCAGTCTTGGTCGGCATGTTCGGCTGAGGCGTTATTTGTTTCGATCCGGTGCTGCGCAAATAAACCAGAAAGACTACAAACGAAATAATCGATGCGGTAATCAGCATCCATCGCCACAGCCCCAGGCTTTTTTGTTGGCCTGAGTTTTGTCTGTACGACGCGGCGTTCTTATTCTGCGTTCTATGTTTGTAGTCTTTAGCCATTTTACATTGCTTCAGGTGTGTTGATATTCAGCAAGCCCAAGCCGTTTGCCAATATCTGTTTCACTGCGCAAATCAAATTGAGCCTTGCATTACGAATTTTTGCATCATCGACAAGAAATTGATGCGCGTTGTAGTAAGTATGAAACTCGTTTGCCAATTCGCGCAGGTATTGAATCAGCTGATGCGGCTCGTACTGTAACGCAGCACGCTCCAGCACTTCAGGGTAGCGCGCCAGTGTTCCCAGCAGATTGGTTTCGTGCTCTTCGGTTAACAGTGCCAGATTTTCCATGCCCAGCAGCAAATCCCTTACCCCGTTTTTTTCATCCAGTTGACGCAATACGCTGCATACTCTGGCGTAAGCATACTGCACATAAAAGACCGGGTTTTCGTTGGATTTGGAGGTCGCCAGTTTCAGGTCGAAATCCATGTGCTGTTCGGATCTGCGCATCACATAAAAGAAGCGTGCTGCGTCTTTACCGACTTCATTACGCAATTGCCGCAAGGTGACAAATTCACCGGATCGGGTCGACATTTGTACTTTTTCTTCGCCGCGATAAAGCGAGGCAAACTGTACCAGCAGCACTTTTAATTTGGATACATCAGCGCCTAAGGCCTGAATGGCGGCTCTGACTCGGGGAATGTAGCCATGATGATCGGCTCCCCAAATGTTGATAATCTGGTCAAAACCGCGATCCAGCTTGTTCATGTGGTAGGCAATATCGGACGCAAAATAGGTGGATTGACCATTCTCGCGGACAACCACCCGGTCTTTCTCGTCGCCTAAATCGGCGCAGGCAAACCAGGTCGCGCCATCCTTTTGATAAAGATGACCACCGACACGTAAGCGTTCCAGGGCTTTTTCCACCGACCCGTCGTCCATCAGCCGGCGTTCTGAAAACCATTCCTGATAGTCAACGCCAAACTCGCTTAAGTCGATCTTGATGTCTTCCAGGATGTTGTTCAAGCCGATTTGAAAAAAGTCCTGATATAACGAGGCTCCCAGCAAGGTCTTGGCGCGAGCTATCAGCGCATCGATATGTTCTTCCTTATCGCCGCCCACGGGTTCATCGAGCGGAATGTCTTCAAATACCAGCTCTACCGGTCTGCGATATTCATTGTTGGCGTTGTTATGAATGTCGTTGGCAATTTCGCGTACATATTCGCCTCGATAACCGTTGCAGGGAAAATGCACGACTTCGCCGCATTCTTCCAGGTATCTCAGCCAGATACTAGTGGCGAGTATATCCATCTGCCGACCGGCATCATTGACATAATATTCGCGATACACGTCAAAGCCGACTGCCTGCAATAAATCGGCAACCGCAGAGCCGTAGGCGGCTCCACGGCCATGGCCCACATGCAAAGGCCCGGTAGGATTGGCGGAAACGAACTCGACCTGAACTTTTTTACCGGCACCGATATTGCTTAAGCCAAACTTCCGGCCTTCGTCGTGAATTTGCTTGATAATCCGATATTGGGAGTTGGGATCGATAAAGAAATTGATAAAGCCGGGGCCGGCCAGTTCAACTTTAATAATTGCGGCGTCTTGGGGCAGTGCGGCAATCAGCTTTTCAGCCAGCTGGCGCGGGTTTGTATTGACCTGTTTCGCCAGCATTAATGCCAGATTCGACGCGAAATCGCCGTGTTGTGCGTCACGGGTGCGGTCAATAGTAATATTTGGGATAATTTCCTGAGCGAGAACACCGTCTGATTTGAGTGTTTCAACGGCTTGCAGGATAAGTTCCTCTATCTTTTTTTTCATTGCTTCACTGCGTAGGTTAGATCAAGTAAACAGACGTGCATTATCCATTAAAATCATTCGATTATCCATCCAAACAAAATCAATGCCAATTCGCCGGCTAACGCAGTGATCAACGCGGCTTTTTGCCTGTGCTGTCCGTGATGAAAACGGAGTGTGTGATGTACCGACAATTGCGTGAATGCAGCAGTTACGACTATAAGAAAGGAAGGCGACAGTTGCCGAGGTAGAGCAATGTATGGAGCAGCGTAGCGATGTGTCGGGACTTACAGGTCTGCTTAGACGCGTAAGTCCCGACAGGCGGAAGAGGTACTTATTTTTTGGTAAAATACATGTAGGTGCCGTATTTATTATCTTTAAGTACCATAGCCGTATCGGTTTTTTCCACTAACGAATAAACATCGAATTTGCCTGCTCTGCCCAGTATGCTGATTTTTAAGGTGCCATCTTCAACAACATAGTCAACTGCGGGCGCATTATAGGGATTGCCTCTAACTTGAGGAATGTCCTTTTGGGTCACTTGGCTGTTATCAAGCACCCAAGTCATGCCCATAAGTTTTGTCTCGGCATCTTCCGGCGATTTTTTTGTATATTCCAGAAACCAACTGCCGATGATGTCTTTATTGGAAGTCAGGGGGGCGGCAAATAAGGCCGTGCTTGACAAGCCAAACAACAAGGATAGCGAAAGCAATAGTTTTGTTTTTTTCATTATTTTTTCCTGGAGTAAGAAGCTGGATATATAAACCACTATTTTATTATAGTAATACCATTGTACAAGAAACCGGGCGGCACGGTATTTAACTTTGTCTTTATAGGGTTTTTCCGGCGATACAATTTTGCCTGTTTATTAAAAAGGCAAAACAATGTCAGGTTTGATTTTTTTCATAAGTTGTCTGAATTGCTCCTGAATACGGTTCATTGCGGCTTCCGAATCGGCCTCAAAACGAATAACCAGTGACGGTGTTGTGTTTGATGCCCTCACCAGTCCCCAGCCGTCCGGGAAGTCGACGCGCATTCCGTCTATATCGGTGATTTTGCCGTCGCTAAAATGGGCGGCAGCAAACAGGCCGTCCATAAAAGCGAAATTTTCGCCGTCTTCCAGTGCGACATTCAGTTCCGGGGTGTTGATGCTATCGGGAAAATCGGCAAATATTTCGGCGCTGGTGCGCGCGTCGCGGGACAGTATTTCAAGTAAACGCGCAGCCGAATATAAGGCATCATCAAAACCGAACCAGCGATCATTAAAGAAAATATGTCCGCTCATCTCGCCGGCCAACTTGGCGCCGGTTTCCTTAAGCTTTGCTTTCATCAACGAATGCCCGGTTTTCCATAGGGTCGGCCTGCCGCCGTATTTTATGATTTGATCGGGTAGATGACGGGTACATTTCACATCGTAAATGATTTCCGAGCCGGGTTTTCCTGTCAGCACATCTTTGGCAAACAGCATCATTTGTCTGTCCGGCCAGATGATTTTTCCGTTTGAATCGACAACGCCCAAACGGTCGCCATCGCCGTCAAAAGCGATGCCTATGTCAGCCTTGTAATGTTTGACCGTTGCAATCAATTCGCTCAGGTTCTTCGGATTACTGGGATCAGGATGGTGATTAGGAAACGTGCCGTCGATGTCGCAGAACAGTTCCTTGACTTCGCAGCCCAGTGTTTTCAGCAGCATGGGCCCCAGTTCGCCGGCAACGCCGTTGCCGCAGTCCAGCACAACGGTCATCGGTCTGGCGATATGTATATCCTCAGAAATAACGCCGATGTATTCATTGCTGAAGTGGCTGTTCTGTTCGATACTGCCGGGTTTGCTTGCGGCATAGGCCTGATTATCAATGCAGGTCTTAAGTTGCTGGATTCTTTCGTCGGCCAGCGTTTCGCCGTTGATGACCATTTTCAGGCCGTTATAATCGGGGGGGTTATGGCTGCCGGTAATCATCACCCCGGAACGCCCTTCGGTGTGTCTTGCCACAAAATAAAGCACCGGCGTAGGCACCATGCCTATATCCAGCACATTGAGTCCGGTTGCAATAACTCCTTTAGACAGGGCTTCCGCCAGCGCAGGGCTGGAGGTTCTTCCATCACGGCCGACTACCATTGTTTTACAGCCATACTCTTTAGCCTGAGTGCCCAGCGCACGGCCAATATCGTAAACCACCTCCTTAGTCAGCGTTTTGCCGACTATGCCCCGGATGTCATAAGCCCTGAAGATAATGCCTGTGTCAGCCGTTTTTTTTATGGAAATGGGCATGTCAAAAAAATCCGGTACGGTTTTTTCAACGACTTCCGGTTTACTGGTTATGATAGCCGGTTTATTAAAATTAACGCTGCCGGTTTGTGCTTTAGGCGGCCGCTCGACCTCGGCACCTGCTTTTTCCCCCATTCTTGGGGTCATAACTTCTTCCGTTCCGGGAGGCGTAGCTGTTGGTTTAACCGCCAGGGATGAAGGAAATACCGCAAGGCTGTCGGGAGCAGCCGTGGTCACGGCGTCATCGAAGTCATCAAAAAAACCGCCCATTCCGACACTGTCATTATCGCTGGTTATGTCGCTGTCCTGATTATCCATAACCCGTTTAAACTGCACCAGCGTTGAAATAACGCGGTTTATTTCAGATAACTTAACAGGGTAGGTCGCCTGTCGTTTATTAGTCATCATGTCCTTGCAGGCTTTTAGCACACTGCCCAGGTCTTGCGACAGCAGAGTTGAAAGCTTCCGGTATCCCATAAAAAAAGCCAGCAGCGTCAGCAAGGCGGGGAGAACAACTATGCCGATAATGACAGCCAGTCCGCCGAAATTTGCACTGTCGCCATACCGGTAATGCAGTTGCCAGCCGGTATTGGCTACTTGTACTTGCGTATCATCGTTTTGCTGTTCTGCACCGGCCGGTTCACCGGCAGCGCCTAACACCAATGCCGCTTGTCTCAATTCAAGATGCCCGCCTTTTAGCTCCGCTGCCTGTACGATTTTACTAATAAAATCATAGTTTAAGCTGGCCAGAATAACGCCGACCACCTGATCATTCTGCATAATTCTACGGGTTATCGCCAGATGTCTGTCAGGTCCGGTATCGCCTTGTATTGCCGGTAGTTGGTTTTTGGTAAATGTCTCCCGTACCATGTCCAGATCGGCATAACCCATTTTGGGTACGCTTTTGTCATCAAGTTCGCTGACACCGGGTAATAACAGTCTGACCTTCAGAATGCCGGACAAATGCTTTTCAAGCTTTGCGGACACGGTGGTTAATTGAGCCGTATCCGCACTGGTAACTGCAGCCAACACCTCGGGATCCCGGCTCATTTTCTCCAAGGTGTCGATTAGCAGATTTACCTGTGCCGTTATGCCCAATGCGACGCTTTTTGCAACAGCCGCTGTTGAGTCCTGCTTTGATTGCGTGATTTGGGTCGCACTGATCCAGTAAACACCGGCGCCGGCAGTTAAAACCATTAAAACAGCAAACGCTGACAGTAAAGAAAATAGTCGTATCATGTTTATGTCTCTATAAAAGAAAAACGGCTTAATGGCGACCCGTATGACCAAAGCCGCCGGAGCCGCGCAAACTTTGATCAAACTCGGCGACTTGTTCGAATTCCACCTGCACCACCGGCACAAAAATCATTTGGGCGATGCGCTCGCCGATATTAATGGTAAAAGCGGTGTCGCCCCGGTTCCAGCAGGAGACGAAGACCTGCCCTTGATAATCCGAATCGATCAGCCCGACCAGGTTACCCAACACGATGCCGTGTTTATGCCCCAGACCGGATCTGGGCAATAAAACGGCAGCTAACTGATGGTCATCGATATGGATAGCCAGACCGGTTGGAATTAACAGCGTTTCTCCCGGTTTTAACTCGACCGGCTCATCCAGGCAGGCGCGTAAATCCAAACCCGCCGATCCTGATGTTGCATATTCAGGTAGCGGAATGTCTTTGCCTAAACGACCGTCCAGAATTTTAAGCTGTATTTTTGTGGTGCCTTTCATAGTCCATTCTCTCTGCGATTAAACCGATTAGTTGTTCGGCTAGTTGATTTTTGTCAGTCATTGCCAGGGCTTTTTGACCGTTTTTCCAGAATACCTGCAATGCATTTTGCTCGCTATCAAAGCCGCCCAGATCACGACCGACCCAGTTTGCCGCTATCATATCCAGATTTTTTTGTGTCAATTTGTCTTGGGCGTATTTTTCAAGATCATGCGTTTCTGCTGCGAATCCGACCGTGAACGGGCGGGTAGTGAGTTGCGCAACTTCCGCTAGAATATCTCTGGTTTTTTGCAGCGTCAGCGTGGTTTGGTCGGCCTGTTTTTTTATTTTTTCTTTTTCCATGTGCATGGGACTGTAATCGGCAACCGCCGCCGCACCGATGTAAATATCATGATCCGGGGCTTTGGCGATAACCGCCGCATGCATTTGCGCCGCTGTTTCTACGCTGAAAAAGTCTGTATTATCAGGAGCGGAAAGCATAACCGGGCCGCTGACCAGCGTAACTTTGGCGCCCGCTTTTAATGCGGCGTTGGCAAGCGCATAGCCCATTTTTCCTGAACTGCGATTGGTGATGTAGCGTACCGGATCTAAAGGTTCGCGAGTGGGACCGGCGCTGATTAAAACCTTAAGCCCGCTTAAACACTGTGTTGCCGGTTCATCCATTAAACGGTTGCAAATGTCCAGAGGTTCGGACATTCTGCCGAAGCCGGTTTCGCCGCAAGCCTGATCGCCCTGTTCCGGGCCGATAACAATAACGCCGTGGCTTTTGAGTTTTTGAATGTTTTCCTGAGTGACCGTTTTATGCCACATGGCCTGATTCATGGCCGGGGCAACATAAACAGGGCAGGTTGCAGCCAGGTAGAGTGTTGACAATAAGTCATCAGCCAGACCGTGACTGCATTTTGCAAGGGTATTGGCCGTTGCCGGAGCAATAATCAATACATCAGCCCAGCGCGCCAGATTGATATGCCCCATCGCATGCTCTTCATCCGCATCAAGCAATTCGCTATGCACCGGATTGCCGGAAAGCGCCTGAAAGGTCAGCGGACTAACAAACTGCATGGCTGAGCGGGTCATCACCACACGCACTTTGGCGCCTCGTTTTCGCAACAGCCTGACCAATTCGGCCGACTTGTAAGCGGCAATACCGCCGCTGACAGCCAATAAAATATGCTTGTTAATAGTAATGCCCGGACGCTTGAACAAAAATGACATTATGGCAAGTATGAAGAAATTCTTCTATGCTTAAATTTCAATCGTATAGAGAGAAGCTTATGTCCATTAAAGATTGGTCGGCAGAAGATCGGCCCAGAGAAAAACTGTTGCGACGCGGCTCAGCCGCTTTAACCGACGCGGAACTGCTGGCTATTTTTCTGCGCACCGGCTCGCCCGGCAAATCCGCAGTTGATTTGGCACGTGAGCTGTTGAGCGATTTCGGCTCCCTGAACGCCTTATTAGGCGCCGACCAGCAACGCTTTTGCGAGGGCAAAGGCTTGGGCGAGGCCACTTATGCCCAACTCCAGGCCGTATTGGAAATGGCCCGACGACATTTTAAGGAAGCCTTGCAGCGCGGCGATGCGCTAACCAGTCCGGAAATCACCCGTTCCTATCTCAGCGCGCAACTGCGTGGCTACAGCTACGAAGTGTTTGCCTGTTTATTTCTTGATAACCAGCACCGGGTCATACAGCTGGATGAATTATTCAGAGGCACCATAGACGGTGCCAGCGTTTATCCACGGGAAGTCGCCAAGCAGGCATTACGCCATAATGCGGCGGCGGTCATTTTTGCCCATAACCATCCGTCCGGTATTTCCGAACCCAGCCAGGCCGATAAACATATCACCGAGAAACTTAAGCAGGCCTTGGCCTTGTTCGATATAAGGGTTCTGGATCATTTTATTATCGGTGACGGGCAGCCTTATTCATTTGCAGAGCATGGTTTGTTGTAAGGCGGAGAAAATTATGGCGTGGCAATGGTGGTAGTAATAAATAAATCTCCGAAAACGAGGCTTGTTATTAGCCGGCGTTCCGATAGAAATATGCTTAATGTATTGCCGAAATAGGAAAAATAATTCCCCTTTCCTAAAGAAATAGCCGGCTTTTTAAAAGTAAAAAAGTCGTGGTAAATATCAACAAAATATAATTTATTGGTTTATAAGAAAATTAAATAGATGGTATTTTTTATGCTTTGATTTTTGGCATCACCCGGAATTAAAAAATACCTGAGGCTCGGTGATATAAGGCATCCAGCGCTCATCTGATAGGTAAAAGGGCTTATTGATTGAATAAGTTGGATGCTCTACCCTATAGATGCTTGTATAACACCAACTTGTTTTTGACGACTGCACGGACGCAGGAGATAGAGAAATGCAAGGGTAAGCGTAGGGGTGTGTCCGGGAATGCAGACATAGCCCGGCAAAATGCAAAACGCCTTTTTGCCGCTACAAAACTTTTCAAAATGGTGTTATCGGGCGATGACTGGTTGGGATTTAATATTTTGCCTTTAATAATAAAAATGTCAGTCGATAACGAGATCAAGAACGTTAGATCGACATAGCCGACATGACTGACGCAAGCATAAATTTAATAAATTCGCTTTGAGGAAATCATCATGAAAAACATAGTATGGATGTTTAACATCATAGTTCAACTCACATTAATGGTAGTGCTGCTCTTTAACCGTAAGATTTATTTACATTGCGTTGACCTTGACAGCTAATTAACAGAGGATGGCACGATTTTTGGATTTTTTATGAATACAGCTAAGCCGGTCCCTGGCTTTTTCAGGGATTGGCAACAGGCTTACAAATGTAGGATCTCAATATCATAAAGGACAGTTTACATTTATGCGTGTTAGATTCGAATTTCAATAATGAAAAAGGAATAGGGTATTAACAACAACAAAATAAGGGCTACTCATTATGCTCGTCTTTTTTTTATGTATTGGAGGCTATCTGAATGAAAGACGCAAAGATAACGCCTCTCACAATACAGCAATACGCAGAGATCTCCGAACATATCTACCACGAAGTTGACAGGGTTGAGTACGCCGGAATGATTGCCGCCAAGTGCGCCAAACATCCTGCATACGGCGACATCATCCTTGTTTCATCCGTTCACGGTGGGGGCTTAATGATTCACTTTGAAGAAGGGCAGGAAGTGTAGTCAAATACAAGACCATCCGATACAGCGCTAAATCATTGTGGGAGTTATGTCGAGTACGAGTGAAGCAAAGTACGCGGCGTAATGGGCACAGAACAAATACGGATCACCGAAAGCAATAACTGTCAGGATTTTTCGCTGCTAAAATCGTATGGAGTCCGTTTTAGCTTTCGCGAAAAATCCTGGCGCGCTGGTAATCCAGCCTTGTAAGCTGTTAATAGTTGGATCGTGCTTTAAAAAAATAATTCAGTATCCAATAACGGGAAAGTCTCTTGCGGATGCTGATCGCCATTTGTCGACGTAAAGTATAACGTTTTACACTCAGTCAATTGTCTCGACATAGTAGCGGTAAATTCGAATATTTTGGGACCAGTAGTCGGGCGGCAACCCGGCTTTTTGTTTCAAATTACGCAAAAATTGCTGAGGCTCCGGCAGTAACTCCCATACCGATGGCAAAAAAGTGCCACGCCAATGGCCCTCTTCTAAAATCAGGCCGTCAATATTGGGCTGTAATTGGGATAGCAAATCCTGTTCAGAGCTAAATGATACGAGCTCAGCGGGAGCGAGTATGGACAAATGTATTTCCAGGTCGTCCAGTTCATGGGCTTCCAGCGGTGGAAAGCGAGGATCTCTAAAGGCGGCGGAAAATGCATTTTCGGCAATGTCTTCGGCCAGCGGTCTGGCCGCTTTCAGCGTACCTATACAGCCGCGCAATATGGCTGTGTGATGATTGATCTGCAAGGTAACAAAGGTGGCGCACAGCTCTGACAATTCTTTGGGATAATCGCCCAAGTTGATTTTCAGGGGGCGACCTGTTTGCAAGCCGTATCGAATGGAGTGCTTTGCCAGCTCCAGCAGAAGTTGACGGCTCGTCTCATTCAATGACATAAGCACCGTAGCCGACCACGCTGATTTTATCCCCTGCGGTGTCGCCGGAGTTGCGCAGATCAATGTTTGTAACGGACAATGACTTTTTCCGTGCCAGTTTTAATAAGCCGCTGACAGGCACTTTGCCGCAGGCGGATTCTGAGGCGAGTTGCTCATATTGCAGCTGTTCTATGGTTTGGCTGGTTGATTTATCCATCTGCTGAGCGGTTGCATAATCATGATAATGACTCAGGTCTGAACTGATCACAATCAGCGTTTCATCTCCACCCCACAATACATCAAGCACCTGACTGACTTGTTCCGCGGATGATTCGCCGGCAACAATGGGCACGATTTCAAAGTTATCCAGCACTTCCTGTAAAAAAGGCAGATGCACTTCCAGGCTGTGTTCATAGGTGTGGGCCTGCTCAATGTACTCGACAAAGGGCAGTTGGACGATAGTCCGCACTGCCGCCTGATCGACAAAGACGCGCCCCAAAGGCGTGGTAAATGTTTCCGCTCTGCTCACGGCAAGCCCCCTGAAAGCTACGCGATGAGAGGGGCCGATAAGCACCACACGGGTTATCCGATCATGGGCTTTTTTTAAGCGGGTATAGGCGCTTGCGGCGATCGGGCCGGAATAAATATAACCGGCATGCGGCACGATGATGGCTTTGGGAGCTCTTTCGCCGGTCGCCGCATTACTCAAAAACTGATCCAGCATCAGATGGAGTTGTTCCGGATTTGCAGGATAAAAAGAGCCTGCTACGGCGGGCTGTCTATTCATTAGCTTGTCCTTTTATGTGATCTATACAACGGCATGGAGTAGGAGCAGATTGGAGATACCCTCTGCGGGCAGCTCTTGCTGAGGAAATCCTGGTGGCGGTTTCGGAGTCTCGGTCCGCAAGGCAGTAACACTTATTGGTAACGAGTTATTACCAAACCCTTCACGTGCAAGTGTTCTGCAGCGTAAATCGATACTCTATCAATGGCATGGGATGATAGAGTCAAAGCCATCTGACATCTATAAGTATCATTACTTAAGGATGCGAAAATCATTTATTTTACCCTGTTGATAAGTCATGCTAAAGAATGGAAATTTTATAACTTGAACAAAGCAAATTGTAATCATCACAGTTCGCCCTGCAAAATGGTTGAGTTATTAAATAAGCCTCAATTCACTATTGTTGCACGAATAAAGTGTCGTCTTTTTACTATTTATTAGTAGAAACAGGAGAACAATCATGACTGATTTTGTTACCAAAGATACCGTAAGAACTCACTACTGGCATGCTCTTGAGGATGATCGTGTGCAATGCGACCTTTGCCCGCGGTTTTGTAAGATGCACAAAGGCCAGCGCGGCCTGTGTTTTGTCAGACAGAATCTGGACGACCAGATTGTGATGACCAGTTACGGACGCTCCAGCGGTTTTGCCATTGATCCTATCGAAAAGAAACCGCTGAACCATTTTTTGCCTGGCACCTCGGTATTTTCTTTCGGCACCGCCGGTTGCAACTTGGCCTGCAATTTCTGTCAGAATTGGGACATCAGCAAATCGCGGGAAATGGATACCCTGATGAGCAAGGCATCGCCCGATGCAATTGCACAGGCGGCACGGGATAACGGCTGCCACAGCGTTGCTTATACCTATAACGATCCGGTGGTTTTTCATGAATATGCGATTGATACAGCCCAAGCCTGCAGGAGTCTGGGCATAAAATCGGTTGCGGTATCCGCAGGTTATGTTTGCGCGGAGCCCAGAGCCGAATTTTATCAATGGATGGATGCCGCCAATATTGATTTAAAAGCCTTTTCCGAGCAGTTTTATTACAAAATTGTCGGCGGGCATCTGGAACCGGTATTGGAAACGATTAAATATATCAAGCATGAAACATCGGTCTGGCTGGAGCTGACCACCCTGATTATTCCTGATGAAAATGATTCGCAAGCGGAACTGGAAGCCATGACCCAATGGGTGGTCGAGAATCTGGGACCGGATGTGCCAATGCATTTCACCGCGTTTCACCCTGATTGGAAGATGCGTAATAAGTCCCCTACGCCGCTTTCATCTTTATTAAAAGCACGCCAAATCGCTTTAAAAAACGGTGTGCATTATGCCTATGTGGGCAATGTACATGACAAGTCCGAACAGAGCACCTATTGCCACCGCTGTAAAAAGCTAGTGATAGGCCGCGACTGGTACGAATTGTCCGACTGGAATCTGGATGCGTCGGGAAATTGCCGTTTTTGCGGCGAGCGGTGTGCGGGGGTGTTCAATGCAAAGCCGGGAAACTGGGGGGCAAAGCGAAAAGCGGTTGTTATGGGGTGAGCGGGACGGGTAATGTTAAATGAAATTCGCAGGTTGGGCTGCGAAACGCTGCGCAGGTCGGGTTAGCTTCAGCGTAACTCGACCTGCGCACTTGAATCAAAGCGAATCGCCAATATATTTTTTATAAAAAGGCCAGGTTTTAACGTGCAGATGTTTTCTGATCGGGGATTTAATAACCGATACGCATAACGCGATCGAAAACAAACACCAAACCGCGGCATATTCGTTGGGATCGGTAGTGGTAATGTCGGAAATAAACGGGCCGATTAAATAATGGAAACCCACGAAACGCCATGAGCCGTACATAAGCGGCAGGTAAAAGGCAACGACAATATAGGTAAACGCATGCAAGCCCCAGTTAAAGCCGAACAGCCAGCCGACCGGGTCTGACATCAGGCCGTTCAGCGGCATTTGCCAGGCGATATGCCAGGAGCCGGAAGTGGAACAGACGCTCGGTCCGCAAAAACCTTCTATGCCGATGTTGCAGGAACCCGCCCAGACAAAAGGATACATCTTGATCAGCATGAAAAGCGTGCCAATCGCACAAAGGGTATAGACCGTTGTCCGGATTTTGAGTTTAACGCTTTCCGGAATGAAGTACATCGCAACCATGTTGACGAAAAACGGCTGGAACGAGACGTGCAAATAGCCCAGAAGCGTGAGTATCTGGTTGCTCGGATTGTCACATAAGTCGATATAGACGTAAGTGACTGCCTGTAATAACTCCATTAAGGCAAAATAAGTTAGCGGAATCCAGAGTTCTTTCGACTCCCCTTGTTTAATCGCAACATAAGCTGCGGTACTAAGACCTGCGACGGCTAAAACGCCTGACGCTTCACCACTCCAACACATATAACTGACCTTTTTTAAATTATTAAATACTGTCTACTCATGAACAACTCTGTGAGCTGCAGTAATGTTTTATTGGCTATGCGGATTGTTAGAGCGGTATATCGCTATTGAAAAGATCAATAGGTAATGTCGACAGCCAACACAGCTATAGCTTTGTTTTTATAATCCGCCGGCAGGAACATTGGGTGATCGAAACAAACGGTTGTAAACCTGCCTATTGTATTACAAATAGTCAGGAATTGAGAAAGGGTAATCCATTCCTTCAAGATATGGAGAAGCGCTTTCAAGCGGATAATTAAATACCCTTATAGCCGGAAGTGATCGGATAGCGTCGGTCGCGACCGAACGCCCTGCCGGTAATTCTGATTCCCGGCGGGGATTGCCTGCGTTTATATTCGTTGCGGTCTACCAGGCTGATGGCTCTCGCTACATCTTCCGGCCTGAAGCCGGCGGCGATAATTTCATCGGCGGATTGGTCTTTCTCGATATAGCGCTCCAGTATCGGGTCTAATACGTCGTAAGGCGGCAAAGAGTCGGCATCAACCTGATCGGGCGCAAGTTCGGCCGATGGCGGGCGAATAATAACCCGTTCCGGTATCACCGGCGATAATAAATTACGATAACGCGCCAACCGGTAAACCAGCATCTTGGGTACGTCTTTGATCGGCGCAAAACCGCCGGACATGTCGCCGTACAAAGTCGCGTAACCGACGCTCATTTCGCTCTTGTTGCCGGTGGTCAGCAACAGCTTGCCCTGCTTGTTCGACAGCGCCATTAAAACCACGCCACGGCAACGCGCCTGAATATTTTCTTCGGTAGCGTCTTTAGCCGTACCGGAAAAAATATCGGCCAACATGCCGGTAAAGGCGTTAACGGCGGGTTCTATCGGAATAATATGGTATTTGACGCCCAAGGCTTCCGCTTCCAGTACCGCATCTTCGTTGCTCATATCTTGGGTGTAGCGCGACGGCAGCAGCACGGCTTCGACTTTATCAGCGCCCAACGCATCGACGGCCAAAGCCAGAACCAGCGCCGAATCGATGCCGCCGGACAAGCCCAAAATGGCGCCCTGGAAACCGTTTTTGCGCACATAATCTTTAATGCCCAGCACGAGGGCCTGATATTCGCTGGAGACTTCATTGTAGGACGGCGCACAGGTAGTTTTTACGGGCTTATTGCCGTCAAACTCGACTACGCTGATCTGCTCTTTAAATTCCGCAGCACGGAAGACGATGTCGCCGTCTGTATCAACGACGAAAGACGAGCCGTCGAAAATCAATTCATCCTGGCCGCCGATCTGATTGACATAAACCAACGGAATTTGCGCGGCTTTAACCTGGCTGCAAATAACAGCTTCGCGTTGATGGATTTTTCCCGAATTGAATGGCGAGGCGTTAAGGGTCAACAGCAACTCAGCTCCCGCCTGTTTGTTGTCTTCAATAATGCCTTGCCTCCAGACATCTTCGCAAATGGTCAGCCCTATAAACGTGCCGTTGAACTCAAATACGCACGGCTGGCTGCCTGCCGTAAAATAACGCTGCTCATCAAACACACCGTAATTGGGTAGCGCCCGTTTGCGGTAGCAGGCCAGTATCGCGCCCTGATGCAATACTGCCGCACTGTTGTAAAGCTTGTCGCCATCGCGTTCGGGAAAGCCGACCACCAGTGCAATACCGGCAACGCGATCGGCCAGTTGATAAAGCGCGTTATTGGCAGCCGTAATAAAATCGGCGCGCAACAACAAGTCTTCCGCCGGATAGCCGGTAATGGCCAGTTCAGGAAAGACGATCATATCCGCGCCTAATTCATCTCGGGCATGGATCGCGGCTTGAGCGATGTTGTCGACATTGGCGGCGATGTCGCCGACCAGGAAGTTGGTTTGGGCTAGGGCTATTTTTAGGGTCATTTAGGAACGGTATGAATTTAAAGGTGCGATTTGGAGGAAATGCGGACTTATTAAACTATAAGTCCTCCAGTAAATTGACAAATGGAAGATGGTTTTTCCAGCGGTAACAGCCAGTATCGGCACTAATCATCTGTACCCCATAAATGTTTTTTGTAGTCCACAGACAGTGTGCCTTCACCTTCCATACACCCAAGAATCCCATGCTTTTCCATTATTTTCAGTATCTTGGAGCCTTCTGTTTCATTCGGTAAGATCGTTTCGTCGACCGCTCTCGCCAAAATTTCCGCGGCGATTTCGGTTAGCGGTTTATTCAAGCGTTGCTGTAATCTCATTAGACGTTCTGAATGGATTTCGTCTAATTCAACGTCAATGTGCATGATGGTTCTCCTGTTGGTATTAAGCTCATTAAATCATTGCCTTGCAGGGAATTGTCTTTATGGGCTAAGAAACATTTACTCCAAAGACTATTGGCATATGATCGCTATATTCAAGCCAGTTTTCAGGCTCACCAATAAAAAAACTATCTTCATGATTAATCAGGTGTTTTGAAACAAAAGCATAGTCAATGTGATACGGTTTTTCTTTTCTTCTATGAAGAAAAAACGTTGGCTGAGTTTCCTTGCCTTGATCTTCTTCTAACAGAGTATGGTAAATGCTCTTTATATTGTGGCCTTCCAGTTCATTTACGACATCAGCATGGTTCCACCATCTATCCCAAACATCCCAAATGCTGTTGCTATTAAAATCGCCGCATAGCAAGACATCATTACCGACAAATTTTTCTTTGTGTAACTGTAGATACTTCCATAACTGACCGATATATTTAAACGTTGGGGAATTGGCTTGCTTAGTCCAAACCGCTACTAAAATAAACGAGTCATTTACAATGCAAGGTAAAAAAGATTGAAGTCCTTCAGGATTCCAATTCAGTGCCTTAATGCTAATTGCCTTCCTTGAGAAAATACCTATGCCTTTATTTTTATTTTCCCCAATCCATAAAAAGTTATCCGCCCATTTTTTATATTCGGGCGTTGACCTATCAGGATCTTCGCATTCTTGAATAATTAATAAATCCGCATCGAATTCCGTTAATACCTGATATTTTTTGCGTAATGCACCATTACAATTCCATGTAACTATTTTCATTCTATTTTGATGATGAAGGTAGAAAGGTCGAGTTATGCTGGATTAAGACGCGATAAATCGCGTCTCTACAAACACCCCTTCATCGCCACGCCAATATCCGTAGGTGAGCTCACCACTTCAATCCCCGCCGCTTTAAGCGCGGCGACTTTACCTTCAGCAGTGCCTTTGCCGCCGGTGACTATCGCACCGGCATGCCCCATGCGCTTTCCGGGAGGCGCGGTTTGTCCTGCGATATAAGCAACCACGGGTTTGGTGACGTGCGCTTTAATATATTCGGCGGCATCTTCTTCTTCGCCGCCGCCGATTTCACCGACCATCACGATGCCTTTGGTTTGCTCGTCGGCTTGAAAACGACTTAGGACATCGACGAAGTTCATGCCGTGTATCGGGTCGCCGCCGATACCGACGCAGGTGCTTTGCCCCAAGCCTTGCGCGGTGGTTTGATGCACCGATTCATAGGTCAAGGTGCCGGAGCGCGACACGATGCCGATAGATCCGGGCAGGTGAATATGGCCGGGCATGATGCCGATTTTGCATGCGCCGGGGGTGATCACGCCGGGGCAGTTCGGCCCGATTAGCAATGCGCCGGTACCGGCCATCGCCGCCTTAACGCGCAGCATTTGCAATATCGGGATGCCTTCGGTGATGCAGACGATCAGTTTAATTCCGGCATCGACCGCTTCCAGAATGGCGTCAGCTGCATAAAAAGGCGGCACGTAAATGACGCTGGCGGTCGCTCCGGTGCCGCTGACGGCATCCTGTACGGTGTTGAACACCGGCAAACCCAAATGAGTTTCGCCGCCGCGTTCCGGGGTGACGCCGCCGACTAATAAGGTGCCGTAATCCAGCGCTTGCTGGGAATGAAAAGTGCCTTGTTTGCCGGTAAAGCCCTGGCAAATTACTTTGGTGTCTTTGTCGATTAAAATGCTCATGCGGCCTCCGCCAATGCTACGACTTGTTCTGCCGCGTGTGCTAAATCATCCGCTGCATAAAGATTAAGTCCGGTGTTGCTTAACAAGGCCCGGCCCTGTTCGGCATTGGTGCCTTCCAGGCGCACTACTACAGGTAGGGTAACGTGAACCTGTTCGACAGCGGCTAAAATGCCCGCCGCGATAATGTCGCACTGGACGATGCCGCCGAAAATATTCACCAGTACCGCCTTTACGCTATGATCGGACAGGATCAGCTTGAACGCCTCGCAGACCTTGTCAACACTGGTGCCGCCGCCGACATCGAGAAAATTGGCCGGAAGCCCGCCTTTGAGTTTAACCAGATCCATCGTCGCCATCGCCAGTCCTGCGCCGTTGACCATGCAGCCGATGTTGCCTTCCAGCGTAATGTAGTTCAGCCCGAATTGCTCGGCCTTGTTTTCTTTTTCATCTTCCTGAGCGGGGTCTTTCATGGCTAAAATATCGGGATGGGCTTCTACCGCGTTATCGTCGAAATTGATCTTGGCATCCAGCGCCATCAACTCACCGCTGTCGGTTTCTATCAAGGGATTAATTTCAATCTGGCTGGCGTCCTTGGCTAAAAACAGGTCGTACAAGCCTTGCATGATTTTTCCCAAGGCCTTGATCTGCGCTCCTTTGAGTCCCAATGCGTAGGCAACCTTCCGGCATTGATAGCCTTGCAACCCAGCAGCCGGATGCACGGGCACCGAGATAATCTGTTCAGGCGTTTCGTGGGCGACGGTTTCTATGTCCATGCCACCCGCGGCCGAGGCGATAAAAATGATGCGCTCGCTGCCCCGGTCAACCAGAACGCTCAGGTATAACTCGCGCTTGATCGGGTAAGTTTTTTCTATCAGCAGTGAATTAATCGGCAAGCCTTCCGCGCCGGTCTGTTTGGTAACCAGTCGTTTTCCGAGCATCTCCCGGCTAAACTCAACTACTTCAGCCAGAGTTTTGGCCAGTTTTACGCCGCCGACTTTGCCTCGGCCACCGGCATGAACCTGGGCTTTAACCACCCAACCGTCGCCGCCCAGTTCTTTGGCAACCTGCTCGGCGCTTTCCGGCGTTGTCGCCTGCTTTCCATCAGGCACAGGTATGGAGTAATGCAAAAACAACTGTTTAGCCTGATATTCATGAATATTCATTAATGACTCCTTGGATTAACCGGCACAGTCCGGCGGGGGTATTTTTCATACACAGATGACAACTAAATGCTACGATTAAAGGCTTTATTGAGCATTTTAACGAAGTCCCCGCAAAACGCCATTTTAAAAATAAACATGCCGCCAAATACCAACGAGACCATCTTTCCCTGTCCTTTTTCTAAAGGTTACGGCATTCCCGCTCAACAAGCCTGGATACTGCTAAAAGTTTTTTTAGGTTATCGACTTATCCTGGCCGGCCTGTTTATCGCTTTGTTCTACAGTTATACGGATTCTTCATTACTGGGTACCTACGACAGCCGATTGTTCGTTTACAGCAGCCAAAGCTACTTGATACTGTCAATCATATCCGGTATCTGCATAGTTTGGCGACTGACAAGCTACACCACGCAAGCGCAATTGCTGATTTTTACGGACATACTCATTCTCACCTTGATCATGCATGCCTCCGGGGGGATTAACAGCGGCATGGGTACCTTGCTTGCCGTATCCATCGCAGCAGGCGGATTATTGATCGGTGGCCGTTGCGCCATGCTTTTTGCCGCCATGGCCAGCTTGGCCGTGTTGACCGAACAAGTTGTGGCCAATTACAGATACAGTTTTAACTCAACCTCTTACGCCAACGCAGGAATGCTCGGCGCCGCATTTTTTACCATTGCGTTACTGTCATATATCCTTGCAAAACGCAGTGAACAAATATTCCAGCTTGCCGATCAGCAAAAACAAACCATCATTAAACTGGAAGATCTCAACAAATACATTATCCAGCATTTGCAATCGGGCATTATTATCGCCAACAAGCAGCAGGCCATTCAGATGGCCAATGAGTCTGCATTGCGGCTGGCAAATTTATCGACACTGCCGGTCAAGCTGGGTGATATTTCGGCATATTTAGCTGAAGCTTTTCAAACCTGGCTGGCTGATCCCGAACAGAATCTTGTATTGTTGCAACTGCCGAATCAGTCCGAAATTCATAGCCGGTTCATGCTCCTGCCGACCGGGCATGAGTTTTTTTACATGATTATTCTTGAGGATATTGCGTTTTATAATCAGCAGGTCCAGCAAAGTAAGCTCGCATCGTTGGGGCGGCTCACCGCCAGTATCGCCCACGAAATACGCAACCCGTTAGGCGCTATCAGTCACGCAGGCCAGTTACTGTCGGAAAATCCGCTGTTATCTGCCCAGGATCGGCGGCTGACAGAAATCATCCAGACCCACTCAGTCCGGGTCAACCATATCATTGAAGATATTTTACAGTTGTCCAGACGAACCGATTCAAGGCGGGAAAAGATTCGTCTAAAGCCCTGGCTGGACAATTACCTGAAAAATTTCACGCTTGAACATGCTGTCAATATGGATGTATTCAAGCTTTCGTGCCCTGACGAATCCCTCTGCGCGTTTATAGATCCCGGTCATTTAAGGCAGATTACCGACAACCTGTGCCGGAATGCACTCAAATACGGCAAGCCTGAGGCCGGGCCAATAATTTTACGCGCTTTTGCCCTGCAGCAGGCCGCCTGCATAGAAGTCATTGATAACGGTTTCGGCATCAGCAGCGAACACCAGAGTCACTTGTTCGAGCCCTTTTTTACCACCTCTTCCAGCGGCACGGGATTAGGGCTTTATATCTCAAGAGAATTAGCCGAGTTAAATCAGGCAAAATTGAGCTATTATTTAACCGACAATAATAGGAGCTGTTTTCGGCTCTGCTTGCTGAATGCGGAACAGACCCTAATTGAACTATGAATAAACCACTGGCCTTGATTGTAGATGACGAACCCGACATCCGTGAGCTGTTGGAGATCACCCTTAACAGGATGAATATCCAGAGCTGCTGCGCCGAAAATATTACTCAAGCCAAGGCGTTATTGAAGCAAAAGTCCTTCGATCTTTGCCTCACCGACATGAAACTGCCGGATGGCAACGGCCTGGAGCTGGTTGATTTTATACAAACGCTGTCCGCATCGATACCGGTTGCCGTTATTACCGCACACGGAAACATGGAATCGGCAATTTTGGCGATGAAAAAAGGCGCCTTCGATTTTGTTTCCAAACCGGTTGATTTACCTGCGCTGAGGCTGCTGGTTAACAATGCTTTAAAGCTTTCCGATACAAGCGCCGGCAAAGAAAGACGAACCCGGCACACGCTGCTGGGCGAATCGATAATCATGCAGGAGATCAGGGCAAAAATAGATAAACTCGCGCGCAGTCAGGCGCCGGTCTATATCAGCGGCGAGTCAGGTTCAGGCAAGGAGCTGGTTGCAAAGCTGATTCATCAGCAAAGCTCCCGTAGCGATCATGCTTTTGTAGCGATTAACTGCGGTGCGATCCCGCACGACCTGATGGAAAGTGAATTCTTCGGTCATAAAAAAGGCAGTTTTACCGGTGCCGTCAGCGACAAAAAGGGCTTATTCCAGGCCGCAGAAGGCGGCACCTTATTTCTTGATGAAGTTGCCGATTTGCCCCTGTCCCTGCAAGTCAAACTACTGCGCGCCATACAGGAAAAGAAAATTCGTCCGGTCGGTGACCAGCAGGAAATTCCGGTCGATATTCGTTTGCTCAGCGCTACCCATCGAAACCTCAACGACATGGTTCGGGACGGCAGCTTCAGGCAGGATTTATATTACCGGATCAATGTCATCGATCTTCATGTTCCACCCTTGCGAGAGCGGCCGGGCGATATACCCATCCTTGTCGGGCATATATTGGCCAAACTGACGGGCGCCAACAAACAGGATAGGCCGATCTTATCGCTATCCGCATTAACGGCATTGCAACGGTATCATTTTCCGGGCAATGTGCGCGAGCTTGAAAATATCATGGAAAGAGCGCTTGCGCTGTATGACGGCAACAGCATAGAGAGTGATGATTTGAACCTGCCGATAGATGCGCATAATACGGCTAAATCGCCGGAATATGATCCAATCTTGGGATCATTGGAAGATCATCTGGAAAGCATTGAAAGAAAAGCCATCTCACTTGCTCTGGAAGACAATAATTGGAACCAAACAGCCACCGCAAAGCAACTGGGGCTGTCTTTCAGATCGTTACGCTATCGATTGAAACAGCTTAAGATGGACAATTAATAGCGGATCAATGTAAAAACCTCAAAACCTCACCGATAAGCCTCCCTCTGAAAGTGCGTTGGCAAGTATTCCATTTACACTTTTTCTTTTTTGTCGAAATACCAGGTCTTGACCGGACGTGTTTACTCAGCAAACAGGCACTGCATGTTTCCGCAACCTATTGATTTTCAATATCAGTAAGAAATGATAATGACCGGGTGTTTGATCGGATAGCTGTAACAACGTTCTGATTCATCATACTGTAATAAAAGTAATTTATCGTTGCCTAATTTCCAGCACAAAGGCAAATCAATGTTTGATCAATCCTTATTAAATCAATCGAAAGCGGGACTGTCCGAAATCGAGGCAGAATATATTGCCGGCAGTCTTCTAAAAGTCTGTTCTACGGTATCGCCGCAACAAACCAATAGTGAAGTGACCGCGCTGCTGGACGAGCATCGCGATCTGATTTCTATTGCTGTGGTAGAAAATGGCAAGCCGATC
Source organism: Methylobacter sp. (assembly GCF_030680395.1). Lineage (GTDB taxonomy): Bacteria > Pseudomonadota > Gammaproteobacteria > Methylococcales > Methylomonadaceae > Methylobacter_A. The sequence continues at coordinate 21,102 of NZ_JAUXVR010000038.1, read as the reverse complement.
GGGTTGATTAGTCGTAATATTTTTATGGAAGGCATGGCCAAACCCTTTCACCATGATTTATTCGACCGAAAAAGCTGTATTGCCTTCATGGACAAAGATCCTCTCATTGTCGATCAAAACATGAGCATTCAAACGCTCAGTTTTAAGGTGCTGGGTTCCGGCCGCAAAACGCTTAACGACGGATTTATTATCACCGACGAAAATGGCGATTATCTGGGTCTTGGTAACGGCGAGGATTTGGTCAGGGTGGTTTCTTTCTTACAAGCGGAAAAAAACCGGCTGGTAACAGAAAGCATTAATTATGCAAGTATCATCCAAAAATCCTTCATGCGTTCGTCAAGAGAAGACATGAGCGCAGTATTGCAGGACTATTTCATGCACTGGGAACCGCGCGACAAAGTAGGTGGCGATTATTATTTCTGCAAGAAATTCGATGACGGTTTCTTTCTTGCGTTGATCGATTGTACCGGACATGGCGTTCCCGGCGCATTTATGACACTGATCATGGCTTCCTTCCTCGACCACGTTCTGGTCGAAGATAACCGTCACGACCCTGCCGGTGCGCTGGCGATAATGAATAAAAAGGTCAAGATGGCGCTTGGTCAGATAAATGAGACAGGCACTGACGAGGTTGATGCAGACAGGTTTTCTTCAGCGCAGAGCGGACAATCCGATGACGGCATGGATACGGCTTTCTGCTGGGTCAATACGCAAAACGGTACGCTCACTTATGCCGGCGCCAAAACCCCGTTATTTTATATAGGCAACGCATCATCTGACGTACTTTTACTGGACCCCGATCGTAAAGGCGTAGGTTATATTGACACGCCGATGGATTATCAGTGGACCAATCAACAACTCCCGTTAACGAAAGGGATGTGCCTTTATCTGACCACTGACGGGATCATCGATCAAATTGGCGGATTAAAGAAAATCGCTTTCGGCAAAAAACGTTTTTCGACGCTGCTCCATGAAAATTACCTCAAACCGATGCCGGAGCAGGAATCTATTTTCATGCAAGCCTATTATGACTATCAGGGCAAACAAAAACGGCGTGACGACGTCTGCCTGATGGGATTCAGATTTTAATTAACCGGGAAATTTTATGCTTATCGATCTGTTTACCGTCTTCCGCGAAGAGGCTGATGCCAATGGGATTGTTTTTTATTACAGCGGTATTCTTTCACAGAATGTCATCATAACCATGAGTGACTCTTTAAAACAAAAACTGCAAATTCAGGATGAAAAGGGAGCCAGATCCCGCAAGGTGTTTTCCACTTTTATCGAAATGATACAAAATGCGCTGCATTACTCACCCGGTACGCTTGATTCTGACGACACCAAGGAAGGCTCTATCATTGTCGGCAAAAAAGAAGATAAATATTTTATTATCTGTGCAAATTTTATTCAAAAACAGCATGAAATGCGCATACGCGACAAAATCGATCCGATTCTGGAAATGAGCGCCGACGAAATCAGGCAAGCTTATCGCACCCAATTAAAAAATGATCAGCACAGCGACGATACGATCAGCAAAGGTGCAGGTCTTGGATTTTTAACACTGGCAAGAGATTCAGTCGAACCTATCCAATACGCTATCCAAGATGCAATAGGATATGAAAATGAACTGTCTTGCTTTTATCTCAAAGCTACTATCTAAGGAGCTATCATGACCGACATCTACATCCCAGCCACTTCCGACACACCTGAAATCAACTTTAAGTTTTCAAGCAATACGCTGAGCATGTCCGGTGAAGCGTATCCTGAAAACGGTGTCGAATTTTTCCGTCCTATTCTTCGGCAATTGCAAAACCATTTAAAAGCGCTCAATGGCGATGCTATTGAATTTAATTTTCAGCTCACTTATTTCAATAGTGTCAGCACTAAAATTTTTTATAGCATGTTTGAATTATTAAACGAATATGCCAAAGCTCATCCAAATTGTGTTTTATTGAACTGGCATCATGATGAAGAAGACGATACGATTTTAGAGTTGGGTCAGGATGTCCAGGAAGACTTTACCTGGATTGATTTCAACGCGGTTGTAGTAGCGTAGTTGTTCGGGCTTTATCTCAGTCCATGCCGAGTAAACTGCCCGCATAATTAATCTGCGGTCCAGTCATTGCGCTTTGTGACGCAACGCATCATGGTGTCATTAAGTTAGATAAACGCCATCAAAAATAACCGTAAGGTAAGTTTGCCGATAGGCAGTTGCCATCCTGCGAGTTACGAAGCGGCTAAGATGATAACGCTTTGAAGGGCATTAAAAAAGGGAGGCCATCCGGCCTCCCTTTGCATTTTCAATGACCCAGGTCTTATGCCTTATATTTATCCATGGCTTCCAGTTTTCCTATGGCTTCTTTTATTTTCGTGTCAGTTTCGGCATTCAACTCATTAGCGGTATAGACCTTTTCCAGCAAGCCTTCTGCAACCAAGGCGTCTTTTATCCAGCGTTTGGTGAATCGGTAATTGCTGTAAGCAGTGGTAACTTCTCCGGTTTTTGGATCCTTTAATCCGGCGCTCTTTGCTTCGACAACAGCGGTTTTTTTAGCGGCTGCCGGTTTGGTTGTAGTTGCCTTGGCGGCTGTTGGTTTAGCCGCTACCTTAGGCGCAGCTGGTTTGGCTGCTACCGGTTTAGCAGCCGCCGGTTTAGGCGCGGCTGCCTTGGTTGCCGCAGCTTTGGGTGCAACGGTTTTAGCCGCAGCCGGTGGAATTATTGCGGCAGGTTTTTCTTTTGCGACGGCAACTTGGGGCTTTGGTTGTTCCACGGCGGCGGCCTGTGTTTCAGGTTTTGCTGTCGGCGTTTTGGATTTAGCAGTTGCTTTTTGTTCGCCGATAATCACATAAACAACGTAGGCAACAAAAATAGTAGTTAATATAAACAACCCTTCAGTCATAATGGCTCTCCACCTCTTTAAAAGTTAATTTTTCATCGCTGCCTGGAAATTAAGCGTCGCTGGTCAGCAGGTAAACCGTATCGCTAGTGCCGGAATATACCAGAAGCGGGTGGGTAGGGAAAACTCTAATTCGAAAAAACCGCAAATCTGCCCGATACTTAGAGATTAAGTCCGGCGATTACCAGCAGGTCTGCCTTTTTGCCAGTTTAGGTAAATCATCACGCAAGCCCATGGCGTAACGGTTAAAGTAAGCCTTGACCCATGCCGAGTTATTAACCATGTTCATTCCCGCCGAGCGCAAGCCGACCAAGGGCTGCGCGGTCACGCCATAGGTCCTGTTGAGCACGTCCATGCTCGACATCATCATCAGGTTATCGCCTTTACGCCAGCGCTCATAACGACGCAGGAAGCGTGAGCTGGATAACGGTCTTTTTTCCTGTCGGGTCTGGATTACCAGCTCCGCAATCGCTGCGGCATCCAACAACCCTGCATTTACGCCTTGTCCGGCCAGAGGATGCATGGCATGAGCGGCATCGCCGCATACGGCGAAACGTTGATCGGTATAGCGGTTTGCGTATTGAAAGCGCAATGGAAATGCGGCGCGCGGACCTACAGCCAGCATTTTGCCCAGAATGCCGCCCGAGGCTTGTTCCAGAACTTGCAGGAAGTCTTGATCGGCAAGCGCCAGATGGCTTTTTGATGTTTCCGAGTTCAGGGTCCAAACGATTGAGCATTGTCCGTTTTTCAGCGGCAAAAAAGCTAACGGCCCTTCATCCAGAAAACGTTGCCATGCGGTGAACTGATGACTCATTTCAGTACTTACTGTAGCGACCAGGCCATCCTGATGATAGTCCCAGCCGGTAACGTCAATGCCTGCCATCGCTCTTAATGCGGAATCGCGCCCGTCGGCGGCAATAACCAGATCAGCGTCAAGGATTCGACCGTCGTCCAGTCGCAATTGCCTACTGCTTTCGTTAAGCTGCATATCGACAACCTTTGCCGGTGTAATGCAGGTGGCCGAGGGCAAGGTGTCCAGCACATCCCATAAAGCTGCAATGGTGACTCTGTTTTCGACCAAATGTCCCAGCTCGGAGAAGACGGTATCGGCGCAATCAAAATGCAATTCTCCGCCAGCGCGGACATCCCACACCCGCATATCCCGGTAAGCGCAAACGCCGCGCTGCGTCATGCCCGGCCAAGCGCCCAACATTTCCAGGATGTTCTCGGAGGCCTTGGTTAAAGCGGAGACGCGAATATCAACAGGTTCCGGCGGCCACTGTCGTTCCGGGTTAAACCTTTCCAGCAACGCGACCTTGATGCCGCCATGCGCCAGAGCGCAAGCCGTTGCCGCACCCACCATGCCGCCGCCGACGACAATTACTTCATAATGTTCAGTCATTATCTTATCTCCTGCTGCACAGGATCATAGCAGGCGGGGCAAACGCCCGGCCAGTCCCATGGCGTGAAGGGCGAGCCATGTTTTTGCCGCAGGAATATGATCCAGCATTGCCAGGCCGATATTTCTGGCGGCAGCCAGTGCCAGCCAGTCATTGGAAAAAATTCGCACCACGCTATTGGTAAAGCCGATAGTGCGGTCATGATCTTTCTGCCTGGAGTCAGCGTAAGCCGCTAAAAAATCGGTAGCGCCAATGTCCTGATTTGCCTGATGCTGTTTGATGATCATTTCGGCCAGCTGCATCACATCGCGCAGACCCAGGTTAAATCCCTGTCCGGCGACCGGGTGCAGTTGATGTACTGCATTGCCGATGACAACGGTTCGAGCCGCTGTCATTTTTTCGGCGCGTATCAGGGATAACGGAAATGCCCGCCGAGGAGCCGCCAAACTAAGCTCGCCCAGCCTATAACCGAAACACTGCTGAAGTTCGGCCAAAAAGTCCGTTTCGCTGCCGGACATCAGCGCATTCGCATCTTCGCTGATGCGCGTCCAGACAACGGCGCAATGATTATTGTCGACAGGCAGCATGGCCAGCGGCCCTGACGCTGTAAAACGCTCGAATGCGACATTTTTATGGGGAAGGGATGATTTAACTGTAGTGACTAGCGCCGTCTGTCCGTACTCCGTGATGTGCTGGGCTATTTCCAGCAAGTTACGAACTGAAGAGTTGCCGCCGTCTGCGCCGACCAGCAGTTTGACCGAAACGTTTAACGGTTCATCACCGCGCTTCAGGCTGACATTGATTGCGTTATTACCGGCCATCAAACCGACCAGTCGGGTAGGGCAAATCAGTTCTATATCCGTTTCATTAACTAGTTTGGCGACATGCGCTTCAATGTCTCTTGCGGTAATGACATAACCCAGTGCCGCTACATTTTCTTTTTGCGCCGAAAGCCTGACTTTACCGAAATGGCCTTGGTCGGAAATGTGGATGTCTTTGATTGCGGTGGCAGCCTGGCTGATTCCTTGCCAAATACCCATCGCTTCAAGCATCTTTACGGTACCGGCGGCCAAAGCCAAGGCCCTGTCGCCGGCGGGAGAGTCATGGTGCTGTTCGCGAGTGCTGGCTTCAACTATCGCAATCTTCAGCCCGGTTTTTTGTAACGCCAGCGCCAGACAGTTACCTGCCAGACCGCCGCCGACAATCAATAAGTCATAATCATGTTGCATCAGCTCGCCTGCATTAAGCTTTCAATTTCCGCAATGGTTTTGGGCACGCCGCCGGTCAAAATCTCATGGCCCAGAGCAGTGACCAGAACATCATCTTCAATGCGTATGCCTATACCGCGCCATTGCTCGTCAACGGTCAGGCAATCCGCAGGGATATACAAGCCCGGCTCTATGGTCAGCACCATGCCGGGTTCCAGCAAGCGCCATTCCTTATCCAGTTTATAGTCGCCGACATCATGCACATCCATGCCTAGCCAGTGGCCAATCCTGTGCATATAAAACTGTTTGTATTTTTCATCCTTGATCAGCTTGGCCACCTTGCCTTTGAGCAGACCCAGCGAGACCAGTCCTTTGGTGAGCACTTCAACCGAAGCATCATGCGCCAGATGCCAGGGCAACCCCGGCTTGACCTGTGCAATTGCCGCTGTCTGTGCATCCAGAACCAGTTGATAAAGCTGTTTTTGCGGTTCGCTAAAACGCCCGGAAACCGGGAAAGTGCGGGTAATATCGGCGGCGTAATGGTCACACTCCGCGCCGGCATCAATCAATAGTAAATCGCCGCTTTTTAATTTATCGGCATTTTCGGTGTAATGCAGTACGCAGGCATTTTTCCCTCCTGCGACGATTGAAGGATAAGCCACCGCGCGTAAGCCGCCCTGTATAAAGTGATAAATGATTTCCGCTTCTATCTGATACTCATGCAGTCCGGGTTTGCATTTTTGCATGGCTTTGACATGAGCGTTGGCGGAAACGTCGGCGGCGCGTCGCATCAGCTTGAGTTCTTCAGGGCTTTTGAACAGCCGCATTTCATGCAGGATATGTTCCAGTGAAGCCAGCTCACCCGGCGCAGTAACGCCGCTTCTGGACTGGCTGCGGATATGGTTTATCCAGACCAATAAGTTGTGATCGAGATCGGAATTCCGCCCTATCGGATAGTAGACCTTGCCTTTGTCTTCCAGCATGCCCGGCAAAATATCATCCAGATCGTCGATCGGAAAGGAATCATCAGCCTTATAATGAATGGTAGCGCCTTCAAGACCTGCGTGTGCACCTTCCCATAAGGCTTTTTTCTCATCGAATTCGCGGCAAAATAAAATGTATTCACCTTGTTTGCGTCCGGGGATAAAGACAGCCAGAGAATCCGGCTCATTAAAGCCGGTCAAATAATAAAAATCGCTATCCTGCCTGAACGGGTAATTGACATCCCGGTTGCGAGCCCGCACTGCTGCGCTGCCTATAATCGCAATATTGCCTTTGCCGATGTGCTGCATTAGTTGCTTGCGGCGTTTTTTGAATTCGCTTTGTTTCATTTTAAAATCAGGTAAAAGGTTAAAGGCTAAGGGCTAAGGGCAAAAGATTCAGAGCCTTTCGCCTTTGTCGCTTAATTCGCTCCGCAGCAATAAAACAGCCGATCTCATATATTCAGTAATTTCCATAAAATCACTCTCATCTTCTTCGCCTTCAGCCTCGGTGTCCAGCTTGGTGAATTCGACAATGTCTTTTAGTATTTCGCTTGCTTCCTTGGACAAATCGGAAACGGTATGGGTAAAACCCACGCCCAATAAAAATCCTTGGCACCAGTCAGTAAGTGCTTCAACCTGCTCACTCAACAATGCGTCATCACTGGGTAAAAGTAAGTCAAATTCAAATTCATCGCTAGCCAATAAGCTTCGCGTATCCTCGAACAAATGCACCAACGTAGTCCGGTTTTCATCAGCCAGTGGCGCGCCATGCCGAAACAGCTCGGTTAGCCACTCGGCACTCTGCGCCTGCTCATTGGCGCACAACATGCCCGTCGCCATGCCGTGGGCTTGCCCCGCCGAAAGTTCGGCATCACTTTGTACAACTATTGCATTAATTACTTGGTAAGTCATAAATTCCACATAATAATTTCACTATCGCGGACTAAAAATATCGCTTATGCTACCATTGATCATTAACTTGGATAATATTTGTTAATATTGAATTGCTGGGTAAAGACGCAAAATATCACGTGTTTACTTGCTTGCAACAACCTCGTACTCAGTCAATTCTATTTTGACGGGTAAAAGTAAATCCGTTCGGCCTGAGCCTGTCATGAGCTTGTCGAATGAGATGAGCGGATTTACGCTGAGCTAAACAATTTTTACACGACATAACAAGACTGACTGAGTACTAGTTACCACCATGACACAATCAAATCAATCTTTAGAGCTAAAAGACCTCGAACACAAGCTGGATCAGCTCATCGAGCAGTATACTAACGTAAAAAATGAAAACAGTTCGCTTAAAACCAAACAGGATTCATTGGTCCGGGAAAAAGCCAAGCTGTTGGAAAAAACCACGCTGGCCAGAACCCGGGTTGAAGCCATGATTACCCGTCTTAAAGCAATGGAGAATGGATCATGAACAAGAAACTCCAGGCTGTATCGCTGATCATTATGGGTAAAGAATATAAAATTGCCTGTGCACCTGACGAGCAAAACGACCTGATCCAATCGGCGCAACAGCTCGATGCTCAAATGCGTCAAATGAGGGATTCCGGTAAAGTAGCCGGCGCTGACAGAATTGCGGTTATGGCGGCGCTCAATTTGGCCCATGAGTTACAATTGATGAAAAGTCAAAACGCCATACTCAATCAAACCCTGAGCGAATGTCTGTCGAAAATGACCCACAAGATAGAAAACGTTTTAGAAAATCAGTAAACACGCTAAACTATTGTCCTGCATCTCCTGCGGCGTTCGAGAGTGTGCTGGGTGTTTCCTGAACCTGTTTTTACCCCGGGGGCGGATACCAGTATTGGTGAGCATGCCCGTTTTATACGGGAAGCCTGATTTACCGGCCATGTCCCCACTTGAACCTCCGGTTCAAGGACGAAAGCACATTACGGCGCAGGCGGGAGATGCACCATAACAATCGCTTCTCATAAAGAAATTCCCATGAACTACTGGCTAATGAAATCCGAACCCGATACGTTCGGGATTAATGATCTGTGCAGCAAGCCCAACCAGACCGAACATTGGGATGGTGTGCGTAATTATCAGGCCAGAAATATGATGCGGGATGACATGAAGTTGGGCGACCGGGTTTTCTTCTATCATTCCAATTGCGAGCTGCCGGGCGTAGTGGGCATCATGGAAGTCGTCAAAGAAGGCTATCCCGACTTTTTTGCTTTCGACCCGGATGACAAGCATTTCGATCCCAAAAGCGATCCTGAACATCCTCGCTGGATAATGGTTGACGTTAAGTATGTCAGAACCCTGTCTCGCACCATCACCCTTAAAGAATTAAAGCACAAGGAAGCGTTGGCAGATCTTGCGCTGGTAAGGCGCGGTAACCGATTGTCCATAATGCCGGTGAGTAAAGATCAGTGGGAGTTTATTCTTTCACTGGAGTAAAGCAGGAGGCGTTTAAGGTTAAATTTAGCGGCGGCAATAGCTAAAAAGCGTCCGTTCCCTGTATCACTTTACGCCTATATTCATGCAGATAACCATACGAGTAAGTTTGCAATTCTCATTCCGGTTAGATGAACCATTGTGCTAATGAAACTCACGATGGTACTGGTTTCAGACCGGTCCAATGGTGTTAAGGCCTAGCTAAATTGGCTTGTGTATGAAACAATTAATAGATTAATAGAGCTTGATAAAGACAAAATTATGCTTGTATGTAAGAGAACAGTTTTGAGAGGCGTTTTAGCGATTCGAGTTGCCCAATCGAAGCTGTTGCGGTTGGCCTTTCGATACCTTGCCAGTCTACTTCATGCGTTGTTCACGGCAACCGCTCCATGCGTTGCTTTCTCTACCTCATCTTTGGGAGGCATGCCTCCTGTATCCGCGTAGTCGTCATGTCTGAGAATATTATGAGTAACAGTTATGCAATTATTCTTGCGGGCGGTAGCGGCAGTCGCCTCTGGCCGCTTTCGCGTACATTACGCCCAAAACAATTGCTTCCGCTCGACGGCGAGCAAACGTTGCTGCAACAAACGGCATGTCGCTTGCTCAAGCATGTGGATGCCGGATGTTTGTTAACGGTGACGCATCAGGACCACAAGTTTGAGGTAAAAGGACAGTTGGCCGAAATTGATGCCCTGCTTCCTGCTGCGGTATTGGCCGAACCTTGTGCCCGCAACACCCTGCCTGCGATTGCATGGGCTGTTTGGGAGATTTTTAAGCAGGATCCTGAGGCGATGGTCGGCGTTTTTCCTTCCGATCACGCGATTGGTGACGAACAAAGTTTTCTTTCAGCCTGGCGCTCAGCCGAGCTGGCGGCGGCGGAGGGTTATCTAGTATTGCTGGGCATCAAGCCATCCGAGCCGGCGACGGGTTACGGCTATATTCAGCCTGGCGCATCCCTAACGCTTGATGCTGCAGCCGACCCGATTTTGAATGTGTCCAGTTTTGTTGAAAAACCGATTTTGGAAAACGCAAAACGTTTTGTCGAAAGCGGCTATTTGTGGAACAGCGGCATGTTTGTATTTCGTGCAAATGACTTTATGCAAATGCTGGAGTGCCATCAGCCTGAAATTCATCTGGCAATGACCTCAATGCAGGAAAAGACCGACGTGGAAGCGTCTTATGACCAGATGCCGAATCTGTCCATTGATTACGGGCTGGCGGAAAAAGCAAAAAAAGTGGCGGTGGTACCTGTTTCTATGGATTGGAGCGATCTCGGCAGTTGGGAATCTATTTATCAGCATCGCGCCAAAGATGAATCGGGAAATATCACGCAAGGCGATGTTTTGCAGTTGGATACGCAAGACAGCTTGTTATGGAGCTCGAATGGGCTTCTGGCTACGTTGGGCGTACGAAATATTGCGGTGATTCAGACGGCGGATGCTACGCTGATTTGCGATCGCAGTCGCACAGAGGACATCAAGCAACTGGTCGCGCAAGTACAAAAAACCCATCCCCACCTGACTGAAACGCATTTGACGGTGCATCGTCCATGGGGAATTTACAGAGTGTTGGAAGAAGGCCCTAATTTCAAGATCAAGTGCATTATCGTCAATCCCGGCGCCAAGCTCTCCATGCAAATGCATAAACACCGCTCCGAGCACTGGGTGGTGGTATCCGGTACGGCTAAAATCACCAATGGTACGCAGGAAATCCAATTGGAGGCCAACCAATCAACTTATATCCCCAAGACTCACCGGCATCGTTTGGAAAATCCCGGTCATCTTCCGTTGCAAATTATCGAGGTGCAATGTGGCGAGTATGTAGGGGAAGACGATATTGTGCGTTTCGATGACACCTACGACAGAACGTAATCCAAATGAATAAAACAGCATTAATTACCGGCATTACCGGGCAAGACGGCGCCTATCTGGCCGAATTTTTACTCCAAAAAGGCTACGTGGTACATGGCCTCAAGCGGCGCTCATCGCTGTTCAATACCGACCGTATCGATCATCTCTATCAGGACCCGCACGTCAAGAATGCGCGTTTTTTTTTGCATTTTGGCGATTTAACCGATGCGACCAACCTGATCCGCATCATCCAGCAAGTTCAACCGGACGAGATTTATAATCTCGCCGCCATGAGCCATGTCGCGGTGAGTTTTGATACTCCCGAGTATACGGCCAATGCCGACGGTATCGGCACCTTACGACTACTTGAGGCTATCCGCATTCTCGGCATGGAAAAGAAGACCCGTTTTTATCAGGCTTCTACTTCCGAACTTTACGGACTGGTTCAGGAAACGCCGCAGAAAGAGACCACGCCGTTTTATCCGCGCTCTCCTTATGCCGTTGCCAAGCTTTACGCCTACTGGATCACCGTCAATTATCGCGAGGCTTATGGCATGTATGCCTGTAACGGCATCCTGTTTAATCATGAAAGCCCGGTACGCGGCGAGACCTTCGTTACCCGCAAAATTACCCGCGCTTTGGCGCGCATCAAACTTGGCTTGCAGGATTGTCTTTACCTCGGCAATCTTGATGCCCTGCGCGATTGGGGGCATGCCAAAGACTATGTCGAAATGCAATGGTTGATGCTCCAACAAGAGCTGGCAGAGGATTTTGTTATTGCGACAGGCGTGCAATACAGTGTGCGCCAGTTCGTTGATATTGCAGCAAAAGAACTGGGTATTACCATCACTTGGCAAGGTAGCGGCGTAGAAGAAAAAGGATATGACGCGCAAGGACGATGCATTGTTCAGGTTGATGCTCGTTACTTCCGCCCTACGGAAGTCGAGACATTGCTGGGCGATCCGGGCAAAGCAAAAGAAAAACTCGGTTGGACACCGAAAATCACTTTCCATGAATTGGTAGCAGAAATGGTGCGAGAAGACCTTAAAAGCGCCGAGCGCGACGAGTTGGTCAAAAAGCACGGCTTTGCTGCTTACGATTATCACGAATAAGTAATCAGTAATGAATAAGCACACAAAAATATATATTGCCGGACACCGGGGCTTAGCGGGTAGCGCCATTGTGCGTGAGTTGCAGCGACAAGGTTACACCAATCTGATAGGGCGCGCCCATGCCGAACTTGATTTGGAAGATGCCACGTCCACACAGCACTTTTTTGACCAGGAGCGCCCCGAGGTTGTATTTTTGGCCGCTGCCAAAGTCGGCGGCATACATGCCAATAACAGTTATCCGGTGGAATTCCTGATGAGCAATCTGTTGGTTGAATCCAATGTTTGCCGTGCTGCTTATGCCACAGGCGTGAATCGGTTGATATTTTTAGGTAGCTCCTGTATCTATCCGCGTGATTGTCCGCAACCGATCAAAGAAGAATATTTACTTACCGGACCGCTCGAATCAACCAACCGCGCCTATGCACTGGCCAAGATTGCCGGCATTGAAATGTGCTGGTCGTACAATCGTCAATACGGCACCAAATGGCTGGCGGCCATGCCCACCAATTTGTATGGCCCCGGCGATAATTATGACCTGAACAATTCGCATGTAGTGCCCGCCTTGATCCGTAAAATACACGAAGCAAAAGTTACCGGTGATGCAGAGGTAGTACTGTGGGGCAGCGGCACACCCAAGCGCGAGTTTTTGTATGTGGATGATCTGGCGAATGCGCTGGTATTTTTGGCATCATTGGATGATCAGCGATATAACGTGTTGACTAACCCCGACCAATGTCCATTGATTAATGTGGGTACCGGTCAAGACTTAACCATTCGGGCACTGGCGGAAATGTGTGCCGAAGTGGCAGGCTACAATGGCAAGTTCGTGCAAGACACATCCAAACCCGATGGCACGATGCGCAAAGTATTGGATGTATCGAAAATCCGCAATCAAGGATGGGTGCCAAAGATAGATTTAAAAGAAGGAATTGCTTTGGCTTATAACAGTTATTTAGAGAGCCTGTCTCTATGATTATCACCATCATCGGTTGCAGCGATATCAGCTTGGTGTTTGGTAAGTTTGTGTAATGCACATGCAATGCATGGACATTGACCCGAAGAAGACTTCCGTACTTAGCGCCCAAGTTTGTAATCTATCGTGCTAACGAACTTAAAGCACACTATTAGCAGCGTCTTAATTCATCAAGGTTTTCGTCGCTATTTTGCCAATACTTCGTGGATGTTTGCAGAGCAAATATTACGCCTTATCGCCGGACTGCTTGTAGGCATTTGGGTGGCGCGTTATCTGGGGCCTGGGCAATTCGGTGTGTTTAGCTATGCCATTGCTTTTGCTGCTATATTCAGCGCCATTGCAAAGTTGGGGTTGGATGGTATTGTGGTTCGGGATTTGGTGCGTGAGCCAAGTCGGAGAGATGTGTATTTGGGGTCGGCATTTTGGTTAAAGTTGGTTGGAGCAATTGTCACGCTTGTTGTTATTGCGATTTCCACACAACTTTTTTCAAATGATCGCACCACAAATCTATATATCCTTATTATCGCGAGCGGGACGATCTTTCAGTCATTTGAGGTAGTCGATTTTTATTTTCAGTCACAGGTTCTTTCAAAGTTCGTCTCAATCTGCAAGTTGATGCAACTTGTGCTTTCCTCGTTGCTGAAGCTTTATCTGATATTTACAGAGGCGGATTTATTTTGGTTTGTGTTGGTTAGTTTAATTGACCAAATGATTCTTGGGTTATCGCTTTACTTGGCTTATCGCTATCAAAAACTCGGCGGCTTTTATAGTCACTTTGATCTGACCACCGCCAAACAACTTCTTCAAAATAGTTGGCCGCTTATTTTTAGTGGGTTAGTGATCATGATTTATATGCGCATTGACCAGATCATGATCAAAGAAATGCTGGGAGAGAAAGCAGTCGGGCTATATTCAGCAGCCACTCGGATAAGCGAAGCCTGGTACTTCATTCCAATGCTTCTTACCAACTCTTTATTTCCATCCATAGTTAATGCAAAAAAAGTGAGCGAAACACTTTATCTCGCAAGACTTCAAAGGTTGTATACCTTTCTGCTGTGGATGGGTGTGGCGGTTGCTTTGCCAATGACCTTTATGAGTAATTGGCTGATAACTCTCCTTTATGGCGAAGCTTATAATGATGCCGGTCAAGTGCTGATGATACATATATGGGCAGGTATTTTCGTTTCATTAGGCGTGGCCAGCGGGAGTTGGTATACCAGTGAAAATCTTCAACGGTATGCATTTTATAGAACGTTATTGGGTGCGATCATTAATGTCGCATTAAATCTGGTCCTGATTCCAGATTTTGGATTAATAGGTGCTGCAATCGCAACAGTAATCAGCTACATGGTCGCCGGTCTATTATTTGATTTGTTAACTGTCAGAACAAGAAAGATGTTTTTTATGAAAATTAACGCAATTTTTTTCAAAGGAGTAAAAGTTGGAAGTTAAGCGATTATTAAAAAGAGTTGGATCAAAATTGCTTCCTGAGGCCATCAAGAAACAGTTGCGGAACTTTATTATCCTTGCTGTAGATTACGGGCAGTACAAAACTATTAGTCAGTGGAATTGTGTTGACCATGTAAATACCAAGTTGCCTTGGTATACATACCCAATAATTGAGTATCTTAATAATATGGATTTTAGCGATAAGGTGGTTTTTGAGTTCGGCAGCGGAAACTCTTCCGCTTATTGGGCGAGGAAGTCAAAGTTTGTATATTCGGTCGAACACAATAAAGAGTGGTATGAAAAAGTTAAGCATGAGATGGCGCAGAATCAGGCAATTGAATTGTGTGAAAATGAGGTGCACTACCTTGATGCAATGAGTAAAATTTCAGAAAAAATAGATGTCATCATTATTGATGGAATTTACCGGGAGAAATGTGCCCAATTAGTTCAAGATCATCTTGCTGAAGATGGAATTGTTATTTTAGACAATGCAGACTGGTATAAAGAAACTTCAAAATTTCTGAGAGAGAAATTGGATCTACTTGAGGTGGATTTTCATGGTTTTGGGCCAATAAACGCTTACACATGGACGACAAGTATTTTTTTTAAGAGAGGCGCTAGACTTCAGCCGGTTAACAGCGTGCAACCGCATTATTCAGTAGCCGCAATAAAGAACGGCAACGATGAAAGATTTATTTAAAAGGTTTATCCCCAAAGGGCTTCTCAAGTCTATCAGGGATATTCGAAATAATTTCTTGGGCGGATATTGTCTCAAGTCGTACTCGCAAGAAGGCGAGGACATGATACTCAGGCGAATGCTTGAGAAGCAACAGTTCGGCTTTTATGTAGATGTCGGCGCTCATCATCCGTTCAGATTCTCAAACACTTACTATTTTTATAAACAAGGTTGGAAAGGTATTAATATTGATGCCATGCCGGGCAGCATGGAACTGTTTAGGAAATTTAGACAAAGAGATATAAATTTAGAGATACCCATCAGTAATAGCGATCAAGTCCTGACTTATTATGCGTTCAATGAGCCGGCATTGAACGGTTTCTCAAAAGATCTTTCGCAAGAGCGGAATGGGACGAATGGATATTTCATTCAGCAAGAGATAAAGATGCAAACGTCAAAGCTCTCGACAGTGCTGGATAAACATTTGCCGATCGGAACGGAAATAGATTTTTTAAGTATCGATGTTGAGGGGTTGGATCTGGATATTTTGCATTCAATCGATTGGAATAAATACAAACCGAAGATTATTCTCGTCGAGATTCTAGAAAGCGGTTTGTTTGAGATTGAAAACAGTAAAATTGCACTTTTCTTGGAAAAATACAGTTATAGGGTGTTTGCAAAATCAGTGAATACAGTTTTTTTTGTTCAAAATAATTTCAAGCCATAATAATAAATTCATGAAAAAAAGAATATTGGTAACCGGCGGTGCAGGCTTCCTTGGCTCGCACCTCTGCGACCGGCTGATCAAAGAAGGTCATGACGTCTTGTGCGTGGACAACTTCTTTACCGGAAGTAAAACGAATATTGCTCACTTGATAGGCAACCCTTACTTCGAATTGATGCGGCATGATGTTACTTTCCCGCTGTATGTGGAGGTCGATCAAATATACAACCTGGCTTGCCCGGCATCTCCCGTTCATTACCAATTTGACCCTGTGCAGACGACCAAGACCAGTGTGCATGGTGCTATCAATATGCTGGGCCTCGCCAAAAGGGTAAAAGCGCGTATTTTTCAGGCGTCTACTTCCGAAGTGTATGGCGATCCAGCAGTGCATCCGCAGCCGGAAAATTATTGGGGTCATGTCAATCCGATTGGCCCTCGGTCTTGTTATGACGAAGGCAAGCGTTGCGCTGAAACGCTTTTTTTTGATTATCACGCCCAACACAATTTGGATATTAAGGTGGTTCGAATATTCAATACCTACGGGCCTCGGATGCATCCGAATGACGGCAGGGTGGTGTCGAACTTTATCGTCCAGGCGCTGAAGGGTGAAGATATCACTATTTATGGCGATGGCAGCCAGACGCGTAGTTTTTGCTATGTAGATGATCTGCTTGAAGGCTTTGTACGTATGATGAATACTGAAGCGGGCTTCACCGGACCTGTTAATCTGGGTAACCCAAACGAATTTTCCATGCTGGAATTGGCCGAAAACGTATTGCGCTTGGTCGGCGGTAAATCAAAGCTCGCATATCACTCGCTACCGACAGACGATCCCAGACAGCGACAGCCCAATATCGAGCTTGCCAAAGAAAAACTGGGCTGGACTCCCGAGGTGCAATTGGAAGATGGGCTTAAGGAAACCATTGCATATTTCAGGAGATTACTAAATGCCTGAGTTTCAATTGAAAACCCCTGTTGCATTCATTATCTTCAATCGGCCTGATACGACTGAACGAGTTTTTGCCGAAATTGCCAAGGCCAAGCCACCCAAGTTGTTGGTGGTGGGGGATGGTCCACGAGCCGACCGAGATGGCGAAGCAGAGAAAGTGGCAACAACCCGCTCCATTATCGATCGCGTGGATTGGGATTGCGAAGTACTGACCAATTATTCTGACATTAACCTCGGATGCAAGCGGCGCGTATCTAGCGGTATCGACTGGATATTCGAGCAAGTGGAAGAAGCGATTATTCTGGAAGATGACTGCTTGCCGCATCCGTCATTTTTTCGATTTTGTGAAGAGTTGCTGATGCGTTATCGGCACGATCAGCGTATTTCGCAAATTAATGGCGTGAATTTTCAATCAGGTTATCGAATTAATGACGACAGCTATTATTTTTCAAAAAATAGTCATATTTGGGGCTGGGCATCGTGGCGCGATCGTTGGCAAAATGATTACGATGTTGAGATGAAACGCTGGCCGCGTATTAGAGATCAGGGGCGGATGGCTGATTGGTTTTATTCACCGGCAGAAAAAACAAGCTGGACTAATATTTTTGAAAAGGTGTACCAAGGCGAGGTCGATACCTGGGATTATCAGTGGTCATTTGCGGTTCTATTGCAGGGTCGATTGTCTATATTGCCTAACGTCAACCTTATCTCCAATATCGGCTTTGGTCCTGATGCGACTCACACCATTGTGGCCGGGGCATTGTCAAATCTACAGGTAGATGAAATGCACTTTCCTCTGAATCATCCAGAGGGGATATTTGCCAGTCATGCGCTGGATAGGCGATTCTTTAAAGAATTTTCTATGCCGTCGTTACCTCGGCGTGTAAAAAACAAGTTAGTCAGGATGTTGTTTCATACATTGCATAACAAACAAAAAGCCTGATGAAAACTGAAGTGAAAAATGATTGTCTAATCCGCCAAAAGATGTCGTTCAGTTTCCTGTGGTTTATCCGTTGATTTTTTTCGAAAGTATAAGCGCTGACGAATTTCCAGAAAACACCTGCCCCCCGAATGCCTTTATTGAAGCGCATTTTCAACAATACTGGACCGCTTAGATGAAAGAAGCCACTCATGGAGTAGATGCAAGCATCGAATGCCCTATATGTTCAAGTGCAATGGAAGCCTGCTTTACGGCACAAGTGCTTAATAAATATCTTGCTCAATACGAAGTCTGTAAGAAATGTGGCTTTTTGCGCGCCCATGAGCCACATTGGCTTGAAGAAGCCTACTCAAGCGCAATTGCTCAGGCCGATACCGGATTGGTCATGCGGAATATAACGATTGCCAATAAACTTGCAGGTGTATTGTATTGGGTATTGCATGAACGAGGAAACGGTCGTTATCTGGATGCAGCAGGCGGGTACGGGATGCTTACCCGACTGATGCGTGACATTGGTTTTGATTTTTATTGGAACGACAAATACTGCAATAACTTGCTTGCTCTTGGTTTTGAGTATAGGCAATCGTATGGTACCTGTCGTGTAGTTACCGCAATGGAGGTATTGGAGCACGTAACGGATCCTGTTTCTTTCATAGAGGAAATATTTGCCTTTTCAGGTGCGAACACATTGCTGTTTACGACGGAGCTGTATGAAGGCGATCCCCCGGAACCAGAGGCATGGTGGTATTACGCATTTTCTACCGGGCAGCATATCGGTTTTTTTCAACGGCGGACTTTGGCGGTAGTAGCCGACAGATTGGGGTTGCACTTTGCAAGTGCGAATGGCATACATATCCTTTCAAAAACCGCAGTAAATGAACGATTGCTAGGTATAGCTACAGGGCGATGGATTTCACGGGTTGCCCCATGGTGGGTGCGTAGACGCTTGGGCTCCAAGACGATGACTGATCATCATTTAATATTGCATAAAATCGATAAAGACGAGCAATAGAGAAATGAAAATCGCCTTCGACTCACAGATATTCACCATGCAGGAGTATGGCGGGATTTCCCGTTATATCAGTAGTCTTGCTGCCCAACTCGCGAGTATTGACGGGGTAGAGGCTGACATTATCGCACCTTTCTATATCAATGCTCACCTTGAAAAGCTACCCAAAGGCATAGTATCAGGAATCAGGATACCCAAAATACCGAGAATGGGGACAGTTTTTCACCGTAGTGGTTTGTGGTTAGCCCGCGGAGCTATCGCAAGACTTGCACCGCAGATCGTGCACGAGACTTACTACAATGGAGTTCCGATAGCTCCAAAGGGTGCTCGTACGGTAGTGACAGTTTACGACATGATACACGAGCGATTTCCTTTCGTGTTTCCTCAACATGATCGGACCTCGGAGAGAAAGCGCATAGCGACACAAAGGGCGGATCACGTTATTTGTATTTCTGAAAGCACGCGCAGGGATTTGCTGGAGCTTTTCGATTTACCGGAAGATAAGGTGTCGGTAGTTTATCTTGGCTTTGATAGTTTGCTCCCAACGATCTCGGAAACTGTTCAAGAAAAGCCTTATCTACTCTACGTTGGACACCGTAGCGACTATAAGAACTTTGAAGGGTTCCTGCGTGCTTACGCCAGTTCGCCGTGGTTACGTAATAATTTTAATGTTGTGTGCTTCGGTAGCGGCATTTTTTCAAACGCTGAAAAAAAACTGATTGATGATTTAAAGCTTTCTGATAACCAGTTGAGACAGATGAATGGAGATGACAGTGATCTCGCTAACGCCTATCGTGGTGCCGCGTTGTTTGTTTATCCCTCTCTTTACGAGGGCTTTGGCATCCCACCGCTGGAGGCGATGTCTCTAGGTTGTCCTGTTGCCTGTAGCAACAACAGTTCTATTCCGGAAGTGGCTGGTAACGCAGCCGAATATTTTGATCCAAAAGATACTGAATCCATGCGTGCAGCTATGGAGTGCGTATTAAATTCAACGGCAAGACGAGTCGAGCTGATTGACGCCGGGTTTATACGCAGCGCTCAGTTTTCGTGGAAGCGCTGTGCAGAGGAAACGCTGGCTGTTTATAGGAGCCTGGTGTGAAAAGAGCTTTAATTTGTGGCGTAAGTGGGCAAGATGGCGCCTATCTTGCCCGGTTGTTGCTGGATAAGGGCTATGAAGTGTGGGGCTCATCCAGAGATACTCAAGTTGCCGGATTTAGTAATTAGGCTTGATTGGCGTTTAAGAGTCAGGTGAAATTGCTTTCAATGGCTCCGAATGATTTTCGGAGCGTACTCACGGCACTTGCACGCAGTGAGCCCGACGAAATTTATTACCTTGCCTGCCAAAGCTCTGTTGGCTTGTCTTTTGAACAGCCAACAGAGCTTTGGCAGGCAAGGTTTAAAATGCGCGCTGTTGTGCGCATGATGATAGAGGGTACGCAAATGGATCCTGTATTGTTAAAGCTATGAATCCTAAGTCCGCACCTTTGATTTCTATCATCGTTGCTGTTTTCAATGGTATTGCTGCATTGTAGTCATGTAGCAACAAATACTGAGGCATTTGTTCGGCAATGTGCTGCAAAGCTGTAGCATTAAGCTCAATCACCCTTAAAAACTTGCCCATCTCTCTTACCGTCGGTTAAAATAACCCGCTGTGTGGTCAGTCAGTGTGTCAATGTTTCTGTTCGCCAACAGGCATAGCGTTAACGTGGTTGATTGGCAGCAGACTTCTCGGTAGGTCATAAAAAACGCAAAAGCGTCTCGGCAAACATCCTTGCGGAGAGAACAGATATTTCAGGCATAGTGAATGATTTTAGTAACGGGCGGTGCCGGGTTTATCGGTGCGAATTTTGTATTGGAATGGCTGGCACAATTCGACGAAACGGTCATTAATCTCGATGTGCTCACCTACGCAGGTAATCGCGAGAATCTGGCCTCACTGGCAGGCGATGAGCGCCATCTTTTCGTGCAGGGCGACATCGGCGATTCTGATCTGGTAGCCAGTCTACTCTCTAGACACCAGCCCCGCGCCATCATCAATTTCGCCGCAGAGAGCCATGTAGACCGTTCCATTCACGGTCCGGAAGACTTCATTCAAACCAACATCGTCGGCACCTTCCGGCTGCTGGAAGCGGTGCGCGCCTACTGGAGCAACCTGCCGGACGAAGCCGGGCAAAACTTTCGCTTCCTGCAGGTTTCCACCGATGAAGTCTACGGTTCTCTGGCTAAAGACGATCCGGCTTTTACCGAAACCTACCGTTATGAGCCTAACAGTCCTTACTCGGCGAGCAAAGCCGCCAGTGATCACCTGGTGCGGGCTTACCATCACACCTATGGTTTGCCGGTGCTCACCACTAACTGTTCCAACAACTACGGCCCTTACCACTTCCCGGAAAAGCTCATCCCGCTGATGATCGTCAATGCGCTGGCGGGCAAGCCCCTGCCCGTATACGGCGATGGCCGGCAAATCCGTGACTGGCTCTATGTCAAAGACCATTGCAGCGCCATCCGCCGCGTACTGGACGC
>NZ_JAUXVR010000037.1 GCF_030680395.1 Methylobacter sp. | reverse complement strand
ATATTGCAGTACAACAACACCCTATCGGCAAAAAAATAAATCCGCAGACTGAATTACCAAATCCGGCAGCCGCAAGGCAAGCTGGTGCGCGTGGTGCAAGGCGCGGTCTTTGACGTGGCCGTGGACATACGGCGCAGTTCGCCCACCTTTGGGCGGCATGTTGGGCTGGAACTGTCGGCCGAAAACAAACGCATGTTGTGGATACCCGAAGGCTTCGCGCATGGCTTTGTAGTGCTGTCGGATACCGCAGAGTTTCTGTACAAAACCACCGACTACTGGGCTCCCGAGTTCGAGCGCAGCATTGCCTGGAACGATCCGGCCATCGGCATCCACTGGCCGATTGAAGGCGAGCCCGCGTTGTCCGCAAAAGACCAACTGGGCACCTCATTGGTTGACGCGGAGCACTTCGCATGACCCATCCGGCAACCGCGGTCAACCCCCACGCCGCCCAGTCCGTATCCCTTGTGGTGCTGGGCAAAAGCTTCTGGCGCAACCGCCAACTCATCGTGCAAATGACCAAGCGCGAAGTGGTCGGGCGCTATAAAGGCTCTGTCATGGGTTTGGCGTGGTCGTTTTTCAATCCGGTGTTCATGCTGGTGGTATACACTTTCGTATTTTCCGAGATTTTCAAATCCCGCTGGGGTGGGGTTGGTGGTGATGATAGCAAAACGCAATTTGCGGTAGTTCTTTTTGTGGGCATGATCGTGCTAAACCTGTTTAGCGAAGTGCTCAATCGTGCCCCAGGATTAATCGTTTCCAACGTCAATTACGTTAAGAAAGTGGTGTTTCCGATTGAAATACTGCCGGTTACTGCCTTGGGTGCGGCGCTCTTTCACAGCCTCATCAGTCTAGGGGTACTATTGTCCGCCTTTGCTCTTTTTAACGGCTACTTGAACTGGACGGCGGTTTTTATCCCACTGGTATTGCTGCCGCTCGTCATTCTCACGCTTGGCTTGGCTTGGATGCTTTCATCTCTAGGCGTATTTCTGCGGGACGTCGGGCAAACCATCGGTATCATTACCACTGTGCTGATGTTCCTTTCTCCTGTCTTTTACCCTGTGACCGCAGTGCCGGAAAGGTTTCGTCCGTTTATCATGGCCAACCCGCTCACTTTCATCATCGAACAGGCGCGTGAAGTGCTGATCTGGGGATCCCAGCCAGATTGGGCCGGATTGGGCATTTACACTCTAGCTGCCACTGTGATCGCGTGGGTAGGCTATGCCTGGTTCCAAAAAACCAGAAAAGGGTTTGCCGATGTTCTCTAACGATATCGCTATCTGCGTCAACAATCGCAACAAACATTAGGAAATCTACGACACTCCCCACGCCGGCTTAAACCGTAGGGTATAAAGCCCAGAAACAATGTCTCAGCGAATTTGCGGCACTCAAAGATGTTTTCGTTTGACGTCAAAAAGGGACAGAATGCTGGCTTCATTGGGTGCAATGGCGTAGGCAAATTATTTGTGCAAAAATTTTCTGCGGTACCTTGGCCTCACCAGGGGAACGGTCGGGATCAATGGGCGAGTGAGCCTTTCTCGAATTGG
The DNA here is from genome assembly GCF_030680395.1 of Methylobacter sp. GTDB lineage: Bacteria > Pseudomonadota > Gammaproteobacteria > Methylococcales > Methylomonadaceae > Methylobacter_A. The sequence goes on along the minus strand of NZ_JAUXVR010000037.1, from coordinate 44,462 downwards.
GCTGAAATATATCTATCCAAGGACATTGCTGCTTTTTCATCAAAAAATATCGCACCACAATACTAAATATCTAAGGTTAAAAAATGACAATCAAAGCTCAAGCCAGATCAGTATCTTTCTGTTGACTTACAACCATGAAAGTTATATTCGTCAAACTCTTGATGCTCTTTTTGGGCAAGTGATCTTTATGTCCAACCTTACTCACATTGCTGATTGCTTATTTCCAATATTATTGGGGATAGCTAGCGCCTTAATTCCACTTAAACTCAAGCGTTTTATCGTCAGAGTTCTTTACCGAGATGCTGCATGAAATTGCCAACAGTTTCCGTCATTATGACAACTTACAATCATGCTGATTTCGTCAAGCAAGCAATGGAGAGCGTGCTGGCGCAAAAGGAGGTAGATTTTGAGTTTTTGATTGCGGATGATGGATCTACTGATCGAACGAGAGAGATTGTTTCTTCAATTAAGGACGAAAGGATCCGGTTCTTTCCGGATATGAATAATCGGAGAGCCTGCGTTGTCGTAAACGAGTTAATTGAGCATGCTTTGGGCGAATTTATTGCATTAATTAACCCGAACGACTATTGGATCGACCAGGGCAAACTAGCCTGTCAGGTTCAGGTTATGCGAGAAAAGCCTAGTGTTGGCGCCTGCTTCGGCAGAGCAAGGCTGGTCGATAAAGACGGACTGGATATTGATAAGGAATTGCTCTCTTTCGCCCCCGATTTTAACCAGGAAAACTGTTCACAGGGGCAGTGGTTAAGACGATTTTTTGATTTAGGTCATTGTACTCGTTATCCCGCAGCGCTGATTCGTAAATCTTGCTATGTGGAGCTAGGTGGGTATAACAATCGGCTTAGGCAATTAGCTGACTTTGATATGTGGATTCGCTTCGTTAAGCATTACGAAATCTTTATTTCCGATCGCGAGTTGATCGGTCTCAGATTTATACCCAGCGAAAATACAAGCAGGGAAACAAGAGCAAGCTGGATAAAAACTATTAACGAGCACTTTCTAATTGCAGAAAGCTTCTTTGAGAACGTCACTCGTGAGCAACTTATTGAAGGTTTTTCAGATTTGCTGGAGATTAAAGAGATACCGAGCGAGCAGCATCTTGATATTGAAAAAGCCAGACTTTTTTTTGTTGAGAATCAGTATCTGGGAGCGCCCTATAAAATTGTCGGCTTGTTAAAAATGTATGAGTTATTACATAGCCCGATTTACCAAGATTTAATGATTAGTCAGTACGGGATAGATGACGCCTGGTTTCAGCGGCAAACGAGTGAAGTTGATGTATGGATCCAAACTAAGGTCGAGCGCGATGGGCCGATTACTGGATTGGTTCAAGCCGGGGATGATAGAGAGGCCTATATCGGTAACCTCAAGCGTGTTTTAGTTGAGCACGAAGAGCAGATTGGCGGTCATATTCAGGCTACCGAGATTCGGGGATCAAGCCGTTGGCGATTGACGAGTCCCATTAGATTCGTTGGCAGTCAGTTATTACGAATCAAGATAGTTCTAAGAGCCTCGCCTTATGCGTTGTCGACGTGCGGTGGGTATCGAGGATTAGTTAAGCATGCGTGGCGTACCTACAAAAGCGAAGGCATCAACGGTATCAAACGACGTATACTTTTCTCAGCTTCGCCTGGCGCAGCATCCCCCGTAATTGACTATGCGCAACCTAAACACAACGATTATAGAGAGTGGGTGCGTCGTTACGACTTACTGACAGATCAAGATCGGAAGAAAATTAAAACTCAAATACGTCAGTTACACAAACCCCCGCTCATTTCGGTGGTGATGCCTGTGTATAACCCGCCCCTGAATATGCTTGAGGATGCAATTCTTTCCGTTCAAGGCCAACTTTACCCGAACTGGGAGTTATGCATTGCCGACGACGCATCGACCGATGTGGAAGTGCACAAGTTACTTCAGCGCTACATGGATAATGATTCGCGTATTAAAGTAGTGTTCAGAGAAAAAAATGGCCATATATCTGCGGCATCAAACTCTGCATTGGATCTGGTCAATGGCGAATATGTTGCGCTGCTTGACAATGATGACTTGTTGCGTGAACACGCTTTGTTTTGGATTGCAGATGCGATTGTTAGTCATCCTGATGCCGGGCTGATTTACTCCGATGAAGATAAGATAGATCAAGCAGGGCTGCGCTACGATCCGTATTTCAAGCCGGACTGGAACCCCGATCTGTTTCTTTCCCATAATATGATTTGCCATTTGGGTGCATATCGTACTGAATTGGTCAAAGAGATTGGCGGCTTTAGAGAAGGTTACGAAGGCGCGCAGGATTACGACTTGGCTTTGCGTTGCAGCGAACAACTTGCGCCAGCGCAAATCGTGCATATCCCCCGGGTACTTTACCACTGGCGTAGCCATCCTGGGAGCACTGCGCAAGCAGGAAGCGAAAAGAACTATGCGTTGTTGGCTGGCGAACGCGCTTTGAACGATCATTTTGCGCGGATTCAAATTCCTGCACAGGCTGAGTTGCTGGATTTTGGTATGTATCGCGCACAATATGCCATTCCAAAGTCAGCTCCTTTAGTCAGTCTGATTATTCCAACGCGCAATGGACTTAGTCTGATTAAGCAGTGCATCGAAAGTCTGTTCGCCAAAACGACCTATAAGAATTTTGAAATTCTTATAGTTGATAACAATTCAGATGATCCCGAGACCTTGGATTATTTCGCGAGCTTTGCTGATAATGAAAAGATTCGAGTTCTCCGCGATGAACGCCCGTTCAATTACTCAGCCTTGAACAACGCAGCTGTTCAGCAAGCGCGGGGGGAATATCTTGGGTTGATCAATAATGATATCGAGGTGATTTCACCCGAGTGGTTGGATGAAATGATAGGCCTGGCTATCCAGTTTGGCGTTGGGGCTGTGGGCGCTCGGCTTTGGTATCCAAATGATACTTTGCAGCATGGAGGCTGCATTACCGGGGTCGGGGGCGTGGCAGGGCATTCCCATAAACACCTGCCACGAGGCCAGTTTGGCTATTTTGCGAGAGCGCAACTTATCCAAACTGTATCTGTCGTTACGGCTGCCTGTTTAGTTATTAAGAAAAGTATCTACGAAGAAGTTAGAGGGCTGGATGAAACCAATCTTAAGGTAGCTTTTAACGATGTGGATTTTTGTTTGCGTGTTCGAGAAGCAGGTTATCGTAATATTTGGACTCCTTATGCCGAGCTTTATCATCACGAATCTGCGACGCGCGGGTATGAAGACACCCCGGAAAAGAAAGCGCGGTTTAAAGCGGAGGTGCTATACATGCAAAAGCGTTGGGGGCATTTACTCAAGAATGATCCTGCCTACAATCCTAATTTGACATTGGAGCATGAAGATTTTTCTTATGCGTGGCCGCCACGTATTAACCGGGTCTGACAAGAGTTTTTATGAGTAATTTAATATTTAATGAGACCGAATATCCGGCCTCAAATCCGGATGTTGCGGCTGCGGGCAAAGAAAGGAAGTTTTGCAGTGGATATGAGTATTATGAAAAGTATGACAAAAAGAGGGACGCATGCTAGGACGATTATTTGGCAAATCTTCGCGTGAGCAGAAGGTATTCCATCGTCTTGAAGAAAAAGACCTTGGCCACAACCCGATTACGCCTAAAAAGAAAGGATTTGACGAGCATGCCCTTGATCGTGTTAGTGCGGCAGAATTGCGAAACAAATATCATGGGCGTGATGACAACCTGGATCGCATCGCCGACGTATGCAAGAGAAAATGCAGCATTGCGCGGTCATCTGAGAGACTGGACGGGGTGGGTCAGCTAGCGTATACATTTGCTGAGGCACAAGCGTATTGGGCGAGATCAATATCTACGACAGATTATATTAATGGGCATTGCCGGCGGTCCACAGCAGCATCGTTTGGTCTTCTGGTATCAGATTTACTGAATCTCGGCTTGATCAGTTTGGAAATCAAGGCAGAGTTTGATACGATGGGCTGCGAATTTTATGTGTCGCCAGGTAAGAATAGTGATGCTTCCATGGAAGTTAATCGTCTTACCGCTCTGCAAGCGAGTGGGCTTGGTAATGCCTGAAGCTGCGGTGATCCGAATGAAACGACAACTATTGCCTGTATCGGCAATCCTGTTAGATATAGACGATGTATTAATTAACGTGAAAAAATGGCGCTATGAGGCCGTGAACAAGGTATTGAGCTTGTTCGGCATGGAAATCGGTTGTAATGATCGTCTAGTGAATTACGATGGTTTGCCGGCGGCTAAGAAGCTCAATGCGTTGGCGCTGGAACGTGGCTTTGGCATGGGGCGATTTTGAACTTGCATCCCCTTGTGGTTGACCTCGATGGAACGCTGATTCGCACGGATATGCTCCACGAATCTGCATTGAGAGTCTTGCGCGATAACCCCTTCGATATATTATTTATCCCCTATTGGTTATCGCAAGGAAAGGCTGTACTCAAGCGGAATTTGTCCAATCGTACCGACTTCGATCCAAATTCTCTGCCTTATAACCGCGATTTATTGGCGTGGTTAAAACAACAACAAACTCAAGGTCGAAAGCTGATCTTGTGCACTGCTTCTGATCACTCCATCGCAATCTCTATATCTGAGTACTTAGGTATTTTTGACGAGGTAATGGCGAGTGATGGCGAGACAAACCTGGCTGGAAAGCACAAGGCTGAGGCGCTTGAACAGCGTTTTGGTCATGCCGGTTTTGATTACGCGGGTAATTCGCGCGCCGATCTGGAAGTATGGCAATCCGCTCGTCGGGGGATAGTTGTCAATGCCTCTGCGGACTTGGTCAAAAAAGCGGGGGCTTTTTGTGAAGTGGAAAGAGTTTTTCCTTCAGCCTCTTTAGACTTTGCAGGCTGGAGTCGGGTTCTACGTGTGCACCAGTGGATGAAAAATTTACTGCTGTTTATCCCCTTGTTAGCTGCGCATCAGATCACCAATATGGATGCCTGGCTATACCTCATTCTGGCTTTTTTTTCGTTTAGCCTATGCGCCTCATCAGTTTATATTGTCAATGATCTGCTGGATTTGGAGAGCGACCGACAGCATCCGCGTAAGTGTAACCGACCCTTTGCCTCGGGCCTTGTCCCTGCAGCAATGGGCGTTGTGCTGGCCCCATTATTATTGCTCGGTAGTTTAGCCTTAGCTCAGCATGTAGGCGGCAGTTTTCTGCCATGGCTACTGTTTTATTTTGTGTTGACTTGCGCTTACTCCTGGAGTCTCAAGCGTCTAATGCTGTTGGATTGTCTGACTTTGGCGATGCTTTACACCTTGCGCATCGTTGCTGGTGCTGCCGCTATGAGTATGGAGTTGTCTTTCTGGCTGCTTGCATTTTCTGTTTTCTTGTTTTTGTCGCTTGCTTTTGTCAAACGCTATGCGGAATTAGAGGTACAGTTATTAAATGGAAAGCAAAAGGCGCATGGGCGCGGGTATTACACTTCAGATGCGCCATTGTTGCAGACGATGGGCATAACGTCCGGCTACGCTGCGGTTCTGGTATTGGCGTTTTATCTCAATAGCGACGTAGTCATTCATCTGTATCAAACCCCGGAATTTATATGGGGCACGGTGCCGGTTATGTTGTTTTGGATCAGTTGGATGTGGATGAAAGCACATCGTGGTGAAATGCATGATGACCCACTGGTCTTTGCAGTAAAAGATAAAGCGAGTCTGCTGGCAGGGGGAGCATTTGCGGCTATTTTGGTAATTGGTACGGTGGGTTGGCCATGGTAGCCGTGTCATCGTGGGGAAGGCTGGGGAACTCGGAGCATGAAGTTATGGTTCTGTCCGATCGGAATCAAGTCATCCAGCAGCTGAAAAGCAGTCGGTCAGGTATTGCTCACGGCATGGGGCGTAGTTACGGTGATGTTTGCCTAAACCCGGATGGTGTGTTGTGGCAGACGACGAGCCTGGATCGCTTCATTAGCTTTGATGAGATTACCGGTCGACTGGTGTGTGAAGCCGGTATGCGGTTGCGTGACATCCAGCGATTGATGATCCCGCGTGGCTGGATTTTGCCAGTTACGCCGGGTACACAACTGGTGACGGTGGGCGGCGCCATTGCTAACGATGTGCACGGTAAAAACCACCACGTTTTAGGTTCCTTTGGCGATCACATTCACCGGATCAGGCTGGTGCGAACCGACGGCGAGATTATTGAGTGCGATCCACAGGTTAAGCCCGATTGGTTTGCTGCCACAGTGGGCGGACTTGGCTTGACCGGTGTAATCACCGAAGCCGAAATTCAGCTGCGCCGGGTGGCTGGCCCATGGCTCGACGCCGAGACTGTGCCTTATAACAATCTGGACGAGTTTTTCCATCTGGCTGATACTTCAGAAGCGGACTGGGAGCATACCGTTTCATGGATCGATTGTATTTCCGGTGGGGGACGTGGAATATTCATGCGAGGAAATCCGGCAAATACCGGTTTATGTCCCGAACCAAAAAATCGAAAGCTAACTATGCCTTTCGTGCCGCCTATATCCCTAGTTAACAGCCTGTCGCTGAAGCCGTTCAACATGGCCTATTTCAATCTCAAAAAATGGCAAGCAGGTAGAAGCCCGGCTCATTATGAGTCTTTCTTTTACCCGCTCGACAACCTGATGGAATGGAACCGGATGTATGGCCCCAAGGGCTTTTTTCAATATCAGAGTGTGGTGCCGCGTGAAGTCGGACGTGACGCGGTGCAGGCGATGTTGGCTGAAATCGCCCGTTCCGGGGAGGGATCATTCCTGGCAGTACTGAAAACCTTTGGCAACCGCCAAGCCGTAGGCATGATGAGCTTTCCCCAACCCGGCGTGACCTTGGCGCTGGATTTTCCGAACAAGGGTGATCGGACGCTGAAGCTCTTGGAACGGCTGGACTCTATTGTGCGCGGAGCGGGTGGGCGAATTTATCTCGCCAAAGATGCGCGTATGCCGCGCGATTTATTCAAGGCAGGCTACCCACGCCTTGCCGAATTTCTGCAATACCGTGATCCGGGCATTAGCTCGGCAATGTCGCGTCGCTTAATAGGCTATTAAATAATGTCAAACAACAAAAAAAAAATCGTCATCATCGGTGCAACCTCGGCTATCGCTGAACATTGCGCACGCCTGTGGGTCAAGGATGACGTAATCGATTTGACGCTGGTCGGTCGTGATTCGGAAAAAACAGAGCGTGTGGCAGCCGACTTGCGCGTACGCAGTCCACAGTCTGCCGTATGTGTACTCGAGGCAGACTTTATTGATCCGCTCGCGATTCAGCAACTGGTTGATAAAATTGTTGCTGAAGCTCCGGTCCACACCGTACTGATTGCCCACGGTTCTTTGCCGGATCAAGCCGCCTGCCAGCAGGATTTGACTACATGCCATGAGGCGCTAACAGTGAATGGAATCTCTCCCGTGCTATTTGCAGAGGCTTTTGTCTCTCACATGCAAAAAGCCAACCAGGGCACTCTGGCAATCATTGGCTCTGTCGCTGGGGACAGGGGGCGCAAGTCAAATTATGTGTATGGTGCAGCCAAGGGGCTGGTTACGCGATATGCGCAGGGTCTTCAACATCGCTTGGCAAATACCGGCGTCAAAGTGGTTCTGATCAAACCGGGTCCAACAGACACCCCTATGACGGCACATCTGAAACAACAAGGTGGTCTTGCTAATGTAGAAGACGTTGCACAATTAATCGTTAAAGCAATAAATCAAGGCACGCCAGTTACGTATGCGCCGGCTAAATGGGCATTGATCATGATGATAATTCGGCATTTGCCACGTTTTATTTTTAACAAGCTAGACATCTAACCAGGGGAAAGAGCGACTACTATTTCCAATAAAAATAGAAAAATCAAACACAATGAAGTTATGAAAAACGATCTTTTGAAACGCCTCCAAACTATAGAAATACTACCTTATCTCAGTTTTGCGGCATTTGTGCTTGGTATAAAATTTGCGCTAATCGCGATTTACGGCAATGCAACGCCCTACTGGGATCAATGGGACGCCGAGGCGGATCATCTATATCGTCCCTGGCTTGAAGGATCGTTGCATTGGATGGATTTGTTCGCGGCCCATAATGAGCATCGCATCCTGACTACACGTTTGCTGGCACTAGGCCTGCTGGAGTTGAACGGCAAAATATGGGATCCCATTTTGCAGATGCGGGTCAATGCCGTCCTGCACGTTGCGAGCTTATCTGTACTGCTGTTCTATTTGAGCAAGACGCTCCTCTCCCCCGGCAGTAAAACTGCTTTGTTTGTCTTCTCCGCGGTGTTGTTTTCTATTCCGTTCGGCTGGGAAAACACCTTGGCCGGCTTTCAATCACAGTTTTACTTTTTATTGCTGTTCAGCTTTTTTTACTTGTGGGCTATGTCTGCTTACAAGACCTATAGCATGAAGTGGTGGATGGGAGTCGCGGCAGGAGGATTGTGCCTGGTCACCTTGGCATCGGGCGCACTTACCATACTGGCAGGCAGCTTGATTTTAGTGATTAGAAGAGTGGTTGCAAAAGATAAAGAGGGTGTTGCCAGTTCGGCCATTCTGCTGTTGATAGCAATGGTTGTGTTAGCGATCGGCTTAACTCCAAGTATTCCCGGGCACGCTGTATTGAAGGCTCAATCCCCGACTCAGTTTTTATTTGCCCTGGCTACGGTGGTTTCGTGGCCCGCTAATAAAACGGGTATAGGGGTTGTGATTGTCCAAATGCCGCTATTGCTGCTCGGGCTGCGAGTTTTGCGTAACAGGGAATATCAAACACCCCCCTGTTTCTTTATTGTGGTGATGACGCTGTGGTTATTCGGGCAGTTTGTAAGCATTGCCTATGGTCGAGCGGCAGGAATAACGTCGTCGCGCTATCTGGATCTCTTTGCAATTGGTCTTGTGCTTAATTTTTCGGTGCTGATAGTTCTGTTAAACCACGCCAAAACACAACATAAGCTCCGTTATGGGTTGGGTATTGCGGTTTGGCTGGCGACTGTTGCTATTGGATTTAACATGTCCGCCGGAAAATTGTCAGCAGATTTGCAAATCAAAGCTCGGGAGGGGTTGGAGCAAGAAAAAAATGTGCGCGCCTACCTGTGCAGTGGAGATATTGCACATTTACAGAATAAACCCTTCCTGTTCACACCTTATCCCAATCCGGAACGTCTCAAACATTTGCTCGACAACCGCTTAATTCGCAGCATCCTTCCCGGTAATATCTACGAGCTAAATTCTCGTTATCCCATCGGACCCGATGGCGAACCGTTTTGTGATCCAGGCTCTTTGGTTCGGGCTTTTGAAGTCCGGGAGTGGAAGAATATCGACAATACAACGGGTCTCGTAGCGGTCGCTTCGATCAGCAATAATGGGTGGCAGGGTACCGATTATTTCAAGAGCAGTATTCCAGGGTTTCGGGTTATTGGATCGTTGATCAAGTCGGAAAACGATACTGGAATGGTTACACTTCATCTACGGCGAGATGATCGGATTCTTTATCGTTCCGGGCCGAGGGTGGCGGAGCAATTCGTACTTGTGAATAACGGCGGGGCGGGAAAATTTCACACTATACTCCCGCTTGCTCTGGAGTGGTCTGTATTGGAATTTTCCAATACTCAATTACCCGATGAGTTCGATGTCACGCTGATTGATGCGGGTACTAAGTGGGGCGAATGGTCTGCAATCGCTCTTAAAGTTAATTGATGGAAGTGAGATGAAAGAAAAACGAATTATTCTCCCCGGCGGTGCTGGTCTTGTTGGTCAAAACCTCGTCGCTCGCCTGAAAGCCAAAGGATATAGCAATATCGTTGTCCTGGATAAGCATCGCGCCAATTTGGCCGTCCTCAAAGAGGTTCAGCCCGATATTACGGTCGAGTATGCAGATCTGGCAGAACCTGGCGATTGGCAGCGATATTTTCAAGATGCTGAAGTGGTTGTGATGTTACAGGCCCAGATCGGCGGCAATGATTATCAGGAGTTTGTCCGCAATAATGTGGACGCCACACGTCTGATTCTGGATGCTGTTAAAGCCAACAATGTGCCCTATCTCGTTCACATCAGTTCTTCGGTCGTGGAATCGGTGGCGGATGACTTCTACACCAAAACCAAGATAGATCAGGAACTCATGGTGTTGGAGAGCGGTATTCCTTGCCCCGTATTGCGCCCGACTTTGATGTTCGGCTGGTTTGATCGCAAGCATCTGGGCTGGCTATCGCGCTTCATGAAGAAGGTGCCGGTTTTCCCCATACCCGGGCACGGCCGCTATATGCGCCAGCCTCTTTATGTTGGCGATTTTTGCAACATTATTATCAGTTGCATTGAAAACAAAATTACCGAGGGCGTTTACAACATCTCCGGTCACGAGAAAGTTGATTACATTGATATGATTAGAGAGATAAAAAATGCGACCGGTGCAAGAGCGCTAATCATCAAAATTCCATATGGCTTATTTTATTCGTTGATTTGGGTCTGGGGACTTTTTGACAAAAATCCTCCGTTCACCACCCAACAGCTTGCTGCACTGAGTGCCAAAGATGAGTTTGAGGTAATCGACTGGCCGGGTATTTTTGGCGTGCCTTATACGCCTTTTGCCAAAGCGATTAATGAAACCTTTAACGACCCGGCGTACAGCAAAGTGGTTCTGGAATTTTAAGTATGAATAAGCAACGTATTGCGGTTTTAGGTGCAGGGCCGATGGGTTTGGCTGTGGCTTATCAATTGGCGCGTGACGGCTATCATCCGACGGTTTTTGAAGCGGATGACAGAATAGGCGGGATGACCGCTGCGTTCGATTTCTCCGGCCTGTCCATTGAACGTTACTACCATTTTCATTGCATCTCCGACCATGCTTTCCTGATGATGTTGGACGAACTGGCTTTGGCCGACAAGATGCACTGGGTAGAAACAAAAATGGGCTACTGGTATCAGGGGCGCTTGCAGCCGTGGGGCAATCCGGTTGCACTTTTAAAGTTTAAAGGTTTAAGTCTGGCTGCTAAATTCCGCTATGGTCTCCACGCTTTCCTGTGCACCAAACGCAACGACTGGAAGCCGCTGGATCATGTCGAAGCGAGTGGTTGGATCAAACGCTGGGTGGGCGCGGAAGCTTATGAAGTCTTGTGGCGCAGGCTGTTTGACTACAAGTTCTACGATTACACCGATAACCTGTCGGCAGCATGGATCTGGAGCCGGATTCGGCGTATCGGTAGGTCGCGCTACAGTCTGTTCCGCGAAAAGCTGGGCTACTTGGAAGGCGGATCGGAAACACTGCTTCAAGCAATGCGCGCTGATATTGAAGCGCACGGCGGCGAGATTCGACTTAAATCAGCGATTAGCAAAGTTGTCATCGAAGAAGGGCAAGTGCGGGGCGTTGAGGTGGCAGGACACATCGAAATGTTCGACAAGGTGATCAGTACCATTCCGCTGCCCTATGTGCCAAGACTGATGCCCGATTTGCCGGCCGACATCCTGGATAGCTTCCGGTTGATTAATAATATCGCAGTGGTCTGCGTGATCGTCAAGCTGCGTAAAGCATTGACCGGGAACTTCTGGTTAAACACCAATGACCCTGAAATGGACATCCCAGGCTTGGTGGAATACAGCAATTTGCGGCCGTTGGATCAGCACATCGTTTATGTCCCTTTTTATATGCCCGGTGAGCACCCGAAATTTGCTGAATCGGATCAAGTCTTCCTCGACAAAGTGCGCAGCTACTTGAAAAAGATTAATCCAGAGCTGTCCGACGAAGACTTTATTGAGCTGCGGTCGAGTCGTTACCGTTATGCGCAACCTATCTGTGATCCCGGTTATCTTGATAAGCTGCCTCCAGTTGCACTGCCGGTTAAAGGTTTATGGGTTGCCGATACGTCTTATTATTATCCGGAAGACAGAGGGATATCCGAAAGTATTGGTTTCGGGCGGAAAATGGCCAAGGACGCGATGGTGTGATTAAGCACTTCTTCTCAAAACAGTTCATGATTTTTTTGTTGACTGGAGGGACTGCTGCCGCCGTAAACTTTAGCTCCAGAATTCTTTACAGTCAGCATTTTGATTTTTCTTCAGCCGTGATTTTTGCCTATCTTACAGGGATGATTACGGCTTTTGTGCTAGCCAAGCTCTTTGTATTCAAAAAGAGTCAGCAATCAATACGTCGTTCTGCTTTGTTCTTTGTTCTTGTGAATCTGGTTGCCATATTACAAACCTGGGGCATTAGTATGGGCTTGGCGCATTACCTCTTGCCATCGCTGGGGGTAAGATTGTACGTGCGGGAAATAGCCCATGCAACCGGTGTGGCTGTGCCCGTGTTCACCAGTTATATCGGCCATAAGCGTTGGTCATTTCGATGATAGGTTACCAAAAGACGTCAGGTGTTCTTAGACAAGAACTATTTCGTCTCTTTTAAATTTCGAACGAATCATGGTAAATGAAAATTATTGTCACGATGTGTCTGCAGTGTTGGTTACCTACAATCCCGACACCGAAGCTCTTCGTGCTGCAATTCAAGCCGTTTCTGATCAAGTATCTGATATTTTTATTGTAGATAATGCTTCGTCAAATTTTTCACCTAGCTGGTTCGATAAACTTGAAGATCAGGCAAATGCAAAATTGCACCTGCTCCAGCAGGAAGAAAATTTGGGGATCGGTGCTGCCCATAATATCGGGATTAGGCGCGCAATTGAGCAAAGCTCAAAATTTGTATTGTTGCTGGACCAGGACAGTCAGGTAGGGGTGGATATGGTGATTCGATTGCGATCCGCCTGTGCCGCATTGAATGAAAAAGGTATTCAGGTCGCGGCAATTGGTCCTCAATACCGCGATGCAGAGAATGGTGTGTTATCCCGATTTGTAAAAGTCGGGATGTTTCGTTTTATTCATTGTGGATGCGAGAATAATACATCCATTGTGGATGCGGATTTTTTGGTTTCTTCCGGGTCATTACTGCCAATTGCAGTACTGGAAACTGTTGGGCTAATGGATGAAAGCCTGTTTATTGATCATGTGGATACGGAATGGTGCTTTCGTGCAAAATCCAAAGGATTGCAAATATTCGGGCTATGTGGCGCGGTGATGACACATGCGCTTGGAGAGCAGCGAAGGGAAGTTTGGTTTTTGCGTAAGCGGACGGTGCCTTTTCACAAACCTTTTCGGTATTACTATATGTTTCGCAACAGCGTATTACTGTACCGTCGGAGGTATATGCCGTTGAACTGGAAAATTGCCGATATTGCCAGATGTTTAAAAATGGCGGTTTTCTTTAGCTGGACAGCAGAAAATCGTTTGACATGCCTAAAAATGATGTCTCTAGGTGTGATTGATGGCTTGAGGGGCATAAACGGTAAACGCAATGGCTTGTGAATTACACAAATATTAAATCTGGGCTTGCGGTTCCGGATGACGGATTGGCCTCTTAGGCAGGCGTAGCGTAGAAAAATTATATGCATTCCGGACATCTGAATGCCCCGTTTTTATTAATGAGTATTTAGATGTTATTTCCCATGCCTGTCATTGTCGGCGCCCCTCGATCAGGTACCACATTATTGCGTCTTATGCCGGACGCCCATCCCGGGCTTGCGATTCCTCCGGAAACTGAATTTTTAGCGCTATACGGCAGAGGGTTAGAATCTTCGGAAATTTTCCCCGAGAGATTCGTCGATGCAACTTCAGATTTCCCACCGGATGCGCCCACATGGCCCGATTTTGGAATCGATAAAGGTAGTTTATCCGGATGCTGGATCGGGATGGATGTTTCGATACCGCCACAGGCAGCAGAAGCTTTTATCGAGCCTATGCCAACCGATTCAACAAATTGCGCTATGGCGTAAAACGCCGAATTATTGCTTTCACATCGCGGCAATACATGAGCTGTTGCCGGAAAAACCCGCTTTAAGAGCTTCCCGAACTTGGAAAGCGTTTTCCGGCTGCCGGAAACTTAGAAAGTGGCTGAGGTAAAGACCATTTAATCTGTTGGGATGCGTTTACACAAACTGAGGAAAAGCCAGAATCTCGCCGAATGTGTTATCCACTCTATCTGTGTTGATTCGCTGCTGACTTGTCCGTACGAAGTTGTTGTTCATTTTTTGTATTGACAATGGATACACTGCTTGAGAAAGTGATTATAGTTTGTGTATCTGTATTATTATTCAGGAATACTGTTATGTGTCCGCCGCTTCAATTAATGAAGTTTGGCGGCAGTTGGAGAAGTTGATGATTAAAACAAAACTTGGTAGAAAATAAATATGAGAGTCGTCATCTCAACAATCATTGTCAATTATAACGCAGGGGAGTTATTGCGTAGCTGTGTCGATTCTTTGCTCAATTGCCCCTTGGAAATCGAAATTATCGTGATTGATAATGCATCAAGGGATGGTAGTTTGGATGCCTTGCAGGGCTTGCCGTGCGTACGGATTATTAGAAATACAACCAACGTTGGTTTCGCTACGGCTTGTAATATTGGCGCGCGTGTTGCTTCTGCACAATTTTTATTGTTCCTTAATCCTGACTGTTCTTTCAAACCGGGCGCCTTGGCCGGACTATTGGACGCGATGAATGAAGATCAGAGCGTGGGTATGACAGGAGGCTTTATTACCAATTTGGATGGAACCGAACAAGCGGGTAGTCGCAGGGCCGTCCCCACGCCTTGGCGTTCTTTTGTGCGAGTATTTGGGTTGGGGCGTTTTTCGGATCGGTGGCCGCGCCTATTCTTTGATTTTCACTTGCACAGTCAACCGCTGCCGGATTGTCCCATTGAGGTGGAGGCAATCTCCGGTGCTTGCATGATGGTCAAGCGTGAGGCGATGCAGGATGTTGGCGAATGGGACGAAGGTTATTTTTTACATTGCGAAGATCTGGACTGGTGCATGCGCTTTCGACAAAAAGGATGGAAGATTCTGTTCGTTCCGTCGGCGCAAATCATCCATGCATTAGGCGTTTGCGGAAGAAGCCGTCCGGTGTTTGTTGAGTGGCACAAGCATAAGGGAATGATACGGTTTTACAAGAAATTCTTTCGGCACCAGTATCCGGGGGTGCTGATGGGGTTGGTTGTAGTCGGCGTGTGGCTGCGGTTTGGCCTTATGGCTACTTACTACTCGGCCAGGCGTGCCGGTCGGGCGTTGGGGTTTGGCTGTGACGAATAATGCGATTTCCATTGCCTCTCACCCAGAGGGTGATGAGTTACAACTAAACCTCGTAGGAGTTCTTGGTGCAACCAGTTCGGTGGGAGTCTGTTTGCTGCCGATGCTGACGCAAGCAGGATGGCGGGTGGCGGCGTTCTCGCGGAACGCGGTTGGACTGCTTGATGATAAGGTGGAGTGGCGACAGCTTGCCGCCTCTTTATCATCTCCTCTGACAAAACCGGTAGCCATTCAGCCAAGCCATCAAATGGCAACCACTGCGTCGCTGGATCTACCTCGTGCAGGCGAGGCGAGTGTTTCGTTTTGGATTTGTGCCGCACCTATTTGGGTGCTGCCGGACTATTTTGCCTGGCTCGATGCGCAGGGTGCGAAGCGTGTGGTGGTATTGTCTTCTACCAGTCGGTTCACCAAGGATGATTCTACCGATCAGGAGGAGCAGGCCATAGCACGTCGGCTTGCTGATGCGGAAACACGTGTGCGGGAGTGGGCGGAAAACCGCGGAGTGGAGTGGGTGATTCTGCGTCCTACGCTGATTTATGGTTTGGGGAGGGACAAAAATATCGCCGAGATTGCGCGCTTCATCCGGCGGTTTGGCTTCTTTCCCTTATTTGGTCAGGCAAACGGCCTGCGTCAGCCTATTCATGTCGCGGATGTAGCAGGTGCATGTCTGGCCGCTTTGCAGGCGCCTTGCGCGGCGAACAGAGCGTATAACATTTCCGGTGGCGAGACGCTCACTTATCGCAATATGGTCGCTCGTGTTTTTTCCGCCCTCTGCCGCCGTCGGCGCTTGCTGACTGTCCCGCTTTGGACTTTCCGTCTGGCGGTGGCTATGTTACGCCGCTTGCAGCGCTATCGGCAGTGGTCGGCTGCCATGGCCGAGCGTATGAACCATGATTTGGTGTTTGATCACGCTGAGGCGACGCGAGACTTGGAATTTAAGCCTAGGGCGTTCGTGCTGTCGGCGGAGGATGTGGCTGCATAATACATTTATGTATAGGAATGTAGTGCCCGATTGGTGTGATTATGCGAGCTCAACCCCCGTAATGCTTCGTCCGATCAACTTGGTTTGGGAGCAAATGCGTTCAAGGCATTCAGTAAATCAGGCTGGCAGACAAGTTTAAAATGCGTCATGGTGTGCGTAAAATGATAAAATATGTAAATAGATTCTTTATGGTTAATAACCATGAGTCATAAGTCCGCCTCTTTATTTCCATTATCGTTGCCCCCCGTTTTCAAAAGCACTAAATAGTATAAGAACGTATTGGTAGTGCCGCATGGCGGTATGGTACGGAAGGTATTGGTTAAAATCGGCAATATTTAATATAAAAATCTTAAATTATATGATGAAGTTGAGAAATGAACATTCTTCGAATATCCAAATCGATTTTAAATCATAGTGTTAAATGGACGAAAATTTTCTACAGATAGTCGACGGTTGGGCTTTCAACAAGGGAAAAGCATTAAAGCATGGTCGAATCCATCTGTGGCTTTTCAGTTTGTTATGGCTATAAAAAATGCTTAGACATTTATTAAACTTTCTGCTGCTTATATTGCCGCCATCTCGGTGTTTCTGGTTTAGGCGGCTATGCCTTAAATTAAGTGATGTTGAGATTGGCGAGAATGTCTCGGTATGTGGCCGAGGCTGGATATATGGTCGCGGCCAACTTCGTATTGGCCGCGATACCTGGCTGAGTCCTGGTGTGATTTTTTACACACATACGGAAGTTCCTATTTTGATCGGTGAATGCTGTGACATAGGTCCGGCCATTGAGTTTATTAAGTACGGGCATAGCATCGGTAAGGCATCGCGTCGAGTCGGTACTGGAACAATAAAACCTATAATGATTAATGATGATTGTGTGATTGGCGCGGGTTCCCGAATATTGAGTGACGTCAATACTGAGGCGGGATCTGTCGCAGTAGGTTCGGTGGTCAAACATGATGTACAGGCCAACGTACTCATAGCTGGTGTGTCTGCCGTATTCAAAAAGAAGTTCACTTAAACATGCATAATCTTTTTTTTATGTGTAATGCTCTTGATGATATAACGCGCCTCGAAAGAGGCATCGTGACAGATAGCCCTGCTGCATCTCGCAAAGTCTTTAATATATCTAAGGCTACTCGTAAAGCCGGAGTCCGTGTATTAGTGATCAGCTTGGGGCGCGGCAAGCAGGATGGCTCTGGTCGGTATTTTCGCAGCAAGGTGTGTCGATTAGATGGGGTGCCTGTTATTTATTTGCCTTTTTTTCACTTACCCGTTCTTTCCGAGTTGCTGACATTATTTTCTTCCGTTCCTCTGCTATGGCGCTTACATAAAAAAATAAACACGAAAACAGTCCTTTTTTATAATCGTATACCGGCCTATTTGTTCGTCCTGGTTTTTACAAAAATCCTTCGGATTGAGACTGCATTGGATTTAGAGGATGGTGAGACAGATTTAACCCATTGGTCTTTATCAGGCATCAAGTCACGCATCTTAAGCGGGCTTTACGATACGCTGTGCTCGGGAGGCGCACTGCTTGCATGTCAGGCGCTTGAAAGCGCGACTAAACTGCGGCCGACTCTATGTTGTTACGGAACTTCGGAAGCACCGTCTACAATGCCGAACTGGGGTTTATTGCCAATCACCGTTCTTCTTGGTGGAACGGTTTCATACGATACCGGTGCACAGTTGCTAATTGACGCAATCCGTATATTACGTAAGAAATCCCCATCTTGGGCAAAAAATATAAGGTTTACGATTACCGGCAAGGGCGATTGTATTGAGCAGTTTAAAGCGTTGGCTGATGACACTGGAAGCCCTGAAGTCATTGTGTATGGCCGCACAACAGACGAAGAATACAGGCAGATACTCACGGATACACATATTGGTCTATCCCTTAAGCCAATTTCAGGTGTACAGGCAGACACGACATTTCCGTCCAAGGTTATTGAATTCGCCAGTCAAGGCATACTCGTCGTCACGACGGACATTAGCGATGTTCGAGAAGTGCTTGCTGAGGGCGCCATCTACCTGGAAATGAATGATTCAACTCTGTTGATCGAGAAGCTGCGTTGGATTGTAGAAAATCGTGATGCAGCAAGGGCGTTGTCGTTAAATGGCGTGCAAGCCGTATCGGCAATCTGCGCACCGGAAAGAGTGGGTCAAATGCTGAGCGAGTTCCTGTTTGAGTCTTCAACTGGAGCGCAACATTGAAAGTGGTCAGTTGGCATCCTATTTTAACGGATCATCAGTCATATACGTTGGAAGCGCTGCAACAGGCGGCAAAATGCCCTCTAACAGTGTATGTCGCCAAGACTGAACATCCATCGCGGCAATTACAAGGCTGGGTGAATCGACATGCGGCATCGCTTTCCCCCCAGCTGATTCCGCAAAAAGGGTGGGTCAAGTATATTATTCAGCAGCTTCGGGCGCATCGAGATGCTGTCCATCTTTTTGGCAGTCCATTTGAACAACCGAGGTTGATTGTTACGTTATTGCTGGCCATAGCAATGGGGCTAAGAGTGTTTCTAATCTCGGAGTCTTATTCTCCAATTTCTGCCGGTTATCTAACCGATAAGCATAAACTCATTAATCGGGCTAAAGCATTACTGCGCCCGATTTTATACCGTTTTTATGGTGCGATGCTGAGCCGCCGTATCGCCGGCGTCTTCGCTATTTCACCACTTGCGGCATCGCAATATCGAAGTATCGGCATAGCCAAGGAAAAAATCTTTCCCTTTGGGTACTTTGTGCCGCGTTCTGAACGCCTTCGTTCAGAACCGCCGGCGACCGATTCGAAAAAGACCGGTTTAAGACTGATTTTTATCGGGACATTGATTACAACCAAGGGGTTGGATGTATTGATCGAGGCGGTTAGAAACCTGAATGGAAATGGAGCCGCGGTCACAGTTGATGCTTACGGTTATGGCGATTCCCATCAATTCGATTTCGACCAGTCTACCGTTCGGTATTGCGGCTTGATTCCTTTCGGAGAATCGCAAGCCGTTATTGCCGATTATGACGCTCTAGTGCTGCCGAGCCGATATGATGGTTGGGGAGTCGTCGTTAATGAGGCACTGATGGCGGGAGTTCCGGTTATTTGCAGCGACCGGGTGGGCGCGGGAGCAGTCATTGAAAAGTGGCGATGCGGCGTGATTTTTACCAGTGAAGATGTGTCTGATCTGGCGTGTAAATTGAATGATGTGATCAATGCGCCGGAATATTGGGCAAAAATGCGTCTTGCGGCCCGGAATGCTGGTGCGGCGCTTGAGCCTGACGTGGCCGGTCGTTATATGTTCGATGTGCTCAGAGATGATTTGTCTAACGCAATGCAACCGAAGCCTTCTTGTCCTTGGTATGATTATGACTGAGCACGTCAGGGAAAGAAAGGCGGTTCGTCTTCATCTTACCAATATTGCCGGGCTTGGCGCCGTGCAACTTCTCCAGTCTTTGCTGCCGAATTTTGAGCGGCTGCCGGGTTACAAATTGGAAGCGGTTCACCTGCCGTCTCGGGGCGAGCTTTCCAATTATGAAACCGCTTGTCATGAAACCAAATTGATATGCTACAAACGCTATTTACCCAATTCAATTTCAAGATTGCTGGAATGCACGCTATTCGGCAGCAAGTTTGACGGCGCTACGCCGTTGCTGGTGCTGGGCGATATACCGGTCAGGACTAAAACGAAACAGACGGTTTTTGTTCAAACCACCCTGCTGACGGACGGTGCAAGTACAGGCAGGCAACTTGGCGCTATCAAGTATTGGATAGCGCGTTGGTTGTTCCGACTTAATATAGACTATGTTTCGGTGTTCATTGTTCAAACGGAGGCCATGAAAGCGGCTCTTATTGAAACTTATCCCAAAATCAGAGAGCGGGTACATGTCATTGCACAGCCTGCTCCAAGCTGGCTACTTGAGTCTCAGCTTAAACGCACTCAAAAAAATATTCGTACGGACTCCGGTTTGCGGCTTTTTTATCCGGCTGCAGTTTACCCGCACAAAAATCATCAGCTATTGGGTGCAATTCGAGCTGATCAGGCAAATACATGGCCTGTATCCGAATTGTTGCTTACCATTCCGGAAAACTTGAATCCAAGCCCTGCAATAGCATGGATACATTGTGTTGACAGGCTCGCCCCAAATAAAGTTATAAAGGCGTATGAAAATGCAGATGCACTGTTATTTCTTTCTCTTTCCGAGAGTTTCGGATTTCCGCTTGTCGAAGCAATGTGGATAGGCCTGCCGATTATTTGCCCTGACCTGCCTTACGCCCGAACGCTTTGCGGGAATCAGGCAATTTACTTTAATCCTGAGGATGTGAATTCGCTATATGTCGCTATGGTGGATTTAAGCAAGCGTCTTGATTCAGGATGGTGGCCGGAGTGGTCAGAAAACCTTAAGGCAATACCGCGAAACTGGACGGAAGTTGCTGCTGCGATGTTGAGTCTTGCGACGGCTGAAGGAGAGACGGCTTGAAAACGATAATTGCAGCTTCAGTACACTCTGCGATAAACAATGATCCTGACTGCAAACTTAACTGTCCATCTCAACCGCATAAGGAAGAGGGCGGGTTACGATCCCAAGGCATCTATAAACATTCATTGCCGGGTAAGCCGTTAATCACGGTGATTACCGTCGTGTTTAATGGTGCGGAAACGCTGCGGGACACAATAGAAAGCGTCATGAAGCAGAGCTATAACAATATTGAACATATCGTTATTGATGGTGGCTCCAGTGATGCAACGGTTGATATTTTGAAGCAGCATGATCATATTATTGATTATTGGGTTAGCGAGAAAGATGGCGGAATCTACGATGCGATGAACAAAGGCATATCGCTTTGTTCGGGAGAGTATGTCGGTATGCTAAATTCAGATGATATGTTCTCCGATGAAAATGCCTTGCAGGTCATAGCAGACAGGTTTTGTATGGCGAAAGTAGATGCGGTTTTTTCCGGCCTGAATATCGTCGACAAAAAAAATATTAAAAAAATACTAAGGAAATATCGGGTTGCCAAGCTTAATTCTGTATTACTGCGGATCGGTGTAATGCCTCCCCATCCTACTTTTTATTGTAAAAAGTCTTGTTATGAAGAAGGTGGGATGTATAAAACGAACTATAAAATTGCTGCCGATTTTGAGATGCTGGTCAGGTTGCTAATCAAACAAAAAATATCGTGGTCATTTATTGATAAGGTCATGGTGACTATGCGTTCCGGTGGGCTGAGTAATAGCGGATTTATAACGGGTGTAAAGCTGAATTGTGAAATTGTCAGGGCCTGCAAAGAGAATGGATTGTATACCAACTTGTTATTTCTGGCGTTGAAACTCCCTATCCGATTGTTAGAGTTAATACGGTGAGTTCGGGCGTATGAATGTTTTGATATCGGGAGCTAACGGTTTTATTGGCAAATCGCTCTGCGCTGAGCTGCTTCGGCAAGGACAATTCGTTCGCGCGGCGGTGCGATTGATGCGCTTTGATAATTTACCAATCGAAAATGTTGAGACCACATCAATCGGCGTTATAGATGGCGAAACGGACTGGACCCATGCATTGCTCGATATAAACGTGGTTGTTCATCTTGCTGCACGTGTGCATTTAACAAAACATAATGCAGTTGATCCGCTGGATGAGATGCATAAGGTAAATGTTGAAGGTACTTGGAATCTTGCCCGGCAAGCAGCTGAAGCAGGTGTGCAGCGCTTCATTTTTATCAGTTCGATCAAGGTAAATGGAGAAAGTACGTCGTTGGGGCGGCCTTATACCACTGAGGATCAACCCGTACCGGTTGATCCTTACGGCATTTCAAAGCTCGAAGCCGAAGAGTCGTTACGGCAATTGGCCGATGAAACCGGCATGGAGGTGGTGATCATTCGTCCCCCTCTGGTCTACGGGCCGGGTGTGAAAGCCAATTTTTACGACATGATGCGTTGGCTTGAGAAAGGTGTCCCGTTGCCTTTGGGTGCGATTTACAATAAGCGCAGTTTTGTTGCATTGGATAATTTGGTCGATTTGATTGTAACCTGCATTGAGCATCCGGCAGCGGCTAACCGGACATTTTTGGCAGGGGACGGTGAGGATCTGTCTACTACCGAACTGTTGCAACGTATGAGTAAAGCATTGGGCAAGCCCGCCAAACTGTTTCCTATGCCTATCGGGGTGCTAAAAGCCGCCGCTATATTGTTGGGTAGGCGTGATATGGCGCAACGTTTGTGTAATTCGCTTCAAGTTGATATTAGCAAGACCTGCGATCTGTTGGGTTGGCAGCCTCCTGTGAGTGTCGATGATGCATTGAAGAGAACGGCAGCAGATTTTTTACAAAAATTAAAGGCTGTTTAATTTTTGTAATATTCAAGTTAAGGCATTCAGTTTCTCACTCCGATGCTTTCCTGCGGGATCCATTCTCAGTAAACGCACGGAAATAATCTGCATTATCGGATTTTCGGTTTTGACGACTAATCCTGAGTCGTCTCGGCGATAGCTCCAGCATCAATACTCATACAGTCGTCAATTACTAAACGAGGTACAAATGATTTTTTGGTGGTTTCTTTTGCTAACGAGTGTAGCGTCTTGGGCGCTCACCGGTTTTTTGCGCCGGTACGCCTTGGCGAAGAACTTAATCGATATTCCTAATGAGCGCAGCTCACACTCGGTGCCAACGCCTCGCGGCGGCGGTGTCGCTATTGTGGTGTCACTTCTGGCTGTTCTGCCCCTGTTAAACAAGTTTGATTTGCTTTTTACCCCGGCGTGTTTGGCCTTGTGGGGCGCCGGATTCGCCGTTGCGGTAACCGGTTTTCTGGATGATCATGGACATATTGCCGCGCGCCGGCGCTTATTGGTACATTTTGGTGCTGCGGTTTGGGGGCTTTATTGGCTGGGTGGCTTTCCTCCGCTCACTGCTTTTGGGTATTTGCTGGATTTGGGATGGCTTGGGTATGTGTGTGCGGCGGTTTATATAGTTTGGTTGCTCAATCTGTACAATTTCATGGATGGCATTGATGGCCTTGCCGGTATTGAGGCGATTACGGTGTGTTGCAGCGGCGCTTTGGCGGTCTGGCTGGTTGCGCCGGATTCAACCGCTTGGATGCCGCCGGTTTTTCTGGCTGTAGCCGTTTTGGGCTTCCTTTTTTGGAATCTTCCGCCTGCCCGTATTTTTATGGGAGATGCAGGTAGCGGTTTTTTGGGCATTATGCTGGCGCTGCTTTCTGTGCAAGCGGCATGGATTGAGCCCCGGTTATTGTGGGTGTGGTTGATTTTACTGGGCGTATTCATTGTTGATGCAACCGTTACCTTGTGCCGCCGCGTATTACGGGGAGAGAAGTTTTATGAGGCGCATCGTAGCCATGCCTACCAATATGCGTCTCGCATCCTGGGTGCTCATCGTCCTGTTACATTGGCAGTATGCGCTATTAATGTTTTTTGGTTGATGCCGGTCGCCATCTTGGTTGCATTGGCTAAAGTGGACGGCATTGTGGGTCTCATGGTGGCGTATTTTCCATTATTGTTGTTGGCATATCGTTATAAAGCGGGTGATCGGCAGGCTCAATAAACTTATTGAAATGTAGGACGAGTATCCACAGAGTGCAGGTAAATCAGTCCTTACACAATCGAGTATAATAAAATTGATTATTGCGATAAACGACAGGATTGTTTCATGAGATCACACACGCGCACTTGGTTTATCCTCCTTCCGCGACAAAAGAAGGCCTTTATCCTTATTAGTGCGGATGTATTTTTTGCCATATTTGCCCTTTGGGCCGCTTTTTCTTTGCGCTGGGGAGAGCTGTATATCCCTAAAGACGACGAATGGTATCTGTTTGCTGCGGCACCTGCCATCGCAGTACCGATTTTTGTTAAGCTGGGTTTGTATCGCGCGATTATTCGTTACATAGAGGTCAGGGCGTTATGGACCATAATTCAGGCGACTACGCTTTATGCGCTGGTTTTTGCGTTTGTCTTATATGAATCCGGTATCAAAGGCGTTCCCCGGACGGTGTTGCCGCTAAACTGGTTGAATATAATGCTACTGGTTGGCAGCAGTCGTTTTTTTGCGCGATGGTGGTTGGGAGAGGTTTATTTAAACCTGGGAGGAGGCCGGGGTGTAAAAAGCCACAGCAAAAGAAATGTGGTGATTTATGGGGCGGGAAACGCCGGCGTACAATTAGCTTCCGCCCTAAGCTACGGGCGTGAATTCAGGCCGATTGCTTTCATTGATGATGACGTATTGCTGCAAAAACAAAAGGTCAACGGCCTTCGGATTTATCCCCTTGGCTCGTTGAGGTACTTGATAGAAAGGCATCAGGTTTCTGATGTTCTGCTGGCCATGCCATCGGCTAATCGGGCGCGTAAAAGTGAAATTATTCGGTTATTAGAGCCTTTTGCCATTCACGTGATGTCTATGCCCGGTTTGTCTGATATTGCCCAAGGTAAAGTCACCGTTGATGCATTACAGGAGGTTGATATTGCCGACCTGTTGGGGCGCGACGCTGTGGCGCCCGATCAATCGCTGCTGCATGCCAATATTGCCGGAAAAGTGGTGATGGTAACCGGCGCAGGAGGGTCTATCGGCTCCGAGCTTTGTCGGCAAATTATCCGCTTGCAGCCGAATTCGCTGATTCTTTTTGAAATAAGCGAGTTTGCGCTTTATGCGATAGAAAAGGAGTTGCAGCATCTGTTAACCAAACGCCGCGCCGGTTCCCGACTGGCTGACGGCATGCACACCATCGCCGGCGATATAAACATTGCTGAGGAAATAAAGCTTATTCCTGTATTAGGTTCGGTCACGAACGCTAAGCGTTGCGAAAAAATATGCAATACTTTCAAGGTGCAAACAATCTATCATGCGGCGGCTTATAAACATGTGCCGATGGTCGAAAGAAACCCGGGCGAAGCGATCTGGAACAATATCTTTGGAACTTTGTATGCGGCACAAGCAGCGATAAAGGCTGAAGTTGAAACCTTTGTGCTGATTTCAACGGATAAGGCCGTCAGACCAACCAATACCATGGGCGCGACCAAGCGCTTTGCTGAACTGATTTTGCAGGCACTCAGTTTAAATGCTGTTAATAATCCTAAAACCCGTTTTACTATGGTGCGGTTTGGTAATGTGCTAGGATCCTCCGGATCCGTTGTGCCGTTGTTTAAAGAGCAGATAGCAAGAGGCGGGCCGGTAACGGTTACCGACGAAAGAATCATCCGCTATTTTATGACCATACCTGAAGCGTCGCAGTTGGTTATTCAGGCGGGGGCAATGGGCCATGGCGGCGATGTGTTTGTGCTGGATATGGGTGAGGCTATTCGTATTGTTGATTTAGCCAAGAGAATGATCCATTTGAGCGGCTTGGAAATCAAAGATGCAGAGCATCCCGACGGCGATATCGAGATTAGCTTTACAGGTTTAAGGCCTGGAGAAAAGCTGTATGAAGAGCTATTGATTGGCGATAATGTTTCAAAGACCGATCATGCAAGAATTATGCGCGCACAAGAGCACGTTATTCCCTGGGCCGAGTTGGAGAAAATGCTGGCAATACTGGAACAAGCAACAGAAGACGATGATTTTGAGCGGGTCAGGGGTATTTTGGCCGATGCTGTTACAGGTTTTATACCGCAGTGTGAAATTGAAGACGTGTTGTGGAAAGAAGATAGACGGCTTGTGAATGGATAAAAGCGATTTATGTAGTCAACTATGCAAGGATATTTGTTGGATACAATATGACGTATAATCAATTTATTATTTTAATTGTAAGAAACAATCGGCTTTGTTAAAGCGGTCATCCTTTTCAGGATTTAAAGAGAAAACCCAATGGATAAATTAACCAGCATGAACGTTTTCGTTCGCGTCGCAAAGGCCGGAAGCTTTGCTGGCGGTGCGCGTGACCTGGATATTTCCAGAGCCATGGCAACCAAACATATCATGCATCTTGAGGGTGTGCTGGGTACGCGATTATTCAACCGAACTACGCGCAGCTTAAGCCTGACAGACGTGGGTGCATCCTATCTGGAGCGATGTCAGCAAGTATTGCTTGAGGTTGATGAAATGGAAGCCGCGGTAACGCATCTGCAGACTGAGCCCAGAGGAATTTTAAGAATCAGCGCACCGCCGGTAATCGGCTCGACTCATATCGCTCATGCAGTGTCTGAATTTCTGAAAATACATTCCGATTTAACCATAGAGATGATTATACAAAGCAGCCCCGGCGATTTGGTCGATGAGGGGATTGATGTTGCTATTTTTCTGGGGGCTTTGGACGATACCAGTATGTTTGCCCGGAAATTAGCCAGTTCGTCGTTGGTTGTTTGCGGATCGCCGGAATATTTTGCCAAATACGGTATTCCCGAGACCCCGGAAGATTTGGAAAATCACAGCTGCCTGGTTAATTGGGCCATTGCGCCGAGAAATAAATGGCTTTTCAAAGGCGAAGCCGGATACACAGGGATAAATGTTTCCGGAAGGATGCAGGCCAATGTTGCGGACCCGATACGAATCGCGGCAATTAGCGGCTTAGGGCTGGTGATGTTACCCACTTATATCGTGGGCCGGGATATTGAAAAGGGCAGGCTGCAAGTTGTTTTGGAAGATTATACGTCGCCGCCTTTGGACGTTCATGCGGTATATCCGCATCGAAAGTATTTGTCCGCTAAAGTGAGGAGCTTTATGGATTTTTTGCAGGAATGGCTGGAGCATCGGGTTAGTGTTGTGCCGCCGGTAATGGAATGACAGAGTCGATTGGCAGAGCATTTTGGCGGTGATTGCCTGATATTTTATTTATTGTGATGAGTTATATAACGGCTTATGCGGCTTAGGTAATGCTTCCGTTTCTGCTCATGTCCCACTCGCATCCCTGTAGATAAGGGCTAAGCATCAATACCTGACAAGAAAAACTTACCCATTGTTGGTTTATAAAATCAGTTTTGACGTCATTGTCATGAGTCGGTTTCTTGACCGTGGCCTAGGGGATGAGATAATAGGCAAATACAAGCCGGATGGATTGTTGGTTTATCGGACTTTTATGCGAGAAAAAGCAGAGGCGTAGAATGAACTGAACGTAGAGTGATGCTGATAGTTTTATCACAGTGATGCGCTTCGTGCCCGTAACCTAATAGCCTTGACGCATGGACGCAGGAGGTACGACTCCATGGATGGGGGAGGTAGAGCAACGCAGGGAGCAGTTGCCGAGAGCGCCAAAACGCACCTAGAGATTAAACAAAATGATAGAAAATTTGGATCCACAACAGGCATGGGATTTGTTACAAAATAATTCCGATGCCGTATTAGTGGATGTAAGAACAAAAGTTGAACATTCCTTTGTAGGCCATCCTCCAGGAGCAATATCAATTCCCTGGAAGGAAGCGCCTGATTGGCAGGTTAATTCACAGTTTGTTGCCGAAGTTAAAAAAATTGTAATCGATCGTAATGCGCCTGTTTTATTGCTTTGTCGTAGCGGCCAACGTTCGTTGGATGCGGCAAAAGCGCTGGAAGAAGCCGGTTATCAATTGCTGATTAATATTGTCGACGGTTTTGAAGGAGCCTTGGATGAACACAAACATCGGGGCAATCTTGGCGGTTGGCGCTTTCAGGGTTTGCCTTGGGAGCAGAGTTAATCTTATATTCAAATTGGACCAAGCAGGGTGCGTCCAACAAAATCTAAACAGCAGTCATGACGGCATGTCGTCCTTTCTTTCCCCGCAATTAACCCATTAGGGTGCTTTCGCACTCATCATGCTTAAAAGAATGCGCACAACGCATTCTACATTTGTTTATTTAAACCTTTAGAGTACATAAAAGTGATCGAAAAATTAAGAAATATTGCAATTATTGCGCACGTTGACCATGGTAAAACGACCCTGGTCGATAAATTATTGCAACAGTCAGGCACGTTTGCCGCTCATACTAAAGTGACTGAGCGCATTATGGACTCTAACGATATTGAAAAAGAGCGCGGCATTACCATTCTGGCCAAAAATACGGCACTGGATTGGAACGGCTATCATATCAATATCGTCGACACCCCGGGCCATGCCGACTTTGGCGGCGAAGTGGAGCGGGTATTATCGATGGTTGATTCGGTATTGTTACTGGTCGATGCGGTGGACGGCCCTATGCCGCAAACCCGATTTGTGACCCAAAAAGCGTTTGCTTTGGGCTTGAAACCGATTGTAGTTATTAATAAAATTGACCGTCCGGGCGCGCGTCCGGACTGGGTTGTCGATCAAACTTTCGATTTATTCGACCGTTTGGGCGCAACCGATGAACAATTGGATTTTCCTATTGTATTTGCCTCGGCAATCAATGGCTATGCCGGTTTAGAGCACACTATCACCGGCGGCGATATGACTCCGCTATTTGAGACGATTGTTTCCAAAGTCAGTCCGCCTGCCGTCGATATGGACGGCCCTTTCCAAATGCAGGTGTCCAGTCTGGATTACAACACCTACACTGGCGTTATCGGTATCGGTCGGATTCAGCGCGGCACTATAAAGCCCAACATGCCGCTGGTTATTGTCAATCGGGAAGGTGTCGAGCGTAAAGGTCGTATGCTGCAGGTTTACGGCTTTCATGGTTTGGATCGCGTTGAAGTTCAAGAGGCCCGCGCCGGCGATATTATTGCCTTTGCCGGTATCGAGAAGCTCGAAATATCAGATACCATCTGCCATCCCGATAGCGTAGAAGCAATGACACCTCTGTCGGTTGATGAACCGACGGTAACCATGACTTTTCAGGTCAATAACTCGCCGTTTGCCGGACGCGAAGGTAAATTTGTTACTACGCGCCAAATTCGCGACAGATTAGACAAAGAATTGCAACATAACGTCGCGCTAAAAGTTGAAGATACTGGAGACCCTGATAAATTCAAAGTATCAGGCCGTGGTGAGTTGCATTTGTCGGTATTGATTGAAAACATGCGCCGCGAAGGCTTTGAAATGGGCGTATCGCGTCCTGAAGTTATTCTTAAAGAAATTGATGGTAAAAAGTGCGAACCGTTTGAAATGGTCACCATTGAAGTGGAAGAAATCCATCAGGGTACGATTATGGAAAAACTGGGTGAGCGTAAAGGTGATTTAACCAATATGGTTCCTGACGGCAAGGGGCGTATCCGTTTGGAATACATGATGCCGTCACGTGGTTTGATCGGTTTCCAAACCGAGTTTATGACCGCTACTTCCGGTTCCGGTCTGTTGTACCATGTATTCGATCATTACGGTCCGATGAAACCGGGCGAAGTCGGTAGTCGTTCGCGCGGCGTGCTGATTTCAATGGTTGCAGGTAAAGCCGTTACTTATTCATTGCATCCGCTACAGGAGCGTGGCGAGTTGTTGTTGGTGAATGGTGATGAAGTTTATGAGGGCATGTTAGTTGGCCTGCATTCACGTACCAATGACTTAACGGTTAATCCCTGCAAACCAAAACCACTGACTAACGTTCGCGCATCGGGTACCGATGAAAGTTTGGTGCTGGCCAGAATTCAAAAAATGACCCTGGAGCAAGCGCTGGAATTTATTGCTGAAGATGAATTGGTTGAGGTCACGCCAAAATCAATACGCTTGCGCAAAAAGTTTTTAACTGAAAATGAGCGTAAAAGAGCGTCCAAGGGATAAGGCAAAGGTCTAGTCGTGTTGGCTTGCCTGACCGGGCAAGCCAACACTTAATTTTGAATTAAAAAATATCAGTAAACACAGGTAACCTGCCGGTGCACCCTTTATGTCCGCCTTGGATTGTAAAGGTAACTTTGAATGTCAAATCAGCCTGAATTCTTTGGGCGACTTCAACTCATAAGCCTAATAATTCAGTTGAGCTTCATCCCGTCACAAATGTTCAGTATAAGCGCGAAAAAATTTCGATTTCCGCCTTTCTCTCATCCAGCAAGCACAGTATTTTAATAGCTTTTAATGCGAAAGATTCATCAAAGCAGAGGATTTTCAACGATTTTTTTGTTATTACACGCATAACGAGCCCGTTCACATAGGTATATAATCGCGTGAAATTATACGCATGAGGTTTTGCACATGAATCGATACGAGCAGGTTAAAGATAAAAAAATCGGCGGGGGCGTGATCCTGGCGGCGATTATGTTGATCGTTTTGACGAGCGCAGGATGGTTTTACTTTAAGCATCTGCAAAGCGATGCCGTAACAGAACCTGAAACACGAATTTTAGCGCTTCCTTCCGGCTCAGGAGAGACGAGGACAATTGATCCTCTGGCTGTCAGTGAAGCGATAGATGGACCGGCTACGACAGAAGCCGCTTCTGGAGTAGCGACTGATAATATTGTAGAGCTAAATCAGGACACCTCATTTATTTTGCCCGATCTTGATCATAGTGATTCATTGTTGCGAGAGGAAATGACCGGTCTTTCTCCAGCGCTTGCCGGGTGGCTGAATACTGACCAGCTGATCAGAAAATACGTTGTTATTTTTAACGACTTTTCGCAGGGATTGCGGCTTGAAAAACATTTGCGCTTTCTTAAACCGGATCAGCCGTTTGCAGTCGATCAGGATAATGAGAACCTATTTATCGCCATCAAAAGTTATCGGCGCTATAACCAATTGGCGGCGGGAATAAATGCGCTGGATATACAGGCAACGTTGGCAGTGTATAAAAAGTTCAGGCCGTTATTGTTACAGGTTTTTAGGGAGTTTAGTTATCCGGATGAACACAGTCTGGAAGATATTTTTACCAAAGCGGCGGCGGTAATTCTTGCCGCACCTGTTAGAGACGGGCAAATTGCATTGGAAAGGCATTCGGTACACTATAAATTTGCCGATCAACAACTTGAGGCATTAAACCCGGTACATAAACAGATGCTACGCATGGGGCCGGATAATACCCGCATCATCCAAAATAAGTTGCGATTGTTTGTTGCTGGCTTGGTTAATCTAAAAGAGTAATTTTATGGCTTGAGTGGCTACGCTACCTAAGGCGGATCGCCGGAGGCGCAAAAAACAGTTGCTTTAGATCAGGAGCAAGTTGCTGAGACAAGCATTAACTATGGAGTTAGCGCTCCCGGGTAAGGGGAGTTTTCAGTTGTTACCTTGTACCAAACACCACAATGGTTTTGCCGTGCGCGGTAATCAGTTTTTTATTTTCCAGTTCTTTTAAAACGCGCCCGGCCATTTCTCTTGAACAACTGACCATGCGACCGATTTCTTGTCTGGAGATATGCAGTTGCATACCATCAGGGTGTGTTATTGCCTCGGGACTTTTACACAAATCGAGCAAGGTTCGGGCGATTCGCCCTTCTACATCCATAAACGCCAGGTCACGTAAATTACGGCTGGTATTTAATAATCGTGTCGATAATTGCTCACCAATCATGAAAAATATGTCATGTCCATGCTCCATGAGGTCTTTTTTCAAGATTTGACGAAGTCGGTCGTAGCTTATTTCCGCCAAATGACACTCACCACGTGTTTTAACGCTGACTTTTCGCGTTTCAGTCGCTTTAAAAACGCCAATTTCACCGATAAATTCATTCTTATTTAAGTAAGCGAGAATCAGTTCATGCCCACCTTCAGCGTCGTCCACGCAAACGCTGACCGATCCGTTTATGATAAAATACAAGCGGTCGCCTATATCGCCAGGCCGAATAATAGTGGTTTTGGCCGGATATTTTTTTATATGGCAAAAGCGTAAGAAATGCTCCAGCGCTTCTTTATTGTGGTTTTCCTGGACTTTAAGTGTCATAGCAACAATTCATTTGTTATCAGTGCTGTAGTAAGATCATCTAACAATGCAGGATTTTAACAAAAAAATCAACATTCTTACTCTGATACTAAGGGTTTTTATGCTACTCTATGCGTCATTTTTAACCGGGAAAAAAAATGCAAGTAACAGTTAAATGGGTCGATGGTGTGATGTTCGTCGGAGAAACCGGCAGCGGGCATGCTGTAGTTATGGATGGTCCTCCCGACCACGGCGGTCGTAATATCGGTATGCGTCCCATGGAAATGCTTTTGCTGGGCGTCGGTGGTTGTTCGTCTTTTGATGTGGTGCAGATTTTACAAAAAGGCAGGAATAACATTGTTAACTGTGTGGCTGAGGTCACCGCCGAACGGGTTGATGCCATCCCGAGCGTGTTTAGCAAGATCCATCTGCATTTTATTGTTACCGGCCATAATTTAAAGGCATCGGCTGTTGAAAGAGCGGTAAAGTTATCCGCAGAAAAATACTGCTCTGCATCCATCATGCTAAGCAAAGCGGTGGAAATCACCCATGATTTTGAAGTTATCGAGGTTTAACTATTTTGAATAAATTGCAATTACACGGCTTTAACAATTTAACAAAGTCGCTCAGTTTCAATATCTATGACATCTGTTACGCACCGGCTGAACAGCAACAGGCTTATATCGAGTATATCGATGAAGCTTATAATGCCGATAAACTGACCCAAATCCTTAAAGACGTTGCCGAGATCATCGGTGCACAAGTTCTTAATATCGCCCGTCAGGACTATGAGCCGCAAGGCGCCAGCGTTACCATGCTGATCTCCGAGGGCGAAGCGCCGCCGCCGCCCAGCATGAATAGCCAATCGCCGGGCCCATTGCCTGAAACGGTATTGGGGCATCTGGATAAGAGCCATATTACTGTCCACACTTATCCTGAAAGTCATCCCGATAACGGTATCAGTACCTTTCGCGCCGATATTGACGTTTCAACCTGCGGCCGGATTTCGCCGTTGAAAGCGCTCAATTATTTGATTCACAGTTTTGAATCCGATGTAGTGACCATGGACTATAAAGTGCGTGGTTTTACCCGTGACATTTCAGGCAGAAAGCATTATATCGATCATAAAATCACGTCTATTCAAGACTATATTGCCTTGGATACGCAAGAAAGCTATCAAATGATTGATGTGAATGTGTATCAGGAAAATATTTTCCACACCAAAATGATGCTGAAAGAAACCGAGCTGGAAAACTATTTATTCGAAAAGGAATGCGACTTGTCCGCCGATCAAAAAGCGGAAATAGAAAGTAAGCTGCATAAGGAAGTGACTGAAATTTTTTACGGTCACAACTATCGTCAGCGTTATGAAGAAGTTAAGGCTTAATTCTTGATCGAGCGAGGGCGACTTTCTGGTCGCCCTCTGGTTTTGTGGTTTATTAGTCAGATTCTTCACATTTTAATTGCCGCGCAATTAAAGTAATCGGATGAAGTACTTCCAACGCTACTCCCCGTTCTCTTAATCCCGCCGAGATATGCAATGCGCAGCCTATGTTGGAGCTAACCAGATACTCTGGGGGATGCTCTAAAGCTGCTCCCAATAAGTCACTTAACAACGCTTGCGCCATTTGCGGATGATCCAGCATATAACTGCCCGCCGAACCGCAGCATTGAATCGCCGCAGGTAGTGAGGTTATTTTAATGCCAGGGATTTGTTGCAGCAGCTTTAAGGCCCCTTGCTCCTCGCGCATGACGTTTTTTAACGAGCACGGCGTATGCAGGCACACCGAGGCGGCTAATGGCATCAGTCGGTCGCTGAGATCGCAACCTGATTTGATTAAAAACTGACTGATATCAACTACCTTTCCTGCAAACTCAGCCTGCTGGTATTCCTGCATCTGACTGCCGCAACCGCTGGCGATAGTCACTATCGCATCCAGGTTTTTATCGGCAAAAGCGCTGCAATTGGTTGCAGCCAACTGCCCGGACATTTCATTATCGCCGGCATGCAAATCCAGCGCGCCGCAACAGGTCTGCTGTTTGGGTATGGATACATTAAATCCCGCCGCGGTTAACACCTCGATTGCCGCATTGACGGTCTCATGGTCCAGCAATGACCCCATGCAGCCTATAAACAAGCCTACATTGCCCCTCGCTTCGGTAGTTGCCGGGTAATGCGACGCCAAAGGTGTCGGCTCATGATACCCGGGT
This sequence comes from Methylobacter sp., assembly GCF_030680395.1. Taxonomy (GTDB): domain Bacteria; phylum Pseudomonadota; class Gammaproteobacteria; order Methylococcales; family Methylomonadaceae; genus Methylobacter_A. Next base: position 10,525 of record NZ_JAUXVR010000037.1, on the reverse strand, counting down.
AATAGGCGATCAATTTTGTCGAGTCTTAATAATTTAGGTAATTTTAGGAATCGCGCCGTTTTTTGCAAGGCCGTGGTTTGATAGAGCTTTAAACCCGACTGTGCCAGACGACCGGCGGTTTTATTATGGGATACTCTTTTCAGCAGCGACACTGCCAGCGTAGTATCCCGTTCGCCCTTTATTTGTTCACGAAAATCGTTAACCAGCCGTCCATAAGGCACTACCGCAGGACAAACCCGCTCACAGGAGCGGCATAACAAACAGTTGTCGATATGCTCAACCAGATTTTTTGATGTTTCCAGGTGCCTGCCTGCCCAAGCTTGAATCAACGCGATGCGGCCGCGAGGCGATTCGTTCTCGTTTTGGGTTTTATTGTAGGTGGGGCAGTGCGGCAGACATAAGCCGCATTTAACGCAAAGATCAGCGTCGGCTAATAAATTATTCATGTTTTTGTGCGGAGATTGCGTCAATTATTTCGGAATATTCGTCGGTTTTGGGTCGATATAAAAACAGCCCCAGCGCCGATAGGCCGGTGAATATATGTAGGGTGTTGAAACCATCGCCCAGTACAAACATGACCAGGCCAAAAATGCCGATAACTTCAATCAACGACATGGAGACGATGATAGTCACCAGATAGCGGATTTTTGCCTCGGCAATTGCTCCCTGCATTGCTCTCGGCAACTGCTCCATGCGTTGCTCTACCTCCCCCATCCATGGAGTCGTACCTCCTGCATCCGTGCAGTCGTCGGCAACTGTTCCATGGGATGCGTAGGAACTTGGCATGGTCTGATTCAACCGAAGCTGAATGTGCCGGATCAGGTTGGTCAGCGGAAAAGTAACAATGGCAATAACATAAAATATCGTTCTGAGCAGCACCCGCTGAGCTTCGGGCAACGGCTGTTTCAGCTGTTCGTTCAAGATATGACAGATAATAATATAAGCTGCCAGCATCGCAAGCATCATGCCTACAATGACCCAAGGCAGGATAAGATCAGACTTTAAATGTTCGCGTTCAACCTGGTTTCCCATGTTGTTTCCTGTTAAGTGGATATAACGGTCTATGATACCAAACCCTGTTGCTATGGGGCTTGAATTTGTTGGGCCTGAAAAATTGCCTGACTCGGGAAGGGCACGAAAATCTATCAAAAATATATCGGCGAAGGGCGAAAAACAGACTTTAAATTCCGGCGACTTGATTGCCTTTTGCCGGTTTAAACATAAAATATTTTGACAATATGAGACAACCGGTCGTATTATTTCCACCATGTTAATCATCACAAAAAAACAAATTAACCGGGAAAACTTGTTAAATCAGGGTGTAACCTTGCTTATGGAGCAGGGCTATCACGGCACCGGACTGAAAGAGATTCTGGATGCGGTGCAGATTCCAAAAGGCTCTTTTTATAATTACTTCGGCAGCAAAGAAAATTTCGGTGCGGAAGTCATTCAGCACTATATCGAGCCGTTTATTAAGCAATTGACCGCGCATTTGCAACAGTCTGAGGGTGACGCGCTTGGCGCGCTACAGCGCTATTTTAATGAGGGAATTGCAGAGCTTGAGAAAGCGGACTTCAAAGGCGGCTGTCTGCTGGGTAATTTAATGGGAGAAATCGGCGATACCAGCGATCTTTGTCAAAAATCGCTGCAATCCGCCGTCAACCGTTACCGGGATTTGTTGCAATTAGGCTTGGCTAAGGCACAGCAGCAAGGTACGGTTAGAGTCGACAAATCGGCTGAAGACATGGCCGACCTGCTGGTAAATACTTGGCAGGGAGCCTTGTTAAGAATGAAAATTGAAAAATCCTCCGCACCGCTTAAACAGTGTTGTCAGGATTTATTAGGGGATTTTTTTAAAGCGTAATTTTGATTGCGTTTTAAAAAGCCGACCCATCACTTTAACAATCAACCAGGAGACACACATGCCAAAATATATTATTGAACGCGAAATTCCCGGCGCAGGTTCATTAGCTTATCGCGAGTTACAAGACATTTCGCAAAAATCATGCGGCGTTCTTTGCGAAATGGGGCCAAAAATTCAATGGGTGGAAAGCTATGTGACTGACGATAAAGTCTATTGTGTCTATATCGCGCCGGATGAAGAAACGGTTAGAGAGCATGCCGAAAAAGGTGGATTCCCGGCTAATCGGATTTCGCAAATCAGAACCATCATTGATCCCATCACCGCAGAATGATCCGACGCCTGTCGTAAGCACTTGAGGCGACAAGAAAAAGGCCGGATCGGGTCGCTCACAGGCCCTCGGTCCGTCAGCTAACAAATAATCAGAGGAATTACGATGAAATTAAAAAATGCAATAAGAGCTGTTCGCTCCGTGTTTGTTTGTACCGCACTGCTTAGCCCTGCGCTGGGATACGCGGAAATATTGGCGATGGTGAATTATGAAAGCAAGCCGGGCCAAACTCCAAGACGTGAAGGCATCGCGATTATCGATGTTGATCCTGCATCGAAAAACTTTGCAAAAGTCCTCAATGACATTCCGCTGCCTGCCGATTTAGTCGCCCATCATATTTTCTACAACAAAGACCTGAGTAAAGCTTACATCACCTCTTTGGGCAACGGCGCGCTTCATGTAATGGATATGACGCATGTTCCTTATCGACCCAAAAAAATCGATGTGCCTGACTGTAAGGTCGCTGAAGACGTGGTCTTCTCAAAAGACAACAAGACTTGGTACATGACCTGCATGGGTTCAAGCAACGTGATCGTCGGCGATGCGCAAACCGATAAGCAGATCAAGGTGATTGCCGCCGATGCGGAAAACGCTTTCATCCGTTATCCGCACGGCATCAGCATCAATGACGACATCGACCGCATCATCGTCACCAGCACTGTGCGCCCGTCGGATCTCGGCGATGCGGGCGAAACCGTGACCGTTATCGAGGCTTCCAGCGGCAAAGTGTTGTCCAGCCATAAACTGTCCGATAAACCCTCTCCTTCCGGCGTGTCGCCCGTAGAGGCGGTTTTCCTACCCGAATCGAATCCGCCAATGGCTTATATAGATACGATGTTTGGCGGCGCGCTTTGGACGGCCACATGGGATGCGGGCAACAAGAACTTCGATTTCCAGCAAGTATTCGACTTTAATTCCGTCAAACAGAGCGTACCATTGGAAATCTACTTCAATGACAAGCACGACCGCATGTACATCACCACCGCAAATCCCGGCTATTTCAATATCTTCGACATCAGCGAATCCGGGCTGAAACCGACCTTAATAAAGGCCATACCCACTGCGGGCGGCGCTCACCATGTGGTACTTTCGCCCGATGAACAATATGCTTTCGTACAGAACAGCTTTTTAAACCTGCCTGATATGAGTGACGGCTCAATTACCGTAATCGACCTGAATAAACAGGAAGTAAAGGCCACTATCGATACGCTGAAAAAACAAGGGCTTAACCCTAACAGTATTATCATGATGCCGAGATGGCATCATGATGTTGCGCATTAAAAACGGCGTAGCCCGGAATAAGGCTACCCAAGCGTAGCGCGAGGTCGCGTTTCCGGCTTGTTGAGCAGTGTATTGCCGGAAACGCCAGCTCTTGCTGGCGTTCGAACAGGTTTATTCCGGCCTGCGGCGGCATATTAACCGTGAGAAGAGGGTCTGCTTTTACTCACCATTTGCAACTTACAAACGCCGCTGCTTAATAGCCTGCGCCAATTGATGCACCGCCATCGCATACTTATCGCTGTTATTGTATTTCTTGATCACCTTAAAATTGGGGTGGACGCGCCAGTATTCACTGCCGTTAGTTGTACCCAGTTCAATGGTCGATCCGCCGTTATAGCTTTTGGTTTGATCCGCTACCGGCATGTTGTTTTGCCAACCGTTACGCGAAAAATAATGCGCTACGCTGCCGATTGCATCGCACTGATCCCAAAGATTACGGTGTCCATCGTTGTTGAAATCAACCGCCAAAGTACGGAAACTGCTGGGCATAAATTGACCTAACCCCATTGCTCCGGCCCAGGAACCGACCGGCTGAAACGGCTCGTAACCTTCCTCGCGGGTCATCAGCAAGTAATTTTCCAGCTCCGTGGTAAAAAATTTGGCGCGTCGTTGGGTGTCGAATGCCAATGTAGTCAGGGCATCAAAAATACGCGTTTTGCCGATATTGCGGCCAAAAAAAGTTTCCACGCCGATAATCGCAACAATATATTCGGGGTCAACACCATAAGTAACGCTGGCTTTTTGGATAGAATCCGCATTGTTACTCCAAAAGGCTACGCCATTATTGATATGTGCCTCGGTAATAAATTGCTGGCGGTAGCGTGTCCAGCCCCCAGTCTTGGGGTGGGCAGGTTTAGGGCCGTGGTATTGCGGTGGATTTTCCAGACGAACAACGTAATCCAGGCGTTGGGCCTTGGAAAACAAGTTGTTTAAATAGCTTTCCGAAAAGCTGTGTTCAAGCACCATGTGCCGGATAAAGTTCCGCACAGCCAATGAGTTGGCGTAAGTCCCGGTTAAACCCTGAGCTTGATGTTCAGTGACATGAGCAGGGATGGTGACAGTATTGTGATAAGGTACGTCGGTTTTAATTGCCGGATTGTTGGCACATCCGGTAAGAGTCAGTGTTAAAGCCAGTTTAAATAAGCGTTTATAGCCTGTGTTGTTCACGGTGGTCTCTTTAGTAGTTAAATATATTATCGATACGGAATTTATTTATCTTTTGCATCACGAGCATCTATTTCATTTTCATCGTTAAGCCGGCACTGCAAAAAAACACCCGATCGCAATGCTGTCCCATTAATTGAGCGGCTTTGCCTGACAAGTCAACAAACTGCCTGGCCAAGCGGTTGTCGGCAATGACGCTCAGTCCGACTTCATTGTGCACCAGCACCATGTCGCAAGATAACTGTAGCACTGCTTCGAGTTCTTGCAAGATGTCCGCTTCGGGGATTTGGTGATAAAGCTGGTTGTTCAGCCACATCGACACGCATTCGATCAATACCGGTCCCCGGCATTTTTGTAATACTTCAAACAGTTTAACGGGTTCTTCGATAGTGACAAATAAATCTTGGCGGCGTTGTTGATGAATGAGTATTCGTGCCTGCATCTCATCATCAAAAAACTCGGTAGTCGCCAGATAATACGGTTTACCTGTTATAGCTTGTTCCAAAATATACGCTTCCGCCAGCCGGGACTTGCCGCTTTTGATGCCGCCTGTAAACAGTGTTTTCATGACAGCAGGGCTCCGGCGGTTAAAAGGCTTAGAACGATTAGATTAATGCCGGCTTTCATTTGCAATGCTTTGGTTAATGCGGATTTATCGACCGGATTGACGGGCAAGCCCAGCATCGGTTTGTGTTTGATTTGGCCGTGATAACTGGCATCGCCGCCCAACGCAATGCCCAAGGCACCGGCCATCGCCGCAATAGGGTAGCCGGCATTGGGGCTTTCCAGTTTATTGCCGTCGCGCCATAAACATCGCCAAGCGCGTTGTTTGTCTTGTGCCAATAAAACGATTAGCAATGCGGTCAGTCGGGCAGGAATGTAATTGGCAATATCATCGACTATGGCCGCCGTTTTTCCAAAATAAAAATAACGTTCGGTTTTGTAGGCAATCATCGAATCCATAGTGTTGATGGCTTTATATACGGCAATCCCCGGCACGCCGAACAGCAACAGGTAGAACAGCGGTGCGATAACGCCGTCGCTGAGGTTTTCCGCCCAGGTTTCCAGTCCGGCTTTATAGATTTCGGTTTCGGTCATATCCTTGGTATCGCGGCTTACCAGATAGCTTAAGGCCTGTTTGGGTTGTTCGGCGGTTAACAGTGCGGCGACACTTTCGTGCAGCATGTTCATGGCCAGGCCGGTGGAGGCGAGCACCGCCAAAACCATCAGCGACAACCAGCCCGGCAAAAGGCCGCACAAATAAACCAGAGTGACGCTTATCAATAAGGTCAGTGATATTAATCCGCTCACCAATAACGCACCGGGCAAAATCCGGTCACTGTAAAAACGTCGCTCAAACGCATTAATAAAATCACCCATCAATACCACCGGGTGTTTGCAGGGAAGTTCGCCAAAAACCATATCAATAAGATAAGCCAAAGCCGCCAATTCAAAAAACATCAGTCCGCCTGTAACGCTTGCAAAATGGCGGCTATATCCAGGTTTTCCGCGACCATATCGGCAAAGTCCTGAATTTCAGCCTCGCGATAATGCGAATAGACATAGCCCTGATATTGCGGATTGATGGCGTTAAAGTAATCGGTCCGAAACGCATCGTCATCAAAAATCCCATGCACATGGGTTCCACAGAACAGGTCGCTCTGATAATACAGCGGATACTTGTCTATGCGGCCGCAATGGATTTCATAGCCGCTGATCGCGGGATATGAAAATAGCTGATACTGTCCGCGTGCAAGTATTTTAGGATTTTGATAGAGCACTGTTTCGTCAATAAAACCAAAGCCTATTTCCACTGAAGCGACTTCATGCTCAAGTGCATCAGGATCGTGCAAACTTTGACACAGCATTTGATAGCCGCCGCAGATGCCGAACACCGGCTTGTTGAATTGTAAAATCTCCTTGAACAAGCCCTGATTTTTTAGCCATTGCAAATCGCGGATTACGGTTTTACTGCCCGGCAACAGCACCATGTCGAAACCTTCCAGCGGGCGGTAGGCGTGGATCAGTTCGACATAAAGTTCAGTGTCGCCCATCAGCACATCGAGATCGTTATAATTACTCAGGCCCGGATAGGCGATAACTGCGATGCGGATTTTGGCATCGTCCAGGCGCTGCTGATAATTGCGCAACGATTGGGAATCTTCCATGTCGATATTCAGCGGCTTAAACGGCAGCACGCCTAAAACGGGAACGCCGAAGCGCTCGGTGATAATCTTTTCGCCTTCATCGAAAAAACGCCGGTCGCCGCGAAACTTGTTGATCACTACCCCGATCAGATTGCTGCGCATGACCGGGTCCATCAGTTCCAGTGTGCCGTGAATCGACGCAAACACGCCGCCGCGCTCGATGTCCGCCACCAGAATGTTTTTGGTATTGAAGCTGTTGGCGACAAAGGTGTTGGACAAGTCCTTGTTCAGCAAATTCAACTCGACCGGGGAACCGGCGCCTTCTGCAACGACCAAGTCATAGTTCTGCTTAAGCACTGAAAAGGCCTGCTTGACCTGCTGCTTCAAATTGTCGATTTCAGCATAATAGGCAACAATCGACTGGTTTTGATAAACCAAGCCGTTAACAATCACTTGTACCGAACCGTTGCCATGCGATTTAAGCAGCACCGGGTTGAACAGGTAACTTGGCTCCACCCGCGCGGCTTCGGCTTGCAGGCATTGAGCCCTGGAAATCTCCCGACCCTCTTTAGTGACCGCAGAGTTATTGGAGACGTTTTGCGCCTTGAACGGTGCGACCTTTAAGCCACGATCGGCAAAAATCCGGCACAAGGCCATGACTAGCGTGGTTTTTCCGGCGTCCGAACTGGTGCCGAATACGGCTAATGGTTTCATTGATAGTTTTTGTTAAATGAGAAGAGCTTTGCACCACGAAGACACGAAGGACACGAAGAAAAAAATATAAAACTTCGTGCTCTTCGTGTCTTCGTGGTGAATTTTTTATTTTTTAACATTTTTAAAACTGTGAGCAAGTTGGGCAATTGCTTGCTCATCCTTGACCGCAAAACGCACATGGCTTTTATCCAGCCCCTCGAAGTTGTCGCAGACGCGAATTAAAATCCGCGACGGTTCCAATTGCGCCTGCAACCGGTAACCATCACCGCCGCTCGCCATGCGAGCCAGCAAAAAATTGGCCTGTCCCGGATAAATCTTGTCGAACAAACCGGAATCTTGCAGCGTTTGATACAGCAAATCGCGTAAATGCGCGGTCTGTTGACGGGTCTGCTCAATAAAAGCGGTATTCGCCAGCGCCTGCTGCATATAGGCCATGTCCAGGCTGGACAGTTTCCACGCAGGTTCAAAGCGTTGCAGTTTCTTTATCGCCGCTGTTGCCGCCAGAATAAAGCCGATGCGGATGCCGGCGCAGCCGTAAAACTTGCTTAACGATTTGATCACATAAAGTTTATCGTAATATGTGATGTGTTTTGCCACCGAACCGGCTGGACAAAAATCAAGAAACGACTCATCAATAATAATAGTGCAATCTGCGGCCTGCCATTTGTCCAACAACGCGTGCAGGTCGTAAAGTTGGCCGTCCGGCGTCGATGGATTAACAAAAATCACCGTGCTGTGTTTGGGAATGTCCGCCATCAGTTGGCTGAACCGGTCGATGTTATACACATTGCAACCCAGTTCCCCGGCAATATGCGCATATTCGCCATACAAAGGCGTATATAAAACCAGGTCTTTCGGCTGCAAGCCGCGCAGCAAGGCGAAGATGGCGGCACTCGCACCGTTAAACAGTTCAAGATCAACGTCCACAGGAACAGGATAGCGCTGATCGATTGCCTGCTTTAACAAGCCGTAATCGGGATCGGCATACGGTGTAAGCTGAACATTTTGCAGACAACTTAAGTCGACCGCCTGTACCGGGTTAATGTTGGCCGAAAAATCCAGCACCTGTTCCGGCAGGCAGCCGAGTTTCTGGGCGAACTGATAAATATTGCCGCCGTGGTTCATTTATAACTTAAGTATTTGCCAACGCGAACTTTGTAACGAGTACCAATGCGGTTCATTATAAATTGATGTACTCGATGTAAAGGTAATCGTCAGCCTGCCGCAGTTTATGCGCGGAACCCGAATCGATCCGCAGTTGAAACGAATTGGCCAAGGGCAGGTTTAAAGCGCGCGCCAGCAAAGCGCGGATGACGCCCGCATGGGTTATCACCAAAACCTGTTTTGCTTCAGTGGTTAACAAATCCTGCCAAAAGCTACCCGTACGCTGATACAAATCTTCAAAATTTTCGCCTTTGGGCGGTGCGGCGGTCACAAAATTATTCGTCCAATGCTGCAACACAGCGGCGTCAATGTCGTTAAAACGCTTGCCTTCCCATTCGCCGAAATCAAGCTCCTGTAAGCGGGCATCGGTGATTACGGTGTCTGAAAATGTTTCTGCCAGTTGCAGGCAGCGAGTTAAGGGGCTGCTGAAAACGGTGCAGTCATCGTCAAACTCGGGCAGTTTGTCATGCAGGCTTGCCATCTCGTCGGGAAAACTGTCCGCCAGGGCAATATCGCTTTGGCCGTAACATAGACCCGGATCGGTAGCGGTTTGGGTGTGGCGAATTAAATAAATATCCATAAGGCACTCATGCTTAAATAAAAAATAGTCTCGGCAACTTGTTGGCTTGCGCCCAGGCAATCGCCGGTGTAGCCGTCGATGCGGCGGTAAAAATAATGTCCCAGCAGTACGGTCGCAAGCAGTGCCGGAATGATTGCCAACGCGCATACTGCAGGCAGCAACGCCAGCGGCAACAACGCGATAACTGCGGCAAAAGTCAATTCCCGGAAGTTGGGTTGATAAACCGCGCCCGATGCTTTGCTGTCATTGCCACGCGCATAAGTATAACGCTGCATCAGCAACAGCGGCGACAAGCGGCTGATGCTGTGTCCGGCCAGCAACGCTAAAGGCACTATGGTTGTAGGCATTGCGATTAGCACGCTGATCTTCAACAACAGTATCAACAGCAGTCCGATAAATCCGTAAACCCCGATATGGGAATCTTTCATGATCTCCAGAATGCGTTGTTTATTCATGCCGCCGCCGAAACCGTCGCAGACATCGGCAAAGCCGTCTTCATGCAATGCGCCGGTCAGCAAAATGCCGGCGGTTAGCGCCAGGATCACCGCCGTAGCTTGAGGCCAAAGCAAACCAGCCAGATAAAATACCAAAGCGCAGATGCCGCCGACCAGCCAACCGACCAACGGCAAGTAAACCGCTGCCTGAGGCAGCCGTTTGTAATCCAAGGCTGGAGGATGGGGCAGGCGGTCGCATCGGTTCCCTACCGATTGCGACACTTCTGACCTCCATGGATGGAGAAAATGCCGCCGACTGCCGGGAGCAGTCGCGGTCGCCGTCCCTGGCAGGCGGGTGTAAAAGCTGAGGGCTAGAAAAAATAGCATCTTAGCGTTCCCACGTTCCAGCGTGGGAACGCATCCGGCAACGCTCCAGCGTTGCCAAACGCGACGCCGGAGCGTCGCTAACTGCATTCTCACGCGGGAGCGTGGGAACGATGGTATTTTCATTTATCTCGTTCCCATGCGCTGTGTGGGAATGCAGTCAAGGCGCGCTACGCCGCGTAAAGCCTTAGTGCGCGATTCGGACTGTGGTTGTAGTATTTCAGGACGTAGCGCGTCCTGCATGGGTTCCCACGCAGCGCGCTCGTCGTTATACACATCTCGACGTAGGCCGGAATAAGCCTGTCCGCGCGTTAAGCGCAGGACTGGTGTTTCCGGCGCTCCGATTGCCGGAAACATCCGCCCTTGCTGACGCCGGGCGGACTTATTCCGGCCTACATCCAGGGCCGCCATTTCAGCTTTCATGCCTAAATGACGGTCTTGAACAGACTTGTGTATAACGACGAG
>NZ_JAUXVR010000027.1 GCF_030680395.1 Methylobacter sp. | reverse complement strand
AAAGGCCTTAACTTCTCCACCTTGGAGCTCAGCCATTACTTTTGTTAAAGCAGCAGTTAAAGTAGTTTTACCATGATCGACGTGACCGATTGTGCCGACGTTTACGTGGGGCTTGCTACGTGAAAATTTTTCTTTGGCCATTAAAATACACCTCTAATAATCAACACAACACATGGAGCTCATAACCGGATTTGAACCGGTGACCTCTTCCTTACCAAGGAAGTGCTCTACCTACTGAGCTATATGAGCTTAATTTTTTGAATTTGGAGCGGGTGATGGGAATCGAACCCACGTGATCAGCTTGGAAGGCTGGAGTTCTACCATTGAACTACACCCGCGGATATTTTTTAATTAGATGGTGGAGGGGGGAGGATTCGAACCTCCGAAGGCAGAGCCGGCAGATTTACAGTCTGATCCCTTTGGCCGCTCGGGAACCCCTCCGTTATCGGATAACCCAGCTATTATCTATCATCAAACCCATACTGTCAACGAATCATTTACCTCGAATTCAATTTATTCATTACCGCCGCCATATCGCCTGCAATCACTTGATCCACATAACTAGCAGCAAGATCAAAAGCGGATGACATCAAGACCCATTCACTCTTAGAAGGACTTGACAACACAAAATCTGCAACAACATTTCCAGCCGGAGGTCGGCCAATTCCTATTCTTAAGCGATAAAACTCTTTCGCCCCCAGATGCGCAATAATATCTCGCAAGCCATTATGTCCGGCATGCCCACCGTCTTTTTTTAATCTCACCACACCAACATCGAAATCAAGCTCATCATGAACAACAAGAATCTCATCCGGCACCAATTTATAGTATCGCGCAACCTTACCCACAGCCTGACCACTTCGATTCATGAACGTACTTGGCTTTAGCAGCAACACCTTACCGCCCGCACCCCCAATCTCAGCCAACAGCCCATCAAACCTAGATTCCCTGACCCAATCACAATTCGAATCAGATACCAATCTGTCTAAAAACAAAAACCCGGCATTATGCCGGGTTTTTTCGTACTGCCGACCCGGATTACCCAAGCCAACTATAAGTTTAATCATACGTTATTTTATTAAACTCTCAGGCAGCGTCGTCTTTACTTGCCTTTGAAGCCATCATTGATGCAACAGGATGATCATGCTCAGGACCTTGTGCCAAAGCTACAATTTCAACACCCGCCGGCAAAACAATATCCGAAAGATGAGCTGAATCACCGATATCCAAGCCATTCAGATCCACTTCAATATAATCAGGCAAAGCAGTCGGCAAACAGGAAACTTCAACGTCAATCATAGCATGAGTCACAATGCCACCCTTCTTTCCACCAATAGACGTCTGCTCATTGATAAAATGCAACGGCACATGCACCTTTAATGTTTCCGACATAGTCACCCGAAGAAAATCCATGTGCAAGATTTGAAATTTAGAAGGATGACGCTGAACACCCTTCAGAACCGCTTTTTCTGTCTTTCCATCCACATTAACATCTAAAACGTGCGAATAAACCGCTTCATGCGCAAGATGCTTAATAACTTCATTATGGCTCAGCAAAAGCATTTGAGGCTCACCATGCCCACCGTATATTACCGCAGGCACATTACCTGTGCGACGCGCTCTTCTGGCTGCGCTTTTACCTGATTGCCCACGACCTTCGGCAACAAACTCAAATACGTTAGACATTTTCCTCTCAACCCCGTGCTATCAAGCACAACAAATTAAATTTTACAATCGTCAATCCACATAGAGCGAACTAACCGACTCACCGACAGCTATACGCCTTATGGTTTCAGCCAGCATTTCTGCGACACTTAACTGTCTTATTTTACCTGACTCAGCAGCCTCATGACTCAATGGAATAGTATCAGTAACAACTAACTCATCAAGCTCCGAGCTATTTATATTTTTTAAAGCAGAACCCGATAACACCGCATGAGTACAATACGCAACCACTTTAATCGCACCATGTTTTTTTAGCGCCTCTGCAGCATGACATAACGTTCCCGCCGTATCAACCAAATCATCGATCAATACGCAACTGCGTCCATCAACATCCCCAATTATATGCATAATCTCTGCAACATTAGCTTTGGGTCGGCGCTTATCGATAATCGCGAGATCAGCATCATCCAAACGCTTTGCAAGCGCCCTAGCTCTGACAACGCCACCAACATCAGGAGAAACGACAATCAAATCTTTATATTTTTGCCGCCATACGTCGCCAAGAAGAATAGGCGACGAGTAAACATTATCAACAGGTATATCAAAAAAACCTTGAATCTGATCCGCATGCAAATCAACCGTCAAAACCCGATCCGCACCTGCCTGCTCAATCATTTTTGCAACTAGCTTTGCACTAATGGGTACCCGAGCCGATCGCGATCTTCTGTCCTGCCGAGCATATCCATAATATGGCATTACCGCAGTTATTCGTGACGCCGAAGCTCGATGAAGAGCATCTATCATCACCAACAACTCCATTAAATTTTCATTTGTTGGAGAACAAGTCGGCTGAATAACGAAAACATCCTTACCACGAACATTTTCTTCAATTTCTACAGCAATTTCTCCATCACTGAATCTGCCGACAGTTGCCATTCCGAGCCGCATATTGAGTTTCTTTACTATACCCTCTGACAAAGCTAAGTTAGCATTTCCAGAAAACACCATCACAGAGGTGTCACTCATCAAGCACTCCCAAATAGAATTTAACTTAGCGGAGGTAATTGGCTGGGCCGCAAGGATTCGAACCTTGGTATGCGGAGATCAAAACCCCGTGCCTTACCGCTTGGCGACGGCCCAATAATCAAGATATATTACCACTCTTCAGCTTTGAAAACAAAGGCGACTCATTTACCCCCCTCACCAGATACACCCGCCATTCCTTTTGAAGTGACTGATAAGCACTGACTGCAGCTTTTTCTGAATCAAACTGTGCAAAAACACAAGCCCCTGTTCCGGTTAATCTTGCCTCAGAAAATTCAGACAAATCAACCAAAGCATCTTTAACAGACTGGTAACATTCACGAACCACCCCAAGACAATCGTTTTGGTGCTGACCCGCTATAAAGTCGGCTATTGTGATTGATTTACTATTCCTTGTCAAATCTTTAGATGAAAATACTTCTTTCGTGTCCACATGACAGTTCGGCTTTATAATCACAAACCACTGTTCTGGAATGTCTATTCTCTCAAGTTTTTCACCAATACCTTCCGCCCATGATGAATAGCCATATACGAATACGGGCACATCTGCGCCCAAGGTCAAGCCCAATTCCATCAACTTTTCCATTGATAATTGTAGCCCCCATAACAGATTTAGCACGACCAACGTCGTTGCCGCATCAGAACTGCCGCCTCCAAGTCCTCCACCCATAGGTAGATTTTTTTTGACCTCAATGCGCACGCCTTGCTCACAGCCTGTTTCTGCTTTTAACAACTTTGCAGCTCTAACCGTCAAATCATCCGATTCAGGAACTCCAGGGATAGGTTTTTGCAAGCTAACCCGTCCATCATCGACAGGATGAAATGTTATCCAATCGCATAACTCTATGAATTGAAATACTGTCTGCAGCAAATGATAACCATCACTTCTTTGTCCGGTTATCCGTAACATTAAATTCAATTTTGCCGGCGCAGGCCATTCTTCGGCCCATGCGGATTGATTAATTTGATTTTGTGTCATTTAAAACCCAATGATCGATGATTATCTTTAATTTGACCTGATTGTTCATAACCATCATTTTGAGCGGCATAGTGCCACTATCAACGGGCTGCATTTGCTTATATTCACTCAACCATCCAGCCTGATTAAAGCCGATATCGGTATCTTTATACGTGCGGGATGGCTCCGGCAACCCCACCACCCAATACCGCAACGACCGCACAGGAACAAACATGCCCAACTGTTGGTTAATAAACTCTTCCGGTTGTGTTGATGACTGCACATCATTCCCACCCCGATCAATGGTAACGACATTTCCTTTTAGCGAAATAACAACCGTTCCCTGACCCAAGGGGCCGGATAACTTTATTTTCTCCGTCTCAGGGCTGTGTTCCCAGCTTATATTGGCCGACCAGGAATCATTTTGCCCCGTTAATGCCAATCGACCTTCAAACGACCAGCGCTCTAGATCATATAGATGCAGCATCGCAACCCTTGAATAATGCACACTTGGTTCAACAGGAACAACCGAACAAGCTGACAACAAAAGAATTAGACATCCTCCGACCAACAACCCTACTCTAAAACGCAACACCTTATTCTTCACCGCTCAATAGTCTTTTTTGAAAATCCAATAAATATTCATCCTCTGGAGCCTTTTTAACAGCCTTATTAAATATCTTTCTGGCTTCATCTTTTCTACCTAAGGCCCACAACACCTCGGCAAGATGAGCTGCTATTTCACCCTCCTGTTGCTTTGCATAGGCCCGCTCAAGATAACCCAAGGCTTGCTCAAGCTTGCCCAGCTTAAACTGCAGCCATCCAAAACTATCCATAATCACAGCCTCATTCGGCTGTAAATTGAGCGCCTGTTGCAGATATTTTTCTGCCTCGGCATAGCGATCAGCACTACCCAACAAGCTATAGCCCAATGCATTTAAAGCCTCAGCGTCATCGGGGTGTTTGGCTAATATCTTTTTCAGGTCAGATTCCAACACATCCAGCTTATTGATCCGTTCCGCCATCAATGCACGCGTGTATAACAAATCTCTTTGATCCGGCTGACCTGTCAAAGCATCAGTCAACAGCTTAAAAGCCTTTTCGTATTGCTCTTGCTGACCGTACAACCCGGCCTGCATTAAAATAATGCGCAGCTTTTGCTTGGGAAATTGCCCCGATAACAGACTCAACCGTGCATCAGCCTCATCAAATTCCTTGTCTTTTACCAGCAATGAAACCGCTGAAATCGCCGATTCAAAAACAAACGGGCCCTCAGTCACCTTATCAAACCATGCCAATGCCTTTTGCGTATGCCCGCGTTTTTCTTCTATTTTCCCTAAATAAAAGCTGGCCTGATTTTGCCATTCAGGCTGATCAAGCAACTGCTTAAAAATATCTTCAGCTTTTCCGTCACGATTCAACTGCAAATGCACTAATGCCAACGCAACCTGACTCTCGGCATCCTTCGGATTGGACAAAACAATGCCCTGATAAACCTCACCTGCGGCTTCATATTCCGCCGCCTTTATTAATACCTGTGCCAGCAGTTTTTTAAATTTGTCATTTTCAGGATATTTAAGGGATGCATTTCTTAGCAATGTTTTTGCCTTATTTAAATCCCCGGAAAATACTGCTATCTGAGCCTGAAATACTAAGGCCTTATCCCAGCCGGGCTGAATATCCAAAGCCTGCTGCACCTTCTTTTCAGCCAGCGCATTATCTTTCATTTCCATAGCCAATAATGACTGCACAAAATAAACCACAGCCTGGCCGGGATTCTTCTCCCCTAAGGCATCCAGCACCTCATAAAAAAAATCCGACTTGCCATCCCTTTGCAGAATACTCGCCAATTCAAGCGCAGTCCTTTCAAATCCAGCCGGATCAGTCTTCAATACTTTATCCAAGTGATCAACAGCCGCCTGCTTATTGCCGGCCCTCAGCGCTGATAATGCGGCAATTTTTCTTGCCGTAGGATTTTCAGAATCTTGTCTCAACCATAAAGAAATAGCCTCGTCCGTTTTATTGCTATCCTTCATATACATAGCAATTTTTGCAGCCCTTTCTGCAAATCTTGGGTCATTAACACGCTTGGCAGCCTCCATATAGCCCTCCAGTGCGATGGCATATTGCCCTCTTTGCCCCGCAAGCTCTGCCGCCATCAGCATATACATCACATCAGGATCTATTGCTGTTTTTACTTCGCTTTGTTGCGTTTTTTTCTTGGGTTCGGCTATTTTGACAGGCTCAACCACTTCTTCCTGCGCGCTCGGTTTTTCAGGCGAACTGGCGCAACCATTAAGAAAAACGAGGATAATCACTGAAAATAATCTAAAAATTAACACACAGTCGTCCTATTTATTGTCTACAAATATTTTTGCTATAGATTATCAGAAAAATCAGTCGAGTCGGATAGCTGATTTATTCCATTTGGATAAAGCCGTTATATTTCTTAGAATACACTGACATAATACAGGCATTAAGGTTCAAGGTAAAAGATCCAAGGTTCAAGGTTCATGATTCAAAAAACGGCCTTTTACCTTACATCATTTACCTTTTACCTTAAAAAAACCTTTTACCTTGAACCTAAATCACATGACACTTCTTGCAGTTGGGATTAATTACAACACCGCGCCGGTTTCAATCCGTGAGCGTCTGTCATTCCCTGCCGAAATTCTGGAATCTTCGTTGCAGGAGCTGTGGCGCATCAAAGAAATTAGTGAAGCAGCCATACTGTCAACCTGTAACCGCACCGAGTTTTACTGCACATCAACTACAGCGAATAAACAAGTCCTGATTGACTGGGTAGCTCAAAGCAAACAAATCAGCGCCGCCGATTTTACGCCTTACCTGTACTGCCATACCGATAGCGAACTGATTCGCCACATGTTTCGCGTCGCTTGCGGACTGGATTCGATGATTCTGGGCGAGCCGCAAATTCTGGGACAAATGAAAACGGCTTATCAGGCCGCCTATGAAGCGGGGACTTTGGGCAAGCGTTTAGGCAAACTTTTTCAGCACACTTTTACTGCCGCCAAAAAAGTGCGCACCGACACCGCCATCGGTTCCAGCCCCGTATCGGTTGCCTTTGCCGCAGTACAACTGGCACAGCAAATTTTTGATAAACTCAGTGAACAGACCGCCCTTTTAATAGGCGCAGGCGAAACAATAGAGCTGGCAGCACGGCATTTGTCCCAACAAGGCATAGGCCGCATCATTATCGCCAACCGCACCTATGATAAAGCCCACGCCCTGGCCATGCAGTTTAACGGCTATGCCATCGCCTTATCCGAATTACCTGCGCATCTGGCGGAAGCCGACATCGTTATCTCATCAACCGCCAGTCAACTGCCCATACTGGGTAAAGGCCGCGTTGAAAGCGCCCTCAAAAAACGCAAACACAAACCGATGTTCATGGTAGACCTTGCGGTGCCTCGGGATATTGAAGCTGAAGTTGAACAACTCAGAGATGTGTATCTTTACACCATTGACGACCTGCAAAACACCATAGATCAAAACATGAACTCCCGCCGCCTCGCGGCAGAACAGGCCGAAGAAATAATCGACACTCAAGTTGACTATTTTTTAGCCTGGTTGCGCGCCCAAGGCGCTCAATCGACTATTCAGGATTATCGTCATCAGGCCGAACAATCCCGTGACGAAGCCTTGCAAAAAGCCATGGCTTTACTAAAAAGCGGAGTTCCCGCAGAACAAGCACTTAACCGACTGGCCCACAGCCTGACCAACAAACTTATCCATACGCCCAGCGCCCAAATCAGAGCCGCCGCCGAAAACGAACGTCACGATTTGATTGCCGCCGCCCGCGAAATTTTTAAATTAACCAACTCTCAATGAAACAATCCATACAACATAAACTTGAAAATCTGTGCGAACGCTATGACGAAATTGCCGCCTTACTTTCGGAACCTGAAGTACAAGGCAATCAAAACAAATTCCGCTCCCTGAGCCAAGAATATGCCCAGATCAACCCTCTGGTTGATTGCTATAAACGCTATCAGCAAACCTTGGAAAGTCTGGCGTCAGCCAAAGAAATGGCCAATGACAGCGACCCCGAGTTAAGGGAAATGGCTAAAGAAGAAGTAAGCGATGCAGAAAACCAGCTGGACGCGATCGAGCATGAGTTACAAGTATTGTTACTGCCCAAAGATCCCAACGATAACCGCAACATTTTCATAGAAATACGTGCCGGAACGGGCGGCGATGAAGCGGCAATTTTCTCCGGCGATCTTGCCCGTATGTATCAGCGTTATGCCGAGCGCAAAGGCTGGCAAACAGAAGTCATCAGCGAAAGTCACGGCGACCACGGCGGTTATAAAGAAGTTATACTGCGCGTTGCCGGCAAGGATGTTTATTCCCAATTAAAATTCGAATCCGGCGCACACCGGGTGCAACGCGTCCCTGAGACCGAATCGCAAGGCCGCATCCACACCTCGGCCTGCACCGTCGCTATTATGCCGGAAGTCGACGAAGTCGATGCCATAGACATAAATCCTTCCGACCTTAAAGTCGACACCTTCCGTGCCTCGGGAGCGGGCGGACAACACATCAATAAAACAGAATCCGCCATACGCATTACTCATGTCCCAACCGGCGTAGTCGTAGAATGCCAGGACGAGCGTTCGCAACACAAAAACCGCGCCCGAGCCATGTCTTTATTAGCATCGCGCCTGTTATCAGCCGAACAGGAAAAGCACCATGCGGAACAATCGGCTACCCGAAAGCTGCAAGTCGGAAGCGGTGACCGTTCCGAACGTATCCGTACCTATAATTACCCTCAAGGACGCTTAACCGACCACCGTATCAACCTGACCTTGTATAAACTGGACGATATCATGGAAGGCGGACTGGAACATGTCCTGCAACCCCTAATCAGCGAACATCAAGCCGAATTACTCACCCAGTTAGGCGAAGACTAAGTTAAATGCATTGCATAAAATCCGCGCTGGCCGAGGCCACTGACACACTGACACTAGTCTCCGATTCAGCCTTACTGGATGCAGAAATTTTACTATGCCTGGCGCTTAACCAACCGCGCGCCCATCTTCGCGCCTGGCCGGACAAACCACTACAGCCCGAACACTTAGCCGCTTTTAGAGCGCTGATTGAACAACGCCAAAAAGGCATACCCATCGCCTATATCACTGGCAATAGGGAATTCTGGTCGAGGGATTTTCAGGTCACGCCTGACGTGCTGATCCCCAGACCCGACACAGAACTGCTTATTGAACTCAGTTTAAAATTGATACCGGCGGATGAACCGATCAAGATCCTTGATCTGGGCACCGGCTCAGGCATTATTGCCATTACGCTGGCTGCCGAGCGCCCGCATGCACAGATCAGCGCCGCCGATTTTAGCTTGGGCGCATTACGCATCGCCCAACTCAACGCAGACAAACACCATGTCAGTAACATTCAGTTTTACCACAGCGACTGGTTTGCCGATGTTCCCGATACAAAATTCAACCTGATTATCAGTAACCCGCCTTATATTGCGGAAGATGACAACCATCTACAGCAAGGCGATGTCCGGTTTGAACCGCAAACAGCCTTGTGCGCCGCAGAACAGGGACTCAGCGATATTAAAATCATCGCCGACGCCGCACCTAACTATTTGGAACCTAGCGGACATTTGCTGATTGAACATGGTTACAACCAGCAGCAACAAGTTCAAGCTCTATTTAAAGATTTGCATTATGATAACGTACAAACCTATACGGATTTATCCGGGCAGCCCCGGGTAACTTATGGACAATGGAATTGATGTCAGGCTATCCTACCTGGCACCTTTCGAGTTAATTCACACCTGTCCCAGACAAATTCGTCAACCTGACGCCTAATATTATGACTCAAGACTACATCCAAATTCCCCGCAAAATAACCAATCAACTACTGCATCTTGCGCAAATCTCGCCAGATCTTGAAATATGCGGACTTATTGGCAGTAAAAACGGCCTGCCGAGCAGTTGCTATCCCATTAAAAATACTGCCGAGCAGCCTCAGCAGCGTTTCCAGCTTGATCCCGGCCAACAAATTTCAGCCATGACTAAAATGCGTGATCTCGGGGAAGAACTATTTGCCATCTATCATTCTCACCCAACCACACCGGCCACACCATCAGTCACCGATTTAAAGCTGGCATCTTACCCAGAAGCGCTTTACCTGATCATTTCACTCAATACCAAAGGTATTTTAGAAATGCGCGGCTTCAAAATAGACCCCAAATCAGCCCAGGAAATAGCGCTGTCTTTGAGCGAGGATATATAATTTTTACTTGCTTAATAGCGGCCTAAAAAAATCGGCAACTTAAAAATAAAATAACAAACATCAGTTAATTTTATGTAAACTGTGACATTTGTAGCGCTTTTCCCATAAAATCGATTCGGATTACTTATCGTGCAACTGTTAAAAAAGCTCTTTGGAAAAAAAAACGTTTGCAAAGGTATTGTCGGCGTCAGTTTTTTACAGAACGGCATCGCTGTTGCCATATCGAAATTCACGGAAAACAATAAGTTAATACTTATACACTGCGAGTTCATTGATGCGGGAAAACCTGCATATCAACAAGACATGCTTAACGAACTTGCTACCCAGCACAATCTTGCCGAATATGACTGCCATCTGGTATTAACTAGCGATAACTACCGTCGCGTCAACGTTGAGACGCCCATAGTCGCTGAAAACGAAATTATTGAGGCTATACGCTGGAAAATTAACGAGCTCATTGACTTTCCCGTTGATAAGGCCGTCATTGATTATTACCAGACTCCCACGCCCGTTCGCGCTAACAGCAGTAAAATGCTGGAAGTCATCGCCAGCCCTATTGACGTCATCACCGAACAAGTCGAAAGATGTACCAAGGCAGGCCTACAGCTCAAAGTCATTGATATTCAGGAAACCACCCTACGTAATTTGGCGGTGCAATTACCTGAAAACGAACGCGGTATTGCCCTTTTGTACCTGTTGGAGTTTTCCGGCACCTTGCTGATACAAAAAGAAGCAATTATTTACGTATCCCGTAAATTTGAGATCGGTTATAAAAAACTGGAATTAGATGATCCTTTTTCCAGCGAGAGTTCAGCCGCAAATGCCCATAACAACTTGGCCCTTGAAATACAACGTTCACTGGATTATGTAGAAAGTTATTACGGAATTTCACCCATTTCAGCTTTAGCCGTCATTCCTTTGGCAGAAAACACCCATAACCTGCTTGACAGTCTAAGCCGCAATCTTGGCATTGCCGCCCGTATAATAGATCTATCCACTATTATAGATTGCGACATTTTAGTGGACACACAGACTCAATTGCTTTGCGCTCCGGTTATCGGCGCAACATTACGTTATGTAATAGAAGCCGCATGATACAACAAGTCAACTTATATCAGGATATTCTTAATCAAGGACGAAATAAATCAGGCATTAACCTATACTGGATCAGCTTTTCTGTTATAGCTCTGTTGTTTGTCGGTTTCAGTGGGCACTTAATGTGGAGTTTAAAAAACACCGAAACTCAAATACGACAGTTTCGTCAGAATTTAGAAGCAGAACAAACGCAGGTAAATATCATCTCGTCGAAAATCCCCAAACAGGACATCGACGCACAACTCACCGCAGAAGTCGCCCAGTGGCAAAATATGCTGGACGAGTTGACACAAACCATACACCTGCTATCAGACAAGAGTACAGATCAATCACCCGGTTTTTCAAGCTACTTTCAGGCACTGTCCAACCAGTCGATTCCTGATGTCTGGCTAAGCGCACTGTATCTTGACGGACAACAACAGGTTATCAACATTGAAGGCAGCACATTTAAACCGGAGAAAATCCCTTATTTTCTACAACAACTACAAAAAGAACCTATCTTCAATGGATACTCCTTCGCCAGACTGATTATGCAGCAATCAGAGACAATGCCGAACCAAATGGACTTTAAACTCAGCACAACACTGGACACTCCGGATAAAAAAGACCATGCTCAATAACCTTCAAGAAAAATTTGAAGCTCTGACTAAACGAGAAAAAATCATCGTAGCCGGTGCAATGGTGATTGGCTTATGGGTTGCTTGGGATAATTTTTTCTATCAACCGACTCATAAAAAACAGATGGCGCTTCAGCGGGATTTGACCAGTCTTAAACAGCAGATAACCGATCAACAACTAACATCGATCAAGCTTGAAAACAGCTCCCATGTAGACCCTAACCTCAACAACAGGAACAAACTTATTGGGCTAAAAACCGAGTACAATCACCTGCAAGAACTTATGATGCAAGGTGACAAAAATTTTGTTCCTCCACATCTAATGGCCGTTGCATTAAGCGATATACTTAATCAGAATAATCAACTAACCTTAATAAAATTAGATACACTGCCGGTAACCACTTTGATTAAATCAAAACAGCCGCAACTCAACCCGATATACAAACACGGACTGGTAATCACTTTTTCCGGCAGTTACTTAGAAACACTCAATTACTTAAAAGCACTGGAATCACTGCCTTGGCATTTTATCTGGGAAAGCATTAGCTATCAGGTTAAGGATTACCCGACAGCGGAAACTACAATTAAAGCATACACACTCAGCTTCAAGGAGAGTTGGCTTGGTGTTTAAAATAATGATAACAATATTACTCGCAGGGCTTGCTCCTATGCCATGCAGCGCAGAATTTCGTGATCCGACGCAACCGGCCTATCCACTACCCTCAACAACAGGCGCCATTGCCGACAGCGATAATACCTTGGTTTTATCGGCCATCTGGATTTCATCACACTCCAGACGAGCGACTATTAATGGTGTCACTGCTAAACAAGGCCAGACCATAACCATAGTATTCAAACAAACGCCGACTTTAAAACCGGCACTGGTAACTCCAGCAAGTATGGTTACCAGTGGTGATAAAAAAGATGAGTTGCTTAATAAAACCATGGAATATGCAACTGCAAAAACCAATGGTCCAACACAAGAAAACATAATGTCTCCGCTAGGAAATATGATTGCTCCGCTGCTTGCAACCGCAATCGGGAGCATGGACATTCCCCAACTTCAGGGACAAAGCACCGAGCCAGCAGAAACCAGTACCCGGCAACAACCGAATACTGTTCAGCACGCAGAACCAACCCATATCCCGACGCGCTCAAGTACGATTAAAATCATCAGCATTCACAAAAATTCGGTCACCATCACTCAAAATGGCGAACTCAAGACCTTGCAACTAGTGCAACGTCCCTACAAAACAAAATAGATACCGCGTACACACTAAAATGAATAACACTCATCCAGCCATTACCATGGCATTGACATTACTACTGGTATCCTGCACTTCACTTCAATCAACAAAGTCATCCAATGTTTCCAATGCATTTTCCGATACCACGCCGAAAGCCCTTAGTAATTCCCAAGCACCGTCAGCCATTACCGATGCTCTGGTTCCCGATTTCAATCAAATCTTAGCCACCTCCCAAAATACAGCGCAGCAGATGCGTCTCAATATTTCCGTTAATGAAGTCGATGCCCGTGAGTTTTTTATGGGACTGGTTGTAGACACCGAAGAAAATATGCTGGTACACCCTGAAGTAGCTGGGACCATTTCGTTGGAACTGAAGAATGTAACCATTGCACAAGTCCTTGATGCCGTACAAAAAGTCTACGGTTATGATTACAAGAAAAACGATATGGGTTACATCATCTATCCTGCCACATTACAAACCAAAACCTTTAAGATAGATCGGCTGGATTTGGTTCGGGTAGGTAACTCAAATACCACCGTGTCGTCCGGCAGGCAAGCTAGCCAAAACAACTCGCAGGGAAGCAATAGCCAACAAGGAGGGAGCAATCAACAAGCCAACACCAATCCATTGGGAAACAGTCCAACGGGAAACGGTGGCTCACAAAATTCCAGCTCGTCAAGTAGTTCCGTTCGTACTACAACAAATACAGACTTCTGGCGGGAGCTGAAAGACTCTTTAAATAGCATCATTAAAGCCGACCCAGCTGCAACCGTAGATATTAACCAACAATCGGGCATCGTGATTGCCCGGGCAAAACCCGTGCAGTTGCGTGAAATCGAAAGCTTCCTGTCTGCCACCCAAACTCAAATCAGCCGACAAGTCATCCTTGAAGCTAAAATCCTGGAAGTTACCCTTGATGATAATCACCAAGATGGCGTTAACTGGGAAAGCATCGTCAGAGAAGGTATTAATAAAGCCCCACTGTTGACTGGCATAGGCGGAATCATGGATCCTGCCACATTTTCTTCTGTTTTTACCTTAGGTGCTCATTCCGGCGATTTTCGTGCCTTTGTCGAACTTATGGAAACTCAAGGAAAAACCAATGTATTGTCGAGCCCAAGAATTTCGACTTTAAATAATCAATCTGCCATTATTAAAGTCGGCCAGGATGAATATTTCGCTACCGGTTTTACTGGTGGAACTCAAACCACCCCGAACGTCGCTGGCACCGGACCTACAGTCCTTATTGATGTTTTCTTTTCCGGCATATCACTGGATGTTACTCCACAGATAGATGATAATGAGGACATCACTCTGCATATCCACCCGTCCATTAGCCAAGTTAAAAATGACACCAAGGATTTCGGCCTTAACATAACCTTACCATTGGCACTCACCACAGTCCGAGAATCAGACAGCATCGTCAAGGCTAAAAACGGTCAGATTATTGTGCTGGGCGGCCTGATGCAGGAGAATGATAATGAAAAAAAACAAGGCATCACCGGGTTAGCAGCAATTCCTTATATCGGCAACCTGTTTAGAGTCAATACCGGCTCGACCCAAAAATCAGAACTGATTATATTGCTTAAAGCCTCCTTTATCAGCAGCGATGCGGACTGGCAAAAAGACATAAATTCCAGTAAACAACGTTTTGAAAGACTTGACTCACAGCCGCGTTGGAAATAATTTATATAAAATGCGATATGGATAAATGCATTGTTCCTGCATTGCCTACATGGATATAGGTAAGGGGCGTGAGCACGACTGCAAGGACAGATTTTTACTCCATGCAAAATCCGCATTCCCCACATCCCTGTCGGGAATGCGGCCGGTAGAGCACCAACAGTAGACGCTTTAACCGACGCAGGAGCCGTCGTTACCGAGGAACGGAAGCTCGCCAAAGCATCCACTGTTGGTTACCCTACAACAAGCGATCCATGGCGTTATCCGGCAACGCAAACCAAGCGTAATATAACCCGAGCTACAATAGTGGCAATATCTCCATAAAAAATATTTTAAAAGTTATTTATGTATAAAACACACTTTGGCCTCAATAGTCAGCCATTTGGTTTAACGCCTGACACACAGTTTTTTTGTGAACTACCCTCTCATTTAGAAGCGCTCAACGTGTTGCTGATTGCTTTACATAACGGCGAAGGATTTATCAAAATTACCGGGGATGTCGGTACCGGCAAAACCATGCTCTGCCGAAAATTGCTTAATGAATTACCCGAACCTTTTGAGACATCATACATTCCCAACCCACACTTGCCGCCGGTCGGCTTGCTGATGGCAATTGCCGATGAAATGGGCATTGAATATTCCCGTCATATCGGGCAAAACGGACTGATGAAGCTAATTAATGAATTTCTAATCAATAGCGCTGTTAACGGCAAAAAACCGGTACTGATTATCGATGAAGCTCAATCCATGTCAATTGAAACATTAGAAGCGTTACGACTTATCACTAACCTGGAAACCGAAAAACAAAAACTACTGCAAATCGTGTTATTCGGTCAACCTGAACTTGATGAACAACTACATAACAAAGCCATCCGACAACTCAGACAGCGCATCACCTTTAGTTACGCGCTTAAGCCGCTCACGCCAGAAAATGTTGCTGATTACATTAAACACCGGTTACGTATTGCCGGTATGGGTAATCTAAGCATTTTTTCCGGACTGGCTATTCAAGTTATACACCATTACAGCCGAGGCATACCCAGACTGGTTAATATTTTAGCCAATAAAGCGATGCTATCAGCTTATGGCAAAGGCCATTCGTCAATAGGTGTAAAACACGTTTATCTAGCCGCGCTGGACACCGAAGACGCCAATACAAAATTTAAGTTTTTTGGCTTTCGTAAACGCTATTTACTGCTGTTGTTACTCGCGATTATCGGCTACCTATGGGAACCTGTGGCATCCAAGTTATGAGCCTGATCAATCAAATGCTGCGCGACTTGGAAAATCGCAACACACCCAACAATGCACCAACAACTCTGCACCATAATATTCAGGTAACACAACCTTCGCCGTCTAAAATACATCTCCTGTTCTGGAGCTTATTGGCTATTATTGCGACGGGCGGTACTTATGCCGCATATCAATACAGTAAAACGCTGGCTAAAACTCCTCCAGCAATTGTTACCGACAACGTTAAAAAAGATCCGATCCCTATTGCATCTTATGAAAAGGTATTGACTACGCCAAACGCCATTATTAACCCTGAGCCAAAAATCGAACTTAGACCATCCGAAAATACAGCAATTCAGCCAGCTTCAGTTGCTCAACCCGTACCAGTAGTCCAAGCAGCACCCACGATTCAACCCAAACCGCCAACTCAACCCGTCCAAACGGCTGCCGCAGCTCAGCCATCTCCTGAGATTATTATCGAGCCACCTATTAAAAAAATGCCCATCGCTTCTAAACCGGCCCTGATCGAATCAACATCCGCCAAACAGCAAGCGGATGTGCTCTATCGTCAGGCAGAAAATAATTCTCAAGATTACTCGGTAACTTACAAACTGGAACAAGTCCTTAAG
This sequence comes from Methylobacter sp., assembly GCF_030680395.1. GTDB lineage: Bacteria > Pseudomonadota > Gammaproteobacteria > Methylococcales > Methylomonadaceae > Methylobacter_A. The sequence goes on along the minus strand of NZ_JAUXVR010000027.1, from coordinate 131,665 downwards.
CTCGATCCGCGACATCTCAAGGCTCGACTATTATTAGCTAAAACATTGCACAACCAGGGGCAAGTTAGTAAAACTGCCGAATTTCTAGATCAAAGCCTGGCCTTATTTCCTGATAACCTACAATTTATCAACACCCGTGCACAACTATACTTGCAACAAAAAGACCCTAACGGTGCGTTTAAGACGCTGCAGCGTATTGATTTAACAAACAACTCCAATGAAACCTATTTATCTTTATTGGCGGCAACCTATCAACAGCTGCAATCCTTTGCTAATGCAGCTAAAGTCTATCAAAGGCTGGTAAACGTTAACCCGGAAAAAGCTGAAAACTGGCTGGGTCTAGCGCTATCACAAGAAAAACTCGGCAATCCAAAACTTACCCGTGAAGCCTACCAGCAGGCGCTAAGTAAAAACACTCTGAAAGAATCCATTGCGAGCTACATTAGGCAACGACTAACCGAGCTTAGATAAATTTGTGCTCCACTAAAAGAATATCTTGCCGAATAAATACTCAATGAAAGTTGAGTCGATGCCTTGTATAAATGGACATTCTTAGCAATAAATTTGTGCTAGGCGGAAATGACGTCAGTGTGCGAGGAGTGTAGGTTTGATAAAGCAGCAATAAGTTCTAATCAATAAGTCAGCATGTTACATTGTCGGCACATATTTCTCGTAGCGCAAGACTTTAGGTAAACAATACATGTCGATTTTCTACTAAGAACTTATGAGTCATTAACTGACCAACAAAATCAAAAGGATAGTGGAGACTCTGAAGGAAAAACTGACGCTATGAGCTTCTGTTTATACTTTAAATGCTTTCGCCTATTCGATGCGTTAAAACTACTCATAATTTCACACAAAAACCATCTGAAATTTAACGCATGCTCGAAAGAAAGCCATTTTATTGAGGGATTTTTTCAGCGCAATTGTGAGAGGCCCCTTATAATTTATATTTGGGTTATTTACCTGCCTCTGTTAGAAAACTGGCCGTCTCATATCGGAAAAACATAATCAATAATACAATGATGAGAGACGACCAGAAAGGCACAAGACTATTAGAAACAACTTATCACTCGACTTAAACTCAAAGCCGCCATTTAAATTATTTAGTTAATTTTGCACTCAACTGTGCTGACCATAGACCAAAGTACGTACCAACTACAATAGAGATAGATATTACAATTAAAGGATTATCTAAAGAAACACTCAGAAGAATATCTTTAGTCAATTTACCGGGAGTTTGCAGCAAATATGCAAACGTAGATGAATAACCAAGTACGCTGGCAGGTATAGTCACAAGAGCTGGAATATTCGCAGCAAGACACATAACGACGACTGAACAAGTTACAGTAACTGCGGCCCAAAGTGGGAAGCCAAGAATTGCTGTAGATGGAATGTTAGTGATTTGAATAGCAGCTAACCAAGCCATAAATACACCGAAAATCCCACACACGATGGTATTTTTTAATGCTTCTTGAGTGGCGCCTAGAAAAAAGAAAGCTGCCCATGCAATGGTTGCGGCCCATATAAAAAATATACCACTAAGAGGCCCCACGGCCAAAAACGTTGCGAAGCCGGCTAAACCGGCAATACTTATTGAAAGTGCTGTAAGATTGTTCATAATATATTTCCAAAATTCACCTCACTTATTATTTAGTTAGATTTCGCATTGAGGTGGTTCTACGAAACATAACACTTTGAGTTAACCAATAGCCAAACCAAAATCAGTCCAGTTCAAATATTAGCAGATATTATTTTCACAATAAACATCAGCATCCAAAATGCTTAATCTCGCGTAACTTCATCGTCCCCTTATAAATGTCAGCCGCAATTTGCATTGCAAATTCTGCTCATCTAAAAAACAATAGATTATCAATGATACTAATCATAAACAATTTGCACGATATTTTTAACATTCCACAGAGCTTAGGAAACCGCATTAAAATAATCAATTGCTTAAAATAGATTTTCTAAATAACCAGAACCAATTCGAACCTAAAAAATTCATAAGCCCACTTAGACTGTAAATCCACTTTTGTTATAAGATATTAATTTTAAAATCTACTGAGTTTTATATAAATAGAAAACTTGACGTTGCCATAAAGGAATTAAGATAAATATCTAAATTATTTAGACCATAAAACTACAGCCAAGAAATTATCATCCTTGTCTCGCCATTTTTCTGACTGCTCAATGCGCTGCACCACTATATGCGAATATCATGCAATTCCCTGAACATATTCAGAACCAGTATGGAGACTAACTCCCCAATTTATAAGAATTTCATAATCAGAAAATAGAATAACTATTAATGAATTACTTTGGAAAAACAATCAAAACATATTAGCTAAATAATAATTTATAATTTATTTTACAAATGGTAATTTCTGCATTGTAGCAAAGGCACTACCTCTACACGCTATCTTGTAGATGATAAAGTTTGCCACCCGGCTATAAATACGAGAATATCCTGCCGGATGGCTTTACAAAAATCCTTATCCTTCCAAACTCGCCAAACGGGCTGCGAGGAATTCTTCTAATGACTCTAACGCTTTGGTGAAGCCATCGATACCTTCTGCAAGTTTCTCAGAAGCCATACGATTTTCAGTATGCATGCTATCAAAGGTCGCTTTATCAATAGTTAACTTTTCAATTGACGCGCTAGCTGCATTTTTAGGATCAAGCTTACGCTCCAAGTCACCTTCGGTAGACTGAAGTTCAGCTAACAGAGACGGTGCAATCGTTAACAAATCACAACCTGCCAATTCAACAATCTCACCAACATTACGGAAGCTAGCACCCATAACTTCAGTTTTATAGCCAAATTTTTTGTAGTAATTGTAGATTTCTGTAACCGACAACACCCCTGGATCTTCAGCAGGGGCGTAGGAATCACGACCGGTATCCTTTTTGTACCAATCCAAAATGCGTCCAACGAAAGGTGAAATCAGGGTAATTCCGTTTTCGGCACAGGCAATCGCCTGATGCAGACCAAACAATAAGGTTAGATTACAATGGATATTTTCTTTTTCAAGAATAGCAGCAGCTTGTATACCTTCCCAAGTTGCAGCAATTTTGATCAGAATTCGTTCGCGTGGAACGCCTAACGCTTCATACATCGCGATTAATTCGCGACCTACGCGGACGCTAGCATCAGTATCATATGAAAGACGAGCATCTACTTCAGTGGAAACCCGCCCTGGAATAACTTCAAGTATCTTTTGTCCGAAAGAAACAGCCAGACGTTCAAAAGCGAGGGTTGCTACTTGCGCTGCAGATGCATCTTTACCCAAAGTATCTCTAGCACCTTTCAAAGTATCATCAACAATTCCTTGATATTGTGGCATTTGAGCAGCGGCAGTAATCAACGAAGGATTAGTTGTCGCATCACGAGGCTTGAAAGTTTCAATAGCTTGAATATCGCCAGTATCAGCTACAACCACTGTCATTTCTCTCAGTTGTTCAAGTAAAGTCTTAGCCATTAGGGGCTCCTTTTATTTTAAAATTTAAAAAACAATTAAGATATACACTCATCATTTCCAAACACATTCAGAATATAGACGAGTGACATCTAATATAATAACAGGGGTGGGGTATACCGTGAGCAACGGTAGTTAACTATCAAAAAGCCATAAATACAGCCCCTACCGATCTGAGGTGAGCCATTATTTTAATGATGGCTCTTTTTTTTGGCAGGGATCAGAATAAAGTCTATTTAATATTGGACACTCCTTAAACAATGGCACCAGTGTCTTCATCTCACACAACTTTAACTGATCATGTTAGCGACTTATAGGCGTCGCTTTAATTACAACGATAATAACTGTTTCGTATATAGATAGCCAGACTCATGTTTGACCAAGGCATCTGCACTTTGCTAATATTATTTAGTCATACTTTTTCTGGATTTTCTCTTGCAGAAATAATTTGCCTTGTCACGTATTTAGAAACACCACTTGCCCTCGGCAATACAGATTGCTTTTCCATATACTTCGCAACTCCACTTATTTTGGGCATCTTTTTTGCTGCCATCGCGTCTCTTTTCATATACTTTGCGACTCCACTCACAATCGGCGCCTCTTTTACGTTTATTGCTTGTCTCGCTACATACTTTGCAACTCCACTTAAAACAGGAGCTTCCTTTCTAGACAAAATTTGCTTTGCCACATACTTTGCAACACCACTTACTGGTGGTTTTTCTTTCGACAAAATTGCTTGCTCTTCCAAATATCTAGCCACTCCAGTTGCCGCTGCCGCTGCCACTTCCCTTTCTTTTGCCTTTGCGATCTCCTTTTCTATTGCCAACTGCTCTTCTTTTTCTTTTTCTTTTTCTTGCTCTTTTGCAAACATACGTTGCTCTTCCAAGTACCTGACAACTATAGCGGCAGCAGCAGCTTTTCTCTCGGCGATAGATTCGTCTTCAAGATATTTAGCAACTCCGGTTGCAGCTGTAGTATTCCTGGCGGATATGGATTGCTTTATTAGATACTTAGAAACACTGCTTATAACGGGTGACTTCGCTTGCCTTTCCATATACTTAGCAACGCTACTGACTGCGGGTGCTTTTTTTGTAACGACAGCATGCTTGGCCATATACTTAGCAACACCGCTTATTTTCGGTGCTCTCTTTGCGAATATAGCCTGTCTTGCCATATACTTGGCAACACTGCTTACAGGAAACTGATCCAATTTCTCCAAGTACTTGGCAACACTACTCACTGATGTTACTTCTTCGTGTTTTTCTAAGAGATCAACAACTTCATCTACTGTAGAGATATCTTCCTGACTTTCCAAGAAATCAGCGACTTCATTACTTGCCGACAGCTCTTCCAGATTTTTCAGATACCTCTCAACTCCGCTTAAAACCGGCTCAACTTCTTGGCTTTTCAAATACCTGGCAACTCCAGTAAGCTCATTAGGGCCACTAACATATGCGCGGGGACTGGTTTGTGTTTCAACTTCTCTTTTGGAACCAAAAAATCCAGACACTAAATCGATCAAGTAATTTTGATCCACTTATCACCCCCGGTTGCGCATGTACTTTTCAACTCCAGTTCCTGCTTGAGCTGCTGTTTCTTTTGCAGATCTAGCCTGTTTTTCAAGGTATTTTTCAACTCCGCTTGCCGCGGCTGTTTCTTTTTCAGATACAACCCGACTTTCCAAATATCTTGCAACACCAGTCGCAGCAGCCATATTATGCTTTCTCAGATATCGAGCAACTCCGGAAAGTCCACTAACTTGGCCGGAATAAACTGAAGATTTGCTAACTTTGGCTTTTGGCTCGCGCTTAATAAAAAACAGATACCCAGCCACGGCAAAAGCAACCAATCCAAGCAAGTAACTCATCATTGACTCTTCTTCGACTTTTACCGCTGCGCTTATCTCTGTATCATCCACTGTAGTCCGCTCAGACGCTGATGGTGCCGCAACGAATTTACTTGGCTTATAGTCAGCATCCTTGTATAGAACCTTTGGCTCAAAGTCTGCCGCTGGATATTTTGAATCCGATTCTGTTGACTCAACAGATTTGGCCTGCTTGGTCGGTGCCGGCACAGACTTGCCGCTGTCAATATCTTGATAAATTACTTTTGGCTTGAAATCTGCTGCTGGATATTCTGTTTCTGCCCCTGCTATGGGACTGGCCAATAACAGCGTAGCAACTAAACCATTCGTCAAATTATTTATTTTCACGTGTGAATCCCCCTCTATGCGTTGTTTTTAGAGTAGCCATATCTGCGCTATATCCTTGACTTAATAACATTAATATCAATGAGTTACACACCCAATCGATATATCTAGCCGTCTCAATAACGCAAATATGACCTTTAAAATTAAAGTACCGCTTCTACGTTTTTGACCACGTTTTCAACAGTAAAGCCGAAGTGTTTCATCAATATGCCGCCAGGTGCAGATTCGCCGAAAGTATCAATACCGACAACTGCGCCTTCTAAACCAACATATTTACGCCAAAAATCAGTAATACCTGCTTCAATCGCAACACGTTTTACACCTGGTGTTAATACGCTGTCTTTATAAGCTTGCTCTTGACGGTCAAATACATTTGTTGATGGCATTGAAACAACACGCGCTTGAATACCTTTTTCTGCTAAGGCTGCTTGTGATTTTATTGCTAATTCAACTTCTGAACCGGTTGCAATGAGGATAACTTGGGCATTTCCTGCTGCTTCAGAAATAATGTATGCTCCTTTACGGATAGCTGCGATTTGTTCGTCTGTACGCGCTATGAAAGGCAAGCCTTGACGGCTTAATACTAAGCTTGAAGGCCCTGTCATACGCTCAATTGCCATTACCCAAGAAACCGCTGTTTCTGTAGTATCGGCAGGTCGCCAAACATCCATATTTGGAATGTAGCGCATAGCAGAAGTATTCTCAATCGGCTGATGCGTTGGACCGTCTTCCCCTTGACCAATAGAGTCATGGGTTAAAACAGCAATGGTGCGAATTTTCATTAACGCTGACATACGCAAAGCGCTTTTCGCATAATCAGAGAACATGTGAAATGTTCCACCGAAAGGCAATAAACCACCATGCAACGACATACCGTTCATAATAGTGAACATGCCAAACTCACGCACACCGTAGGAGATATAATTACCCATCTCTTTACCGCTGACATGTTTAAAGCTGCTGCAACTGGTTAAGTTAGAACCTGTTAAGTCCGCAGAGCCACCTAAAAATTCAGGTAATGTGGGGGCTAATCCGCCAATTACTTTTTGTGAAGATTGACGGGTGGCAAGATTTTCTGCTTTTGCGTTGGTTTCAGCAATCAATGCGTCAGTCGCTGCCTGCCAATTAGCCGGCAGCTCACCAGCCATACGCCGTTTAAATTCTGCTGCTAATTCTGGATACTCTGCCTCATAGGCTGTGAATTTAGTATTCCATGCTGCTTCGGCTTTTGCACCTTTTGATTTAGCATCCCAGCCCGCATAAACATCTTCTGGAATGATGAATGCTTCGTGATCCCAACCTAAAGCTGCTTTAGTTAAATTAATTTCAGGTTGACCTAAAGCTGCACCATGACATTCGTGAGAGCCAGATTTGTTTGGCGACCCAAAACCAATGGTTGTTTTGCAGCATATTAAGGAAGGCATATCAGTCATCGCCTTAGCCATAACAATTGCTTTATTAATCTCTTCAGGATTATGTCCGTCTACTGACAGAACATGCCATCCGTAAGCTTCAAAACGTTTTGCTGTATCATCCGTATACCAGCCTTCAATATGGCCATCAATAGAAATACCGTTGTCATCCCAGAAAGCGATTAAGTTGCCTAAACCCCAAGTACCCGCTAATGAACAGGCTTCATGAGAAATGCCTTCCATCAAACAGCCATCGCCCATGAAGACATAGGTATGGTGATCAACAATTTTATGACCTGGACGATTAAATTGATCTGCAAGCAGCTTTTCAGCCATCGCAAAACCAACACCATTGGCAATTCCTTGCCCTAACGGTCCGGTCGTTGTTTCAATACCAGGTGCATAACCGTATTCAGGATGTCCCGCACATTTTGAATGTAATTGACGGAAAGAGGCCAATTCATTCATAGGCAAATCATAGCCACTCAAATGCAATAGTGAATAAATCAGCATTGAACCGTGACCGTTGGAAAGAACAAAGCGGTCACGATCTGACCATTTCGGATTGGACGGATTGTGGCGCAGGTGATCATTCCACAACACCTCGGCAATGTCCGCCATGCCCATAGGTGCGCCTGGATGCCCAGAGTTTGCTTTCTGCACGGCATCCATGCTCAAAGCGCGTATGGCGTTCGCTAATTCTCGACGCGAAGTCATATTCTTCTCCTTACTATTGATAGATTACTAAATGGTGACTTTTATTCGTCTGATTGACTCTGTCACGAAATGTTCTTTCGGCGTTTCATACCTTACAAGGATTAGAACGAGTGGGTTATAACCACTCGTTCCCATGCCGCTATTCTAAATTAGCGTGCCTTTCTCTCATTACTTCTTCGGGAATTCCTTTTTCATGGATAATATGAGAAATGGTTGCTTCCAAAAATAACAAAGTAGATAGTTCAAACACAGTCCCCATGGGCATCCCTAGAACCTTGCCATACTGCTCCGGACTACCGATTTGAAATACTGCATCTGCCAAGTCGCCAATGGTTGAACTGCCTTTCGCAGAGATCAAGACAATGTTAGCACCTATTTTTTTTGCATTTTTAGTGAATGCTATTAATTGCTCAGTCTCTCCTGATCCGGAAATAATGATCAATAAGTCACCGCTTTTAATGCTCGGCGTCACAATTTCACCCACGACACTTACATCGTAACCGCCGTGAACCAACCTCATTGCAAAAAAATTGCCAACAAGCTTGGAACGTCCCGCGCCCGCGATAAATATACGTTTGGCGCTATCAAGCAATTCGGTCAACCTTACATCATACGTATCATCTGTAGCTTCAAGAACACCTGAAATCTTTTCTATGATAAGTTGCTGATGCATAATTATACCGCGTCAACCAATTCGCGAATTTCACGCGCCGCATCAGCAGGTGAAGCCGCGCCATAGATTGCTGCACCAACCACGATGATGTTTGCACCTGCACGAACCACATCTTGCACAGTTGACGGCTTAATACCACCGGCAACAGAAATTCTGACGTTTAAGCCCAATCTTGCGATGTCATTCAAATCAGCAAAAGGAGTATGACCTGCTGCTTGTGCATCAAGACCTGTATGAATACCCATGATATGAGCACCCATGTCTGCAGTAGCACGTGCACATGCTATTTTATCTTCAACATTAATCAGATCGATTTGAGCTTCTGCGCCGTATGCATTTGCTGCTTTGATAACGCCTGCACAAGTTGCAAGGCCGGATACGCCTAAAACTGTACAAATATCAGCGCCTGCTGCATAAAAAGGTGTTGCTTCGTATTCGCCTGCGTCCATTGTTTTAAGATCTACCAACAACAGTTTTTCTGGAAATCTTGCTCTTAATTCTTTAACCAAGTTAAGTCCATTATATTTGATGCATGGGGTTCCGATTTCAAATATATCAACGTAAGGAGCTACTAAGGTAGCAAGGCCTACTGTTTGGTCGAAATCCAATGAATCTAATGCCATTTGTATTAATGGTTTTGCCATGATGCGTGCTCCGATGGGTTATAGTAATAGTTATAATTTTAGTTACTTACTCTTTATGCGAATGCAACTTTAAAGTAGAAAGGGGACCGATGTCAATGCCCAATGCTCAATGTTCTGCGTTGATACATCGATAACAGCTGAATGAGGGAAACATACAAGCAAAATGTTATAGATTTATTTTATATATCCGCGACAACCCCACCTTACCCCACAAGGTTTCTTTTCGCCCGCTAAAATGCCCATTAATTACCACCAAAGCAACATGAGCGGCCTCTTTATTCAACCAATTGCAAACAATCAAGGTGGTTTTGTCCAAGATACACTCATATTACAACAGCCCGATTTTGTTCCTTTTACAATGAGCTATTTGAACAGTTTTCAGTACATCAATGATCAGGCAACCTTAGAAAATAACATACATTGAATCACGAACTCCGCTCCGTCACAGTCACTGCATTCTTAACATCGTATTTAAATACAACCATCCACTCTACTGAATCGATTCATAAATCGTTATCGTGTGTGTCTGGACAAAATCAAGCTTTTTGTGTCAAGCTTCAAACGAAATCAAGCTCAACCTTGTATTTCCCATTGATTGAGACAACCTATTGACCAAGATTTTGTGTATCGATAACCATTAGACTTATAAGCACGCTGGCGGATTCAATTCGCATTATCCGTTGTTGCGCCCCCACAACCGGCAACTATGCTCAAATGAAAACCAACGGAATGCTTATATAATTCCACGCACATTAGAATAATAAACCCAATTAAGAGAGAAACGATCCGATGGAACCTTTTATCAATATACGCGCACTCATTATCGACATGGATGGCGTTTTATGGCACGGCGACCAACCAATGCCTGGCTTAGCAGACTTTTTTCAAACCTTACGTGAGCAACAAATTCGCTTTATTCTGGCAACCAACAACGCCAGCCTGACTCAGGAGCAGTATGTCATCAAACTGGCGCAGATGGGCGTACAGGTAACTTGCGATGAAATCCTGACATCCAGCATGGCAACCGCATTGTACCTGAGCAAGCATAACAATCCCGCCGAAAGCCGCGTATTCGTCATCGGCGAAGATGGCGCTAAACAGCCGCTCCTTGATCACGGCTTTACCTTGACCAAGCTGTATGAATTAAATGACGACAAAGACAACCCCAATATGGGAGCTGATATTGTTGTCTGCGGTAAAGACAGCACCTTATCATGGGACAAGTTGGCAACTGCTACGCTGAATATTCGCGCAGGCGCCCAATTCATTGGCACTAATGCCGACACTACATTACCCACAGAACGCGGCCTCACCCACGGCAACGGTGCAATTCTGGCGGCACTACAGGCGGCCACCGGCATAACGCCAACCATCATCGGCAAGCCCGAGCCTATCATATACCAGCAGGCTCTAGCGTTGCTAGGCATTGACCCAGCCCAAACAGTGGCTATCGGCGATCGATTAGAAACTGATATTCTTGGCGCAGTTCGCACCGGCATACGCAGCCTTATGGTTTTATCAGGAGTATCCACCGAAGACGATTTCAAAACAACCGACTATCGACCAACCTGGGTTATGCCGGATATCCGCGCCGTCACGCAAGCATTAAAAAACTGACAGCTACGTACATCCGACTCACTGCCCACGCTATCCTTAAAAACTTGCATCCACCGGAGCCGCTGCAATGAAAAAATTCATCAATAGTATTGATAGTCTGCTTGACGAAAGCTTGCTGGGCTTTACCAAAGCCCATGCAGATATAGTTCAATTCAACGCCCAGCCTCACTTCATCAGGCGCATAAAGCCCACTGTACCCGGCAAAGTTGCGTTAATTTCTGGTGGTGGCTCAGGCCATGAACCGTTGCATACGGGCTTTGTCGGCTCAGGCATGCTGGATGCCGCCTGTCCCGGCCAAGTATTCACCTCCCCTACTCCCGATCAAATGTTGGCTGCGGCACAAGCGGTGGAAAATGGCGGAGGAGTTTTATTCATCGTCAAGAACTATGCTGGCGATGTAATGAATTTCGAAATAGCCGCTGAAATGCTTGATTGCTCACACGAAACCATATTGGTCAGTGACGATGTTTCTTTCCCCAAAACCCACAGCACCGGACGACGCGGTGTTGCAGGCACCCTGATTGTGGAAAAAATCGTCGGCGCAGCGGCAGAATCAGGAGCAGATTTGGCGGCTTGCAAAGCATTAGGCGACCGAGTCAACCTTGCCACTGCGTCCATGGGCGTCGCATTAAGCAGCTGCACAGTACCCGCTCTGGGCAAACCCACTTTCGACATTGGCGAGAACGAAATCGAAATGGGCGTGGGCATTCATGGCGAGCGCGGACGTGAGCGCATAGCCATGAGCGGCGCTACCGAAATTGTCGACTACCTGTCCGGCATTATTGATGACGATCTGAATCCGCAAAAAGGCCAATCGGCGTTACTGCATATCAACGGCTTCGGAGCGACCCCTTTAATGGAGCTGCATCTTATTTATGAGCTGGCATCCCGATTCTGGGAAAAACGCGGCGTTAACATCTGCCGCTCTCTGGTCGGCAACTACACCACCTCGCTTGATATGGCGGGTTGCTCGATTACCTTGAGCCTGCTTGATGAAGAGATGCTCCGCTTGTGGGACGCTCCCGTCCACACTGCGGCCTTACGATGGGGTTGTTAAATTCTCCGTCAACACGCCGACCAGCGCACAAATCATTAACTGACTGGTTTTAGCGCCCGCATCAATATGTCCCCGGCTGCGCTCCTCCAGAAAAGAAGCGCGCCCCTTGGTAGCCAACATGTCTCGGGTAGATTCCATGCCCGCGATTGCCGCCCGCGCGACATTTTCCAATGCCACGGGCAACGCAACCGAATCCGCTGCCGCCTGCCGCAAGCTTGCCGCCACCGGAATCAGCACATCCAGCATAGTTTTTTCACCCGCATCAGCCTTGCCTCGCTGTTTTACTGCATCCACACCGCTGGTAAAAACCTCGGCAAAAGATTGTAGATCCAGAGACCGATCGCGAGCAGCTTTGCTCATTGCAACAAACAAGGTACCGTATAAAGAGCCTGATGCACCACCCACTGCCGTCATCAAGGTCATGCCGATCTTCTGCCAAGCTGCCACCCAATCAAGCCGCGCCAATTCGTCACTTTGAGCTATCAGCGCTTTAATGCCGCGTTGCAGATTTGTCACATGATCGCCGTCGCCGATAGCTTGATCCAGAGCCGTCACTTCCTCTGCATTTGTCTCGACTGCGTAATCTATTGCCTGAATCAGGCTGGGTAATAATGCAGGAACGAGTTGCATGGCATCCTCCTATTCAAAAAGTAATTAGGGTGATGTTGTAATTCACCCGGTTAACGAATCATACTCCAAGCAGCACCCCATAAGTATAAGTTAAAAATAACTTTAACTTTCCAATTGTTCTTTATTCGTTCTTATGTTATATTTTTAAAAAACAAATAGAGAACGGATTATGACTAAATCACTCACCAGAAAACAGCAGGAGATTTTCGATTTCTTATTACAAAATCAGGACAAATTTCCTCACCCTCCCACGCTGGAAGAGCTTTGTGCGGGCATGGGCTTAAAGTCTCGCGGTTCCTTACATAATCACATCAAGGCTTTGATCAAAGAAAACCTGATCGAAGCGCCTGAACGCAAACAGCGCGGCATTCGCCTGACAGAATACGCCAAAGAAATGATCGGCCATTGCGATGATCAAAGCGCACTGCCTTTTGTCGGATTTATTGCCGCCGGAAAACCCATCGAAGCCGTCGAGAACATTACCTATATGGCCATCCCTGAACAGCTGAAAACACAAAATCCCTGCTACGTTCTTAAGGTAAAAGGCAATTCCATGCTTGAACAAGGCATTTACGATGGCGACTGGGTGATTATCGAACAACGCTGCCATGCCCGTAATGGCGAAATTGTAGTGGCTTTGATCAATAAAGCCGAAGCCACGTTGAAATTTATTGAGCAATACCCGCACGAAACATTACTTATCCCAGCCAATTCGACAATGGAAGCTATGCACTACAACCCGGAACAAGTAGAAATTCAAGGCGTATTAGTGGGACAGATGCGTAGTTATATTAAAAATTATTAGGAGAAAATCATGTCACAACAACGGATACACATGCGCGACCAAGTGACCAATCGAGTTGAAATAATTATGGGAGACGGCAAACTGCCGTTCGCCGAACGACTGGAGGAATTTGCAACATCCCTATTATTTGTAGTCATCATTATTTTTCTTATTCGTATATAAGGCCGTATTAACCTGCTAACTAATTGATATAAGAACAACCGACCTTGGGGAGAATCGACTTCATGAGGATATAATGCTTCTCAAGAAAACCTTGTGTATAAAGTTTTCTTGTAAGAATGATGAATTTTTTATATCTAATTGAAATATATAACTAATTAATATATACCTTGAAAAAGTTATCGGCAAAAGATATGGTTCGCGCAAAATAACAGCGCATTACACTTAAGCTTTTCATCTCCTAATCACAGCATCCCGAACCGCCTGATTTTAGAAGATTGATTCTTTTGGCACGCAAAACTAATCGGACTTTACATTGAACACAGGTTACGTACTTGACTCTATCGAACGTCACCCTCACCCTCCTACTTATAAGGTTACTATAAATGCCCATTTCGCTTGCCGCTCTTGAAAAGGTGATCCGTGAAGCCGGATCGATTGCCATGACTCATTTTAAAGACCTGAAAAATTTAGAAGTGATCAAAAAAAGCCCCCGCGACTTAGTCACCGATGCCGACGTGGCGGTTGAAGCTTTTCTACAAGAAGCCCTTGCCAAACATTATCCGCAATTCGGTTTTTGGGGAGAGGAAAGCGGGCAAAGCGCCAATCAATCCAGCCGCTGGATCGTCGATCCGATTGATGGAACCCACTCATTTTCAAGAGGCCAGTATTTTTGGGGTATCAGTGTCGCACTGGAGATTGATCAAGAACTCATATTCGGCGCTGTCTACGCGCCCGCATTGGATGATTACTATGCAGCCGAAAAGGGCAAGGGGGCCTGGAAAAACGGCCAACCCATTTCCGTATCCAATGAAAGCAATCTTTCCGACGCAATGGTCGCAACCGGATTCGCCTGCTTGCGTTCCTACTTAAAAGAAAACAACCTGCAACGGTTTTGCAGGATCGCCGAGATAACAACCGGACAACGCCGTTTTGGATCGGCAGCAATCGATCTATGCCTGGTGGCAGACGGCCAAGTCGATGCTTTTTGGGAACAGGAGTTAAACCTGTATGACGTTGCTGCCGGGGCATTGATTGCCGAAGAAGCGGGAGCCACGGTTACCGACTTTCAAGGCAATAAAGGACTCTTTCCAAAGCAGATCCTGGCAACCAACGGGAAGATTCTTAACCAGATACTTCCGCTCATGTAATTCGCGACTGATGCCATTACGCGATTAGAAGCCCCAAGAGTACAAACAAAAAACCACCCAACCCCGCAAAAGATTGGATGGTTTGTATTGGGTGCGATTAATCGCGTGGGCAGAAAGCACTGCCCACCCTACCCCGCTTATTCAGCTACAATAATTTAACCAAAGCCGCAACAGCGCTAACAGCGCTAACAGCGCTAACAGCTACTACCATCAATATCCCAATTTAATAGTCATGCGTTGTTCAAGTTGAATAAATTTACCATCAATCCATTCACAGACTTCTCTTCAAGACGTTTAATGTAATCATTGGCCTCAACTTCCTTAAAATTAACCTCAAATCTATCGGCCAATGCTTCAGCTTCTGCATGTTCAGGAAGTAACCTGGCAGATTTTGATTTATCGGCAAATCTTAATGTATCAAATGTAATTGCTCCCATGACTCTGACCATCAAGTTCAATATGTCTGGCAGCTTAGCGCTTGGACAAAAAGAACCGCTTTCAGGCGCACTATGGACTCAGGAGGAATTCGGTCATTGACTTGACCGGAGCCACGGATTGTCCCGTTTTTTGACAGGCGACTGGCACTCCCAGTAAACAAGCTTGTTTATAGACTTGCATAGCAGCAGTCGAATCATTAAGCCCATCCAAGGCACGCGCTTTACCCAAATAAAGCTTTGTTTTATTTGTTGGTAGCGATTCTATGGCTTTGTTAATGTCGTTTAGAGCCAGGAGATATTGCCCACTTTCCAAATAGGCTGAGCCGCGATTTTGATAAGCATAGCCTTCATAGTAGCCTTTTAGCTTGATCACTCTGCTTAAATCCTCGATCGCTTCGGGATATTGTTTCGCCTTGACTAACTCTGTGCCTCGATTGTATAAAATTCTATCAATACCCAAGCGTATATCTTCAGTACTCTCTATCGTCAAGGCTGCATCATCCCATAGCAGCAGCGGATGAGAAAAAGTGGTCAGGCGTAGCCATGATAAAGGCATCATGAATACTGCAACACAGCTCAATGTGATAGCCGCCTGTTTTGCGCTCAACTTTTGGCACAAAAAAGGTAAGGCCGCGAAAGCGCCAGGCATCCACAGATAGCTGCGATAAAGTACAAAAGATTCCTGAATTCTGATAGTTGAAAGCTCGGTCGCAAACAACAGCCACGGGCAAAGCAAGGCGAAGCCCAGCAAGCCTATTAACCCTCTTTGCAGCAGCAGGCGAATTGCAATAATCGGATAAGCTATAAAGCCGATCAAACCAGCAGTCTCCGGCCAAGACCACAGGCTCCTGGCAAAAACTTGAGGCATATCAACAGACATTCCTGCGAGATGCGGCGCAATCCAAACCCACAGATATTTAAAAAACAGGAAGCACTGTGTCAGTATCGATAAAGGATAGGCCAGATGTGCATTGAAGTCGGGACCCAGTAAAGATATATAATTTGCAGCTATGGGTTCATAAGCCTGCCCCAAAACATGTCGTGATTTGATCTGAAGAACGACAAATCCGCCAATCAATCCATAGAGTACGAAAACTGGCCCAATAAACGTCAATCGTTGCCGGAGAGGCTGATTGTCGACCAACAAAAGCAGAGCTATCGTTACTGCAGGCGTCATGATGGCATGTTCTTTCGAGAACACCGCCAAAAAATAGGTGACTGCGGACGCCAGCAACCAACGGCGGTTATCCCTAATCAAACCTTCCAAAAACAGACGCCAGGTTAGCAAGGCGAACAATGTCGCCATCAGTGTGGAACGCTGGACTAAATAGGCAGCCGCATAGACCGAGGCAGGATGCAATGCAAAAATCAATGCGCCAAAAAAGGCTAACCAGTATGGCGACAGGGTCGTGCCACTATCGGGGAGAACCCGTTCAAACAGTCGGCGCAAAAATAGAAACAGCGTGATGATCGTGGCAAGATGCAGCGCCAAGTTACCCAGGCGGAACCCGATCAGATCCAAGCCGAACAGCGCATGAGTCCATTCCAAAGTAGCATAAGGCAACCAGCGCAAATCAAAACTGAATAACTTGCCTAGATATTGCTCGTGTATTGAGCCATCGAAAAAATAGATATCATCAAAGACGACGGGATTCCAGAAAAATTGCCCATAAAGGAGGGTGACCGGCAAACATAAAGCCAGTAAGGAAAGAACAGTTCTCATGATGTTACCTTGTTTCAATCCTGTGCATTAGCGCCTAAACTGTAAAAATTATGAAGCGCGACGAGATGGCTGGCAACGCTTAGGCAATAGGGTTCGCCTATATAACTAAAGATCACAACAACCCTCGGGCACACAATAAAACCACTGAACGGACGCGCATAAAAAAACCGCCCAAGGTTTTGCCTGAGACGGTTTATCGGCGTTTATTGCTGGGTTACGAAACCCAACCTAGCCAGTTATTAGCAAAAACCAGCAGTCTTACAGACACTGGTAGCATCCGACCAAGTTACCTTACTATTAGCGTCCGCTGTTGGTATCAGAATATATGTATCAGTAGTTGCAAATCCGTTGGCTGCAGTAGGAGATACTGTAATTGTGCCATTGTCAGCTGTTGTAACACTATTAATATTACCTAAGACTGTTAAGTCAGCCGGCACTCCATTGGAACCGCCTCCACAACCAGTAATAGCTACGCCAGCAATGGCTTGTGTTTGGACGCAAAGCTCGACAGCAGATTTTGGCGCAGTTGCAGCCATAACAATTTCTGTATAGCGAGCTTTTTTAGTATATTGTGAATAGGCTGGCAACGCAATCGACGCCAAAATACCGATGATCGCGACCACGATCATCAATTCGATTAAGGTGAAACCTTGTTGTGTTTTTTTCATAGATAATGCGTTCATGGGTAAATTCTCTTTTAAGTTAAAAACAAACTACAAAAAGATATAAGCAGGAGCCATGCCAAATAGTCGATCTATTCCCAGAGCAGCCATGTAGGCTGGGTTAGCGTAGCGTAACCCGGTCTACACACTGATCGAAAAATCTGCCGCAATAGAAATGCCTGCCAAAAAGCCCTGCCATGATAAAATGCTGCTTCAAAAGCCCTGCCAAACCCATTGCGCTCATTTGAACCCACGGAATGCCACATGCAACACCTCAGCCTTCAAGCAGCCACTACGCTAACCGAATGGAGCGAGCGCACCCTAAGACGCCGCCTTGCCGATGGCACATTACAGTGCGCCGCCGATAATGAGGCTTATTACAAAACCATGATCTGTTTCGATTCGATCAAACACGACATTTGCATCCCCCTTAATCCTAATGATATTGAGCTGATCAAAAGCGCCGACGCCGGGGATGCAAAAGCGCAAAATGATTTGGCGTTGCTTTTTTTGGAACAAAACAAGCCCAAAAGCGCCGTTTATTGGCTCGAACTGGCGGCCAAGCAGCAGGTTAGCGATGCGATGCACTTGCTGGGCTGTTGTTATTTGGAGGGCAATGGCTTACCTAAAGACGATAATCTGGCCATTATGTGGATTGCCAAAGCGGCTTCGTTGGGTCATCCAATAGCGCTTGCGCAGATTCAGTCGATACGCCTGACTTGAAAGCCTGCGGGGGTGCATATATCGCTTGCACCCAGTCAGTTTGAAATGACTGCGGCGCTGGATTTTCTGTTTCAGGGATTCTGAGAAAATAAAAATGGAGCAATGGACTTTTTGACCCCTAACACCTATCAGCGGTAGGGTACGCGATGCGTACCCTACCGGGCTACAAATAACCGGGAACGCCGAACCCCAGCTCGGCAATGTTCATAATTGCAGACACTCGCCAAGCGGGGGCTTGACATTCCCGGCCACCACCTTAAAACTGTCCCGGCTTAAATGGGTAGCCCACCCAAGCTAGCAGCCGTGCCGCTTCGCTTACTGAAAACGCCAATCGTATCACTTGCATCCGGGCAATTTGAAATGACTGCGGCGCTGAATTTTCTATTTCAGGGATTCTGGGACGCAGCTAAGCCGTAGGGTACGCATCGCGTACCCTACGGGGCTTTAAACAAGAGCTGGACACTTGATATTTCAGATTAAACAACCGCGCTCAATTTAATCAACAACGCTGTAATTAGCGCAGTTTGTAACAGGCCGACACTGACAATCCAGCGGATAAGTTCGCTTTTGGTTTCAGCAAACTTAACCTCGCTTTTTAATTCAGCCTCCCGAAGTCGACTTATCAAGCGATTGATTAGTCGCCAGATTATCAGAGATCATAATCATGCCGCGCTTGCTCAAACGTCGAAGTTACCGCCACCTTTTGTAGCTTGGTAATAATTTCAGCCTGCTCTTTGATAAACTCGCGGGTGTCGAACGTGATGGTTGACATGGCCACTTCTCTATTTTTGATAGTTTAACGTAATAGGGTGGGCAAAAATACGCTGCCCACCCTATATATGTTTACTTTAACTTTTCTTTAAGCATTTTGTTCACTTCGCCGGGGTTTGCCTTACCCTGCATTTCTTTCATCACCTGCCCGACAAAAAAACCGAAGACCTTATCTTTACCGCTACGGTATTGCTCAACCTGATCCTGGTTGTCGGCAATGATTTTATCGATAATGGCTTCTATCGCGCCGGTATCGGTAATTTGTTTCAAGCCTTTCGCTTCGATAATTTCATCAGCTGTAGCCGTGCTCTGCCACAGCTCTTCGAATACCTGTTTAGCGATCTTGCCGGAAATAGTGTCATCGCTAATACGCTTTAACAACCCGGCCAAGCGCTCATGACCGACCGGCGAGTCGGTAATTTCCAAGTCGGCTTTGTTAAGCGCAGCCAAAAGATCACCGGTCATCCAGTTAGCGCACATTTTTGCTTCGCAGCCCGACTCTTTAACCACTGTTTCGAAATAATCAGCTAGCGGACGGGAAGATGTCAGCAGGGTGGCGTTCTCTTCATCCAGCGCATAGTCATCTTTAAATCGCTGTTTTTTTGCTTGGGGCAATTCAGGCAATTGGGCCTTTATTTGCGCTTTAAAATCTTCATCAATCAGCACCGGCAACAGGTCTGGATCGGGAAAATACCGGTAATCATTGGCCTCTTCCTTACTGCGCATGGAACGGGTTTCATCCTTGACCGAATCATACAGGCGGGTTTCCTGAACAACGGCGCCGCCGTTTTCTATTACCTCTATTTGCCGCTCGATTTCGTGATTAATAGCTTTTTCGACAAACTTGAACGAGTTGATGTTTTTGATTTCAGCCCGTGTGCCGAATTCTTTTTGCCCCTTGGGACGCACCGACACATTGGCATCGCAACGGAACGAGCCTTCCTGCATATTCCCGTCGCAAATGCCCAGATAGCGCACCAGCTCGTGCATTTTCCTCATGTAGGCTACGGCTTCTTTAGCCGAACTCATTTCAGGCTCGGAAACGATTTCCAATAATGGCGTACCGGCACGATTTAAATCGATCCCGGTCAAGCCGTGAAAATTGCCATGCAACGATTTGCCCGCATCTTCTTCCAGATGGGCGCGAGTGATGCCGATGCGTTTGACTACTCCATCGACGTCAATATCCAAATGCCCGACACCGACGATAGGCAACTCCATCTGACTGATTTGATAGCCCTTAGGCAAGTCCGGGTAAAAATAATTTTTTCTGGCAAACACAGAATACGGTGCGATATGCGCTTCGATGGCCATGCCGAAGATGACTGCCATACGCACAGCTTCTTCATTCAATACCGGCAATACGCCCGGCAAGCCTAAATCGACCGCGCAGGCCTGGGTATTGGGTTCCGCACCGTAAGCGGTGGACGCTCCGGAAAAAATCTTTGATTTGGTGGCGAGTTGGGCGTGAATTTCCAAGCCGATGACTGTTTCCCATTGTGTATTCATTTTAGTAATTCCGTATTATTCGGCAAAAACGTCGGCCAGATCGATGTCCAGCTCAGGAAAAAGATAGGGTTTTGCGATGTCGTCACCGGCATGCATGGCGAATAGTTGGTATTTTTCGGTATCCTTATCCAGCAGAAATTGATAGACCGCTTGCTCGTAGGGATAAACCAGCCAGTACTCGGTGACGCCGTTTTCCTGGTAAAGGTCGTATTTAAGGCGCATTTCTTTCTTGCTGTTACCAGGCGAGAGCACTTCGATAATCCAATCCGGTGCGCCGTTGCAACCTTGTTCGGTGAGTTTTTCTTTATCGCAGATCACGCATAAATCGGGCTGGACGACACTGAAAACTTCCTGATCGGTTAGTTTTGATTTTTTGCTGTTGTAGAGTTTGACATCGAATGGCGCGTAAAAAAGTTTGCAGGATCTTTTGTGAAAATACTGATAAAGACTTCCACCCAGATTGGTAATAACGCTCTGATGCTTCAGGCTAGGCGCGGGGGACATTGCCATGATCTTACCCTTGAACAGCTCGACCGTTTCGTCCAGCCGCCAGGTCAAATAATCGGCATAGCTGTAAGTACCGTTTAGATCCAATTGCGAAAGTTCTGTGATTTTCGTCATGAGAGCTTCTCCTTATTCAAAACCTTTTGGCATTTGTTGGTGCCAATCGGTGACTTGTTGATACTGGTGGGCAATATTCAACAGCCGGTCTTCGGCAAAATAATTGCCGATGATCTGCAAGCCCACGGGCATGCCTCCAGCAAACCCTGCGGGAACCGACATGGCTGGAACACCGGCAAGATTGATCGCAATCGTGTAAATATCGGATAAATACATTTCAATCGGATTGCCTATTTTCTCGCCGATACCAAACGCGGTTGACGGTGTTACCGGCCCCATAATGACATCGACTTCCGATAGCGCTCTTTTAAAATCTTCGCTGATCAGACGGCGGATTTTTTGCGCCTTAATATAATAAGCGTCGTAATAACCTGCCGACAGCGCATAAGTCCCCATCAAAATGCGACGCTTAACTTCCTTGCCAAAACCTTCACCCCGTGAGCGAGTGTAAAGGTCAGCTAAGTCCGCCGGATTTTCGCAGCGGTAGCCGAAACGCACCCCGTCAAAACGCGACAGGTTCGCGGAGCACTCGGCAGGAGCAATGACGTAATAAGCGGGAATGGCCAACTTAAGCGTGGGCATGGATATTTCCGTTACCTTTGCGCCTAATTTTCGATACTCGTTAATAGCGGCTTCCAGCGTTGCAGCCACATCGCTGTTTAGTCCTTCGCCAAAAAATTCTTTGGGCAAACCGATTGTCAAACCTTCGAGTTTTTTGCTTAACCCGGCCCTATAATCAGGAACAGGCAAATCGACGCTGGTTGAATCCTTTTCATCAAAACCGGCCATGGTTTGCAGCATGATAGCCGCATCTTCGGCACTGCGAGTCATCGGCCCGCCTTGATCCAGACTGGAGGCGTAAGCGATCATGCCGTAACGGGATACCCGGCCATAGGTCGGCTTTAATCCGGTAATGCCGCACAGGGCGGCAGGTTGACGTATCGAGCCGCCGGTATCCGTGCCTGTCGCGCAGACTGTAAGCCGTGCTGCAACAGCCACCGCCGTGCCGCCTGATGATCCGCCGGGAACGGTATTAATATCCCAGGGATTTTTGACTGCGCCGTAATAACTGGTTTCGTTGGATGAACCCATCGCGAACTCGTCCATGTTCAGCTTGCCCAGCATCACCGCACCGGCATTGTTAAATTTATTCACCACGGTTGCATTGTAGGGTGCAATAAAATTATCCAGAATTTTTGAACCGCAGGTTGTTTTAACGCCCTCTGTACAAAAAATGTCTTTTTGAGCAATCGGGATGCCGGTTAAAAGTTCCGCATCGCCTTTTGCCAGCCTTAAGTCGGCTGCTTCGGCTTCCTGCAA
Source organism: Methylobacter sp. (assembly GCF_030680395.1). Classification (GTDB taxonomy): domain Bacteria; phylum Pseudomonadota; class Gammaproteobacteria; order Methylococcales; family Methylomonadaceae; genus Methylobacter_A. The sequence continues at coordinate 109,346 of NZ_JAUXVR010000027.1, read as the reverse complement.
GGCCAAGTCTTCGGTGACTGTAATATAAGAATTAAGTGAGCTGTGCTGCTTGATTCTGTCTAAAAAAGCCGTGGTCAATTCCACGCTTGAAAACTCGCCGGAACGCAGGCCCTTGGCTAATTCCGCAATTGTTTTGTTATGCATAGTTATTACTGTTCCCTTTACTCAATTACTTTGGGCACTAGATAAAGTCCCGCTTCTACTTGTGGCGCAATGGCTTGGAATTTTTCGCGGTTATCCTGCTCGGTGACCACATCGGCTCGTAACCTTTGCACTTGATCCATCGGGTGAGCCATAGGCTCGACTCCGTCAGTGTCAAGATCGCTCATCCGTGTCATCAAATCCAGCATCCCGGACAGATCTTTTGCATATGAGACAACATCTTGCTCCTCGATTCCCAATCGTGCTAAATGCGCTATTTTCTTCACATCATCCGCCGTTAAAGACATTTTTAACTCCCAATAAAATTTCAGCGATTCTAAATATTATTGTGTTTATAATACTTTATATCTTGCTCAAACACTCGCTTGATTGATAAAGTAATACAATTTTTATTCCCCCAAAGGATACAGCTAAAAATGTTCAAAAGAATTCGCGGCCTTTTCTCCAACGATCTCGCTATTGACTTAGGAACCGCCAATACATTGATCTACATTCCCGGACAAGGAATCGTACTTAATGAACCATCGGTCGTTGCTATCAAAGAAGACAGAATTCGGGGCAATAAAACTATTGCTGCTGTCGGTCTTGATGCAAAACTTATGCTGGGACGCACCCCAGGCAATATTACTGCAATCCGCCCACTAAAAGACGGCGTAATCGCCGACTTTGCCGTCACCGAGCGGATGCTGAGATTTTTTATCGAAAAAGTCCACCAAAGCAAGTTGCTGCGCCCCAGTCCACGCATTTTAATCTGCGTCCCTTGCGGTTCAACTCAGGTTGAACGTCGCGCTATTCGCGAGTCTGCGGCAATGGCCGGTGCGCGCGAAGTTTACTTGATTGAAGAACCCATGTCGGCGGCTATTGGTGCAGGCTTACCTGTTGATGAGGCCTGCGGCTCAATGGTTTTAGACATTGGTGGCGGCACTTCTGAAGTGGCTGTTATATCAATAAACGGCATCGTCTATTCCTCGTCTGTCCGTATCGGCGGCGATCGCTTTGACGAAGCCATTATCAATTATGTGCGCAGAAACTACGGCACCTTGATTGGCGAGGCCACCGCAGAAAGAATAAAGCATGAAATCGGCACGGCTTACCCCGGCAGCGAAGTCAGGGAAATAGAAGTTAAAGGCCGCAATCTGGCTGAAGGCGTGCCCCGCAGTTTCTCCTTAAACAGCAATGAAATCCTGGAAGCACTGCAAGAGCCGCTATCCGGTATTGTCGGCGCGGTAAAACTGGCATTGGAGCAAACCCCGCCTGAACTCGGTTCGGATGTAGCGACTCGCGGTATATTCTTAACCGGCGGCGGTGCCTTATTGAAGGATATAGACAGACTGATAGCCGAAGAAACAGGCCTGCCGGTCTATATCGCTGATGATCCGCTAACCTGTGTCGCACGAGGCGGCGGCATGGTTCTGGAGATGCTGGATAAAAAAGGAGTCTCTACTTTCTCCTTAGAGTAATGATGTTCATTCTTTAAAATCATTTATTTTGGCAGCAACAAAGTTCGTAGGTTAAGTTACGACTACACGGACAGATGTTTTTCTTCATGCAAGAACTGCATTCCCCACATCCTTACGGGGAATGCAGTAGCCGCGCTGCGGTGTCCCGAGGCGCATCATTTTGCGCCGTAACTCAACAGGCGCGGCAATGACTTGTCGAGTTACATACGCTACGCTAACTCGATCTACGCGTTACCAACATTTTTTAACTGGATAAAGAGGCATCCCGCTATAAAACTTTTATTTGCTACCGGTCCTTCTATTAACACTCGTCTGCTTGTGGCGATAATTGCTTCAGTTGCTTTACTGATAACTGAGCACAGAAGCCACCGACTGGACGCACTTCGAGCCACATTATCAGTTATTGTCGACCCGCTAAAATATCTGGTCGATTTACCGACAGTAATGATCGAGCAGACCGCCGACTCTGTCAGCTCATATTCGACCTTAAAAAAAGAAAACACCCGATTACGCGAAGAACAATTCATCGATAAAACCCGCTTGCTTAAATTCGACTCTTTGGAAAAAGAAAATATTCGTTTGCGAGCCTTATTGGAAAATTCCTTTAAACTCGGCGAACAACTGCTGATCGCGGAATTATTATCGATAAATACTGCGCCCTACGAAAATATAGTGATAGTCAACAAAGGTACTCGCTTCGGCGTCCACCCCCAGCAACCGGTACTGGACGCGAACGGTGTGGTCGGGCAGGTTTTTCGTGCGTTGCCGTTCAGTTCCGAAATCATGTTAATTACCGATCCGAATCATGCCATTCCCGTTCAGGTCAACCGTAACGGCCTGTTGACTATCGCTGTAGGCAGCGGCCAACTGAACCGGCTTAACTTGCCTTTTTTACCTAATAATGCGGATATTCGCCCCGGCGACTTACTGATAACATCGGGTTTGGGCGGTACTTTTCCGTCGGGTTATCCGGTTGCCATTGTCGATGATTTTACCCCAATGTCTAACAAACCTTTTGTCAACATTACGGCCACCCCCAAAGCTATGCTGGACCGAAACAGGGAGCTGCTGATTGTCTGGAGCGACTCATCCCCTGTATCACTCAGCTCACCGCCCACATCGCACGAAAAAGCATCTGAGACGCACCCCAACGACCTACCCACCGGGAGCGAAGCGACTGAAGGGGCACAGACAGGGACTCGTCCGTGATGAATAACTACTACAGCTTTGGTCGTATTACTTTGACTATTATCATGGCGATGTGTTTAAGGATTGTGCCTTGGCCCAGCTTTTTAGTCAGCATAAACCCAGACTGGGTACTTCTGGTGCTTATCTATTGGACAATTGCCGTACCTGAACGTATCGGTATCTTTCATGCATGGACAATCGGGTTGCTGACCGATGTGCTGACCGGGAGAGTATTCGGTCAATATGCACTAGCCTATTCATTAATTATCTATTTTTGCCTGATACTGCATAAACGTTTGCGCCAATTTCCATTGCCTCAACAGGGTTTGTTTATTTTCTTTTGTCTGCTATTTTCCCAAATGCTGCTTTTCTGGTTAAAAAATATTCAACACCCCGCTCAACTGCATACTTCTTTCTGGCTGCCTGTTTTTACCGGCACACTATGCTGGCCCCTGATCTATACAGCACTGCGCCGCGTCCGTTTGTCGCGTCGCGCTAAATAAAGACTTCGTAGTTGCTATGTCCCGTATCTATACTATTAAAAATAAGTTAGTAGAGAGCCGTCTATTTCTTAACCGTATTATTGCCGCATTTATTGTCGTACTGTTATTAACTTCCGGGCTGATTATCCGCCTGGTTTACCTGCAAATTGTCGGGCACGAACATTACGCAACACTGGCAAAAGACAACAGCATTAAAATCGAACCCCTGGTACCGACGAGGGGTATTATTTACGACCGGCACGGCAAAGTCCTGGCCGACAACACGCAGTCTTTCAGCCTTGAGCTAATCCCCGAGCAAATCAGCGATCTTAATGACACGCTGCTGCGCTTGCAAAAACTGCTTAATATCTCCGACGAAAAAATCGACCAATACCAGAAACAACGCAAACGACAAAAACGCTTCGTCAGCACGCCTTTATTGATCAGCATGACCGACGAAGAAATTGCCAAATTTGCCGTAGTCAGGCCTTATTTTCCCGGCGTTGATATTCAGGCACGCCTGGTTCGACATTACCCCTACGCCGAGTTAGCCTCTCATGTGGTCGGCTATGTAGGCCGCATCAACGAAGCGGAAATGAAGTCGCTGCCCATCGCCGAATACCGGGGTTCGAGTCATGTCGGCAAAATAGGCATAGAAAATACCTATGAAACCGAGCTACACGGCAAGACCGGCTATGCGGAAATAGAAACCAATGTCCAGGCACGTGCGATCAATACAGTGAACTCAGTCCCTCCCGTGGCGGGTGAAAATCTTTACTTGACCCTGGATATCGATTTACAAAAAACCGCCTATGATGCTTTAGGTACTTTCAATGGCGCAGTAGTCGCTATTGATATTAAAACCGGCGGTGTACTGGTCTTCGCCAGCCGCCCCGGCTTTGATCCCAATCCTTTTGTGATCGGCATCGCCAATGATGCGTATCAGGCCCTGCAATCCTCCGAGAACCAACCGCTCTATAATCGGGCACTGCGTGGCTTATATCCCCCGGGATCAACTATTAAGCCGTTTATCGCACTGGCCGGACTCGAATACAATGCGATAAACGCCGAGCACAAACTGTTCTGTCCCGGTTATTATCAACTGCCGAATGTCAGCCACCACTATCGGGACTGGAAAAAAGGCGGCCATGGCTCGGTTAATATTACCGAAGCCATTACTCAATCCTGCGACGTGTATTTTTACAGCCTGGCGTCAATGCTGGGCATAGACCGTATGCATAGTTTTCTCCAGCACTTTGGCTTTGGCGAAAAATCAGGCATTGATCTGTCCGGGGAAAAGCCTGGATTATTGCCTTCGCGCGAATGGAAACGCAGTCAACGCAATCAGTCCTGGTATCCGGGGGAAACACTGATCACCGGCATAGGCCAGGGATTCCTTCAGGTTACGCCGATACAGCTTGCCAAAGCTACGGCTACATTGGCCAATAAAGGTAACATCGTCACTCCCTTTCTGGTGAAAAACACCGTCAACCCGAATCCCATCGAGCCTGACACGGAACGTCCACCGAGCAATATTACGGTTAAACCCGAAAATATTAGTAGCATCATCTCAGCCATGGTCAATGTTATTCATGACCCGCACGGCACAGCCAAGAGTATCGGCAAAGACATTAACTATCAAATCGCGGGCAAAACCGGGACGGCACAGGTTTTTAACATTAAGCAGGATGCCAAATACAACGAAAACGACATCGACTTCAAATTACGCGACCATGCCTTATTTATCTCTTTCGCCCCGGCTGATGATCCCAAAATTGCGGTTGCCGTCATCGTTGAGAACGGCGGTCACGGTGGCTCAGTCGCAGCCCCCATCGCGGGGCAAGTTATCAAGCAATTTTTAGGGGGCAACAATGAAAACCGAAACCCGTAGCGAACAATTCCATCCGCCGTCAGTTATCGGTAATATCCTCAGAAAACTCCACATAGACATTCCTTTATTCATCGGCTTGTCACTTATCTCCCTGTTGAGCTTTATTATTCTTTACAGTGCGGGCAGTCAGGATATGGATGTATTGATACGGCAAGCGGCGCGCGTCGGATTGGCTTTTCTGTTAATGACCGCGCTGGCTCATGTTGATCCTTATCAGTTTAAGCGCTATTCCGCACTGCTATTCGGTTTGGGAATCTTGCTGCTCGTTGCGGTACTGGTTATGGGGCAATTCGGAAAAGGCGCGCAACGCTGGCTGGATCTTGGTTTTTTTCGCTTCCAGCCCTCGGAAATGATCAAGATCACCACGCCTATGATGGTCGCCTGGTATTTGGCGGAACACGCATTGCCGCCCAAACCGAAACAATTGCTGATAGCCAGCATACTGATCATTGTTCCGACCTTATTAATTGCCAAACAACCTGATTTGGGCACCGCGTTACTGGTTGCCAGCTCCGGCGCAGCCGTGCTGTTTTTTGCTGGCCTCTCCTGGCGCTTCATGCTGGCAATCTCCACCGTGCTGGCAGGATTGACGCCTATACTCTGGCATTTTATGCGTCCCTATCAACGCGACCGGGTGCTGACCTTTTTAAATCCGGAAGCCGACCCGCTGGGCAGGGGCTACCATATTATCCAATCGAAAATCGCTATCGGCTCCGGCGGCATCTATGGCAAAGGTTGGCTGGGTAGCACCCAGTCGGAACTGGATTTTTTACCGGAAAGCTCTACCGACTTTATTTTTGCGGTCTTTGCCGAAGAGTTCGGGCTATTCGGTTGTTTAGGCCTGCTGTCTTTGTACCTGCTGATCATCAGCCGCTGCCTGTATATTGCTTCGCAAGCTCAGGATACCTACAGCCGCCTACTAGCCAGCAGCCTGGCTTTTACCTTTTTTGTTTATGTTTTTGTCAACATCGGCATGGTGATCGGTGTACTACCGGTGGTCGGTGTGCCATTGCCCTTAATCAGTTACGGTGGCACTTCGATAGTAACGTTGCTGGCCGGTTTCGGTATTCTTATGTCAATTCATACCCATAAAAAGTTTCTACCGCATTCATGAATGGAAAAGCAGGCTAAAGGCTAAAAAATTGTGGGCCTTTGCGTCTTCGATTGATACCTTAACATTTCTGTCTCACTTGTGAATCCCACACAAGCTCAAACACAAGGCTAAAAAGATGCACAAATACAACCTTATATACCGGCTCAGAAGCATCCCCCGCGTCCTTCGCCTTTCGCCATTCGCCTTGTGCCTTTTACTCGCCTCTTGTACCGGCAACATAAAAGACACCGAATCAGTTCATACCTTTATCGAACAAATGGCAGCCAAACACCAGTTCGATGAATCGGAACTTGATGATTTGTTTGAGACAGTCGAGATTAAGCCAGACATACTCAAAAGAATCGCCTCACCCTCGGAAGGCTTGCCCTGGTATAAATACCGCAAAATATTTCTGACCGAAGCGCGCATCGACGCCGGCGTACAATTCTGGCGGGACAATGCAGTGACGCTCGCCGCTGCGGAAAAACAATATGGCGTTCCGGCTGAAATCATTGTCGCCATTATTGGCGTTGAAACGCTGTTCGGAAAAAATACCGGCAACCATCGCGTAATCGATGCCCTGTCTACACTGGCTTTTGCCTATCCACCGCGCAGCAAATTCTTTCTCGGTGAACTTGAAAACTTCCTGCTGCTCTGCCGCGACGAACGCATTAACCCGGCCGATCCAATAGGCTCTTATGCCGGCGCCATGGGCATGCCGCAATTCATGCCCAGCAGTTTCAGAGCTTATGCCGTTGATTTCGATAACGATAATCGCCGCGACATCTGGCACAACAACAGCGATGTCATAGCCAGTATCGGCAATTATTTCGCGAAACATCATTGGCAAACCGGTCAAGCCATTGCTGTTCCCGTTACAGCTAAATACAAAAACTATGAAGCAGTTCTCAATAATGACCTTAAGCCGAATTTAAGTGTTGCTAAGTTAGAATCGCTCAACTTAATTACATCGAGGCAATTACCTTTAGACAGTAAAGTGAAACTGCTTAGCTTTGAACAGCAGCAACAAGGCGAAGAACTCTGGGCGGCATTAGACAATTTTTATGTCATTACCCGCTACAACCACAGTCCTTTATATGCCATGGCCGTTTATCAGTTAAGCCTATCTATTTTAAATAAAAAAGGCTCATTCCCATGAATAAGATCATACCGATATTCCTAATTTTTGTTTTATGCAGTTGTACCGCCGAACAAATCAAAACCAGCGACATCTCAAGCCAAACACCCGTTACAACTGCCCCCTCCAGACATCATTCAAGATTGAATGTTGGTAGTTCAGATACTACCAACACCGCCGACGAAGAAAATCTACTACCCCGTATCGCCCGCTACCTGAAACAGGGTGTAGCCTCCTGGTACGGCTCCGATTTCCACGGCAAAAAAACCGCATCCGGCGAAATATACGACATGTACGCCATGACCGCCGCTCACAAAACACTGCCTATTTCATCTTACGCTCGCGTCACCAACCTGGAAAATCAGCGTAGCGTTATTGTTCGTATCAATGACAGGGGCCCTTATCATGGCAATCGCGTTATGGATTTGTCTTACGCTGCCGCCCAGAAACTGGATCTTGAACAGGCGGGAACAGGGGCCGTTGAAATCAAGGCGATAGCGCCCGATCAGGCTTTAGCGCAACTGCAAAATGCCGCTGAGCAACAAGAAAAAAGCGTCTATTTGCAAGTAGGCACCTTCGGCAACAAAAAGAAGGCGCAGAAATTGCAAAATAAAATTTCCGCCCATCAATTACCTCAGCCTGAAATATTACCCTCAACACACAAAGGCTCTACTCTCTACAAGGTCCAAATGGGGCCTATCAAATCATCGGAAAGTGTCCACAAACTGAATATACAGCTGGCAAAGCTGGGTATAACAGCGACCCAATTTGTTACTGAGGCAGATCAAAAACAAATCGCCATGATACAATAAACATATGTTTTACTGAGCCCAACACCATTAGAGAGCAATGATCCTTTTTAAAAATATCCCCGTTTTATTATTTTTTAGCTTGTTGATTGCCACGACCACGGCAAACGCAGAAGGCACCGAAATCACAACCCCGGCAGCACCTACCATTGCTGCCAGCGGCTATATATTGATGAACCATGACACCGGCAAAGTACTGGCAGAAAACAATGCCGATGTTAAGCTTGCCCCCGCCAGTCTCACCAAGATCATGTCTGTTTATGTGGTGTTCAGGGAAATCAGCAATGGTCACTTACATTTAGACGACCTGGTCACCATCAGCCAAAAAGCCTGGGAAACGCCCGGCTCGCGCATGTTTGTCGAAGTCGGCAAGCAGGTTAAGGTTGAAGACCTGTTATTGGGAATCATCATTCAATCCGGTAACGATGCCAGCGTTGCTTTGGCTGAACATATCGCCGGCAATGAAACCACTTTTGCCGACATGATGAATCAACATGCCGAGCGTCTGGGCATGAAAAACAGCCACTTTCAGGATAGCAACGGGCTACCCATCGACAATCATTACACCACCGCACGAGATCTGTCGATACTCACCAGAGCTTTAATCAAAGAATTTCCCGACTACTACCGTTGGTTTTCACAAAAAGAATTCACCTTCAACAACATCGTTCAGCATAATCGCAATCAGCTGCTTTCTCGTGATGAGACCGTGGATGGCGTTAAAACCGGATTTACCGATGCCGCCGGCTATTGCCTGGTTGCCTCTGCGTTAAGAAACGACATGCGCCTGATTTCCGTGGTGATGGGCGCCAGCAGCCCTAACGCCAGAGCGAATGAAAATCAAAACCTGCTCAATTATGGTTTTCGTTTTTTTGAGGCGCACAAACTGTATCAAGGAAAAACGTCTCTGTCCGAAGCAAGAGTTTGGAAAGGCGACACTAAAAACCTGCAACTTGGCTTGGCGGAAGATCTTTATGCCACGATTCCCCGTGGCCATTACGCTGACCTGAAAGCCGTTATCACCATTGATAAAAAAATTACCGCGCCTGTTAAAGAAGGCACAAAGCTGGGCACTGTCAACGTCACGCTTAAAGATGAAGTGGTCGCCAACAAAGACCTGATAGCTCTTAAATCGGTAGAGCAAGGCAACATTATTCAACGTATCTATGACAGTGCAATGATGATGTTGGAGAAGTCGGATGCACAATAAAGCTGTCTATTTAAATGGGCAGTATCTGCCGCTTTGCGATGCCAAAATATCGGTTATGGATCGCGGCTTTTTGTTTGGCGACGGGATTTATGAAGTAATCCCCTCTTACTCGGGCTCATTGTTTCACTTTCAGGAACACATGGAACGGCTGGAAAACAGCCTGTCCTCGATTCGCCTGACTAATCCGCATGACCGGGCGCAATGGTTGGAAATCCTGACGCCATTGCTGGATAAAAATCTGGATCAATATATTTACCTGCAAATTACCCGTGGCGTCGCCTCCAAAAGAGACCATGCTTTTCCGGAAAACGTTACGCCTACCGTGTTCGCGATGTGCTCAAACATCGTGCCATTTGAAAACCTGGATTCCGGAGTAAAAGCCATCAGCGTTGATGACAGCCGCTGGGAACTGTGCAACGTTAAGGCCACCACGCTGTTGGCCAATATTCTGCTCAGACAACAGGCTGTAGAAAAAGGGTGTGCGGAAGCCATCCTGGTTAAAGACGGCTATGTAACCGAAGGCGCAGCAAGTAACATATTTGCCGTCATTGACGGCATCCTGATTACGCCGCCCATAGGCCATGAAATATTGCCGGGCATAACCCGCAACGTCATTCTGGACATCGCCAGGGAAAACGACATTCCCTACAGTGAAGACATCATTGCATTGGATGCCTTAAAAACAGCCAGCGAAATCTGGTTAACCAGCTCTACGCGCGAAATCGTACCGGTTGTTCAGCTTGATGATGAAACCATTGCAAACGGCAAACCCGGCCCCATATGGCGAACCATGAATCAATTATTCCAGGCTTACAAGCAATCCCGACCATGAGTGAAGAAACCCTATTAGAATTCCCCTGCCGATTCCCAATCAAGGCAATGGGTAAAGCCGATCTGGAACTCGACCTGCTGGTTATAGAAATCGTGCGTCGCCATGTCCCCGACATTCACGAAGGCGCGGTAACGACTCGCCCCAGCAAAGACGGCAATTACATCGCCGTAACCGTTATAATAGAGGCCTCCAGCAAGCAGCAACTGGATGCCATTTATCAGGATTTAACCGACCATCCTTATGTCTTGATGGCTTTGTAGAATCGTTGCAGCGCAACGTCGCCTCATGCCGATAACTATCCGCAATCTGGGCATCCAGCCCTATGAATCCACTTGGCAAGACATGCAGCGATTCACCCAAAATCGCGATGCAGAAACCGCCGATGAAATCTGGCTCACCGAACATCCTCCCGTTTATACGCTGGGCTTAAACGGCAAGCGTGAGCATCTGCTGGATACCGGCGCCATACCCGTCATTAATTCCGACCGGGGCGGACAGGTTACCTATCACGGCCCCGGCCAGCTGATTATTTATACCCTGATCGATATTAAACGGCTGAATCTCGGCGTCCGCCAACTGGTCACAACGCTGGAACAAGCCATGATCTTTGCCTTGGCACAATACGGCATTATCGCCATAGCCAGAGCCGATGCCCCCGGCGTTTACGTAGATAACAAAAAAATCGGTTCCATCGGCCTACGCATTAAAAGAAATTGCAGTTATCATGGCCTGAGTATTAACAATCATATGGATTTGCGCCCTTTCGACCACATCAATACCTGCGGTTATTCAGGACTTGAAGTTACCCAACTGGCCGATCTGGGCGTGACTGTCAGCAATGCTGAACTCTCCATTCCTGTTACCCAAGCTATCATGACGGCATTACAAAAATGACTTATCAAGCACCCTCCCGCTCCACTCCCGACTCCCACCAGCGCAACACCGAAAAGCTGGCAAAAATCCCGATCAAGGTGGAGCCGGCGGAAACGACTTTACGCAAACCCGAGTGGATACGCATAAAAATATCGGCCAGCGACGAAGTCGTCCGCATCAAGCAGTTGTTACGCGAAAACAACCTGCATACCGTTTGCGAAGAAGCCGCCTGCCCCAATCTGAGCGAGTGTTTCCAGCACGGCACTGCCACGTTCATGATCATGGGCGATTTGTGTACACGTCGCTGCCCTTTTTGCGATGTCGCGCATGGCAAACCGCTGGCGCTGGACAAAGACGAACCCCAGCATCTGGCCGATGCGATACAGGTAATGGCCTTGAAGTACGTCGTCATTACCTCAGTGGACCGTGATGATTTAAGAGACGGCGGAGCGGGACATTTTGCCGAATGCATCAGAAAAATCCGCCTGCAAACCCCCACTACCAAAATAGAAATCCTGGTGCCCGACTTTCGCGGACGCATCGAAAAAGCCGTAGCCATATTAGCCGAAGAACCCTGCGACGTATTCAATCACAACTTGGAAACCGTCCCCAGACTGTACAAACAAGTCCGCCCCGGTTCCGACTACCAAGGCTCGCTGAATTTACTTCAGCAATACCACCAAGCCCAGCCGCAAGTCCCCACCAAATCCGGTTTAATGCTTGGTGTAGGCGAACAGCCGCACGAAGTTCATCAGGTCATGAAAGATTTATTGGCCCACGGCTGCTCAATGCTGACCATAGGCCAATACCTGCAACCCAGCAAAGCTCATTTGCCGGTTGAAAGCTACATCACACCCAAACAATTCGACGAATACGGCGCAGTTGCCAAGGCCCTAGGGTTTAAGCAAGTCGCCAGCGCACCGATGGTCAGATCGTCATACCATGCTGACCTTCAGGCTAAGGGCGTAATGCTCGACTGACATACATCGCTATTCTCATCACGCTTATAAATTCGGCACTTTCTACTGACCAGCAATTCTAAGCTACGCGTCATCCCGGCATCTCCTGCCGGGATGACGCGTTATATGAGCTCCTATACATTCAAAGGATAGGCCGGGCTTTTAATCATCCTGTTCTCGCAACAAGGCGGTTGACTTATTCAAATTATTCCATACCATTGCAATATGGCTACGAAACATCGCTTTCGCAACAAATACCGACTTGAGATAAGAGAAGACGATTCTCCGCCGATGCATGCGCACTTGGTTGGAGGCAATTTTGATGTATTTATTAACCTGGAGACCCTGAACTGCACCGGTACCTTCCCGCGCGGATTGCGCAAAGAGGTAATGGAGTGGGTTACGGAAAACCGTGATGAATTGATTGAGGAATGGAATAGTGGCATCAATGAAACGACCCCGCCTGGCAGCGGTTGAACCTTTACCGAACTATCAGCTAAAAATGACCTTTATTAACGGCTGCATAATGACCGTGGATAAGGGTGAAGCTATTTTCGCCAAACCGAGCCTCACGCCTTTGCGCGACCCGGCCGCCTTTGCCAAGGTTCAGCTCGCAAACAGCATAGGTTGGACGATCGAATGGCCGGATTTTGACATTCAAATAGGAGCCGATACCTTGTGGTTGGAAGCGCTGCTTCAAGCGGCCACCGATGAAGACACCCGCACATTCATCGCCTGGCGGCTGCATAACGGGCTGTCGTTAGCCGGTGCAGCCCAAGCATTGGGCATGACCACACGCACCATGAGCGCCTACGGAACCGGTGCCCGCCCCGTCCCGCACCACATTGCCCTGGCCTGCAAGGGCTGGGAAGTTGAGAATCGTTAAGGGGGCTTAATAGGGATGTTTGAGATGTATCGGGCAAAACAAAAATCCGTCGCCATATTGGTCATAAGCTACATGCCCGATCAATACGGCTGATCGTTCGACCGTTTAGTTGTGTTGGTACGCATCGAGTGCCATTTCCCAACCATAACCCTCCAAACTGCCAGATGCGTGCCCTACTGGACTTCGTTGAATTTATAAGTCATTGACGAATCCAGTAATCTTTTATCATTATCATAGGACATACTGATATACTTTTCTTTTCTTTCTAAAACACAGAGTCACCCCACAACCATGGCTAGCGCGGACCAACTCAAAGCCTTACTCAAATCGCATATCGACGGTGACGATGGTCATTTTTACGCTGTCGCAATGCAAGTGGCTGCGCATGAGGCTAAACTGGGTCACGGCAAGCTGGCGGAAGATTTGCGCTCAATGATCGACGCCGGCAAGGTACACCGCTCTACTGTTTCCATCGAAAAACGGCCAACCCCAATCATCCAGCCGCGTGGAGAAATGACCACACTGCTTGACGCTTCTTATCCGAAAGCACGCCTGGCTGAAATTGTGTTGGACATAACTACTGAGGAACATTTGCAGCGGATTATCAAGGAACAACGGCATTTTGCCAAAATTCAAGCTCATGGTCTGTCTCCGCGCCGCAAAATTCTCTTGGTCGGCCCCCCTGGTACTGGCAAGACACTCACTGCCTCGGTGTTGGCTGGAGAATTAGGTATTCCATTGTTTGTGGTTCGGTTGGATGCGTTGATCACTAAGTTTATGGGCGAAACTGCCGCCAAACTGCGGCAGGTTTTCGATAGCATCGCCTCAGTGCGCGGTGTTTATTTCTTTGATGAGTTTGATGCTATCGGTGCGCAACGCGGCTTTGTTAACGATGTAGGAGAAATTCGTCGAGTTCTCAATAGTTTTCTGCAAATGCTTGAACGAGACGAGTCAAACAGTGTCATTATTGCCGCCACGAACCATCCGCAAGCACTTGATTATGCGTTGTTCCGGCGTTTTGACGATGTCATCGAATACGGTTTGCCAAACCGTACGCAGATCATTGAGGTTTTGAAATTCAAACTGTCCGGTTTCAAAATCGTTAAACCAGTATGGGCCAGCCTAGCCGAAATCGCCGAAGGCTTGAGCCATGCTGAGTTGACTCGCGCAGTTCAAGATGCGATTAAGGATGCGGTTATCCATGACAGGAACACTCTGACTTCTGCTGACTTGAAAAAGATGTTGAGAGAGAGGCAAATCATGAAGCAACGCAAAATTTTTACACCTGAAACTTAATTCTCTAGTGACCTTATGGATGAAAGTCGAACCTCCCGCCGATATCATTTTGTTCTTTCCAATACATCACAAACCGAGCCTTACACTCCGATAACGAAAGGGGGCGGAGACAAAAAACTCCCCGAATTGGATCGTGCCACTCATGGACAAACATTGCTTGGTCAGCTATCCAGCCTTAAATCTATCGCTAATGAAGCCAAACATCAACAACAGCAAGCAGGAATAACATCCGGCCTTGGCTTGCAAATCCAATTCTCAAGTCTGCCTGATGTGGAGTTGGCTATACAAAGCCTCTCTAATGCCCGCGCTGGAATCGAACTGTTAAATGTCCGGCGCGATGACCACCACACCTATGCCACTGTATTTGTGCCAGATGGTAAGCTGGATGTGTTCGAACGAAAAATTCAGGATTACATTGCGGAACGTAAAGGCAACAAGGGGCAGGCACTAGACAATAAACCACTAATAAATACCATCAGTGAAATCCGCAACGCCGCTTTCAACGAGTTATGGACAGACGATCCATCGGCCTTACCTGCTACGGAACAGGAACCAATTTGGTGGGAAGTATGGCTTCCTATTCTTAAAGACAGGATGTCAACTATCCATCGCTTTCGCTCTGTTGCCGAGCAAATCGGTTTTGGACTTTCTGCCGACGAGCTGCATTTTCCCGAACGCAGTGTATTGCTCATGTATGGCACACAAGAGCAGATTCAACAGTCCATGATGCTACTCAACAGTGTCGCTGAACTCAAACGCGCAAAAGAAACCGCTGAATTTTTCGACACACTGAACCCAACAGAGCAACGGGAGTGGGTCGATGAATTGCTCGAACGGACGCAATGGCCTTTGGAAAATGTACCCCATATCTGCATACTCGATACCGGCGTTAATATTGGGCATCCATTACTTGCACAAAGTTTGAACGTCGACGACCTGCATACCAATGAACCTGCCTGGGGTGTCGCTGATCAAGCCGGTCATGGTACGGAAATGGCCGGTTTAGCGGTCTGGGGTGACCTGACTCATAGCTTGGCAAGCTCTAATCCAGTCGTACTGACCCACCGTCTTGAATCCGTGAAAATTTTACCTCACAACGGTGGAAATATCGGCCGCCATCACGGCAATTTGACATTGGAAGCGGTCGCTCGACCAGAAGTCTCGGCACCGTATCGTCAACGAGTTTTCAGTATGGCAATCACTGCCAAGGACAATAGAGATCAAGGCAAACCTTCCGCTTGGTCTGCGACGCTAGATCGTCTAGCTTGCGATGTGGATGGTGAAGGACTTATACCTCGTTTGATTATTGTATCCGGCGGCAATATTGACGATATTAATGCTTGGGGCGGCTATCCATTCAGCAACAGTACTGACAGCATTCACGATCCAGGGCAAGCTTGGAATATTCTTACAGTTGGGGCTTACACCGAAAAAACTAACATCACTGAAGCGGACACCCAAGGCTATTCAGCTGTTGCTCCTTTCGGTGGATTAAGCCCTTTCAGCACAACATCAAGGACTTGGCAAAAACATTGGCCTTTAAAACCGGATGTGGTTTTTGAAGGCGGAAATGTGGCAAAAAGTGCGTTAGGGCCAGTGACTATACACAGTCTCAACTTGCTGACAACGCATCACGAACTTACTGAACGTTTACTGACTACAACTAATGCAACCAGTGCTGCCACAGCTTTGTGTTCACGCATGGCCGCGCAACTCATGGCCCAGTATCCTAATCTCTGGCCGGAAACGGTGCGAGCTTTGATTGTGCATTCGGCAGAATGGACCGAGCAAATGAAGGCCGATTTTTTGGACGTACGTGAGCGAAGCGGAGATTATCAACACTTGATTCGTCATTGCGGCTTTGGTGTACCCAACCTGGAGCGCGCCTTATGGAGCGCGTCCAACTCGTTAACCCTAATCGTCCAAGACGAACTTCAGCCGTTTGTACGAGAAGACGATAAGGGAGAGCCAAAATTGCGTGAAATGCATCTGCATTCCCTACCTTGGCCTCAAGAAGCCTTAATGAATTTAGGAGAAACCCCAGTTGAGATGCGTGTGACACTTTCTTATTTTATCGAACCTAGTCCCGGTATTGTTGAACGAGGCGCGGGCGGACGCTATCGTTATGAATCCCATGGTTTACGTTTTGATGTTAAACGTCCTGAGGAAAAAAATGATAATTTTCGTGCCCGCATTAACCAACGGGTACGCGATGCGGAAGATGGAAGCTATTCCGGCGGTGGCTCCGACTATAATTGGCAGTTGGGGACAGCCTTGCGCCATCTTGGCTCACTGCATTCCGACACGTGGACAGGGACAGCGGCAGCACTTGCCGAGCGGGGCGTTCTCGCCGTATATCCGGTGACAGGTTGGTGGAAAACCCGCAAGAAAGAGGGACGTTACGACAAAAAAGCGCGCTATGCCCTTACTGTTTCTATTCGCACACCCAAGACAGATATTGATTTATATAACGCTATCGAAAGCTTGGTCGCGATTGCCACGTAGAAATAAGGTTTAGGCCAGCAGCGCGCATTCTAAATCGCCTTACTTGACCGCCCGCAACAAATTGCCGCAATACAGCTCCTTGCCGGTTTTTGTCCGCATCCATAGTTGTTTTATTTCCAGTTGATTTGCAGAAAAATACTGCCCGGCAGATGCTGCCAAATCTGCCAGCTCTACTTTGGGTGAGTAAGTGTTAAGAATTAAAAACGCCCCCGGATTCATCAGCCCGTACGCTGTTTCTATCAAGCCGGACAGGTGATTTTCCAATTTCCATTTTTCGCCTTTAGCGCCTAATCCCCAGGCGGGTGGGTCCATGATGATGCCGTCGTATTGTTTGCCCCGTTTCAATTCGCGTTGAGCAAATTTTAACGCATCCTCAAGCACCCATTTAATACCGGAAAGATGACTCGGCAATTGCTCCATGCATTGCTCTACCTCCTGCATCTCTGCAGTCGTGCGTTCCATATTCTCGTTGGCCCAGGTGATCATTTGCCTGACCGAATCCACATGCGTCACTTCCGCTCCACTGCCGCGGGCAACCAGCGATGCAGCGCCGGTGTAGGCAAATAAATTCAAGACCTTTTGCCCGGCACTAACCCGTTCTTTAATAAAATGCCAGTTTGCCTGTTGTTCGGGGAATAATCCCACATGCTTGAATTTGGTCAGCTTTAAGCCGAAATTGAAGTTTCCGTAGGAAATAAGCCATTGTTCTGGCGCATGCGGCTTGATGTTAAGCCAGCTGCCTTGTGTTGAGGATTGTTCTTCAAATTCCCAATGCGCCCTGTCTTGCCATTGGGCATAAGACCATCCCGGTTTGAAATTGGCTTGGATTTCCGGACGAATAGTAATGACCGTTCCCCAGCGTTCAAGCTTCTTGCCGTCGCCTGCATCAAGCAGCTCGTAATCAGGCCAGGGCTGGCCATATTCGCGTGGAATTATTCCGGTTTGTGTTTCTTCGTTCATGCAATCGCCATTTTCATTGGCAGACATATCAATATTTCATTTATAAGACATCAAAATCTTTTGCACTAAACTTGCACGATCTTGAATGTTGACGCGTCCGCCGTATTGTAGCATCGAATCGATATTGAATTGACCTGCCTCAAGGCAACATAAGCCCGCCAATAAACTTAGCGCAGCAGCTTGCTCACGCCGCTAGATCAATCTATTCATCGATTCATAGACAAGGTTTAACAACATCACCTGATTGGTAAGCCCAAGCTCATGAAACAGTACCCCATGCGAGAACTTTGGTAGCGCATCTTTCTTTTTGCTGGGCAACTGCTGAATACTTCGAATCGTCACGCTGGTATCTATATGCGCGCTCTGATTGGTCGGTTTTATAGGAAAGTCGAAAGAAATTAAAGCTTCTTCATTAAGCTCACCCAGTGCACTATCGGTAATTATTGCGGCGCCTGTGACACTGATATCGGCAATGACACCGGCTTGAGCTATGCCGTTGATCTGCACCGGCAGATTCACTTTGGCTCTGATAGCACCGCGTAATGTGACGGATTTAATATCCGTGGGAAAGCTTAGATGCATATAATGGTGCGGGGCTCTGAAGATGGTTTTTACATTACAAGTCAACGTAAACACATCCACTCCTGACAATATCCGCAGGGTAACCTGCTCACCTAGCTGAATTTGAATGGAAAGCCCATTCTCAACAGGTGTCTTTATTATCAAGTACTCTTTATCTACGTAGCCGATGAGCTCTGTATAATAAATTAATTGCTTGGAGCCATTTTGCATCGCCATTTGCAAGCGTGCTCCGACTTGCAGATTAATATCCTTAAAAATAATCATCTTGTTTTCATCCAAATTCTAATGCGCTTTTGATTATACAAATAAACAACACAACTAGAAAGGATACTCTCTACCCTACTGACTACCAAGCATAGAATCTACACACGACAACTTCAATACAAGCCCAATTGTAACTGGGCCACTTCCGACATCATTTCTCTCGACCAGGGCGGATCAAGCACCACTTCGACATTAACGCCGGCAACTCCGGGCAATGCGCGGATGCATTTTTCCACGTCGCTCTGGATAACAGGCCCCATTCCGCAGCCTGGGGCGGTCAGGGTCATGATGACATGGACATCATTCAGGCCTTCATCTACCGGGGTTACTTTGCACTGATAAACCAGCCCAAGATCAACGATATTGACCGGGATTTCCGGATCGTAAACCGTCTTCATCACTTCCCAGCAGTTTTTTTCAACCGCCGCCGCATCGGTTTCCGATACCAGCGTATGCAGTTGATTCGGTTCCTTGCCCAAAGCATCGGCATCCGCTCCGGCAATACGCACCATGTGACCGTGTTCGGTGACCACGGTATAGTTGTCGCCGAGCGCCTGATGAATGGTGACTATCTGGCCTTGACTTAAAGTTCCGGTATTGCCGTCAGGGATAGTAACAATATTGACATCTCGGGTTAAAACAACGTCTTCTCTTTCAGCCATAATAGTTCAGTTATAGATAGAAGGTTCGGGCATCGATAGCCTGGCCGGTTACGCCTATACTTTCTGAGCCGAATAAATACAGATAAATGGGAGCCAATGATTGCATTGATGGCAGTCTGCTTTTATCTTCCGCCGGATAGGCCCGTTTTCTTAACGGGGAGTCTACCGGCCCCGGTATCAGGGTATTGACCCGGATTTTGCCGAAGGCTTCATGTTCATCGGCCAGTATGTTTGCCAAGCCTTCCAAGGCTATTTTTGAAACGCCGTACGCGCCTGCATAGGCGGGCGCTTTTCTGGCGGAAGAATCGGACGTGAATACGATAGACGCATGTTCGCTCTTTTGCAGTACCGGTAATAAAACCCTGCACAGTAAAAAAGGCGCATTCAGGTTGACGTTTAAAGTATGCCCCCAATCTTTGGTTTTGTGCGTGGCGATTGGGGAAAAGGCGCTGAACTCTACCGCTGAATGCAAAATGCCTTGCAGCGAACCGTAATTTTCACCAATCTTGTCGGCCAATTCCTCATACTCGTTTTCATTGGCACCGGCCAAGTCAAACGGATAAATGATCGGCTCAGGCGCCTTGATTGTCAGAATCGCATCGTAAACCGCTTCCAGTTTGGCGATGTTTTTATCCAGTAAAATGATGTGCGCACCGTGTTTGGCCAGCGCCAGAGCAGCAGTGCTGCCAAGACCTCCGCCGGCACCGGTAATTAAGATGACTTGATTTGTTAACGGCATGGTAGGGAGGCTATCCAGGTTGATATTTGATCGGGCGACTCGATTAATGCATCAGCGCCCCAGGTTTCCGGAGTATCTCCGGGTTTAATGTAACCGTAAAGCGCAGCCAGTGTTTTCATCTGCGCATTTTTCCCGGCAGTAATGTCATGCAGGGCATCGCCGATATAGACGCATTCCTGCGGATCGACCTCCGCCTGTTTGCAGGCTAGCAGCATCGGTTCCGGATGGGGTTTGGGGTTGGCGGTAGTATCCCCGCTGACGATGCAGGCGGCGCGGTCGGTCAGCTTTAACGCCGCCATCAACGGGTTGGTGAAACGCTCCCGCTTATTGGTAACCACGCCCCACTTCAGTCCTTGCGCTTCAATCGCAGCCAGCGTATCGACCATACCCGCGAAAAAAACCGTGTGTTCGGCAATATTATTCTGATAATGAGTCAGCATGGTTTCCAGAATATCGGTCTTTGATTGATCGTCAAGTTCAGGTTGGCTGGCTTTGATCATTGCCGCCGCGCCATATGATATAAACGGTTTGATAATTTCAGCTGCAACGGTATCAAAGCCGTGGATGTTTAGCGCGCGGTTCAGGCATGAAATCAAATCCGGCGCGGTATCCACCAGAGTACCGTCAAGGTCGAATAATACGCAGGATAATTTGAAATCGGCAGACATGTCTTACGCGGAACGCTTAAAGGCAGCGATGTAATTGACGTCAATGTCTTTGCCAAGGCTGAAATGTTTGGTGAACGGATTGTATTCAATGCCTACCATGCCCTGCAACTCAAGACCTGCCGCACGCGCCGACTGACACAACTCCGACGGCTTGATGAAGGTTTTAAAATCATGAGTACCTTTGGGTAACATTTTCAGGACATACTCCGCTGCAAAGATGGCCAATAAATACGCCTTGGGTTTACGGTTGAGCGTCGAAAAAAACACCATGCCGCCGGGTTTAACCATTCTGGCGCAAGCGGAGATGATCGAGCCGGGATCAGGCACATGCTCGAGCATTTCCATGCAGGTCACATGATCAAAATTTTCCGGCTGCTGTTCGGCCAAGGCTTCGGCGCTGATTTTTTGATAATGCGCGTTAATACCGGACTCAAGCCCGTGCAGGTCGGCAATATCAATCAGGTCTTCGCTAAGATCAATACCCAACGCATCAGCGCCGTGTTTAGCCAGGCCTTCGGTTAAAATACCCCCGCCGCAACCGACATCAACGATGCGTTTACCTGCAATATCCGCATAACGCTGGATAAACTGGAGTCGTAGCGGGTTAATATCATGTAGGGTTTTGAATTCGCCCTGAGTATCCCACCAGCGTTCCGCCATCGAGCCGAATTTATGGATTTCGTGCGGGTGTACATTGTCTGTTGCTGTCATCATGCTAACCATAATTTGAGGTTGATATAGTGTACTATATTACTAGGTTATTCGTCATATGTTGTTCTACGCAAACAGTTTTTATAATACCTGATTTGAGTAAGACACATCCATCATAACGACACCTCATTAATTTTTTATTTTAGGTGTTTGTTGTCTGCCGGACAAAAAAAAGGCCGATGCAACCGCATCGGCCTTCTATTTAACCCATCAATTTACAGGGTATTAACTGCATTCAATTCCTGAAAAGCTTGTTCCAAACGAGTCGCCATGCCGACTTCACCGGCACGTTGCCAGACGCGTGGATCGTAGTATTTCTTGTTTGGTTTGTCGTCACCGTCAGGGTTGCCGATTTGACCTTGCAAATAACCTTCGTTTTGTTTGTAGTAGTTCATGATACCTTCCCAAGTTGCCCATTGGGTGTCGGTATCGATGTTCATCTTGATAACGCCGTAGCTAATCGATTCCTTGATTTCTTCAGGTGTTGAACCTGAACCGCCGTGGAATACAAAATTCAGAGTGTTGGTTGGAACGCCGAATTTTTCAGAAACGTATTTTTGTGAGTTAGCCAAAATGCTGGGCGTCAATTTAACGTTACCCGGCTTATAAACACCGTGAACGTTACCGAATGAAGCCGCAATCGTGAAACGATGGCTTATTTTACTTAACTCGTCATAAGCATAGGCTACATCTTCTGGCTGAGTGTACAGCATGGAATGATCCATATCACTGTTGTCAACGCCGTCTTCTTCGCCGCCGGTGCAACCTAATTCGATTTCCAGGGTCATGCCCATTTTGGTCATGCGCGCCAGATATTGACCGCAGATTTCGATGTTTTCTTGCAGGCTTTCTTCAGATAAATCGAGCATATGCGAACTGAATAATGGCTTGCCGGTTGCTGCAAAATGTTTTTCGCCTGCATCTAACAAGCCGTCAATCCAAGGCAATAGTTTTTTAGCTGCATGGTCAGTGTGCAAAATGACCGGTACGCCATAAGCTTCAGCCATTGCGTGTACGTGTTGAGCGCCGGAAATTGCACCCAAAATAGCGGCTTGCTGGCCTTCTGCTTTAAGGCCTTTACCGGCAACAAATGCTGCGCCGCCATTGGAAAACTGGATTACGACAGCCGATTTTACTTTCGCGGCCGCTTCCAACGCTGCATTAATCGAATCAGTGTTAATGACATTTACCGCAGGCAATGCAAAATGGTTTTCTTTGCAAATCGCAAAGATTTTTTGTACGTCATCGCCAGTTACAACACCGGGTTTTACTATATCTAAAATTTTCTGTGACATTAAGGGTTCCTGTTTCAATCTGTTACGTTGAGAATAATCAAGCCGAGAGTCATTGCGGTTGCGGGTACAAATACCCACAGCCCAATGCGGTCTGCCGGCTATTATAAAGTGTGTTCATATAATAGGCTACTTGCCAATATGGTGACCCAGTGACAATTGCCCATTATTCGGGGCTAAAGCCCCTCCTACAGTACATCCAATTGCGCATAAGCCAGTATCAGCCACTTGAGGCCTACTTGCTTGAAGTTGATCTGCACTCTTTCCTGCGCACCGTCGCCTTCCATCTGCAACACCACGCCTTCACCGAACTTGGCATGACTGACGCGTTGCCCCAGCTTGTATTTCCCCTCTGTTTGCAACAGCTGCGCCTTCGGTTTTACCGAGGTCACCGGACGCGTCACGGTGGCGCGCATCCTGACTTCCTGGATATGTTCCGCCGGAATCTCGCGCAGAAACCGTGACGGCTTGGGATAAGTTTCCCGGCCGTATAAACGCCGGGATTCGGCATAGGTCAGATACAACTGCCGCATGGCGCGGGTAATGCCGACATAGCAAAGCCTGCGTTCCTCTTCCAGCCGCCCGACATCGTCAACAGACTGCTGCGACGGAAACAAGCCTTCTTCCATGCCGACCAGAAACACCTGCTTAAACTCCAGCCCTTTGGCGGAATGCAGGGTCATCAGCTGCACACAATCCTCGAAGTCGTCGCCTTGCAGCTCACCGGATTCCAGTGTCGCATGCGTCAGAAACATATCCAGCTCGCCCAGATTTTCTTGATCTTCCAGATCGCCGATGGTGGTGGTGTCAAAAAGCCGCGCCGCATTGACCAGCTCTTCCAGGTTTTCTACTTTTTCTTCGCCTTTGTCCGCCTTGTCCTTTTGATACAGCTCGATCAGGCCGCTTTTTTCGACCACCAGTTTGACCTTTTCAAAAAGCTCCAAGCCTTCCGCCTGCCCGTCAAACCGCTTAATCAACTCCAAAAAACCTATCAGCGCATTAGTCGCCCTTGCCGACAGGGTGCGCTGATTAATCAGCACGATCGCTGCCGCCCATAACGAAAGGCTTTGATCTCTGGCAATGCTCCGAATGTCGTCGATGGTTTTGGCGCCTATGCCGCGCGTCGGGGTGTTGATCACCCGTTCAAACGAAGCATCGTCATCGCGGTTGGACATCAGCCGCAAATAAGCCAGCGCGTTTTTAATTTCCACCCGCTCAAAAAAGCGCAACCCGCCGTAAACCCGGTAGGGTGTGCCGGTGGTCATCAATCTTTCTTCAAACTGCCGGGACTGGGCGTTGGATCGATACAGAATGGCGGTATCCTTGCGCAGTCCGCCCTCATTGACCCAAGCCCTGATGCGCTCGACCACAAAATGGGCTTCATCCTGTTCGTTAAATGCCGCGTACAGAGAAATCAAATCGCCATCACCGGCATCGGTCCATAGCTCTTTGCCCATGCGACCGTCATTAACGCTGATCACTTTGTTGGCGGCTTTCAGGATATTGCCGGTCGAGCGGTAATTTTGTTCCAGCTTGATGACTTGATGATTCGGGTAATGCTTTTGAAAGCTGTAGATATTCTCGATTTTCGCGCCGCGCCAGCCGTAGATGGACTGATCGTCATCGCCCACCACGAAGATATTATCCTTACCCTCGGTCAACAACCGCAACCAGGCATATTGTATGGTGTTGGTATCCTGAAACTCATCGACATGGACCTGCCTGAAACGCTGCTGATAAAAATCCAGCACATCGGGATTATCGCGCAGCAATTCATGCGCCCGCAGCAGCAGCTCGGCAAAGTCCACCAAACCGGAGCGATCGCACAGTTCCTCATACGCCTTATATATAATCAGCATTTGCCGCTGGTAAGGATCGCCGGTCTCCATCATATGCCGCGCCCTGATGCCCTCGTCTTTTTGCGCATTGATATACCACTGCACTTGGCGCGGAGGCCACTTGTCGGCATCGAGATTAAGCGTACTTAACAGGCGCTTGATCAGCCGCAGCTGGTCGCCGGAATCCATCACCTGAAAAGTTTCCGGCAATTTGGCTTGCTTGGCATGTCGCCTTAATAACCGGTGCGCTACGCCGTGAAAAGTGCCTATCCACATGGATTGTGCGGACATGTTGAGCAAATCCTCAATCCTGCCGCGCATTTCCTTGGCCGCTTTATTGGTAAAAGTGACCGCCAGAATACTATGCGCCGACACGCCCAGCACCTGAATCTGCCAGGCGATGCGATGTACTAAAACACGGGTCTTGCCGCTACCCGCTCCCGCCAAAACCAGCATGGCTTGGGAAGGTGCGGTAACTGCCTGACGCTGGTCATCATTGAGGGGATCGATTATTGAAGTTACATCCATTGCCTAAGGCACCTACTGTTGATATTTTTTCGCTTGCACATTTTTCGGAGCTGTGTATATTGCATGAGGTTCAATAATGACGAACTGAACCGTTGCTTTGTTTAAAGATAATAATAACTACACACAGAGGATTTTAAGATGAATTTTGATTTTAAACGTATGCTTAAATTTGAACACAATGTTGGCGAGAAGGAAAAGAAATACCGTCTATATGCGGGATCGGCACTTCTGGTTATTTCTCTTTTCGTTCCTGGCGGTGAGGTTCTTTTGTTATTGGTGGGCTTGGTTCTTGTTGCAACAGGTTATTCAGGTTGGTGCCCGGTCTATTCAGGGCTTAACAAAAATACCTGCGAAACAACTGAAGGCAGCTCCACAGAAAGCGATTCTACAGAAAGCTAAGCTACAAAGGCACAAGACAAAAACCGGAATTTAGTCTTGTGCCTTTTGTCTTAAATTTCTCATCTTCCTACTCTTCTTTACGAAATTCACCTTCCAACACATTATTTTCAGCCGCTTTTGCCTGCTGAAAGTGCGCTCCAGCCTGTACAAGATAATGTTCAATCACATATTGAGCAATTTTTCTGCGTAATTGTGGAATTAAACAGGCAAAGCCAATTATATCCGTAATAAAACCCGGTGTTAGCAATAAAGCTCCCCCTACCAGAATAAGAGGCCCTTCTACCATTTCATAAGCGGGAATCACTCCTTGCGCCAAACTCTCCTGAAACCGCTGAAATGTTGCAAAGCCTTGCTGTTTCAATAGCCAAGCGCCCAGCATCGCAGTAAACACCACCAGCAAAATGGTCGGAAATGCACCGATAATTGCTCCCACCTGTATCAACAAATAAATTTCTGCAAAAGGAATAATCAGAACGACCAGAAATAGTGTTTGAAAAATTTTCATCTAAAGTACTCTTATTGTAATCATCGTTATTACAATATAAGGGCAATTCCGGTTAATTTCTAGGATAATATCTGACGCTCCAGTTTTTATGACCTGTAACATGCCTGCTAACCATCAAATAATCTTCTGCACTTGCCCTGATAAAGACACGGCGGAAAAAATTGCCCGACTGCTGGTCGCAAATAACGAGGCCGCCTGTGTAAATATTTTACCCGGCATGACCTCTATTTACACATGGAAGGAACAAATTGAATCTGCCCAAGAACATCTACTGCTGATCAAGGCGCATAAAGATCGCTATCAGGCTATTGAAACCACCCTGCGCAATCATCATCCTTACGAACTGCCTGAAATAATTGCCATCCCCATTGAGCGGGGCTTACCTGAATACCTGAATTGGATAGATTCATGCCACTCTTTAAAATAATTGTTCTCTGCTTCCTGTCGCTTGTCAGCCAATCAGCCTTTGCGCTGGGCGCTGACGAAGTTCTGCCGCCTAACCAGGCCTTTAAGGTTTCGGCAAAAGCGCTTGCTGCCGATCGGATTGAAATTTCCTGGGATATAGCCGAAGGTTATTATCTTTACCGCAATAAAATGCATTTTGAGTCCAAAACCGGGCAAATCCGGTTAGGCGAACCCGGTTTTCCGACCGGCCAAACCAAGCATGACGACAACTTTGGCGATGTGGTTATTTACCGCAACGCCCTGAACATCCCGGTTGGCTTAACCATTGAAAACGGCGCATCGTCCCTGCAACTGTCGGTGCAATATCAAGGCTGTGCCGATCAGGGTATTTGCTATCCGCCTCAGAAAACCACTTTCGATCTCAAGCTACCCACGCCTGTTGTCAACGTCGACCCGGTCAAGCAACTGATAAAAGGCGCTCAAAGCTTAAAACTTAACTTGTTTGAAGATGACCAATCCGCCAGGAGCGGATTGGCCCGTTATGAACTGCTGCCGCCGGATCAGGCTTTCGAGTTTTTTGCGTCGGTCAAAGATGATCATTCCCTGCATGTTAACTGGCATATTGCAGACGGTTATTACCTTTACCGGGAAAAAGTTCAATTTGAATTGATTAACGCCGACGGCGTAAAGCTTGGGACTTATGACATTCCCAGAGGTACGCCTAAACAGGATGAAGCCTTTGGTCAGGTTGAGACGTTCCACAACGAACTCGACTTTGACCTGCCTCTTATCCGTTCCAGCCAAGCAGCGCAAACCATTACCCTGCTGGCCAAATACCAGGGTTGCGCCGACCGCGGCGTTTGCTATCCGCCGATGAGCAAAAAAATCGACCTGGCCTTGCCAATAGCACAGCAACGAGCCGCGCAGGAACTTTCCGAACAGGATCAAATCGTGCAGTCCTTGCGCAAGGACAGCTTGCCGATAACCTTGCTCAGCTTTTTCGGGTTCGGCTTGTTGTTATCGCTGACCCCGTGCATTTTTCCGATGATTCCGATTTTATCGGGCATTATCGTCGGACATGGCAACCGGATCACCACCACCCGAGCCTTTTTACTGTCGCTCAGTTATGTCGTCGCCTCAGCACTGACCTACACGGTGTTCGGCATACTTGCCGCGTTGTTCGGCAGCAACTTGCAAACCACTTTTCAGCAGCCTTGGATTATCGGCCTGTTCAGCGCTATTTTTGTGCTGCTGTCCTTGTCCATGTTCGGCTTTTATCATCTGGAACTGCCCAAATCGTTACAGGTCAAGCTGCATAATTCCAGCGAAATACACCGCGACGGTTCGCTTTGGGGCGCCGCTATCATGGGCTCGTTATCCTCACTGATCGTCGGCCCCTGTGTCGCCGCGCCGCTGGCGGGTGCGCTGATTTATATCGGCCAGACCGGCGACGCGGTGTTAGGCGGCAGCGCCTTATTTGCGTTGGGCCTGGGCATGGGCGTACCGTTACTATTGCTGGGTGCCTCCGCCGGAAAACTGTTACCCAAGGCCGGAAACTGGCTTAATTCCACCAAAGCGGTATTCGGCGTGATTATGCTGGCAGTTGCGGTATGGATGCTCAGCCGGATTTTACCGGGCAACGTGATCATGATGCTGTGGGCGATGCTGCTGATATTTCCGGCCATTTACCTCAGCGCCGTCGATCCGCTGCCCGAAAACAGTTCCGGTTGGCGCAAGCTGTGGAAAGGCCTAGGCTTGATGATGCTGGCTTACGGCCTGTTATTATTGATTGGTTTCAGCCTGGGCAACAGCAATCCGTTAAAGCCGCTGCAAGGACTCGGCTTGAGTACTGCTCAAGCCGCAGAGCCGGGGATCGTTTTTGAACGAGTCTCCTCAATAGCGACGCTGGAAGCCCGAATCAAGCAGGCCGCCGCCAATCATCAACCGGTGCTGCTGGATTTTTACGCCGACTGGTGCATCTCGTGCAAGGAAATGGAAACTTATACCTTTGCAGACCCGCGCGTAAAACAGGCGCTCAAAGGCTATGTACTGCTACAAGTTGATGTCACTAATAATTCGGATGACGATAAGGCGCTGTTGACTAAATTCAACCTGATCGGGCCTCCGGCCATTTTGTTTTTCGGTTTGGATCATCAGGAAAAAATCGCCAACCGAGTCATCGGTTATCAGGATATCGAAACCTTTATTAAATCGCTGCCGCGCACCCCATCATGAAACAGACAGGCCTGATTATTATTACCGCGATTATTGCCTTGGCTCTTGGCGTAACCACCCGGCATCTTTTTCCATCTGCTGAGAAAACCGGCATTAGCGCTTTACCCGAGTTCAACCTGCCTGACCTGTCCGGCCATCAGCACAACATTTCCGAATGGCGGGACAAAATATTAGTGATCAATTTCTGGGCGACATGGTGCCCGCCCTGTCTTAAAGAAATCCCCGGCTTTATCGCCTTGCAGGAACAATATGCCGACCAAGGCGTACAGTTTATCGGCGTCGCTTTGGAGGACAGGGAGCCGGTTGCCAAGTACGCCGCCGCAACCAACATCAATTATCCGATTCTATTGGGCAGCGATAATGGCATCGCCTTGGCTCATCAACTGGGCAATAGCGTCGATGCGGTTCCCTACACCCTCATTGTTGACCGGCAAGGGCAAATCATAAGTCGACATCCGGGGGAGTTTTCCAAAGAGCAAATAACGGAAATTATTACTCCCTTATTAAACTAAACATCACCGGCTTAAAGTTAAAAAATGAGTACGGAACAGCAAACCAGAAAAAACATCATCGACAAAGCGCTTGAGTCCGCAGGCTGGAAGATCAACGATCCAACCCAAGTCATACTGGAGTTCGATATAAATGTAGGTTTGCATCCAGATATATCTGAACCGCAAACACCTTACCAAGGCCACCAGTTCAGTGACTATGTGCTGCTTGGTAAAGATGCTAAACCTCTTGCAGTGGTAGAAGCAAAAAAAACCAGCAAAGACGCAGCCTTAGGCCGTGAACAAGCCAAACAATACTGCTACAACATGCAAAAAGACAAAGGTAGCGAACTGCCTTTCTGCTTTTACACAAATGGATTGGAAATCTATTTCTGGGATCTGGAAAATGGCCCGCCTCGCAAGATCGTTGGCTTCCCTACCCTTGATGACCTGGAGCGTTTTAGCTATATTCGGCGAAATAAGAAATCACTTACAGAAGAACTCATCAACACCGAAATCGCAGGGCGCGATTATCAAATCCGGGCTATCCGCGCTGTGCTGGAAGCGATTGAGCGCAAACAGCGTGACTTTTTATTGGTCATGGCTACCGGCACAGGTAAAACCCGTACCTGCATTGCATTGGTCGATGCGCTGATGCGCGCTAGTCATGTCGAGCGGGTATTGTTTTTAGTCGACCGTATCCCCCTGCGCGAACAGGGATTAGCCGCATTTAAAGAATATCTGCCCAACGAACCGCGCTGGCCCAAGGTAGGAGAAAAGCTGATTGCCAAAGACAGGCGAATCTACATCTCTACCTACCCAACCATGCTCAACATTATTCGCGACGAATCCGGCAGCTTATCGCCGCATTTTTTCGATTTGATTGTCATCGATGAAAGTCACCGCTCCATCTACAACACCTACGGCGAAATTCTCGATTATTTCAAGGCCATTAATCTGGGCCTGACGGCGACGCCGACGGACGTGTTAGACCACAACACGTTCAAATTGTTCACCTGCGAAGATGGCCTGCCCACCTTTGCCTATACCTACGAGGAAGCGGTTAATAACCACCCGCCGTATCTATGCAATTTTCAGGTGATGAAAATTCAAACCAAATTCCAGATGGAAGGCATCAGCAAGCGCACCATTAGTTTGGAAGATCAGAAAAAACTTATCCTTGAAGGTAAAGATGTCGAAGAAATTAACTTTGAAGGAACCCAGCTGGAAAAACAGGTCATCAACAAAGGCACCAATACCCTTATCGTTAAAGAATTTATGGAGGAATCCATTAAAGACGGCAATGGCGTATTACCGGGTAAAACCATCTTCTTCTGCGCTTCCATAGCCCACGCTCGCCGTATCGAAGAAATTTTCGACAAACTCTACCCTCATTATCATGGTGAACTTGCCAAGGTATTAGTCTCCGATGATCCAAGGGTTTATGGTAAAGGTGGGCTACTCGACCAGTTCACCAATAATGACATGCCGCGCATCGCTATCAGCGTGGATATGCTCGACACAGGTATCGACGTGCGTGAAATCGTCAACCTCGTTTTTGCCAAACCGATTTATTCCTACACCAAATTCTGGCAGATGATCGGTCGCGGCACGCGTTTACTCGAACCTAAAAAAATCAAACCTTGGTGTACCGAGAAAGACGTTTTTCTGATTCTCGACTGTTGGGACAACTTTGAATACTTCAAACTACAACCCAAAGGCAAAGAGCTTAAGCCGCAACTGCCTTTGCCGGTGCGTTTGGTGGGTATTCGACTGGATAAAATCGAAAAAGCGCTGGAGTTAGGTTGTAAGGACATCGCCGTCAAAGAAAGCACCATCCTGCGCCTGCAAATTCAAGAACTTCCGAAAAACTCCGTAGTCATCATCGAAGCAGCTTCAGCACTGAATCAGATTGCCGATGATAACTACTGGAGCAAACTCAACGCGCAGAAAATCGAATTTCTGCGCGTTGAAATCAAACCTCTTTTTAGAACAATATCGCAGGCTGATTTTAAGGCCATGCGTTTTAGCAAAGATGTACTGGAAATTTCACTGGTCTTATTAAGCAAAGAAATTTGGTCAACAGAAGAAAAAGACCAATTTGAAACGTTAAAAGACGGCTTGGTTGAACAAATCAGCGAGCTGCCTCTAACCGTGCCTATGGTGGCCCGCGAAGAAAACCTGATTAAAAGCGCCCAACAACATTATTATTGGTCAAACTGCACAGATGCCACACTGGACGAGCTGGCGGAAAAACTCGGTCCACTGATGAAATTCCGCGAGCTGCAAAATCCCGGTGCAGGCCCGGTAAAACTCGACCTCACTGATGTCCTGCACAACAAAGAAAAAGTGGAGTTCGGTCCGCAAAATGAGGCAGTTAGTATCACTCGCTACAGGGAAATGGTCGAGGAACTAATAACTGAACTCACCAACAACAACCCGATACTCCAGAAGATAAAAGAGGGCGCTGACATATCAGATTTTGAAGCGGAAATGTTAGCCAAGTTGCTCAACGAAAAACATCCGCATATTACCGAAGACTTACTTCGCAACGTCTATAGAAACCGAAAAGCACGGTTTATCCAGTTTATTCGGCATATACTCGGTATCGAAATACTTACCAGCTTCCCTGATACCGTCAGCAAAACCTTCGATCAGTTTATTGCCGAGCATACCCACCTCAACAGCCGTCAGCTGGAGTTTTTATGTCTGTTAAAGAACTTCATCATTGAACGTGAAAAAGTCGAAAAACGCGACCTTATCCAATCACCGTTCACAGTGATTCATCCCCAAGGCATACGTGGCGTATTCAGCCCCGCTGAAATTAATGAGATTTTAGAATTAACCGAACGATTAGCGGCTTAAGATTAAAAGCAAGCCACGCACAACAAAGATAAGAGAAAAATAAATGCTACAAAATAACCCAGCCCTGAAAAGTAAAATCGACCAACTTTGGAACAAATTCTGGAGCGGCGGCATTTCCAATCCGCTGACCGCCATCGAGCAAATCACCTATTTGCTGTTTATGAAACGTCTGGATGACCTGGATTTAAAGCAACAGGCCGATGCCGAATTTACCGGAGATAAATTTACATCGCGTTTTGCCGGAAGCTGGATTCCGCCTGAGCATCGCGACAAAACAATAGACGATCAGAAATCCTTTGCAGTTGATAAACACAGCTTGCGCTGGAGCGAATTCAAACGCATGTCGGCTGATAACATGCTGAGCCATGTGCAAACAAAAGTCTTCCCGTTCTTAAAAGATTTAAACGGTCAGGCGTCCAGCTTCACCCACCACATGAAAAACGCGGTGTTCATTATCCCCAAACCTTCGTTATTGGTGGAAGCGGTTAAAACCATCGATGAAATGTATGACGAGATAGAAAAAGATTCCGCAGAAAAAGGTCAGGCGTTTCAGGATATACAGGGCGATGTTTACGAATACCTACTTTCTGAAATTGCCTCCGCCGGTAAAAACGGCCAGTTTCGTACGCCACGCCACATCATCAAACTCATTGCCGAATTGGTGCAGCCGCAACTGGGCCACCGTATAGCGGACCCGGCCTGCGGTTCGGCTGGTTTCCTACTGGGCGCTTATCAATACATCGTCACCCAGTTAGCGATAAAAACCGCTAAAAATAACGACAGTAGCGCGGCACAACTGCAAACCGACGAAGACGGCTTTAAACGTACCTCGGTCAGCGCCAGCCTGACCGAAACCGCCAAAAGCATCCTCAATGAGAGTTTGTGGGGGTATGACATCGACAGCACCATGGTGCGCTTAGGTTTGATGAACTTGATGATGCATGGCATCGACGAGCCGCATATCGATTATAAAGACACGCTCAGTAAAAGCTTTGATGAAGCCAGTTACTACGACATCATCATGGCGAACCCTCCCTTTACCGGCAGCATCGACAAAGGCGACATCAACGAGAACCTAAGCCTTGGCACCACCAAAACCGAGCTGTTGTTTATCGAAAACATCTACCGCCTGCTGAAAAAAGGCGGCACCGCCGGGGTGATTGTTCCGCAGGGTGTGCTGTTCGGTTCCGGCAAAGCCTTTGTTGCAGCGCGTAAAATTTTGGTGGATCGTTGTGATTTAAAAACCGTGATTACGCTACCCAGCGGCGTGTTTAAACCCTATGCCGGTGTCAGCACCGCCATTTTGTTATTCACCAAGGTCTACGACTCGCAAGACAAAGTCGATGAACCTGCCACGCAACAGGTCTGGTTTTATGAGATGCAAAGCGATGGCTATACACTGGATGATAAACGCAATAAGCAGGAAGGCTACGGCGATTTACAGGACATCGTCGAAAAATACCACAGCCGTTTGACGGCACAAGAGTCCGAGCGCACCCAAAAATTCTTTAGTGTGCCACGAAAGGAAATTGTCGATGAAAATTACGACCTCAGCTTAAGCCGCTATAAAGAAGATGTGTTTGAAGAAATTCACTATGAAAAACCGGAAGCGATTTTGCAGAAATTGCTGGTCAGCGAAGTGGGTGAGGATTTTGATGTGCAGGCGCTAAGCCAGATTCAGGGGGGGATTGTGAAGGAGTTGTTGGCGTTGAAGGAGATGGTGGGATGAGAAAAATCCCCTTCAACGAAGTTATTACAGATGTAACTTCGAAGTTTAAAAAAATCAAACAAAGCGATTACCAAAAAAATGGGCTATTCCAGATTATTGACCAAGGTAAAGTACATATTGCGGGCTATACCGATAATGCGAATTTGGTAAATGCAAAGCTATCACCAGTCATAATTTTTGGTGATCACACTCGCGTATTTAAATACGTAGAAACTCCAATAGCATTAGGGGCGGACGGAGCGAAAGCACTTTGGATTAACCCTGAAATCGCAAACAGCCGTTATGTGTTTTTGTACCTGAAATCGGTGAAGCTGAATGATGCAGGTTATAGCAGGCACTTTAAGTTTCTGAAGGAATTAAAAATTCCGATTCCATATAAAGATGAAAATCCAGCTCTTGACGACCAAATCCGCATCGCCACATTACTCAGTCGCGTCGAGATGCTCATTGCTACTCGCAAAGACAACCTGCATCAGCTGGATGAATTTCTGAAAAGCACGTTTTTGGAGATGTTTGGTGATCCTGTGCGAAATGACGGATCGTGGGAAAAGAAACCTCTTCAAATTCTAGGTTCAATTAACAGAGGTGTATCGAAACATAGGCCTCGCAATGCCCCAGAACTTCTTGGGGGAAAGTATCCTCTCTTACAAACTGGTGAGGTTTCAAATGCTGGGACTTACATTACTGAATATAAAAATACTTACTCTGAAATTGGATTCAAACAGAGCAAAATTTGGCCTGCTGGCACACTCTGTATAACTATTGCGGCAAACATTGCACAGACCAGTATTCTCACTTTTGATGCGTGTTTTCCTGATAGCGTAGTTGGATTTATAGCTAATCCTAAAGAATCTCATATCCTCTATATTCATTTTCTATTTGGCTTTTTTCAAAGAATATTGGAAAAAAATGCCCCTCAAGCGGCTCAAAGAAATATCAACCTTGAAATTCTTAGAAATCTAGAAGTTCCTGCTCCACCTATTCCATTGCAGGAAAAATTCGCTGTCATTGTCGAAAAAGTAGAATCTCTAAAAAACCACTACCAGCAAAACCTCACCGAACTGGAAAATCTTTACAGCGCACTCAGTCAAAAAGCCTTCAAAGGCGAACTGGATTTATCTCGCATTCCATTGAACCACAAAACACTCGCAGACCTCGAAAATGATCAAGATGAAGTCGTTGCCACTGTTGAAGGGGTTGTACCCGAGAACATCAGTACTACTCTGACAGCCCTAAATGCATTTAATCAAAGCGCAACTAGCTTTAAAGCCGTTGAGAGAGCCGCGCGGGTTTCATCATTGAATCCGGCACAATTCGAATCGGTCAAACAAGCTGCGGCACAACTTGCCGCCTATCATTCTCCTATGGAACAACTGAAGAATATGTCGAGCATTACCTCGGCCATGGAACAGTTCGAGTCAACAATCAAGCCATTAAACCTCAGCCAATTTGATTCTATCTCCAAAAGTGTCGAATTAGCTCGTAACATCGCTTCCGCAATACCCAAGATAGACATGGGCTGGCTTGAACAACACAATGATGTGTTGAAATACGTTGCTGCGCCTTTTGAGGCTATGCATTCAACCATGGCAAAGATCGAATCATTAAATTACGATCGAATTAATTCTATTGCAAAAAAAATGGAATCGGCTCTTGGTCATACAACTGCTATCCCAATATCTAACATTGGATTGTCTGATCAATACAGCGAAGCGCTCAGAAAAATGACTGATCCTTTTGGGAATATGCGTAACGCTGTGGAACGAGCAAGTGCATCTAGCATATACACTCAATACTTAGAAGCTACCAAATGGCTACAAAGCCCCATTCCAGATTTCACCTCTTTGCAAAGACTCGCCAGCAATCCATGGGGAATGTATCTCGATAATGAGGCAGTTTATACCAAGCTGCAATTTCATCATGAGGATGTTATAGATATTCTGGACAATGCAGGTGAACCACTGTCATTCGAGAGTTTAATGCAGCAGCTTGGCGAATTGGAAACGGTCGATTTTGCCGAATATGAAACAATCAAGGACATTCTTTTCGACTTATTGGCGGGGAATCTGGTGACGCAAGTTTTCGACGAAAAACAAAAATCACTTCGGTTCGCTTTAGTTGAAAATGGATTGGAGCAATGAAGCTGCTGCGGCTGAAACTCAACGAGCCGTTTCGTAGCCTGCAAGCCGGTTTTGAGTTACATTTTCTGCGCGAGTGGGATCGTTCAGAAAGCGCCGATGTCAGTGATAGGGAGTTTGCACCTTATATTCTTGCTGGCCCTAATGGCAGCGGCAAATCCAATGTTTTAGAAGTGCTGGCAGCGATTTTTTATCACATTGAATGTCAGCACCTGACTTACCGGCCAGAAACCTTTGCTTTTGACGAAGAGACTAATCCCCAAGGCTTTAAAGAAGAATACGCACAACCCAACGCCTTTGAATTGGAGTATTTGATTCCTACACCGGAAAGACTTCAGGAAGGTGGGGCAGATTTAACGGCTCATATAAAGATCGTTAAAACACCTGATAGCGGTGCGCAACTATTTTGGATCAATCATCCAGGGTTTGGCGAAGAAAAGCCGCTATCGCGTATCGACGCAGTGGAAATGTTGCCGGATTTCGTCTTGGCTTATTCCTCCGGTGAGAACGAAATTCTTAGCCTGCCTTTTTTTAAAATGCGTTTTATCCAACTGGATGAATATCTGGATACGCTTAAGCAGGACTTGCCCTATGCAGGCAGTCCGGAATCCAGGCAAATCTATTTGGATAATGCTTTTAGTCAGGCTATTTTGCTGTGTAATTTGTTGTTTGAAGACGATGAAACACTTGCGCCTTTTAAGCAGGATGTAGGCATTGGAACCTTGCAAGAATTTCGTATCATTCTAAAAAACCGTATTGAAATTTCTGCCGAGCAAGCCAACCTTTATCCAGAAGATTTTTTGATAGTTGAGGAAACTGAGACAGAAGTCAAAAGCTACTTTTTACCCATACTGAAAAAGTTTGAATCAGAACCGGATTCAGAGTTCACTTTTGAGCCGGTTATTAACCGCTTGCGACGCTGCGCAACCAGTTATTTTCAAGATGATGAAACAGGTTGCCTATATTTGGACTATTTGGTTAATGATGCGACCAGGGAAGCCTTTAAAAACAACTTCGAATCAGCCATCGATTTGTTTCAGTCATTTCGTATTTTGTTGACACTAAACTTGTATTCCGTAAGCGACAGCTTAAAAAAAGACCTTTACAGATCTGATAGCTTATATGCGAATGAAACCATCCCCACTTTGCCTTCCGATGAACGCATTATGCGCTTTAAATTTGTGAAGTTTAACAAGACCGATGTGCCCAATGCCGTCATGCTGAAAGACCTTTCCGACGGCGAGCATCAATTTTTACATAGCCTGGGTCTTTGCTTGCTGTTTAAAAATTCCAACAGCCTATTTCTGTTGGACGAGCCGGAAACCCACTTTAACCCCGATTGGCGTTCCAAGTTTATCTCCCGCTTGCGTGATTGTTTTAAGCCTATGGATTCCAAATTGGATGAAAAGAACGTTCAACGCGAAATGCTTATTACCACCCATACGCCGTTTTTGATTTCCGACAGCAAGCCGGAACAGGTGCTGGTGTTTACCAAAGAGGACGGTATCGTTGATGTTAAGCGCCCAGACTACAATACGCTCGGTGCTTCCGTCGATCAGATTACCATGCTGACATTTAATAAATCTTCAACTATTGGGGGATATGCAGAGGATAAATTGCATGAAATGCAACGACGATTTGAAGCAGGAGAAGACAAAAACGCACTGATCAAGGAAATCAATAAACAATTGGGCGATTCTGTTGAAAAAATGCTGTTGATTCGTACCATCCTAGACGGCAGAAATAAGGAAGATGTTTAATGCTTTTCCCATACAAATATGTATCTCATCCAATTGAGAAAATGCAGGAGTATGTAGACTTCATTTTTAATGAGGTATGGTGTAAGGCACCGAATTCTGAATATGGTATTGAATTATTTGAAGAAAATTCTGATTTGAAAGGCATAGTGGAATATTTATGGGATTATGAGTTGGCTGGAAAACCTAAAAAAAGTGCTGTGTTTTTCTTGACTGGACTCAATAAAATATTTAATGCATTTAAAGAACTTGAGCCACCGGATATTGCTCAGTTTAAAGCTTGGTATGCGTCTAATAATGATATTGAAAAATGCTGTTGCAACGATGCTGCTATAGCGCCTATTCGGTATGATCAGCTTACTGTCAAATTTGAAAAGTTGACCGAGGAACTTGAAGAATTCTTTAAGAATTTATATTCCCATAATTTTTTGGCGTTAGAAACCATTAAAAACCATATAGGAACAGTATCAGATCATTATTTAAAATTTGTTCAGCAGAACGATGAAGACATATGCCCATTTTGCGGAATCATGCCGATGGATGGTCAGTTTGACCCAACTCGTGATGCGTATGATCATTATTTGCCTAAGAGTAAATATCCATTTAACTCTATTAATTTTAAAAACCTACCGCCTGCCTGTAATACTTGCAATTCTAAAAACAAGGGTGCCAAAGATCCAATCAATGTTAATGGGGCGACTCGTAAAGCTTTTTATCCTTTCACTCATACCCCATACAAACTGGAATTTGAAATAACATTTAGCCCAAGAAACTGGAATGAATATAAACCTGGGGAAATAACGATATCCGTTGGACCCACGCAGTATGATAACGAAATTAAAACATGGTTTGATGTCTACAGTATCGAAGACCGTTACAAGGCTTTGATGTGTAAAAAAAACGCTGGCAAATACTGGATTACACAAGCACAAAGTTGGGTCAGGAGAGGAGGAAAAGCAGAAGAGTATTTTGTAGAACTTGCAGAGCTTGAAAGTATTTCTCCGTATGCAGATTTTAATTTTCTGAAAAAACCGTTTTTAGAAGCTTGTTATCAATCGGGATTATTTATGATAAATGGCACATAGACTGATAAAAATCGATACTGAAAGTAAAAATTGGTCGCTGTTTTACAGATAGATACTCGCCTGCAAAACTGGAATCTTCCATATTAATTCGATAACGGTTTGGTCATGGGGTCTTGATGCGCTGTTAGGCGGCATGAGGTATTCAGCTAGTTTAATGTTGGGGCGTGGTTTTTGTCTGGCTTGCCAGAGGTCGTATTCTGCTTTTCTCGTTCCCACGCGCCGCGTGGTAATGCAGTTTCAATACGCTACGTTGAGGAGAAAGCCGTAGCGCGTAAGAGCTAGCGCAAATCCTACACCGGCATCCCGGGGAGTTTTCCAAAGAGCAAATAACGGAAATTATTAATCCGTTGCTAAACTAACATCACCGGTTTAAATCAGGCCGTTATTGAAATAAACAACCCTCGCACAAATAACTTTCAAAATCCGCTGACTTGTGCGCAATGACTCCAAACAGCCTGAATTGTGTCGCTATCTTTTGCTAAAAATAGAATATCTGGACAAAACCTTACAAATTGGGCAAAATTAGCGGCTAATTATGCTTTTAAACCCTAACCGACTTGCAGATTGATGGCGACTATTACCGTTCTAAATGGGCCGAATTTAAACCTGTTGGGCATTCGCGAACCCGGTCTTTACGGCAATCAAACTCTCGCGGACATTAGGCAGCATCTGGAGCAAAAGTCTGTGGAACTGGGGCATCAGCTTAACTTCCATCAAAACAACGCAGAACACCAGATTGTAGAATTAATACACGCGGCCTATCATGCCCACGTTGATTTCATCATCATGAATCCGGCAGCCTTTACCCATACCAGCGTCGCCATTCGCGACGCGCTGCTGGCAACCAAGATCCCCTTTATTGAAGTTCATTTATCAAACGTTCATGCACGTGAACCTTTTAGAAAACATTCCTATTTCTCGGATATTGCCAAAGGCGTTATCTGCGGATTAGGCGCAACAGGGTACGAATTGGCCTTACTGGCCGCTCATCAGATATTAGCCGAGAGACACTAAACTATGGATATTAGAAAAATAAAAAAACTCATCGAAATTATCGAGGAATCAGGCATTGCCGAACTTGAAATCAAAGAGGGCGAAGAATCCATTCGCATTAGCCGTTATTCTGCCGCTCCCGCTGCTGTCGCCTATGCGCCTGCAACGGTTGCCGCCGCTCCTGCCATAGCCGCTTCGGCAGCTGTGCCTGCGGAGGAAAAAATTACCGGTCATGTGGTCAAGTCGCCGATGGTCGGCACCTTTTATCGCTCCGCTTCACCCGGCACCAAGGTTTTCGCCGAAGTAGGCCAATCCGTTCAGGTCGGCGATACATTATGCATCATTGAGGCAATGAAAATCCTTAATCAGATCGAGTCGGATAAAAGCGGAACCATCACCAAAATTCTGGTTGAAAACGCCGAACCTGTCGAATATGGCCAGCCATTATTCATCATTGAATAACACAAGGAACGGGGAACTCATGTTCGATAAAATCGTTATCGCCAATCGCGGCGAAATAGCTCTGCGCATTTTACGTGCCTGCCGGGAACTGGGTGTCAAGGTGGTTGCCGTGCATTCCGAGGCGGATCGGGATCTAAAACACGTACGTCTTGCCGATGAATCCGTTTGTATCGGCCCTGCCGCATCTGCCGACAGCTACTTGAATATTCCGGCCATTATCAGCGCCGCCGAAGTGACCGATGCGGAAGCCATTCATCCCGGTTACGGCTTCTTGTCTGAAAATGCCGATTTTTCCGAAAAGGTAAAACAAAGCGGCTTTGTTTTTATCGGCCCGAATGCGGAAACCATCCGCATGATGGGTGACAAGATTTCCGCCAAGAAGGCCATGCTGGAGGCCGGAATTCCTTGCGTTCCCGGCAACAACGACCCCTTGTCGGATGACAGTAAAAAGAACCTGAGACTGGCCCATGAAATCGGCTATCCGGTTATCATCAAGGCTGCCGGCGGCGGCGGCGGAAGAGGCATGCGTACGGTACATACCGAAGCGGCGTTATTAAACGCCATCGCCATGACCAAAGCCGAGGCGGGTACTGCTTTCGGCAACCCTACTGTGTACATGGAAAAGTTCCTGGAAGACCCACGGCACATCGAGTTTCAGATTATGGCCGATTCGCATGGTAACGCCATACATTTAGGTGAACGCGACTGCTCCATGCAGCGCCGCCATCAAAAAGTGGTTGAAGAAGCCCCGGCACCGGGCATCACCGAAGCGCAACGTAAAACTATCGGTGAACGTTGCGCCAAAGCCTGTGTCGACATCGGTTATTTGGGCGCCGGCACTTTCGAGTTTTTGTATGAAAAAGGCGAGTTCTATTTCATTGAAATGAACACCCGGGTACAGGTTGAGCACCCCGTCACCGAAATGGTGACCGGTTTTGACATCGTCAAGGAGCAACTGCGCATTGCAGCCGGTGAACGGCTGTCTATTACTCAGGATCAGGTTAAAATTCAGGGCCACGCCATTGAGTGCCGGTTAAATGCTGAAGACCCCAGAACCTTCATGCCCTGCCCCGGCACCATAGACCAGTTTCATATGCCCGGCG
Source organism: Methylobacter sp. (assembly GCF_030680395.1). Lineage (GTDB taxonomy): Bacteria > Pseudomonadota > Gammaproteobacteria > Methylococcales > Methylomonadaceae > Methylobacter_A. The sequence goes on along the minus strand of NZ_JAUXVR010000027.1, from coordinate 68,154 downwards.
GCCCCGGTATCCGTTGCGAGACCCATATCTACAACGGCTATAAAGTGCCGCCTTATTACGACTCCATGATCGGCAAACTGATTGCCCATGGCGAAGACCGCAAGAGCGCCATTGCCCGTATGAACACCGCATTAAGTGAAATCATCATCGACGGCATTAAAACCAATATCCCGCTACAGCACGACATCATGAATGACAGTGCCTTCGCAGTCGGCGGACAAAACATCCATTACCTGGAAAAAAAGCTGGGCATTTATTAAAAATTCACCACGAAGGCACGAAGAGCACGAAGATTTTAAGTTTATACGTTGAGCTATCGTAATTGCTCCATGCAGTCGCGTAGAGCACGCTGTACGTACCCTACGCAATTCTAAAACTTCGTGTCCTTCGTGCCTTCGTGGTGAATAACTAACCCATCATCCGCTCCTACACATACATTTCCAAATCATGGCCTGGCACCAAATTACCGTTATAACCAATGAAGACATCGCCCCCCGGCTTGCCGACTTTTTCGACAATCTCGGTGCCGTGTCCGTTACTTATATGGACGCTGAAGACGAGCCAGTTTACGAACCGGCTATCGGCGAAACCAAAATATGGAGCAACACCGAAGTCATTGCACTTTATGAATTGGATGCCGAACCCGAGCTGATCAAGACGCTGGTTTACGCCCAGTTTAAAGCAGAGCAATTGCGCAACTGGAAATATGAAGAAGTTGCCGACCAGGAATGGGAACGCGCCTGGATGGAATTTTATAAACCGATGAAGTTTGCCGACAAACTCTGGGTTTGTCCGACCGATCAGGAACAGTACGAGTCCGGCACGGTTTGCCTGACCCTCGATCCGGGCCTTGCTTTCGGCACCGGCACTCATCCGACCACCGCGTTATGCCTGGAATGGCTGGCGAGCCACGACTTGACCGGCAAAACCGTCATCGATTACGGCTGCGGCTCCGGAATACTGGCCGTTGCGGCGATATTGCTAGATGCCAAGGAAGCTCATGCGGTGGATATTGATCCGCAAGCAATCACCGCAACGCAGAGCAACGCGCTAAAAAACAAGGTGCAAGATAAAATTGCCTGCTATCTGCCCGAGCAATTTACGCCGTTTCAGGCGGACATCGTGCTGGCCAACATACTGGCAAAGCCTTTAATCGACATGGCGGAACAGATTTGTAACCTCGTCGCTCCCACTGGTCAACTGGTTTTGTCCGGCATTTTGCATGAACAGGCCGAGGCGGTGATGAACGCTTATCAGCAACACATAGCGTTCAACGCGCCGGTGCAACAGGAAGACTGGATCAGGCTTGACGGCATCAAGCGCTAAGCAGCCCTGTTTACCATGGGATCGAGAGAGCGTACCCGGTAGCACTTATTGGGGCCCAGGACTGATTGTTGCTGTACTGCTGCTGGCCGGGCAAATAGTGTATTTTGAAGGCACGGCGCTCAGCCGGAACCCGGCCTTTCGGCCCGGACTGGAAAGAATATGTCGACAACTGAATTGCCAACTGCCCGCCTACAAGAATTCGGGTGAGTTCGCGGTATTGCAGAGCTCATGGTTCGCTTTACCGGATCACAGCCTGCTATTCAGGGCGGTGATCCGCAACCGGGCCGCTTTTGCGCAGCCTTACCCGAACCTGGAACTGGCCTTGCTCGACTACGCTGAAAATCCATTCGCCCGACGCGTTTTTCGAGCCCAAGACTATTTGCTCAAAACCCAGGCTGCAACGTCAGTCATGTCCCCTGATGCGACTGCCGCAATCAGCCTGAACATCGCCGCACCAAAAACCAATGTCGGCGGTTATAATTTTAAACTCATTGATTAATATGGCTCATCCAGAAATTTATTTAAAAAAGAACGAAGACAAACGTCTGCGCAAAGGCCATCTATGGGTTTTCAGTAACGAAGTCGACACCAAGCGCTCACCGCTTGAACAATTCAGCGCAGGCGACCTGGTCCAGGTAAAAAGCGACGACGGCAAGGTGATGGGCACAGCCTATATCAATCCTCAAGCCCTGATATGCGCGAGAATTCTATCCAGAAAACCCAACTTGAAATGCGGCGCCAATTTCTTCAAAGAGCGTTTGACTACCGCGCTGGCGTTGCGCGAAAAACTCTTTGACAAGCCCTACTACCGCCTTGTTTTCGGCGAAAGCGACGGCTTGCCCGGCTTGGTCATCGACCGTTTCGGCCCGGTTTTGTCGGTGCAAATAACCACCGCCGGTATCGATCAGCGCAAAGAAGCACTGTTTGCCGCGCTGATTGAATTGCTGAGTCCCGAGGCCATTATCCTGAAAAACGATAACAGCCAGCGGCAACAGGAAGGCTTAAGCCTTGAATCCGAGCTGGCCTACGGCAAGCTCCCCGAATCGCTGATCATTGAAGAAAATGGCGCGCAATTTAAAATCGATATTCTGGGAGGGCAAAAAACCGGCTGGTTTTACGATCATCGTAGCAGCCGCGCCCAATTGGCGGGCATTGCCAAAAACCAGCGAGTGCTCGATTTATTTTCCTATACCGGCGCCTGGGGCATTCCTGCCGCGATGGCCGGAGCCTTGGAAGTCACCTGCGTAGATGCCTCGGAAAGCGCACTGGCATTGGCCGTGGAAAACGCAGCGCTGAATCGGGTTCAGGATAAAATGCGCTTTGTGCGCAACGATGTGTTTGAATTCCTGAAGCAGGCCCGTTTGGAAAACCAGCTCTATGACATTATCGTTCTGGACCCTCCCGCTTTAATTAAGCGCAAAAAAGATTTCAAACAAGGCTACGAAGCTTACCGCCGCCTGAATCACTTGGCCCTGCAAGTACTGTCCAAAAACGGCATACTGGTCTCGGCATCCTGCTCTCACCACCTGAGCCGTGAAAACCTGCATGAGATTCTACGCTCGTCAGGGCGACACATAGATCGTCATCTGGTGTTTTTTGCCGGAGGCGGGCAGGGGCCGGACCACCCCATCGACCCGGCAGCGCCCGAGACCGAATATTTGAAAACTTTTTTTTGTTCTGTCTCTTCAAGCTTGTAAAATGTGAGGTCTTTTTATGCTCAATGGAAAAGATAAGGAACCCTGTGTACTCTGCGGTCAGCCGGTAGAAATCACCGGGTTTTCTCTAACCACCAGTGACGGCTTGCAGAAATTTTGCTGCGCCGGCTGCCTGAGCATTTATCAGTTATTTAATGAGGATAATACCAAACCGACTATCACCCCCCTGCTAACAACAAAAAAATGAGGATATAAAAATAATGAAAGCCTGTGAGTCTTGTTCCGGCCGCGTTGAAATCGGCAAAAACCATCAAAAAGTTCCGGTATTGCAAAGAGCCATTGGTATGGTCCTGGTCTACATGCCCATATTTACCCTTCCCTTTGTATTTGCCAGCGCCTATATGACTTACTGGCACTTGCTCATGATGGGCGCCAAAAACCTCAAAACCTATTCCGATTTCCTGCCTGACCGGGCCAGCCATCGCTATACCTTAAAAAATCAAATCATCATGGACGGCTCGTTCAAAGCCAGCGCGTCCCAGTCAAAACTGTTCTGGATACTGAACTGCACCTGGTACTGCCCTTACAGTGTCGCCCTGTTCGAATGGCATGCTTATATGGTCAAGATTGTTGAGAACTGGTGGTGCCCGTTCTCTCATGATAAAAAAGAAAGCTATAACAATGCCAAGATCGATAAGTCTTTCTGGCATATCTATGCTGAAGATGTTGTCAAGCTGGAACCGGAAGACCGCGACAATCCAATCTGGAATGAGGACGGCGATAAGTGACTTAGGTGAAAGGTTCAAGGTTCAAGGCGAAAGAATCATACCCTTGCACCTTGCACCTTGCACCTTGCACCTTTCTCCTCTCTTATGCACATCGGCCCTTACCAACTTAAAAACAACCTGATTCTTGCGCCTATGGCCGGTATCAGCGACCGCCCGTTCAGGGAATTATGCAAACAATTCGGCGCAGGCCTGGCCGTGTCCGAAATGGTGGCATCCAATCCGGCTTTACGCCAGCATAAAAGAACACTATTAAAAGTCGATCATGGCGGTGAAACCGGCATACGTTCTGTACAGATTCTGGGTACCGACCCTCAACAAATGGCAGATGCGGCAAAGCTCAATGCACAACGGGGCGCTCAAATTATCGATATTAATATGGGCTGCCCGGCAAAAAAAGTCTGTTCAGTCGCCGCGGGCTCCGCGTTATTGAAAGATGAAGCGCTGGTAAAGCGAATACTGGATGCAGTCGTTAATGCCGTCGATATTCCGGTTACGTTAAAAATCCGTACCGGCTGGGACTTGCATAGCCGCAATGCCGTTGAAATAGCCAAAATAGCCGAAAATGCGGGCATTGCCGCGTTGACGATTCACGGACGAACCCGTGCCTGCAAATTTGACGGTCAGGCCGAACATGAAACCCTTAAAAAAGTGAAGCAAACAATCAGCATTCCGGTTATCGCCAATGGCGATATTGATTCACCCGAACAAGCCCGGTTTGTGCTTCATTCAACCGGTGCGGACGCCATTATGATCGGTCGGGCCGCCCAAGGAAATCCATGGTTATTTAGCCAAATAAGTCACTTTATCAATCACGGCAAACACCTTGAAAAGCCAACAATTACCGACATACACAGCACACTCATGAATCATTTGGACAAACTATATAGCTTCTACGGCAATGCGAGCGGTGTTAGAATAGCAAGGAAACACATAGCCTGGTATTTCAAGCATCTTGGGTCCGTAGCTCAGGAGACCCAAAGCACTATCAATCAGGCACAATGTCCATCCCAACAAATAACGCTGATTAATTCGGCATTTAATCTTTTAACCACCGACCGTGCTGCATAATATGAACGCATCCCAAAAAAGTGCTGAACTCATTAGCATAGACAGCATAAAAACCGTAACCATACCTTTATGCGTACATGTTAAACAAACGGTGGAGCAATATTTTTTGCATCTCAACGGTCATGATGCGGTAGGTTTGCATGCGATGGTCATCGCCGAAGTTGAAAAGCCTTTATTGCAGGCAACGCTGGAACATTCAGGCTATAACCAAACCAAAGCGGCCAAAGCATTGGGCTTGAGTCGCAGCACCTTGCGCAAAAAACTGGAATTCTACGGCCTGTCCTGATACCCAAACAAGGCTGGCTCCCCCCCTTTCATTCTGAGATCTGCATGAACAAAAAAGTCACTCGCGCGCTGGTCAGCGTATCCGATAAATCCGGTATCGTGGATTTTTGCCTGGAGCTTCATCAATTAGGCATCGAAATCCTGTCCACCGGAGGTACCGCCAAGACACTGGCTGAACATAACATTCCTGCGACTGAAGTTTCCGATTACACCGGTTTCCCCGAAATGATGGACGGCCGGGTCAAAACCTTGCATCCCAAAGTCCACGGCGGCATTTTAGCGCGTCGGGGCATAGACGATGCAGTGATGGCCGCGAACGGCATTAATCCGATCGATATGGTGGTGGTTAACCTGTACCCCTTCGAACAGACTATCGCTAACCCTGACTGCGATTTAGACACAGCCATTGAAAACATCGACATCGGCGGCCCGACCATGATCCGCGCTGCGGCCAAGAATCATGCCGATGTTGCCGTCGTCGTCGATCCGGCCGATTACTCATCGATAGTTGCCGAACTGAAAAACAACAACAGCCTTTCGCATCAAACCCGCTTCAAGCTGGCGCTAAAAAGCTTTGAACACACCGCCCGTTATGACACCGCGATTTCGGCCTACCTAGGCAACATTAGCGGCGTCCAGTTTCCCGACACGCTGAATTTGCAGTTTTACCGTAACCAGACCATGCGTTACGGCGAAAACCCGCATCAAAACGCGGCGTTTTACCGGGAAAAAACACCGGCTAGCGGCACGATTGCCGCCGCCAAGCAATTGCAAGGCAAGGAACTGTCCTACAACAATATTGCCGATGCCGATGCCGCGCTGGAATGCGTTAAATCATTCGGCGACCAGCCCACCTGCGTTATCGTCAAACATGCCAACCCCTGCGGCGTAGCCCAGGCTGACAGCCTGCTTGCTGCTTACGACAAGGCTTATGCCACCGACCCGACCTCGGCGTTCGGCGGCATTATCGCGTTCAACCGTGAACTGGACGAACAAACTGCCGCTGAAATCGTCAAACGTCAATTTGTCGAAGTCATTATTGCACCGTCTATCAGCGCAGCCGCACAAACCGTTTTGGCTGCAAAACAAAATGTGCGCGTGTTGGAATGCGGCCTCTGGAACAGCTCCAACCAAACATCTCTCGATTTCAAACGCGTTGCAGGCGGCTTACTGGTTCAAGACAAAGACATCGGCGAAATCAGCGCATCCGACCTCAAAATAGTCAGCAAGCGCGCTCCGACCGAACAGGAACTGGCCGATTTGCTATTTGCCTGGAAAGTCGCCAAATTCGTCAAATCCAATGCGATTGTCTACTGCAAAAACGGCCAGACTATCGGCGTAGGCGCGGGACAAATGAGCCGTGTCTATTCGGCCAGAATCGCCGGTATCAAAGCCGCCGATGCGGGTCTGGATGTTCCGGGTTCAGCCATGGCTTCCGATGCCTTTTTCCCGTTCAGGGACGGTATCGATTCCGCCGCCGAAGCGGGCATTACCGCCGTCATCCAGCCCGGCGGTTCGATGCGGGATAATGAAGTCATTGCCGCAGCCGATGAGCATAATATCGCCATGGTCTTTACCGGCATGCGTCATTTCAGGCATTAATATTTTAAAAGCATTCACCATGAAGACACGAAGAGCACGAAGTTTCACCTTTTTTCTTCGTGTCCTTCGTGTCTTCGTGGTGAATTAATCAATCTGCTTACGCTTTATTGATTAAATATACGAACTTTCTGTTTCAATCAATTGTTATGGGTGACCGCCCGGTCGTTCTTGCAACTAACGAGTATCATTATGAAAATCCTCATCGTCGGCAGCGGCGGCCGTGAACACGCCCTCGCCTGGAAAGCCAAGCAATCAGCCAAAGTCGAAAAAGTGTTTGTCGCGCCCGGCAATGCCGGTACCGCGCTGGAACCGTCTGTTGAAAACGTCGCCATTGCCGTCGACGATATTAACGCGCTGCTGGCATTCGCCCAACAAGAAGCGATCGACCTGACTATCATAGGCCCCGAAGTGCCTCTGGTTTTGGGCATCGTCGACCGTTTTCAGGAAGCGGGACTCAAGTGCTTTGGCCCGACCGCAAAGGCCGCGCAACTGGAAGGCTCGAAGACCTTTTGCAAAGACTTCATGATCCGCCACAATATTCCGACCGCCGCTTTCAAGTCCTTTACCGACCAGCAGCAAGCCATCGCTTATATCAAGCAACAAGGCGCGCCCATTGTGGTCAAGGCCGACGGTTTAGCAGCAGGCAAAGGCGTCATCGTCGCCCAAACCGAACAGGAAGCGATAGCCGCCGTCGAAGACATGTTATCCGGCAATGTGTTCGGCGAAGCAGGCAACCGTGTGGTCATCGAAGAATTCCTGACCGGCGAGGAAGCCAGCTTTATCGTCATAGCCGACGGCAAACACGCCTTGCCGATGGCGACCTCCCAGGATCACAAAGCCCGCGACAATGGCGACCAAGGCCCCAACACCGGCGGCATGGGCGCTTACTCCCCTGCTCCCGTCGTCACCCCTGAAATACACGATAAGGTCATGCGCGATGTGATCGAACCAACCTTAAAAGGCATGGCGGAAGACGGACTGCCGTATATCGGTTTTCTATACGCCGGATTGATGATTAGTGCCGACGGTTCCATTAAAGTGCTGGAATACAACTGCCGCTTTGGCGATCCTGAAACGCAACCGATCATGATGCGCTTGAAAAGCGACCTGGTAGAACTTTGCGAGGCTGCGCTAGCTGGAAATCTCGACAAAACCAGCAGCGAGTGGGACGAACGCGCCGCATTAGGCGTAGTTTTGGCAGCGGGCGGTTATCCCGACACCTATCAAAGCGGCGCGGCCATTTCCGGCTTACCTGCCGAGGAGCACGAAGACCGCAAAGTGTTCCATGCTGCCACCCAACAAAGCGACAGCTATCTGGTCACGGCTGGCGGACGGGTTTTATGCGCCTGCGCCTTGGGTCATGATATTAAGGAAGCCCAAAGCAAAGCCTATGCGCTGGCTAACAGCATCCACTGGGATAATGTTTATTACCGCACCGATATTGGCTTTAAGGCCATAAAAGGGTAAGGGATGATGAATCCTGGGTTTCTCAAGCTTCATCCAGGCTATCTGGTTTCGATGATATGAACCAGAACACATCCGCAGCAGCGGACATACGAAGATTCGGATACTACATCCCTAAACCCGACGGAACCATGAATATTGTCGTGCGTGGCAGAGTTGCAAATGGAGAAAATATCACCGAATTTCATGAAGTTATTAGTGTCATCTTCAATCTTCAACCAATCATATTTGCTTTTAATGTGATTGAAAGAAATTATCAGGAGCTTACCGATTCAATTCAAGAGCATTGTTCGCAATTGGACAATTCGCTGACGATAACTGCGAAGCCTATTTCGCTCATCATGAATGGAAAAATTTTGGCCATTCAGAAAATCTCCAATTTTCTATCATCTACAAGCGCCTTTCTCGATCAAACAGAAACGCAACTCCGTCGCGTACACGGCGAAGATTCACCCGAGCTAAATGCGTGGGATGAGAAGCGAAAAGACCTGCACGCGTCCACCTTTTCGTACCGTTTTTTGTATGAGCTTCGTCATTTCTCCCAGCACAGAAGCCTTCCTTTTTCGAGCTTCAACATTGCTGGAAGACGCACCTCCCAAAATGCGCCTCTCCTTTTTAGAGCAGAACCCTTGATTTTGCGTGATGAACTTCTCAAAGACGGATGGAATTGGAAAAAACTTCAAATAGAAATTCAGCAGCAGCCTCCTGAGTTCGAATTGTTGCCACTTATCACGGAATATCTTCACTGTTTGCGCCAGCTCTGTCTGGAGGCAGTGCAATTCCAGAGTGTGCGACTTGCTGAGTGTGCCCACTACTTCGATGCGATGCGTAGATCACTAGAAATTCCGACAGGCGCTGTCCCCGTCATTTTTATTGGAGAATCAACCTCAAAGGAGATACCTCCATCACGACACGAGGCAATCCCCATGGAGCAATTTGAATATCTTCTCCGAGAATATGACAAACTACTCAATACTTGCGAAACATAGCACTGTAGGCCGGAATAAGTCGGTTCGAGCGACAGCGAAAACTGGCGTTTCCGGCGTATCGTGCAAATCGCCGGAAACGCCACCTCGCGCTACGCTTGGGTGGTCTTATTCCGGCCTACATGACTTCGTGAACGAAATGCAGGCGAATCATCTTTGGCTTTTTGTCTTCATCGAAATGACAGCGGACTGCATCCTGGACGTTGGCGTGGAGCTCTTCAAGATTGTCCGCATCAGTGTAAATCGATTCGCCGAGCGCCTTGGCCGTATAACCGCCTTCCGGGGCATCTTCTACAATAAAGAAAATTTCGTTCATATTCGCTCCTTTGTCTGCTACGGAAACTAACAAAAATCGCAATTTTATTCTCAGCTCTTCGTGATGTGTACCTGCTTTAAATTTCAGGGCATTTGGAGCCGCGACTTCAGTCGCGGTGATGACTGTTATCATCACTGCCTACGCATGAAGGCTCATGCGCGACTAAAGTCGCGGCTCCGTTTGTGGTTTTCCCTGCCGTTTAAAGAAGACATCAATCCTGCTTAATCCGCCGAAACGTCAAATTAATCCTCGGCGTTTTCATTTTTTTGGTTTTAGGCACCGAATGCATCCAGTGGTGTTGCAAGGTTCCGGCCATCACCAGCAAATCGCCGTGACCTAAAACAATATCCAGTTTTTCTTTGCATTTTTTATGATGCAGCTTGAATACGCGCTCGTCGCCCAGGCTCAATGACGCAATCACCGGGTTCGGCCCCAGCTCTTTTTCATCATCGGCATGACAGCCCATCGAATCGTTACCGTCACGGTACAAATTGGCTAATACGCTATTAAAAGTACAGTGACATTGCCGCTCCACCTTCTCCCTGATTGCCTGCAACATCGGTGTCCACGACATCGGCTGATGATTAACGCCCGAATAACGGTACCAGGCATCATTATCCCCGTACCAGCACATCAGACGAGGCACTTTTACCCACCTGCCGTAGATAAAAATGGCTTCTTCCTGCCAAGCCAAATCGGCGTGTAACTTTGCAAACAGCAGATCGGCCTCCGGCAAGCTGTAAAACTGCTTGATTAAATAAAGCTCGCCGTCAAAGGGGGCTAGATTAACGGTCATCTACGTGTAGTAGAAAATCGACAATTGTCATTTTAATTATTTATCGAAATCATGACATGAAGCACCTTCCGGCAGACGGGGCGGGGCTTATTTTAACCATTATGGTAGGGCGTGCGGTGCGCGCCCTACGCAACTTCGTCTTTGGCCTTTACTCGGCAAAAAACCGTTTCATCACTCTGATCATGTACTCATGATCCAGCACCCCGGCGCTTTCCCTGAGGCTGTGCATAGCCCACATTGGATTGCCGACATCGATTGAGCGGATGCCCAGTTTTGCGGATGTAATCGGCCCGATGGTGCTACCGCAGGGTAGATCGCAACGGTGCGAATATGTCTGATACGGCACATCAGCCTGTTCGCACCAGTTGGCAAACATAGCCGCCGAGACGCTTTCCGAGCTGTAGTTGTGGTTGGCGTTGACCTTAATCACAGGGCCTTTATTGACGCTGACTTTATGATCGGGGTCGTAAGCATTTGGGAAGTTGGGTTGGTAGGCATGCGCCATATCCGCGCTGATCATGAAGCTTTTCGCCAGCGCCCTGGCATAATCCTCGTCATCGGTTGCGGTCGCCAAAGCGATGCGCTGGAGCACATCGGGCAGGAAGCTGCCGTCAGCGCCTTTGTTGCTTTGGCTGCCGATTTCTTCATGGTCGAATAACGCACATACTCGGGTACTGTCCGGCTGTAAATCTGCATTATCAAGCAACGCCTGCAATGCGGCATGGCAGGAGGCCAGATTATCCAGCTGGCTGTTCGCATAAAATTCGCTTTCCGCCCCCCAGAAAGCGCCTTTCTGCGTGTCATACACGGCTAAATCCCAGGATAAAATACGCTCAGCAGCTATGCCTGATTGTTGTTGCAGCAACGCTGAAAAATAAGCTCGCGGCAATTGTTCTTCGGTCGATACCGACAAGATCAACGGCAATTCGGTCTGCTTTTGCAGTTTCAGGCCTTCTTCGTTAACCGCCCTGTTCATGTGGATTGCCAGATTAGGCAAACGCAGCAGCGCTTGATCGAATTTGACCAGCACGCCCGTTATCTGATCCTGATCGTTTTTATAAGCGATTCTTCCTGCAAGGCTCAAATCCCTGTCGGTAAAGGTCGCCAGTATGGGGCCGCCGTATATCTCGACACCCAGTCTCAACAAGCCGTCCGCGCTACTTGCTGCATTCGGCTTTATTCTTAAGCCGGGGGAGTCGGTATGTGCGCCGATAATTTTAAAGCCGGTTTCAGCCAGCGGTTTTTGTCCTTGTATAAACAAAACGATAGACGAATCATCGCGTACCACGTAATACCGGCCGCCCGGCTGCAATGTCCATTTGGCGGTTTCGTCAAGACGTTGCCACGCCGGTGTTTGTGTCGCAAGCTGAGTTTCAATGGTTTTAACGACATGCCAGGGGCTGGGACTGGCATCGATAAAATCCAGTAAACTTTGAACCTGAGCCCTACTATTCATGATCTTTCTTTCAAATCTAATGCCGCTGAATTAATGCAATAGCGCAGCCCTGTTGGTTGCGGACCGTCCTCAAACACATGGCCTAAATGCGCATCGCAGGATTTACAAGTCACTTCAACCCTGCGCATACCGTGACTGGCGTCAACATGTTCAGCAACACTGTTCTCAGACAATACATCCCAAAAACTCGGCCAGCCGGAGCCTGAATCATATTTGGTCGTCGAGTCGAACAACGGATTGCCGCAGCAAATGCAATGATAAATACCGTCTTTTTTGCAATCGGCATATTTGCCGGTAAAAGGCGGCTCCGTGGCTTTCAGTCGGCAAATGTTAAATTGCTCAGGCGTTAATTTCTGTTGCCATTGTTCGTCTTTGTTACGTTCTTTATCTGTCATATTTTTACCTCATAATAACCATTTATAATGGTATGTATTGTACGCGTTCAAGACCGCATCGCCAAAAGACCGGCGATCGCAATCGATATGGAAGAAACAACGATTAGTTATGAATTTTGCCTATGATACAATGCAATAGTTAAGAAATTTAATAAGTGATCAACTATGACAGAACAAATGACTAGCGGGATCGAATTAATGTTTACCGGGATGGGCATAGTATTCCTGTTTTTGACCATGTTGGTAGTCGCTATCAACCTCATGTCGGCATTTGTGCAACGCTATTTCCCGGACATACCGGCCTCAAGGACAGTCCCCGGCATCACCAATGATATTGATAAAAGTGTTGTTGCGGCGATCACTGCTGCCGTGCACCAATATCGCAACGACCGCAAGGGCAGGAAATGATCCAGTCATTTCTCTGCATTCACCACATCCATGTGGTTTATGCGGGAGGTAGAGCAACGCAGGGAGCGGTTGCCGAGAAGCATAACTAACGACACCAAAATTAATGACCCTAGGGTCAATGATTAAAATTTACAAAGGTTTCAGGAGAAACAACAAGCATGTCCACCGATATAAAGCAGCCCTTAGGTATCACCGAAGTCGTTCTGCGTGATGCTCATCAATCCATTTTGGCAACCCGGTTGCGCATTGAAGACATGCTGCCGATTTGCGAAAAACTCGACCAAATCGGTTATTGGTCGATTGAGTCCTGGGGCGGCGCGACCTTTGATGCCTGTATCCGTTACCTGGGCGAAGACCCTTGGGAAAGACTACGCCTGCTGAAAGCCGCCATGCCCAATACGCCTCAGCAAATGCTGTTTCGCGGACAGAATATCCTGGGCTACCGGCATTATGCCGACGATGTCGTGGATAAATTTGTCGAGCGTTGCGTAGTCAACGGTATCGACGTGTTCCGGATTTTTGATGCAATGAACGACATGCGCAACATTGACCATGCCGTCAAGGCCGTGCTCCGCACCGACGCTCATGCCCAAGGTACCATCTCCTACACCACCAGCCCTGTGCATACCATGGATTTATGGGTGGATCTGGGCAAACAGATTGAAGACATGGGCGCGCATTCGATTTGTATCAAAGACATGGCAGGCTTGCTCAAGCCCTACGATGCCTTTGAACTGGTCAGCCGCCTGAAAGCCAGCACCGATATACCGATCCATCTGCATTGCCATGCGACCACCGGCTTGAGTGTCGGCACGCTGATCAAGGCTGCCGAGGCGGGCGTCGACAATGTCGATACCGCCATTTCATCGATGAGCATGACTTACGGACACAGTCCCACCGAGACCATCGTTGCCAGCCTGGAAGGCACCGGCCGCGATACCGGCCTGGATTTGGTAGAACTGGAACATATCGCCACTTATTTCCGGGACATCCGCAAAAAATATGCGCAATACGAAGGCAGCCTGAAAGGCGTCGACAGCCGCATCCTGATCTCCCAAGTACCGGGCGGCATGCTGACCAACATGGAAAGCCAGCTCAAAGAACAAGGCGCCGCCGACAAGTTCGACGAAGTCATGCTGGAAATTCCCCGTGTGCGCGAAGACTTGGGTTTTATTCCGCTGGTCACGCCGACTTCGCAAATCGTCGGCACCCAGGCCGTGATTAACGTAATGAACGGCGAACGCTACAAAAACATCACCAAGGAAACCGCCGGTGTTTTAAAAGGCGAATACGGCGCAACGCCTGCGCCGGTCAACAAAGCCCTGCAAGACAAAGTACTGAACGGCACACAAGCGATTACCTGTCGTCCGGCCGATCTGATCGCGCCGGAAATGGACAAGCTGATTGCCGAAGTGCGCGAGAAAGCCCAAGCCGAAGGCGTAACCCTGGCCGCCAACGTCGAAGAAGATGCTTTGATCAACGGTTTGTTCGCGCAAGTCGGCTGGAAGTTTCTGGCTAACCGGGGTAATCCGGCCGCCTTTGAAGCGACCCCGGATGCGCAAGCCTTTGCCGCCAACAACGCACCTCAGGCAAAATCATCCACTGCCGACAACGCAACCACCCAGCCACAAATGGAAACCTACACCGTCAACGTTGATGGCAGAAATTTCAGCGTCATCGTCGGAGCTAACAACGCAGCCCTGACTATTCAACCTGCGATCAGCAGTGCAACCCATGCCGCACTGATAGCCAGCAGCGGCGCCGTGGTTGAATCTCCAATGGCCGGTAATATTCTGAAAGTCCTGGTCACTGTGGGCAGTATCGTTGCCGAAGGCGATATCGTAGTCATTATGGAAGCGATGAAAATGGAAACCGAAGTACGCTCCAAAACAACTGGAATCGTCAGCACTGTTAATATAAAAGAAGGCAGTGCCGTTGCCGGGGGCGATGTGCTGATTTCTTTATAAAAGGATAACCACAGAAAACACGAAAAACCGTAGTACCCGCGGGCATAAAGAGCGATCATCCGGTCGCTCTACATGATTTAATAAAGAGACATCTCATGGAAAATCTCATTTCACTCTGGCATAGCACCGGCATATACAACTTCACCGGTGGACAGGCCTTTATGATGCTGGTCGGCTTTTTGCTGCTGTTTCTGGCCATTAAAAAAGGCTTTGAGCCCTTGCTGTTGTTGCCGATAGGCTTTGGCGCCATACTCAGCAATATTCCGGTTGCAGGTATCGCCGATGAAGGCGGTATTTTGTATTATTTGTATTTCGGTATTAAAACCGGCCTGTTTCCGTTGCTCATATTTATGGGCGTGGGCGCGATGACCGATTTCGGTCCCATGCTGGCTAACCCTAAAACTTTGCTGCTGGGCGCTGCGGCGCAGTTCGGTATCTTTGCCTCACTATTGGGAGCGCTGGCGCTCAATGCCGTACCGGGCCTGGAGTTTACTTTAAAAGATGCCGCCGCAATCGGCATTATCGGCGGCGCCGACGGTCCGACTGCTATTTATGTGGCCTCAAAATTGTCGCCTGACTTGTTGGGAGCCATTGCTGTCGCGGCTTATTCCTACATGGCTCTGGTACCGCTAATACAACCGCCGATCATGCGCGCCTTGACCACCGAAGATGAACGCAAAATCGAAATGCAACAGCTGCGCGTAGTGGGCAAGACCGAAAAAATCGTCTTTCCGTTAATGCTGCTCGTTATTTGCACCTTGCTGTTACCGTCGGCCGCGCCTTTAATCGGCATGTTTGCACTGGGTAACCTGATGAATGCATGCGGTGTGGTTGAACGCTTGAGTCAAACCGCACAAAACGAACTCATCAACATCGTCACTATTTTCCTGGGACTAGCGGTAGGTTCAAAGCTCAGCGCCGAAGCTTTTTTACAAGTCAAGACACTGGGTATCCTGGCCTTGGGAGCGATTGCTTTCAGCATCGGCACGGCGGCCGGCGTGATCATGGCAAAAATCATGAATAAATTCAGCAGCACCCCGATTAATCCACTGATTGGCGCAGCCGGTGTTTCCGCAGTGCCGATGGCCGCACGGGTGGTCAACAAAGTCGGATTGGAGAGCAATCCACATAACTTCCTGCTAATGCATGCCATGGGGCCTAATGTCGCCGGAGTGATTGGTTCTGCGGTGGCTGCGGGCGTTTTATTGAGTTTGGTTAAATAACCATGCAAGGACGAGAAGTAATACTGTTGCTTTAAACTGTTCTTGATGAAGACAGGCGACCAACCCTCTCGGTCGCCTCGTCATTTTTAGACGCCTGAAGGCGACTATCCTTTATCTAAGCGGCTTCCATCTTGCGCTTGCCATCCCAAAAAGATGATTTTTTTACTACATCGGCAGCTTTTTCAAAACCCTGTTCAGCTCCTGATTTTAACTGCTCAATCAAGCGCTTCAGTAATGCCTCTGCATTGGCGCCAAGCTCTTTTCCAACAACAGGTAACGCTTCTATTTTCTGCATAGCGGGTCCTGCCAGCCACACTTGAAAAATAACCCGACTCTCCATCGGTAGCGCCTGCACAACGACAACAACTTTGTCATACCACAGTTTGCCTGGATATATGATTTTTTGCTCGATCAGATACTGACCGTTTTTTACATTGTTGTCGACCAATCCAACAACTTCCTTGACCACCAACCTGGCCGGTTCAACAACCCATTTTTCAAAATACCTTATCGCTTGATCAGGACATTGCTGGACCATATTTGAAGTCGTATGGATATTTTCGTGAATCAGCATTTTTTTCTTGCTGATGAGATCTCTGGCTTCATAGACAATGCCCTGAATAACCTCAATCTGCTGCTGAATTTGCGCTAACGCAGGGTTGATTATTTTTCCGTCAATTCCGTTTTTGATTTGATCCCTGCATTGGTGAATTGTGAAGATCGCTTTTTTCAACAACGATTGTTGAGCATATATCAATTTTGATTCTAATTCATGAATCTTTAAATCGCGCTCAGTCAAAGATTTTTTCAACAAAACGATAGTTTTCTTATTTGCTTTCAGCTGCTCGGAAAGCTTGGCTACCTCCGCTTCCAGCTGAGTTAATTTCGCCAACCTGCCTGTTTTGGTGCCGTTATCAGATCCCATACCCATCCCCCTCTTATGTAATTGTTTATTATTATTTTTTGCCGGTAAAGGCAGGATCATTCATAACAAACAAGCAACTCAAAGTCAACAAAAATGCTTTCAGCAACTTTCTACACAGGTTTTTCCTTACTGACGCCGACACCGCATAACAATCTGTAGCCTCTGGATGACAGAAAACACATCACTACCCTTCCAAATTATTGCGTTCCCGTCTCTATTTTTTGACTCTGTTGCTCCGCAGCATCCTGAATCTGTTGCTCAACCTGCTTGGCCTGCTCCAACGTTTCCAGTTGCGTTTTTAACGGCCCTGCATCAGCAGTTTTAACCTGTTTATCGTCTTTATCGCAGCCTGAAATTGAAACCAGCATCAGGATCGCCGCCACTCCAATTAATAATTTCATCTATATTCCCATACTACAGTTCAAATTTAGGGTAGTTGACTCATTTCCGAAACCTTGCCGTAATCAACGCCCACACTGATGATAAAACTACTGGCCTCTTCGATATTCATGGCGGATTTAATGACCTTCGATTTCTCGACAATCACCGTAAAACCGGAAGTCGGGTTAGGCGATGTAGGAATAAACAGTACGTATTTATCGTCGTGCCGGTTCGTAACATAAGCAGTCATCCACACACCCTCTTTCGGGTATTCGACATAAACCACTTCCTTTGCGATAGTCCGGTCGTGGGATGAAAACATATTGACAACTTTTTTCAGCACCCGATAAAGCGTATTCATTAATGGAATCCGCTCAATAACATGGTCAAACGCGCCAATAACCCAGGAACGGCCTTCCTGGACTAATTTACGACCAATGTATACCAGAATAAAAAAACTGACCGCAAAAACCAGAATCGTATAAAGATAATTATCTGCATAGCCGTAAACCAGTTGAAACAAATCGGAAACCCGATCTTTTACAAAAATCATGATTTGTAAAATAATGACAATGGGAATAACTGCAAAAATGCCGATCAAGAAATAATTCAATAGTTTTTTAACCAATTCTTTCATTTTTCTCTCCAGTTTTATAAGGATTTCACTATTAACAGAATACCTGATGCAAATAAAAACATTGCAAATATCTTGCTGTATTTTTCATTATCGATTCCGTTATAAAGTATTTCTTCAGTCAATAAAAACATCACCACAGCAATCTGAATAAAGCTTATCTTGTCGGCAAATGACACTGTAAACTCACTGTCTATTAACAATAACGTTGCCAATTGACACAAGGCAAACGTCGCATAGCTGGCCGCAGCCGTTACTCGCATTCTGTTTTTGGGATAGTGCTTGCTGTAAATTATCACTGTTAACATTGAGCCACCCAGGTTGCTCATACCATGAACCAGACCTACCGCCATCAGATAAATCCTTTCATACTTGACTATGAAGCGCAGTGTTTTTTCAATGGTTATTGAAAAATTCTTTAACGCGACAAAAATCAATACGCCGCCAATCACCAGGCTGATATTAATTTTAATCGTAGTAACCAGTAATAAAAGCAGCACTACCAAAGGCGTACTGTAAATCAGTACGTTTTTATAAAATGCGACGTCAACATCTTCATAGTGCCTTATAAATTGTAAAGCGCTTATGGCAATAGAAACCGGTAGCAACACTCCCAGCGCATCGACAAAGCCATATCCGAGTAAAAGCAGCAGCGGGGTGCCAAATAATAATACGCCTACTCCAAAAATAGACTGAACGACGGATGTTGCAAGAACCGTAAGTAAAATATCGACCGGCATTGTGTTCCTCTTTAGATTGATGTTATTTCAGCATGGCATTATACCCGAGGCCGAAAGTAAGCGAATTTATGATTCCCGAATTCCGTTAGAGCAAAGCATCAATTTTTCTACTGTCAAACAACGCAATGCCGATCGAACAGAATGGATTTACAGCAACCCCGCAAGCCGGATAAGTTCCGCTGTTTGCTGACGTATTTGAGCGACAATCTGTTGATCCAACTGCTTTAGCCAACGCTCCGGAATCTGCTCAACGCCATATTTAGCACCTGCCAGCATACCGACCAACGCACCGGTAGTGTCGGCATCGGCACCCTGATTAACGGTTGCAATCAGGCAGGACTCAAAACTGTCGGCGCTAAAAAAATAATGTAAAACCGTCTGTACGGTATCGACAATATAAGCCGAGGCTTTGCCCAGATAGGGGCTGTAGGCAAATTCGCCGTGTTGACTGATCAACTGCTCGACTTCCTGTTGGCAGGCATCCGTATCCAGCCCGTTAATCAAATGATTGACGATTCGCCCCAGTGTTAAGGTGGCGGCATTGGACAACGGATTGTTATGGGTAATGTGGCATTGTTGCAAGCTCCACTCGTTAAAACAGTCCGGCCGATTTAAGGTCGCCAGCACCACCGGCAGGTTACGCATACAAGCCCCGTTGCCTGCATCGTCAGCGCGAGGCAAACCGAACAGTTCGCCGCTATCCCGGTAGCGCATGATGCCGCGCCGACAGGTATTACCTATATCCGGCGGATCGCTTTCCAGCCATGCGACAAAATTATCGGCGACAGCCTGAATATTCCAACCCTGATGATCGATAATGGCCTGCCCTACGGCGAGCGACATTTGCGTGTCGTCAGTGATTTGGCCTGCTTCCAGACCCAGCCAGCCGCCACCGATCATATCCCGATGCACGCCGTAGCGTTTTTGGATTTGTTTCGGCGACATAAACTCTACCGTAGCGCCGAGCGCATCGCCGCAGGCAAAACCTAAATAGGCGCCCAGCGCCCTGTTCAACACTTGATCTGTAGACATATTCCCTCCCTTAACGCTGTACTTTGACTCGATAGTCGCCGCCAATCACCAGATACTCGGCTTCGCCGTGCAAAGCATGGCGCGGTAGCAGCTCATTAAAAAAAACCAGCTTAACCATTGGCACTTCAACTTCCAGAATATACGCGCCGAACTCACTGGCAATACTGCAGCGGTCGGTAAAAGAAACAATACTATTGAAGCGAACGATTTTATGCAGCTTATCTTCATCCTGAACAAGCCAATGATCATCCAGTGAGTTAACGCCACGATAGAGGGTTTTATGGGTTGCCGCCGGAAACTGAAAACGTTCGATAATCCACTGACAATATTCGTAAAGCAGATCCAGTTGCATGTAAATGCAGTTGTTGTGATAACGGCTGTTCATCTTTTCTTCGATATACATGACCCAGTCCTTGCTGATGAAA
The DNA here is from genome assembly GCF_030680395.1 of Methylobacter sp. GTDB lineage: Bacteria > Pseudomonadota > Gammaproteobacteria > Methylococcales > Methylomonadaceae > Methylobacter_A. The sequence continues at coordinate 48,282 of NZ_JAUXVR010000027.1, read as the reverse complement.
CTGGCTATGTGCTGCTTATGATACGTGGGAAACAGTCCGAAGCGGCTTTCGACCCAGCCTTTAAAAACCGCGCCTTGGGCATTGTTTGAATCCAGCCCCCAATCCTGAATTAACCTGAGATAACTGTTGCGGTAACGGCGCATTCCTGAGTGATCATCGCGCAGTCTTTGCTCCGTTTCAAAGCCGAAAACGACACACATATAGTCTTGAAATATCCGGCCGCAGTCATCGCGTGTCGATTGCCTGCCCAATTGCTCGAACAAACCTGAAGCCGACTCGCGGGTGCCTGCAATATGCATCGGCTTGGGATTTTCGTTAAAGGCATGGCTGGCCATACAAGCAGTCGCCAAACCGATTAAGTTGGTGCTGTGTCCGTGTTGAGAAATATCCGGCATTGGTTGATCAAGGAAGTCTTCAGGCAATGAATGAAACAATCTTTACATGAAATTGTCCGTTTAGCCAGAGAGGGCACGCCGATACAACATGCATCAAGCCATCAGAGCACCCCGTATAGAGGGAATGGAAAGAAATAGGTCGAGTCTGCCAACCCGATGTAGACGACTTGAATACAAGGGATAGAGCACCTATACTGATAAACACGGGTATAGTTTCAGCCTTATTTTCCTCATGTTAGCCGTAAAGTTGCACGGAAAATTTATTCTGCGTTGGTAATACTTACGGAAGAGTTACATTTACCGACGTTAATCTTACGATAGATGGAATTCTTATTTTGGAACAGCCCTTTTCTTTTCTTTCCTATATTGCCTGGAAGCAGCGCCTTGTATTTTGGATAGGCGCAATCATTGTCGGACTGGTTATCGTTATGATGACCTTGCTCAGCGAATGGGCAGCACAAACCTACCGCCTCCTTTCATTACAATACCCCTGGTTTCATTTTATCATTCCACCTGTCGGAATGGGATTTACGGCATGGGTCACTTTTCGCTTCTTTCCCGGCAGCGAGCGCAGCGGCATTCCCCAGGTCAAAACAGCGTTAGGAATTTCCAGTAATCTAAATGAACGATCCAAATTAATTTCCTTAAGAATTGCTTTCGGAAAAATGTTCCTGCCTATTATGGGCCTGCTTTCCGGAGCATCGATTGGTTTTGGCGGCCCCGCTGTACACGTCGGCGCCTCTATTATGTTGTCGCTCGGCAAGACCGTTAAATTCCCGCCTCATTATTTGGAGAAAGGGTTAATTCTGGCTGGCAGTGCCGCCGGGTTTGCTGCTATGTTCAGCACACCGTTGGCGGGTATTATTTTTGCGATTGAAGAAATGGGCAGAACGCTGGAAGAACGAATCAGCAGCCTGGTATTAACCGCTATTATTTTTTCCGGCATTACCGCCTATGCGATATTAAATAGTTACATTTATTTTGAAGATGCGTCGCTCGTCATGCCATTGGGACAAAGCTGGCTTGCGGTGCCGTTATGCGGAATTGTCGGTGGATTTCTGGGCGGTTTATTCAGTAAGAGCACCATTCTCGGCAGCCGGCTTCTCAAGCAAACGGGTATCTCGATTGTTGTGATCGCCATAGTTTGCGGCGGAGTCGTTGCTACAGTAAATTATTTTTCCCATGGCGCTACCGTGGGTACCGGTTACCAACAAACCAAGGCCATATTAAACAATGTTCAACCCATGGATTTTTCTTATCCATTCCTTAAAATGCTCGCCACTTGCGCAACGTTCTTTAGTGGCATACCCAGCGGTATTTTTGTTCCGTCCCTTGCAACCGGGGCCGGATTTGGCGTTAATCTGGCAAGCTGGCTTCCAATAGCGCCTGCTTCGGTGATGATTTTACTGACCATGACCGCTTATTTTTCCGGCATGCTGCAATCGCCACTCACTTCATTTGTGATTGTTATGGAAATGACTAACAGCCATGAAATTCTAATTCCGTTAATGGCTACCGCTTTTTTGGCTAGCGGAACATCAAAACTCATCAATCCAGTACCTTTGTACCTCGCGTTGTGCGATACCTATAAACCTTCTTTAAGCAAAACGAAACCGATTGAGACTATAGCTTGATTCCTGGTTTGTTAATCCCGATATCATTGCGCCGAACCAGATTTACAAGCTATCTGGCGCGGTAAGGCCCATTATCAATATCCCCCAACAATCACAACACGACTCCGCCCTCCGCCCTGTTTTTCAACCACCACCCTGGCACCAATCCGTTCAACCAAAATAGGCACATGCGAGATAACACCGACTTTTCTGCCCAAAGCTTGCAGGGTATCCAGACTGGCGATGGCTATGTCCAAGGTTTCTGGATCCAGGCTGCCGAAGCCCTCGTCAATGAACAATGATTCAACCTGGGTTTTATTGGATGACAAGGACGCCAAACCCAAGGCCAGCGCCAAGGACACCAGGAAGCTTTCGCCGCCGGACAGGCTGTGTACGCTGCGCACATCATCGGCCATGTCGCGGTCTATGATTTGCAGCTCCAGATCGCTGCCCGGCACGCGTTGCAGGGCGTAGCGCTTGGCGAAGTCTTCAAGATGTTGGTTACTGTGCGCCAGCAGCGCTTCCAGAGTCAGACTTTGGGCAAAAGTACGAAACTTGGCGCCATTTTTTGAACCTACTAATTCATTCAGGCTTTCCCATTGTTCCCAGCGGTCTCGTTGGCCGTCCAGCTCGGCTTTCAAAAGACATCCGGCTTCGATTTTTTTATCATCTTCCCGCAGCAGTATGACTTGCTCTTCTTTTTGGCTATGCGCAATCTGTCTTTGCTGCTGCAATTCGTCCGACAGTTTATTGGCGTCCTCCTCAGGTATTTCGACAGGATAGCTTTGGTCGCATGGGTTCTCTGCCACTTGCAACATCCAGGGCGGTCGATGCTTAACGCAATCGTCGGCTTTTACTTTTAATATGGCCGCAGACTCTTGCAGCGCGCGTTCCAGTGCCGCCATTTGGGTTTTCTGTTCAGCCAGCCAGTGCTCGTTTTTTTCCAGCAACCGGCTTAACTGCTCAAGGTCAAGGGCCTGCTTTTCCAGCGACTGATTCAAAGCGCTTAGCGCTTTTTCCAGATTACTATAACGCCTGCCGGTCTCGGCTTGCCAATGCTGCTGATCTTGTTGATGGGTTGCCAGCTCTGTTTCCGCCTGATTGACGGTATGACCGGCCTGCTGATGGGCGGCTCTTGCAGTCTGTAGGTTTTGGTTAACGGTTTGCTCGTAACTGTCGGCAGTGAGCATGGGCAATACTGCATCACGCTCGACTGACAGTTTTTGCTGCTCTTCTGTTTGGGTACTTAACTCGGCCTGTTTAATCCGATGTTGTTGCCGGCATTGCTTTAGCGCTTGCTCGGCGAGCTTTTCATCGTGGTTGATTTTTTCCAGGGCTTTGGCAGCGGTTTCAATTTGCTGTTCGGTGCGCTGAAATTGCTGCGCTTGTGCCGTGCAATCCTGCCTGAATGCTACGGTGGAATCCTGTAAACAAGACCGCCAGTTTTCCAGCTGTTGGAATGGCGTTGCCAATAAATCGATAATAGCTTGCAGTTGTTGTTCTAATTGTTGAATGCCGTTGACGATATGTTCCAAATCGGCTTTGTTTTTGGCGTGTTGCTTATCCAGCGTGGCATGTTCGGCAGATAAGTTTTCCTTGTTAAGCTTGGCCGCATCGAATAAATCTTGTGCCGTTTTAAGCTGTTTTTGTAATTCGAGAGCCGTTTTTTCCTGTTGCTTGATTAGCTCCAACGCGGCACTTATCTGTTCTTCATGACTTTTAAGGATTGCTAAAAGTCGGCTATCGGCGATAACAAAATCAGGCGACTGCCAAGGATGGTGGAAGTGTCGCAATCGGTCGGGAACCGATGCGACCTTATCGTGCATAGCTAAAGCGGCCCAATCATTGCCGCATTGAACCCGCTTTGTCTGCGCCTCGGCCAGCTTTCCGGCCAGTATTGTTTGTTGCTCCTGTCCTTGGCTGATGCTTTTAGTCAGTTCGGCAATAGTTTTGATCAGCGTTTCATTTTGAACTTCCAACTCGGCGACCCGCGCTGTCTGGGCTACGGCATGTTCATTGCCTATGCTGACATGATCTTTCCACGGATGTTCCAGCGCTCCGCAAACCGGACAGGGCCGATCGTCTTGCAACAAAGAGCGGAATTGTTCGGCGTTTTTATGCGTTGTCGCCTGTATCAGCTCCAAGGCCTTTTTTGCTTCGGTCAACGCGGCACCATTAGCCATCTGCTGTCGGCTTAATGTTTGCAGTTGCACTGTACTGTCACTCATCGTCTGTTCGGTATCCGCCAGTTTGTCCGTGTCCTGCCTGATAGTCTGTTCCAGCTCCTGCGCATTATTCGCCAGTTTCAGCGCCAGGGCGACATGCTCGCGCTTGATCTCAAGCTCGTCTTTTGCTTGATACAAGTCTTCAAGAGACTGTCGGCTATCCTGTGTTTTCAGTTGCGCCAGCCTCTGCTGATGCAGTTCCAACTTTTTGTGGCTACCATCAATCGCCAGCTTTAACTCTGCCAAGCTAAGTTCATCCCTGGCCACCGATAGTCTTAACTGCTCCGCGTTGAGTTCGGCTTCTATTTTCCGAATATTCAAGGTTTGATAGCGTTCCAGCTCGGCATCCCATCGATTCCATTCGGCTGCGACAGGTTTAATCGCCTGATGCTGTTCCAGCCAGATATTAAGCTGTTGCAGTGCCGTGGATTGTTCGGCTTGTCGAGCCAATAAAGATTGATGCTCTTTTTCGGCGCTATCCAACACTTTAAGTAATTGGTTTTCTTCAGAGGCCAGCACGCCAACAGCTTGCCGGATAACATCGATTCGGGTGTCCAAGCCGCGCGCTTTGATTAATACCGGTTGCGCCCGCTGCTGTTGCTGTTCGGCTTCGGTTAATGCAGCTGCCAGAATTCCGAGCTGTTCCTTGGCGCTTTGCAGTTTTATTTCAGCGGTTATTTGCTGAACGCTGCTGTCTTTGAGTTTTTGTTCGGCATCCCGATGTTCGGCGTCTGCTGCTTGGTATTGGCTTAACAGCGGTCTTAACGGCTGTGCGGCTTCGATCTTTCGTATCAACTGCCGATCGGCTTCGGCTGCATCCCATGCCTGTTGCGTGTCGGCAAGAGCATTACCGGCAACCCGTTCAGCTTCTTGCAGTTTTTTCAATTCGCCATACCAATCGATGATTTTTTGGTTGCTTGCGATTTGCTGATCCAGATCGACCAACTGGCTGCTAAATTGATCCCGTTGCTGTTCCAGCCGTTGACGAGCCTCTTCATCCAGAGGAATTTGATCCTGCATCCGGTTTGCAATCAGGTTTAACGCGTCTTTTTCGTGTCTGGCCCGATCGAATGCGGCAATGGACAGTTCGGAATAAAGTTCGGTGCCGGTAATGCGCTCCAGCAGACTGGAACGTTCGTCTTTTTTGGCTTTCAAGAACGCGGCAAAATCGCCCTGAGCCAATAATACCGAGCGGCGAAACTGGTCGAAGTTCAGATCGATCAGTTCGCAGATCTTCTCCAGCGTGTTCTTTTTGCCCTGCCCGATGCGTTGGCCGTCGTCAATTTTGCTTAACGTGACTTCCTGCGCCTGCAAGCGTCCGTCCGCTTTGCCTCGGGCTTTGCTGACCTCCCAGCGTGCTCGATAGTGATGCTTGTCCTTGCCGATAAAATCCACTTCGGCATACGCGTTACTGGTGCCGCGGCGCAGTATCGAGCGCACGTCAGTGCTGACCACGCGCAGGTTTTCATCCTCATCTTTATGGCCTACCGCAAAACCGTGACCGTCCGGCAAGCGCGGAATTTTGTCATAAAGCGCCAGACACAAGGCATCCAGAATCGTGCTTTTGCCGGCGCCGGTTTGTCCGGTAATCGCGAATAATCCGGCTTGCTCAAGCGGCCCGGAATTCAGTGAAATCTCAAACGGTTCGGCCAGGCTTGCCAGGTTTTTTCCGCGTATAGCTAAAATGCGCATTATTCCGTTCCTTGCAGGCTTTCGACCAATTCGCTAAACAGCGCATTCATGGCTTCGGGCGCGTCCTTGTCATATTTGTTTTGATAGCAGCGCTGGAAAACATCCAGCGGTTGCAACTCTTCCAGGCGTTCTTCGATTTTTAAATCAGCCAGACTTTTTTCGCTGCCGCTGTAAGCTGTGGATATTTTCAATAAACGCACCGGCAGTTTGGAAATGACTTCTTCAATCTGCTGGCGCAATCCCGGCTCCGGTTTTTCCAGTCTGATGCGCAATTCAAGCAGCGGCCTTTGCCCGATCGGCAGATCGTTGAGGGTCAGGGTTTCCAATTGCCCGATCACCTCAGACAATACGGCAAAATCTTTGCCGTTGGGAATTCTTAATAATTGGACGCTACGGGGGATTTTAACGGCGACGGTTTCAACCGGCTGCCCTGCCCGAACATCGACTTGGACAAGCTGATGCAAATAATCGGTTTCATCGAACGACAGCGGAATCGGCGAACCGCTGTAACGAATATGCTCGTTCGCGCCAACTTTTTGTGCCAAGTGGAGATGGCCTAATGCCACATAAGCAATGTCATCTGGAAATAATTCAACCGGCAGCGCATGCTGGTTGCCGCCCAGTATTTTGCGCTCGCTTAATTCGGACACTGCACCATTGACCATATAACAATGCCCGGTCAGGATCAGGCTTTCGGCATTGCTCGCCTTTTGTTGTAGCTGCGTAAACAACTCGGCATACAGCGTTTTCATGCCGGATATTAACGGATCGTTGTCTTGCTCGCTTAGCCGTTCAATATCGCTTATGACACTGCCGCCATTATCATCCCTGGTAGCCGTAGGCAAATCAGCATTGCGTAAAAACGGCATGGCTCCGCACCAGGCTTTAATCTCGCCCTCCGCATTGGTCAGCGGGACCAATAAGCGATCCCAATCGATATTGCCCTGAGCGTTGAGCGACAAGCCGCCGACCACAGTAACGCCCAGCGCATTGAGAATGGGCGATGGCGCATCCAGCCGTGAAGCGGAATCGTGATTGCCGCCTATTAAAATAATATTCAAATTCGGCAGCCGGGTTCTGGCTTTGACCAGAAAGTCATAAAGCTGAGATTGCGCGGCGGAGGATGGATTTGCCGAATCGAAAATATCACCGGCAACTATCAACGCATCGGCCTGTTTGGTTTGCAATTCATCCAACAACCAGTCCAGAAACTGCTGATGTTCCAGTTGCCGCGATACGCCATGCAGGTGATGACCGAGATGCCAGTCGGCGGTGTGAAATAGTCTTAACATTGGTTGCCTGTTTTAAAGGGTTGGTAAGCAATATAACGCGGATTTAGGCATTTGCATAAAGCGTCGAGTAAGCATGATGATGGCTACTCTCACCAATTAGAAGTATTTATACTGCTCCATGGTTAATAAGGCGTCTATATGATTAATCTACGGCGCTGGCTAAATTGGTCATTGTTCGCCTACAGAAAGTATTATAAAAAAGCTTGGAAGCGAAGAAATGAAGTGGCCTTGTATGATGATTTATTTCAAATAGAGCTGTAAGCATTGAATTTATAAAGCTGTTTCTAGCTGGCTAGAGCCATTATAATGTCACGTATTTTTCAACAATAAGGTATCGCTCGTGCATGTTAAACAACTCAAGCTAACCAATTTCCGACGTTTTGGCGAGCTTACTATACCTTTCGATGATGGGGTAGATGCTAGCGAACCTAATACAATCGTTTTTATCGGTAATAATGGTGCTGGAAAAACAGCTATTTTAGATGCGCTGGCATTAAGTTTAAGCTGGTTGGTCGCTCGAATTAATCGAGAAAAAGGCAGTGGCGGTAGTCTTGCTGATGCGGATGTTTTAAACGGAGAAAATGCGTCAACTATTGATTTACAGATAGACTACGACCAATCGGCTTATCATTGGGTGTTATCTAAAACACTTAAAGGTCGAGTGAAAACATTGGATAGTCAGTTAAGCGACGTGACTAAACTGGCTGGCTGTTTCAGGGAACAACTAACTAATGATCGACAAACATCATTACCACTAATTGCTAATTATCCAATTGAACGTGTCGTATTGGATATTCCATTAAAAATTAGAACCCGCCACAATTTTGACCAACTTGATGGCTACGATAATTCATTGCAGAAAGGTGTTGATTTTAGGCGTTTTTTTGAATGGTTTAGGGACAGAGAGGATGCCGAAAATGAAATTCGCTCATCTAAATTACGACAACAATTCGATGAAATTATTGAACAATACAGAGATAATACTGAAGATATTGCTGATCTGTTCAAAGCACTTGACCGAATAAAAGCAACCGCTCGTGATCGTCAGCTTACTGCTATACGAGTTGCTATTAAATCGTTTATGCCCGATTTTGATAATTTACGGGTACAACGCAAACCACGGTTACAAATGCTGATAGACAAAAACAGCAAAGCATTAGATGTCGGCCAGCTTTCTCAAGGTGAGAAATCATTAATGGCATTAGTCGGCGATATAGCCCGGCGACTGGCGATGATGAATCCGACATTGGAAAATCCGCTTGAAGGTTCTGGTATTGTTTTGATTGATGAAGTGGATATGCACCTACATCCCAACTGGCAACGGGCGATTATCGGCAATCTGAACAGGACGTTCCCAAACTGCCAATTTATTTTAACTACCCACTCACCGATAGTCATTAGTGAAACTCCCAACTTGCTTTGCTATGCACTTAACGATGGTGAACTGGAAAAGTTGCCTAGTCTTTATGGTATGGATGTTAATCAAGTCTTGTTACAGGATATGGATGCCGATATTCGTAACGCTGATATACAAAATGCGCTCGACCAGTTACGAGATAATCTGCAAGACGGTAAACTGGATGCAGCCAAACAGCTTCTTGCTGAACTGGAAAGCAAAATTGCTATCGACCATCTGGAGCTTAATAAAGCCAGATTACTTATCAGGCGATTGGAAATGCAACGTGCGTAAAATTACCAAAGAATCAGAACCACCAAAGTTGACAACATGGAAACGTAGAAATCCGCGTGGACAATATACGGACTTATCTCCTATAGAACGACAGGCTATTAATGATGCAACACGACAAGAGCAGTTTGGCTTATGCGCCTATTGTTGTAAAAAGATTGATGCCCAAAAAAGCCACAATGAACATATTGAAGCTCGTCACTTAGCTCCAAATCGTCAGTTAGATTTCGGCAATATCGTCGCTTCATGTAATACACGTAATCAATGCGGCAAAGCTCATGATTCTCTGCCTTTGCCCTTAACGCCACTGATGGCTGAATGCGAAACCGAATTAAAATTCTATCTGTCTGGCAAAGTAAAGGGGCTAACTCCGCGATCGATAGACTCTATTGCAGTGTTAGGTTTAAATAGTCGTGCCATTCAGGAAGAACGTAAGCAAATGGTAGATAATTTGATATTTCCAGATAAACCTGATGATTTACAACTTCTGGGGGATGATTTACTTGCTGTTTTAATAGATGATTTTCAACAACCTGACTGCGAGGGCCAACTTCTTCCATTCGGCCCTGTTCTGGTCAATATTATCAAGCAGTTTTTAGTTACCTGATGACTTCCATATCGAAAACAATTTAGCCAATATTGTTGGGTCGCGAAAAGATGCAACCCAACCGACTCGACTTCGTAAATCTCATAGTTTTATGCCTTAGATTGATACATATGGATATTAAGGTACTAATACCCGATATTTAAGAAAGCCCCAAAACATCCTGCATATCGTACAAACCGCTATCCTTATCAGCCAACCAAACCGCCGCTCTGACCGCGCCGTTGGCGAAAGTCATGCGACTGGTGGCTTTGTGAGTGATTTCCACCCGTTCGCCGTCGTCGGCAAACATAACGGTATGCTCGCCGACGATGTCCCCGGCTCTAATGGTTGAAAAACCGATGGTTTTTCTGTCGCGCTCACCGGTATTGCCTTCCCTGCCGTAAATCGCGCAGTCTTTTAAATCCCGGCCTAAGGCATCGGCTATCACTTCGCCCATGCGTAATGCGGTGCCGGATGGCGCATCGACTTTATGCCGGTGATGGGCTTCGATCACTTCAATATCGGTGTAATCGCCCATGACTTTAGCAGTCATTTCAAGCAATTTAAGCGACAGGTTGACGCCGACGCTCATGTTGGGAGCCATCACTATCGCCACGTCTTTCGCCGCTTCGCTAATCCGGGCTTTTTGCGCATCGCTGTAACCGGTGGTGCCTATGACCAGCTTTTTTCCGGCCTCGCGGCAAATCTCGATAAAGGCCATTGACGCATCGGGGCGGGTAAAATCGATCAACACGTCGAATTGATCGACCACAGACGCCAAGTCATCGACGACTTTAACGCCGACTACGCTGATGCCAGCCAATTCACCCGCGTCCCGACCTATGGCAAGACTTTCCGGACGGGACACGGCAACGGCCAATTCGGCATGTTTAGCCAGCGCCGCCGCTTTAATCAAGCAAAGGCCCATGCGACCGGACGCACCTACTACAGCAATACGCATCATGACTTATCCTGTTAGTTTATCGAAAAAGCTTTTTACGCCGTCCGTCCATGAGGACTCTTGAGGGCTATGATGTTTACCGCTGCCGGACAGGGATTCGCTGAGCTGCTCAACCAAGGCTTTTTGTTCTTTGGTCAGATGCACCGGTGTTTCAACCTGTACTTTGCATAGTAAGTCGCCGACCGGTCCGCCTCTGACCGGCTTCACGCCTTTGCCGCGCAGCCTGAACTGTTTTCCGGTTTGCGTTTCAGCGGGGATTTTCAACAACACTTTGCCGTTCAAGGTAGGCACTTCCAACTCTCCACCCAAACAGGCTGTAGGAAAGCTGATCGGCACTTCGCAATATAAATTCGCGCCATCGCGGGTAAAAATCTGATGATCTTTTACCTGAACCTGGACATAAAGATCGCCTGCCGGGCCGCCGAATTCTCCAGCCTCACCTTCTCCAGCCAAACGTATCCGATCGCCGGTATCGACACCGGCCGGGATTTTTGCGGACAGGGTTTTATTTTCCTGGACTCGCCCCTGGCCGTAACATACGCCGCAAGGATCTTTTATCTGTTTGCCGGTACCGCGGCAGGTTGGACAGGTTTGTTGAACCGAAAAGAAACCCTGTTGCATCCTGACTTGGCCGTGACCGTGACAAGTTGAACAGATAACTGGACTGGAGCCTTTTTTAGCGCCGGAACCGCTACATTCGCCGCAGGTAACCAGTACCGGCACGCGGATTTTGGCATCGGTCCCGAACACGGCTTCTTCGAGCGTTAATTCCAGGTTGTAACGCAGGTCAGAGCCACGCTGAACGTTGCTCCGCTGCTGTCTTCCTCCGCCAAAAATATCGCCGAAAATATCGCTGAAACTTTCACCGCCGCCGAAACCGCCGGAACGCCCTCCGCCCATCGAAGGATCAATTCCGGCATGGCCGAACTGGTCGTAAGCGGAACGTTTTTTAGGGTCCGATAAAACTTCGTAAGCCTCTTTAATCTGCTTAAACTTGGCCTCAGCCTCTACCGGATTATCTTTATTTCTGTCCGGATGATGCTTCATCGCCTTGCTGCGATAGCTTTTCTTAATCTCTGCATCACTGGCGTTTCTGTCTACACCGAGAAGCTTGTAAAAATCTTCTTTTGCCATGGTTCAATATTCTATTGTTGGATTTTGGTGGTTATCATCGTCTGATTTTGTCTGAGATACCCGGGATAAGAGGTGGTTACTAAACCGCAAAAAGAACACGAAGGGACACGAAGTTTTTTCTTCGCGAGCTTCGTGTTCTTCGTGGTTTTATGCCTTAAGTTAATGCATAGGGGGATAGTGCACCCCAACCTACATCTTATTTCTTATCGTCATCTTTAACTTCTTCAAACTCGGCATCGACAACACCGTCATCAGCCGCATGATGCTCTGAAGAAGCATGAGCGCCGGAAGACTCGCCTTCAGCGGCCGATTTTTGTGCGTAAACGCGTTCGGCCAGTTTTCCGGACAACTCAGTCAAGTCGTTCGTTTTGGCTTCAATTTCCGCTTTATCATCGCCTTTAATCGCAGTTTTCAGTGCTTCAATCGCATGTTCGATGCTGGTTTTTTCATCGGCGCCGACTTGGTCGCCCAGCTCTTTCATCGATTTTTCAGTCGCATGGATCATACCGTCAGCATGGTTACGCGCCGACACCAATTGAGTCAGTTTACGGTCTTCATCAGCATGCGCTTCAGCATCTTTAATCATGCGATCAACTTCATCATCCGACAAACCGCTGGATGCTTTGATAACGATGGATTGTTTTTTACCGGTCGCCTTGTCTTTTGCGGACACGTTCAAAATACCGTTGGCATCGATATCGAATGCAACTTCAATTTGCGGAATACCGCGCGGTGCGGGTGGAATATCGGCCAGATCGAAACGTCCCAACGATTTGTTTGCTGCTGCGACTTCACGCTCACCTTGCAATACATGCACGGTCACTGCAGTTTGATTGTCGTCCGCCGTAGAAAATACTTGCGATGCATTGGTTGGGATCGTGGTGTTTTTCTCGATCAGTTTGGTCATTACGCCGCCCATCGTTTCGATACCCAATGATAACGGGATAACATCCAACAACAACACGTCTTTAACTTCGCCACCCAGAACGCCCGCCTGAATCGCCGCGCCTAAAGCAACCGCTTCATCAGGGTTAACGTCTTTGCGCGGTTCTTTACCGAAAATGGCTTTTACCATTTCCTGTACTTTCGGCATACGGGTTTGACCGCCGACCAAAATCACGTCATTAATATCCGATGCTGATAATTTGGCGTCTTTCAGCGCCATTTCGCAAGGACCTTTAGTGCGATTAATCAGCTCTTCAACCAGCGATTCCAGTTTGGCTCTGGTCAATTTAACATTCAAATGCTTGGGACCTGATGCATCTGCGGTAATGTAAGGCAGATTCACGTCGGTTTGCTGGCTTGAAGACAGTTCAATCTTGGCTTTTTCGGCCGCTTCCTTTAGGCGTTGCAAGGCTAACGGATCGTTATGCACGTCAACGCCGCTTTCTTTTTTGAATTCTGCCGCTAAAAATTCAATGATTCTTGAGTCGAAATCTTCACCACCCAGGAAAGTATCGCCGTTGGTCGATAACACTTCGAACTGATGCTCGCCTTCTATCTCGGCAATTTCAATAATGGAAATATCAAAGGTACCGCCGCCTAAGTCATACACTGCAATTTTAGTGTCGCCTTTAGGCTTATCCATGCCAAAAGCCAATGCAGATGCGGTCGGTTCATTGATAATACGTTTAACTTCAAGTCCGGCAATACGACCGGCGTCTTTAGTCGCTTGGCGTTGCGAGTCATTAAAATAAGCCGGTACGGTAATTACGGCTTCGGTGACTTCTTCGCCTAAATAGGCTTCAGCATCTTTTTTCAACTTCATCAAGATACGCGCTGAAATCTCGGGAGCCGCCATTTTTTTGCCGTGAACTTCAACCCAGGCATCGCCGTTTTCAGCTTCGACGATTTTATAAGGCACCATTTTGATGTCTTTTTGTACGACATCGTCTTTAAAGCGACGACCGATCAAACGCTTGATCGCAAATACGGTATTTTTTGGGTTAGTAACCGCCTGACGTTTTGCAGACTGTCCAACCAATACTTCATCGTCACTGGTAAAAGCGATAATGGACGGCGTAGTACGCGCGCCTTCGCTGTTTTCAATCACTCTCGCTACGCCGTTTTCCAGTACCGCAACGCACGAGTTTGTTGTTCCTAAATCTATGCCGATTATTTTAGCCATTGAGTTCTCCAGACTTGAATTTATTTAAAAAGTAAAAGTTATTACAAATATGAGGCTGCTTTATTTGATTTCAAGCCTGTTCATCGATGCTAGGACTATCTGTCGGTTTTTTTTCAGCGGCTTTAGCAACTAAAACCATCGCGGGACGAAGCAAACGTCCGTTCAACATATATCCTTTTTGGAAAACGTTAACCACCGTATTCGGCTCGGCTCCTTCTACGGCCTGCATAGCCATGGCCTGATGCAGTTCCGCATTAAACGGCTGACCGATGGGATCAATTGCTTCAATTTTGAATTTTGCAAATACTGATTCGAACTGTTTTATCGTTAAGTCGCTACCTTCACGAAATTTTTTCACTTCTTCGCTATCGCCGGTTGCCGCCTGCAAACCTAATACCAAACTGTCTAATACCGGCAATAGCTCCTTGGCAAAACCTGTCAGCGCAAATTTGTGCGCATCTTCTAGATCCTTTTGCGTTCTTCTTTTCAGGTTTTCCATTTCCGCCTGTGCGCGAACTGCTTTGTCCCAGTTCTCCTGAGCTTTTTGCTCAGCTTGGGCCAAGGCCTGCTGTAACTCCTCAATTGTAAGCTCGTGTTCGACTAGTTCGGTATGCGGCGGCTCTACAACCGCTTCGCCTTCAGTTTTAACCTGAGATTCAGGCGATTCCTGATCAGTACTCATTATTTATAGCTCCTTAATATTTAAAATTAATACCCATACCCGAAGGCACAAAAAGACATTATTTATAGTGGGGTCGTTGATTTTGGATTCAAGGCGGCTCCCAACAATTTTGCCGTCACATCGACAAAAGGGATGATTTTCTCATAGGCCATACGCGTCGGCCCGATAACGCCCAATACCCCGACCACTTCGTTGCTGACCGAATAGGATGAGGTCACCAGACTGCAATGATCGAAAGCCCGATAGCCCGATTCTTCGCCGATAAATATCTGCACGCCGTCGGCTTTCATACATTGGTCCAGCAAATGAATAACGCCCTGCTTTTGACTGAACGCTTCAAACAGGCTTTTTAGCCGCTCCATATCCGACAACTCGGAAAAACCCATTAAATTGGTTTCGCCGGTCAGCACATAATCATCTTTTTTATTGTCCTGATCGAACGCCAGTTGCGCCATTTTTACCGCATCCAGCATGCCCTGATTCATGCCGGGCTTTCCTGCCCGACACCCTTCGGGTAAATGCAAATCTGTTCCAGACAGATTTGTCATGCCGGGCTTTCCTGCCCGACACCCTTCGGGTAAATGCAAATCTGTTCCAGACAGATTTGTCATGCGTTCCTGGTCTTCCTGCAACTCTTTTAAAACCGCTTTGCGCACCGCATCAAGGCTGCGGCCGGAATAAATTGAATTTAAATAGTTGGCTGCCTGCTGTAGTTCGGCAGGACTGAATACTTTGGAGGTATGGATGATTTTGTTATGAACTTCCTGCTCATTGGTAACAAAAATAACTAACACGCGGGTGTGAGATAAAGATAGAAACTCGATATGCCGCAAGCATACCTGCTCTCTTTTAGGCAAGGTCACCACCCCGGCCATCTGCGTTAATTCTGAAAGTAGGCGCGATGCGACGCCGATCATATCGCTGCTGTCCTCGCTCAACGACAAGCCTTGGTGCAGTCGGGTTAAATCTTTCGACTCCATTGGCTTAACCGTCAATAAGGTATCGACAAACAAGCGGTAGCCGCTGACCGTAGGCACCCTTCCTGCCGAAGTATGGGGTGAATGCACCAAACCTAGGTCTTCCAGGTCGGCCATGACATTGCGAATAGTTGCCGGACTTAAGTTTAAATCCGAATCTTTTGATAAAGCCCGTGAACCCACCGGCTGGCCATCACTGATATAGCGCTCGACCAGTGATTTCAATAACTGCAACGACCGCTCATTTAAAAATTGCGTATTACTCACACCAACCTCTGCAACCAAATTTAGCACTCCATTAAGACGAGTGCCAGCGAGGCAAAGTATCAGCTCATTGAGCTATTGTCAATAAACCTAAAAGCCCAGTTCATGTTTATCTTTCTTTATATACAAGTCTTTTTATCTCAAAAACTTACTGCCGCCTTATCCATTCGATTTTATTTTTCCAAACATCATGGAGAAGCCGCTATTATTTCAATAAAACCGTCCAAAGGCATAAGTAATCTATTGGATGACCTGTTGAATATTTTGTTTCAAGTACTCCCTTACAAAATCAATTGATGAAACAATACCTTTTATTACTTTATTTTCTGTTATGGCAATATGGTGTATTTTATTCCTTAGCCTGCGCTTTAGCCCATGAACAACCCGAATACAACCAGCTGTAAAAACACCAACCCCCAGAAATAAAGCCCGAAAAGCACTGCCTTGACTTGTATCGGCTGCTGGGGAGAATTGCGTCTGACGATAACCAGGCTGCCCAGAGTCGCCATCAGCACAATAGCGACTCCGCACACCGCAATGTTCATCGTTAATCTCTTACGGGCGACGGCGCCAGTACGACTCTTGAACCATTGCTTTCAGGAGAACTGACAACGCCGGCCGCCTCCATGCCTTCAATCATGGTTGCGGCGCGATTGTAGCCGACTTTAAAGCGTCTTTGTACGCTGGATATTGAGGCTTTACGAGTTTCAGTGACAAATTGCACGGCTTCGTCGTACAAAGCATCAGTCTCGGAATCGCCATTACCGCCACCACCGTTCATGCTGTAACCATCACCGGAAGCGGAAAGTTCGCGGGTGATGTCTTCAAGATAATTCGGCGGTGCGGTTTGTTTTAAAAATTCAACCACGCGATGCACTTCATGGTCATCGACAAAAGCGCCGTGAGCACGGATGGGGATGCTGGTGCCTGAAGGCAGAAACAGCATATCGCCATTGCCTAGCAAAGTTTCCGCGCCGCCTTGATCGAGAATGGTGCGCGAGTCGATGCGAGACGATACCTGAAATGAAATCCGGGTCGGTACGTTAGCTTTAATCAGGCCGGTTAATACATCAACCGATGGGCGTTGCGTGGCTAGAATCAAATGAATGCCGGCCGCGCGGGCTTTTTGCGCCAGCCGGGCGATCAGTTCTTCAACTTTCTTACCGACGATCATCATCATGTCGGCTAATTCGTCGATGACGATGACAATGCTGGGCAGGGTATTTAAGGTAGGGTATTCTTCCCCTTCTTCCAGCGGATTAATCATTTGAAACATGGGGTCCCTGATGGTCTCGCCTCTTGCCGTCGCATCTTCTATCAACTGATTAAATCCGGCAAGGTTTCTGACGCCCATTTTGGACATTAACTTGTAACGTCTTTCCATTTCGGCAACCGCCCAGCGTAGCGCGTTACTGGCTTCCTTCATATCGGTTACGACGGGGGTCAATAAATGAGGAATGCCTTCATAAACCGATAACTCCAACATTTTCGGGTCAATCATGATCATGCGCACCTGTTCTGGTGTTGCTTTATAAAGCAGACTGAGAATCATGGTGTTGATAGCGACCGATTTACCGGAACCTGTGGTACCAGCAACCAGCGCATGAGGCATTTTACCCAGATCGGCAACCATCGGCGTGCCGGAAATATCCTTGCCCATCGCCAGAGTCAACATGGATTTCGATTTTTCAAACGGCGCTGACACCAATAATTCGCGCAAGGTCACCATTTCCCGCTCCCGATTGGGAATTTCAAGACCGACTACCGATTTACCAGGAATAATTTCAACGATACGAACACTGGTAACTGACAATGCTCTGGCCAAATCTTTGGACAGGGTGCTGATACGGCTGACTTTAACGCCTGCCGCAGGTTGTAATTCAAAACGGGTGATAACGGGGCCTGGATGAAAGCCGACGACGGCGACGGCGACGTTAAAATCGGCCAAGATATCTTCCACCAAGCGTGACATTTCTTCCAAATCGGTTTGCGAATAACCTATAACGCGGGTGTCCCGGTGATCCAGTAATTCCAGAGAGGGCAATACGCCTTTGCTGGCGTCGTATTTAATGGCCGGCTGTTTTTTAAGTGGAAGCGCGTTCTTTACTATTTTTTCTACAGGCTTTTCGATATTCGGTATAGCTTTAGCACTGGCTTTTCTCTTAAGCTCCGACTTCGCGGGGCTATCCACCAACGTCTGGGTACGATTGACCGAACGTTCCTGTAACAAGCTTAGAACGCTACCACAAAAAACCCGACATATAAATACGGTATATTTGCCGATAACATCTATTACCGTGACCCATGACACCCCGGTAACCAAAGTAACACCAGCCAATAAAATCACCAGCAAGAATAGCGTCGCCCCCGAATTGCCGAAGACTACCAGCAAGGCATTGCCGGTTTCCTGGCCTAAAATACCGCCGGTGTTGCTGGGCAGTTCGATCCCTATTCTTAATAAATACAAATTCAATAATGCGGCGCCTGAAATGATAGTCGCTATAGACCCTACCCATTGCAGCGCGATAATCATTTTTTCGCGGCCTTGTCTGCCCTGGGTGTAAATCAGGTAACCTTGCCAGAAGATCATGACCGGAAACAGATAAGCGACCAAACCGAAACAGCTGAGCGTGAAATCAGCGATCCACGCTCCAAAGACACCGCAAGCGTTAGAGACTGTCTGTACTGATCCGCTATGCGTCCAGCCTGCGTCCTCGTTACTAAAAGTAATCAGCGAAATTAAAAAAAATAATGCGCCTGCAATGAAGCCTAATAAAGCAACTTCACGCAACCCACGAAAGGTTTTTTCTTCCATTACAGCAGCCATATTTAACAACTCGTCACATAAATTACTAATAAAACATAATTATAGATCAATAATGAGATGTTTTACATTAGTAATGTCTGCAATAAACTCCCGTTCGCATTTCTGCCATTATCCGTCGGCTATTCTGATAAAACAGTTTACGAAACACGCTTTCATCTTCATAATTAATTTCTTCCTGTCTTTCCCCGCAAAGGATTTTTAATGAGTGATTCCAAACATTGCCGCCTTTTGATTCTAGGCTCCGGCCCCGCCGGCTATACGGCTGCAATCTATGCTGCACGAGCCAACATGAATCCGGTTATCATCACGGGTATGCAACAAGGCGGTCAATTAACGACAACGACCGAAGTGGATAACTGGCCCGGCGATATTGAAGGATTGCAAGGACCGGCGCTCATGGAAAGAATGCATAAACACGCTGAACGCTTCGCTACCGAGATAATTTTCGACCATATTCACATGGCTGATTTATCCGCTCGCCCTTTCACATTAACCGGCGACTCAGGCACTTACACCTGCGATGCACTGATTATTGCAACCGGCGCTTCAGCGCGTTATTTGGGTCTGGAATCCGAGGAAGCTTTCAAAGGCAAGGGCGTTTCAGCTTGCGCGACCTGCGACGGTTTTTTCTACAGGAATAAGCCCGTTGCGGTCATCGGTGGCGGCAATACAGCTGTTGAAGAAGCACTTTATTTGTCCAATATCGCCTCAAAGGTCATTGTCGTACATCGCCGCGACAAATTCCGTTCCGAAAAAATCCTCTCTGACAAACTGGTTGAAAAATCGCAAAACGGCAATGTCGTCATTGAATGGAATCATCAACTGGATGAGGTGCTGGGAGACGATATGGGCGTTACCGGCCTTAGAATCAAAAACGCTTTGGATGGCTCGACCAAAGATCTGGATGTACATGGCGTATTTATAGCCATTGGTCACACCCCCAATACCGGTATTTTTGAGGGCCAGCTGGATATGGAGCATGGCTATATTAAAGTCAAAAGCGGCATTCACGGAAACGCCACCGCAACCAGCGTTGAAGGCGTATTTGCTGCAGGCGATGTAATGGATTCCGTTTATAAACAAGCCATTACTTCAGCAGGAGCGGGCTGTATGGCGGCGTTGGATGCAGAAAAATTCCTTGATGAATTAGTCGGTTGAGCTACAATTTTGGTTTAATAACTGACATGGTTTTTCAGTTTTATACCTTAAGTTAAGTCAAACTATGCGACTGACTGTTCTTGACTCCCAAAACCCAAATCAAGATTTCCCTTTGGCGTGCGCAGCCCTCCGAGAACCGGACGGCTTACTTGCCATCGGCGGATGCCTGTCCCAAAACAGGTTGCTAAACGCTTATCGGCACGGAATATTTCCTTGGTATAACAGCGGTGATCCTATCTTATGGTGGTCGCCCGATCCTCGCTTGGTTTTATTCCCCGATAAGCTGATTATTTCCCGCAGCTTGCAGAAAACCTTGCGGAAAAATATTTTTTCAGTCACCTTTGATCAGGCTTTTAATGAAGTCATTACCGCCTGTGCTGATCCTCGCAAAGACGCCGCAGGCACATGGATAACAGCAGAAATCAACGCGGCTTATAATCAACTGCATCAAGCCGGATTTGCTCATTCGGTTGAAACCTGGATTGGCGATGAACTGGTTGGAGGATTATACGGTGTCGCACTAGGGCAGGTTTTTTTGGGCGAATCCATGTTTCATACCAGAACGGATGCATCCAAAGTAGCTTTCGCTACCCTGGTTCAACAGCTTCAATCCTGGGACTACCAACTGATAGACTGCCAAGTCCACACAAGGCATTTGGAAAGCTTTGGCGCCGAGGAAATTGATCGGGATTATTTTATAAAGTTACTCGATCAATATTGTGATAGCCCTGCCAAGCCGTCCGCCTGGCAAGTTTAATAACCGCTGTTCTGGTCAATACTGCTATCTTTTTTTCCATTAACCGCCCGCTGCATACGGTAAATCGCAAGACCTATATTTGCCTGTTGGGCAAAATATTTAAAAGCATTAAAATCCTCCTCAGTTAACGGTTGACTGCTGATTCCCCGATCGGTATAAATTAAACCAATCGGTATACTGTTGGAAAAAATCGGCATAATAAAACATTCGTTTTTTCCAACTACATTAATATCTCGAAGTGTATACAACTTGCCATTAACCAAAGGCTTCGCCCAGAAAGCCTGAGTACCGGCCAGAACATGAAAAAAAATATTGGGTGGTGTTTCCGAGATATTGAAAATAGCCTTATGCTCATACGTGTCTTTGCGCCAACCCAAAGACAGCCTTTCTTTAAGGGACTGTTTGTCGGTGACTAACAGAGAAAAAATAGTTCGATCCATACCGATACCCCGATGAATCCCCTCAAGCACCGTTTCAAGCAATAAATTGATATCAAACTGGTCACTTATGATTGAAATAATATCTTGCGAAATATGGAGTTGCAGTTGTTTTTTATCAATAACCGGTAATGGTTCTTCCAAATCGACCGCTTTATGCAGACGACTTTGAATGAGCATGGCGGCATCAGTCGCGCCGAATTGACAAGCCATATCAGAGGCGTTGGCGGTGTTATTTTGAAGCTTTTCAATTATAACTTTTGGAGACTCCTTGGTAAGAGTTTCAATCTTCCTGATACAAGCATCATATTTCTTTGAACCGACGCCCTCTTTTAATGCCTCGGTAATTTCATACCCTAAGTAAACCAAGCCTACTCTGGGGTTTTTGGACGCTACGCCTGGCTTGATAGACTCTTCAATCAAGCCGCCTAATTTCCAGGCCTTACTTAAGCAAGCACCAAGTTCTGTCAATTTAAAGCCCAGCACTTGCTTCTCCGCTTCTTCGCGAGTGCAATTTCCTTTATTTATTAAAGCTTGAATGCGCTCTCCCTGATCGCCGCAAAAACACCAGAAAGAAATACTGCCGATATGGTTAAGTAACGTGGCAATAAAAACCTCTTCCGGCGATGAATCGCTTGCGGCCATCGCTATGGACTTTGCATGTACCGCAGCATGAATAGCTTGGGCTATTTCTTCATTGGCCTGCTGTTTGTTGGTCGCGGATAGAATGCATTCCAAAAAGGAGCAAACCAACGTTAACTCGCGAATAACCTCGGAGCCAATCATAATAATGGCCCGCGATACCGTAACCATTTTCTGGCGCGACGGATTGTAATGAGGCGTGTTGCTGATTTTTAATAATTTAACCGTCAGATTCGGGTCCTGCAAGATAACAGACGCCAACTCCATAGCGCCTTTTCTATCATCACTTAAAACGTCATGAATACTGAGTGCAGTATTGGAAAATATCGGCATTTCTTCATTACACAACACGTGTGTCCATTCATTAAGAGAATGGGGTTCCGCTATAATTTTGGAGGGGACTACTTCCATGTCCATTTCCATTAAATTAAGGTTTAGAAGATCGTTCTTCGATGTCATTATTTTTTTACCAGTAATACTTCACTTTAAGCCTTGCCAAAACAAGCGACATTTTCTTGTGCGGACAAAGATGATTTTTTGTTGTTTGCCTTACTGATTCCTGTCATTACGCCAATCATGTTTCATAACAAGATATTTATAGTTTTCGGGCGATTGTTGTTTTAAATAATGTATTAAGAAATCCTTCCAGGTAACGATACCCAAGATAACGTTGTCATCGCCTACGACAGGCAGACAGGATACATCCGCATCCAGCATTTTTTGTACGGCAATATTGCAATCGGTTGTTGGTGTCACGGTATCAATTTGGCGCGACATGATTTGATGAGCGCGTTTTTTTAAAGTTTCCTGATCGCGCAAAGTTTCTGCAGCTGTATGAATATAGGGACTTAGAGCACTCAATAAATCACGATCCGAAATAACGCCGGCAATAGTTTTGTCCGCTTCATTTTCAACCAGCAGATGATGAAAATAGACATGATCAAAAATGTCCTTGATCACCAATAGCTCGGTATCCATGTTAACCTTAACCGGATTAGCGGTCATAATATCAGCGACAATCATAATCTGAATCTCCTGCTGTCAATCGAATATTCTACAATAACATATCTGTAAATGTAGCTGTTTTTACGACACTTTAATTCAATTATATATAGATAAACCTCTATTCATATCCCTTTTACGCAGCGCTTTTTCAAACACTGCTTATGGTTGGACGCAGTAACCGGAACAGACTGCCCTTAATCTGATGACATTATCTATAAAAAATAATATCCCATGCCTGTCTTTGCCGATCAACAATACCAAAAACCAACAGGACTATTGCTAAAATACATGGCATTGCGTAGCCCGTCTTTATGCATATAAAAACGCTTGGGACTGTACCATCAAGGTTTCAAGGTTGTCTTTCTTCAAAACACTGACATGAAATGACTAAATAGATTCAGCCATTTTAGTGTGACTACAACATAACACATGGGTTTTCTATATTTTTACCAAAGTTTTTAGGTTAAAATAGCGGGCTTTCGAAGCTGGACGAGTGAGCAGCGATGGTGACTCAAATAAATGCACCTCACTCGGCTTTGAGCTACCCGCATGTACCCAACGCATTTCATCCACTCCGATGGCTACCGCCACCGCGGTCTTAGGTTGTGTGACTGCGGTTATGATATGTAGCCCACCGCCCCGGTACGAGTCCTCAATAAGCGTTCAAACAATGAATGATTATTGAGAGCGGTCACCAAAAAAGTTTTTTATGCCCAACTTTAGAGTAAAAACATGACAGATTTAGCGCATTACAGAAACATCGGCATCTTCGCTCACGTCGATGCCGGTAAAACAACGACTACCGAGCGGATTTTAAAACTTACCGGTAAAATCCACAAAATCGGTGAAGTACACGATGGCGCGGCAACCACTGACTTCATGGAACAAGAGCAGGAGCGCGGCATCACCATTCAGTCGGCTGCAACCACTTGTTTCTGGAAAGACTATCGTTTTAATATTATCGACACCCCGGGACACGTTGACTTTACTATTGAAGTTTATCGTTCACTGAAAGTTCTTGACGGCGGTATCGGCGTTTTCTGCGGTTCAGGCGGCGTAGAACCCCAATCAGAAACTAACTGGCGTTATGCCAACGACTCTGAAGTAGCTCGCGTTATCTATATCAACAAACTGGATCGTATAGGCGCTGATTTCTACCGCGTGGTCAAGCAAGTTGAAGAAGTGCTCGGCGCTGTGCCGCTGGTTATGACCTTACCTATCGGTACTGAAGACCAATTCTCCGGCGTGGTC
This sequence comes from Methylobacter sp., assembly GCF_030680395.1. GTDB lineage: Bacteria > Pseudomonadota > Gammaproteobacteria > Methylococcales > Methylomonadaceae > Methylobacter_A. The sequence goes on along the minus strand of NZ_JAUXVR010000027.1, from coordinate 24,569 downwards.
GACCTACTGACCCGCAAAGCCTGGATATGGGATGATTCCGGCGACCCAATGAACTACGAAATCAAAGACATTCCTGCCGACATGGTGGCAGACACCGAAAAATGGCGTGAAAAAATGATCGACCAAGTTGCCGATCAGTTTGACGATGTCATGGAAAGATACCTTGAAGGCGAAGAACCCGATATCGACACCATCAAACGTTGTATCCGCAAAGGTACGATTAACCTGGATTTCTTCCCGACCTTTTGTGGTTCGTCTTTCAAAAACAAAGGCGTGCAATTGGTTCTTGACGGCGTTATCGATTACCTGCCTTGCCCGACAGAAGTTAAACCACAGCCTGAAGTCGATCTGGAAGGTAACCCAACGGGCACCTTTGCTATCGTTGATGCCGAAAAACCGCTACGCGCACTGGCATTTAAAATCATGGATGACCGTTTTGGCGCGTTGACGTTCCTGCGCATCTACTCCGGTAAACTGGAAAAAGGTACATCAGTACTTAATACCTTTACCGGCAAAACCGAGCGTATCGGCCGTATCGTAGAAATGCATGCTGACACACGTAATGAACTGGATTCAGCGCAAGCGGGCGACATTGTTGCGGTACTGGGCATGAAGAATGTGCAAACCGGCCACACACTATGCGATCCGAAATTCCCGGCAACATTGGAACCGATGGTCTTCCCTGATCCCGTTATCTCATTAGCGATTTCACCGAAAGACAAAGCGGCTTCCGAAAAAATGGGAATCGCGCTGGGCAAAATGATTCAGGAAGATCCTTCTTTCCACGTTGAGACTGATGAAGACAGTGGCGAAACCATTCTTAAAGGCATGGGCGAGTTGCATCTTGACATTAAAGTCGACATCTTAAGACGTACCCACGGCGTTGACGTTATTGTCGGCAAGCCCCAAGTGGCCTACCGCGAAACGATTACCAAAGCGGTTGAAGACGAATATACCCACAAGAAGCAATCAGGCGGTTCAGGCCAATACGGAAAAATCAACTACATTATCCAGCCCGGCGAACCCGGCAGCGGTTTTGTGTTTGAATCCGCGGTTACCGGCGGTAACGTACCCCGCGAATACTGGCCGGCAGTTGAAAAAGGCTTTAAGAGCATGCTGGACAAAGGCGTGTTGGCCGGATTCCCTTGCTTGGACTTTAAAGTCATTTTAACCGACGGTGGTTTCCACGCGGTTGACTCCTCTGCAATTGCGTTTGAAATTGCTGCGAAAGCGGCTTTCCGTCAATCGATTCCAAAAGCAGGACCGCAACTGATCGAACCGATCATGAAAGTTGACACTTTCACGCCATCAGACCATGTGGGTGATGTTATCGGCGATCTTAACCGTCGCCGCGGCATGATCAAATCACAAGATGCGGGCGTAACCGGTGTTCGTATCAAGTCTGATGTACCGCTGAGCGAAATGTTCGGCTATATCGGCGACTTGCGCACCATGACCTCCGGTCGCGGTCAGTTCTCCATGGAATTCTCGCACTATTTACCGTGCCCGAAAAACGTGTCGGAAGAAGTTATCAAAGAAGTGAACGAACGCAACAAAAAGAAGTAAGCTGGAAAAGGTACGCCGGGCAGTTCGCTGCTCGGCTACACCCCCCTCTATATCCCGCGCTATCTTCCTGCATTAACGTAGTAAATCACCTAAAATCAAGCGCATTCTATTTATCGTTACCCGATATCAGCAAACCTGAAAGCCAATTGCTCGCAAAGTTCCCAGATAATCCAATAGGGTAAACTATGATTTTTGGGTTAATGGATTTTGATATTGAATCTTGTCAAGCTCCAGTTGAATACTGCCAATTTGATCGTGGGAAACACCTATTTTAATAGCGTTATTGATATAAGACTGAACCAGCATGGTTTTTTTAGGATCGGGTCTAGATGTTTTAAGATCATGGATACTGATTTTCAGCATGCTTAAAGTGATTGCCTTGTTATTAGGCATTTTTTTGATCGCATCTTCAAAAATTGCGAGAGCCTCTTTAATTTTGCCTTCCTTAAATAAGTTGACTCCAGCATTATTAATACCCACTAACTCCTGTTTTATCCGATCAATCAAATCGTTCGCATAATTATCACCGATAAATGTGTTACACATTTTGTCAATGTCACCGATAAAATGTTTATCATCAATGTTGGTTTTAATTAAATCCGTAAGAATTTCATCGGTGATTTCACTGGCCCCGCTCAGATGACTGATCTTTGCCATTTCCAGGCGTAGTTCTCTGGCTATTTGCTTACCAAACTGCTCGTTTAATTTGAATGCCTTTTCATAAGGCTTCTCCGCCACTACGCCGTTATTTTTTGCTTTTTGGATCTCGATTTCCAATATTGCAGCTCTAAGCCTTGAATCCGGATCATTAAAAAAGCATTTGTTCATGTCATTCAATATCTTCAGTGCATCGCCAGCTGAATTGGATTTTAAGTGAGCTTTAGCCAAACCTGAAAAATCACTGGATGATCCATATACAGAATGTTTGCCTAGACTAATCGCTGCTTTATAGGCCTTTTTTGCAACTTCAATATTTTCAGTTTTATCAGCCAACAAGGCCAGTCTTTGCTGTCTTAAAATAGTTTGAGGTGAAAGATCAATCGCCAGGTTAATCGTGACTAACGCCTCTTCATTGTCACCTAAGGCTTCGTACGACTTTGCCAACCAGTCATAAGCTTCCAACATCATAGGATATTGACCGATAAACTGCTGAAGAGACTCAACAGCCTGCTCATAATTACCATCAAAAAACACGATAACAATTATGCCCAACTTAGCCCAGGGAATATCCTCCCTTTCTTGCAGTATCTCCTCATAAATTCTTTTGGCTGCCTTGAAATCACTGATTACAAGCGCCAAGTCGGCGCGTATCCTCAATACATGTAAGCGCGTTTTTTTATCGCCTTGCTGAAGCAGTTTTTCACAGTTTTGTATCGCTTGATAAACGTTACCTATATCTATTTCACGTTCAATACTGGCAAGATATTCCTTGCGGACAATACATCGTTCGATCCGGGTTGAAAGTTGCAGGCGGTTAAAGGGTTTTATCAGGTAATCATCAGGCTTGCAGTCGAGAGCGCTGAGCACCATATTCTTGCTCTGTTCAACGGTAATCATTATAAAAACAGCATTAAACGGCAGTAACTTAAAATGTTTTGCTTCTTCCAAAACCTGCTGGCCATTTTTCCCGTCGCCAAGATTATAATCGCAGAGGACAATATCGAATTGGCTGCGCCTCATCTCCACTATGCCATTAACGCCGGTTCCCGCTTCAACGATGTGTCGTACACCCAACGAATATAATATGTGTTTAATGGTTTCTCGTATGATCGCCTGATCCTCGATCACCAGAATCTTTTTTGAGTCAAAGTTCATTTTCATAGGAACCGATCTTAACCTTAAATTGATGCGCGGAAAATTCTATAACTGCTTACTTTGTCTCAAAAATAACATGCCACTTATCGTTAATAATTCCAATAAAATAGAAATGCCAACCAGAACACGAATTAACACAAACTTTTATGCTGCTTATTAATATTCATCACTTCAATAGACTAAGCACTGTTGATCGCTTTTAGATTAACTCGAAACAAAAACATACCGCAGAAGAGATGTTAGAAGCAGTGGTCTCCCACCAAAAAAGACAAAAATCACCCTATTAAGAACAGCAGCAGGCATAGTAAAACGCCTTTGTAAGAAATTGGCGCAAATATCGTCCAAAATTCGCACCGTTCGAACCGATTTTTTTTGCTGAAGGGCGACTAATTTTCCGGGTAATGGATGACCTGTAACCAGGGCACAATGCTGTCAAATATAAAAACAGATCAACGTCGGTTATCCGCGAAAAATAGCGTTTTATAACACTAAAATGACTACGGCCCATTGGCGCGGCATCGAAAAAATGAGAATTCTGCAAAAGATTGTGTCATGCAGTTTTCGAAAAAAACTTATTTCCTTCCGGATAAAAAAGGCACAAAAATAACCGGCTCCAACTTTTCAACATCATAACCACTTTCTGTACGCGTTACTCTCTGTAACTGCTGGCTACCGCCTTTGCCAATAGGAATAACCATCACACCGCCGACAGCCATTTGCTGCAACAGCATTTCCGGGATTTCAGGCGGTGCGGCAGCAACCAGAATGCCATCATACGGCGCATGACCCAGCCATCCCCAACCGCCATCGCTGTGCAAGTAACTGACATTTTTGAGTTTTAAGTTCCAGAGCCGATCTTTAGCTTTTTTCTGCAACGGCGCGATTCTTTCAACGGAATAGACATGATCGACAAGCTGCGCCAGAATTGCCGTTTGGTAACCGCAGCCGGTGCCTATTTCCAACACTTTTGCCAATCGACCTGATGAGGCCAACAGCAGCTCTGTCATTTTTGCGACAATATAAGGCTGTGAAATCGTCTGATTGTAGCCAATCGGCAGTGCAGTATCTTCATAAGCGCGACTGGCCAAGGCCTCATCCATAAAAATATGCCTGGGCGTATTGCGTATGACATCCAAAATTTTGTTGCTTCGGATGCCTTGCTCCATTAACCGATTAATCATGCGCTCACGGGTGCGCGAAGAGGTCATGCCTATTCCTTGCAGGCTTTGAATCATAAAACATGCTCCTCGGGCAGCCACGCCTTTAAATCATTGATCCGTTCATACCTGGTCAAATCCAACTGTAACGGGGTAACCGACACGAAACCTGCATTAATGGCATAAAAATCAGTGCCGGGACCTGCATCCTGCTCCGCCCCCGGAGGCCCTACCCAGTAAATAATGCGCCCGCGAGGATCCTGACTCATGATGACCGGCTCCGATTTATGCCGCTGACCGAGCCGGGTTGCCTGATAGCCTTTTAAGTCTTTAAGGGAAACATCAGGCACATTGACATTGAGGATAGTGTCTTGCGGCAAGGGACTGTTGATCAATTGCCGCAACAGCGTCACTGCAACATGTGCAGCGGTTTCAAAATGAACTGGATTACTGCCCGCCAACGAAATGGCAACGGCGGGCAACCCTAAAAAACGCCCTTCGGACGCTGCCGCAACAGTACCCGAATAAAGCACGTCATCGCCTAAATTAGAGCCATGATTAATACCGGCAAAGACCATATCCGGCTCGTTTTTTAACAAGCCGGTTATTGCCAAATGCACGCAATCGGTGGGTGTACCATCGACTTTAATAAAACCGTTGTCCGTTGCATAAGCGCGTAACGGCATTTCCAACGTTAAAGAATTACTCGCCGCGCTACGGTTTCTATCTGGAGCTACTACGGATATTTCGGCATGAGGGCTCAATGCATTGGCTAATGCATTGAGCCCTTCAGCCAAGTAGCCATCATCATTACTTAACAAAATATGCATTATCAATCGCCCTGAAGCCGATTAAGCTATAAAATCGACCATATTAGCAACAATACACAACAAAATCAGCTTTCGTGGCAAAAAAAAACCCTACTCCAGAAGACAGCGATTTATTTCGTCTCACTATCGGTAAAGTACACGCTGTAAAAAGCGATAAAGTGCTATTAACAAAGGATAGCAAACCCAAGCCATTCCCCAAATCCCAGGCCATTAACATAGAGGAACACTTAAGCGGCATAGTCGAATGTGATATTGAAAAAGTGGGTCTTGAAGACTCACTGAGCTTTATGGCTCCGGGACTACAGCATAATGTCTTAAAAAAACTACGCAAAGGACAGTTTGGACTGGATGCAGAAATCGACCTACATGGACTTAACAGCAATGAGGCCAAACGGCAACTGCTGCATTTTCTGTATGACTGCGTAGAAGACGGCTGCCGTTGCGTACATATTGTCCACGGCAAAGGTTATCGTTCGACCGATAACCATCCCGTACTAAAAAACAATCTCAACATATGGCTGAGGCAACACAAAGACGTTCAGGCCTTTTGCTCCGCACCGCCTAAAGACGGAGGGACTGGGGCGGTTTTTGTGTTATTGCAGTTGTCTGAAAAATATGATGCATAAGGACAGGACTCCTGCCGTTCTTATATCCCACGTTTCATATCGGCAGGGCGGAGAAGGCGTCTAGTTCCTCAACAGCCGCCGCCGTTCGGCGTATCAGCTCCAAATTACAATCCAAATTCATCATGCCGCCCACAGCAAGTGTAACCACCATGGCCTCAAAAGCATAAACAAGGTGAGCGCGGTATCGTTGCACTAACCGGGTGTTATCAAAATCTACCACCCCATTGTCCGACAATGTTTGAGCATACTTGACCAACAGCTCTGCCTCATAAAGCTTCCGTGTTTCTGTACTCAGCGCAGTTGACAAAAAATAAGCCACATCGCCGACGCCTTCGCCGATGCGGACAAGTTGCCAGTCAAGAAAACCAACCCTTGATCTGTTCTTGTTCCAGAATAAATTACCGGGATGACAGTCGTGATGAACCAGCGTTTTGGGCGCGTCGGAAAGAAAACGCATTGCGGCTCGGCGATGCCGGGCATAATGAAGGGCTGGAGCATGTAGAACAGAAGGTATATGCACCCCTGCCTGCTGCAAGCCTCGCTTCATCAACGGCACAGCCAAAGCTGTACCCAGTGAATCTTCCAAAATTCGGATCGGCCCGGCTAACCAGCGATATTTTGGGTCAAGATGCACGTTATTCCAAAATCGCGCATGACTACAGGCAAGCTGTTCAACAACCAAAGTCACTTGCTCAAGTGTCAAAGTATCGCTGGCGGCACTGGGAACGCCATCGAACTCCGCAATATCGGCAAGCACCAATGTCGAACCGTAACCAAACCGGCTTTGCGCCGCCAGACAAACAGGCATGCTAAGGGGAATAGCCTCCGCCAATTCATTATAGAAACGCACTTCGGTCTGTAATAGTCGCGGTAACGTCGTAATCATCCTCGCCCGCCATGCCAGTGACGGCAATTTTATAAACCACCGGTTCGGCAAGGTGTTCGGGCCATTATGTTCAACAGCGACACAAACGCGCGTTGTGGTGCCGATGTCTACGGCAACAATATCCACCTTGGTAACGACGGTGTTGGCATCATGTTGTTCAACGACTTGCTGAGCCCAGGAAACCGTTAAGTCGCCTGGATGGCGTACAAGAATGGTCTGCTTCATTTTATTATTATAGTTATGGATAATTCTTTGGCGCTGTTTGTAGCTAATTTGAGTTATAGCTACGATTCTGCTCAACGGCTAATAATGCGGCGGTACTTCCTCGACACTTTCGCCGCCGCTACCCTCAACAGACAAGCTTTTAATTCGCTCATTAAGCATTCTGCAAGTCGCTTCCAAGCGATCTATCTGTTGCTGCTGCTGACCGACTATCTTATTCAATGCCTGCAACAAATCTTCCTGATAAGCGATTTTTATTTCCAATTCGATGATGCGATCTTCATTCATAAGGCGACTTAAATAACTTTTGAAAACTGTTGCTGTTTTTGCGCCAAGTACTTATCGAATACCATGCAGATGTTGCGGATCAGCAGACGGCCTGAGGATAACACCTTGATGCCCTCCGCCGATAAAACCAGTAAACCATCGACTTGCATCGGCGCTAATGCGTGAAGCTCCTGCGCAAAGTAGTCGGCAAAGTTAATGGCAAACTGTTGTTCGATAGTGGCAAAGCCCAAATCGAAATGGCAAATCAGTTGGGTAATCACCGCACGGCGCAGCTTGTCGTCATTATCCAGTTCGACGCCTTTAAATACCGGCAATTTATTCTGAGTGATAAGCTGGTCGTATTCGTCCAGCTCTTTGACATTCTGGATATACGCATCGCCTACCCGGCCGATGGAAGTAATCCCTAAGCCCACCAGATCACAATCCGAATGCGTGGAATAGCCCTGAAAATTGCGGTACAAATGTCTCTCCCGCTGGGCAACGGCGAGTTCGTCATCGGGTTTGGCGAAGTGATCCATACCGATGTAAACATAACCGGCTTCGGTGAGCCGTTGTCCTACCATCTGTAAAATAGCCAACTTGACGTCGGGCGTCGGCATATCGGCATCGTTAATCTGACGCTGGGTTTTAAACCGTGCGGGCATGTGGGCGTAGTTGAAGATCGAGAAACGATCCGGCGCTACCGCCAGAATTTTATCCAGCGTAAGGGCGAAAGTCTCGACCGTTTGCAGCGGCAAGCCGTAGATCAAGTCGATATTGGTTGAACGAAAACCCTCGGCACGGGCGGCCTCCAAAACACTGAACGTCTGCTCTTCGCTTTGCAGGCGATTGACGGCCTTTTGTACGGCCGGATCAAAATCCTGTAGACCCAAACTGACCCGGTTAAAGCCCAGTTCGCGCAGTTGCTTTATGGTCTGGTCGTTGGTTTCCCGGGGATCGACTTCGATCGAATATTCGCCCTTGTCGTCATCCCTTAGCTGAAAATGCTGGCGGGTTACCGCCATCAAGGTTTTCATCTGCTCGTAGCTTAAAAAAGTCGGCGTACCCCCGCCCCAGTGCAATTGATTAACGATTCGGCTGGAGTCGAACAAATAGCCCTGCATCGCAATTTCTTTGCACAAATTCGCCAAGTACGGTTCTGCATGCTTTCTGTTTTTGGTGACGATTTTATTACATGCGCAATAAAAGCAGACGGTATCGCAAAAAGGAATATGGAAATACAGCGATAACGGCCCGCCTGCAGCATTGGATTTGGCGATGTGTCGGCGATATTCCTTGTCGCCGAAGCCTTCGTGCAGTTCCAGCGCAGTCGGGTAAGAGGTATAACGGGGACCGGCCTTATCGTAGCGATTGATAAGGCCCAAATCGAATTTTATAGATTGATCCATCATTTTATTTGGCTGTTAATGACTACTTTATGAGGGCCTTTATCAGTCAACGCTATCTGTTCGACCACGCCTATCAAGTCGCCGGGCTTTTGTATCGCATCGCCGGACTTGGAAATGCGCGCCAGCAATTTGACTTGCTCGAAATTCGATAACTTCATGGTCGGCATCATCGCCATCGCATCGGTCAAGTTGACGGTTACCGGCAATTCGGACACCTGTTTACGCACGATAGCCAGCGGCATTTTGGGGCCGGATAATGCCTGAGCATAAATAAAAACGGTGTCATTAGGGCTGGCTGATTTTTGCAACTCGGGCGCTAAGCTTACCTGAACATCAATATTCACTGCTTTAGCCGGTTGTACGGGTTTTGCTTCCGCTTGCGCAGCAGTACCTGCCGGTACCTGAGTGGAGAGCTTTACCAACAAACCCTGTATTTCCTGCTGAGCTTCGGACCCTGCCGGTAATTGCGCTTCAAGTTTTTTCCACAAATCCATTGCCGCAGCAAAATCGCCTATTTGCGCTTTTGCCATGCCGCCTAGCCATAAACCGGTCACATTATTGGGTTCCATCGCCAAGGCTTTAAACACCAGTTCCGAAGGTTTTCCGGCCATCTGCTCGTTGTTGGCAAAGGCTAAAGCATCGGCGTAAAGCAGCATGATTTCCGGCTGATCGCCTATCAACCTGTACGCATGTTCAAAAGCTTCGACAGCTTTAGGATATTGCTGCAAGTATTTGTAGGACCGGCCCAGCATAGTCCAGCCTAGCGCATCGTCCGGTTGTTTTTGCAGGCGCTCCGCAAGCCCGGCAACCATGCTTTTCATTTGCTCCAGCTCGGGTGTTGCCTGATTTGCTGCCGCCGGTTGATCAACTTGAGTTAATGACGGGTAGTTACCCAGCGCCCAATAAAGCGAACCCGTTACAAAAGGAATTGCCAACATCAGCACCAGCGCCATCCACCGGCCTTGCGATGGCGATGCGTTGACATGGCTCTCTATATCGAGATCATCGCTCAAGGCCTGTTCAAGTTCGACCAGCTGCTCGTCATAAAGTGCCTGAGTTAATGCGCCTGCTTGCAGTTGTTCCTTAAGTTCAGCCAATCGTTGCCTAGCAATGGCGATATTACGCTGATCCTGGTCTGCCTCGGCAACCGGATGTTTTCTCCACAACGGCGGCAGAACAATCAGAAAGGCGATTAAGATCAGTACGCTAACAATAAGCAAAAATAGCATATTCAAGACTGATCACCTTTCTCTAATAAATTGCGGATTTTTGCCAATTTCTCAGCGTTCTCGTTCCCTGTGTTGGCCTGCAGGACGGAGGCAGTCTTTTTACGCCGTGCAAACAAAAACACAACGATCAAACCGATTAACAAAAATACCACCGGCCCTATCCACAATACGCCGGTTTTGGCCTTAAAGGGCGGATTGTATAAAACGAAATCGCCGTAGCGATCGGTCATGAATTGAGCTATGTCTTGTTTTGATTTGCCTTGTTGCAACATTTCGTAGACCTGTCTGCGTAAGTCCGCGGCCAGTTCCGCATTGGAATCGGCGATGGTCTGGTTTTGACAAACAAGACAGCGCAGTTCCGAGGTCAGCGTTTCATAAGCTTCTTGTTGATCAGAATTGGCAAACTGACGATATTCGACACCGGCACAGGCTATGCCGGACAGTATCAGCAAGAGAATGATAGATAAATACTTCATTAGTTTTTAGCTTGTAACTTGGCGATCAAAGGCAGGAATACTTGCTGCACATCGTCAGGCGTAACGGGGCCGGTATGCTTATATCGAACCACGCCCTGTTTATCAATCACGAAGGTTTCCGGCACACCGTAAACGCCCCAGTCTATACCGATACGCCCGTCCTGATCCATGATGCTGACATCGTAAGGATTGCCCAATTGCGCCAGCCAGCCTAAGGCCGCTTCCGGCTCGTCCTTGTAATTTAAGCCGACGATAATGGCCGCTTTTTGTTGCGCCAATTGGTTGAGTATCGGATGTTCGGAACGACACGAAGCACACCACGATGCCCACACATTGAACAGCCAGACCTTGCCTTTCAAATCGGCCCCGGATAATTTTTCCGCAGGCGTTTGCAGCTTGGGCGCTGAAAATGCCGGGGCTGGTTTGTTGATCAGCGGCGAAGGAATCTCGCCGGGATGAAGGTTTAGTCCCAGCGCCAGAAATACTGCCAGAACGGTAAATAATAATAAAGGAAGAAGGTACTTAAGCATCGACCGGTACCTCGCTTGCGCCCAAGTTCTTGCTGGGCAACGGCATTTTATACCGTCTATCACAGGCGGCGATTAGCCCGCCCGCCGCCATAAACAACGCACCCAGCCAAATCCAACGGATAAACGACTTGTAATAAATCCTCATGCTCCATGCGCCCTTATCGCCCAACGGTTCGCCTATCGCAACAAACAAATCCCTGAACAATCCTGCATCGATAGCCGCTTCAGTCATCGGCATTTTTTGCACCTGATAAACCCGCTTTTGCGGCTCCAGTTTGGCGACCTGCTTACCTTCATAACTGACGGTTACAAAAGCCTGTTCGGCAATATAGTTTGGTCCCTGGGTTTGTTTTACGCCGTGAAATTCAAAGATATAGCCGGACATATCCAGCTTGTCGTCAGGCGCCATGCGAACATCTTTTTCGACACTGTAAACGGACGTCAGGGTAATGCCGATCACAAATACGGCAATGCCCAGATGCGCCACGGTCATACCGTAAAAACCGGCCGGTACGGTTTGCAGCCGTTGCCATGAAAAACCCTGCGGACCCATCCTGTCGACAAAAGACATCACGGTAATGGCAACCGTCCATAACGCTAGCGTTAAGCCCAATACCGCGCCCCAGGAATAAAACGGCATGCCCAACGGAAGCAGCAATCCGCCAGCAACACAAGCCAAAACAACCCAACGCACCCGTAATGCAATCACGTTGATATTGTCCCTTTTCCAGCGCAATAACATGCCCAAGCCCACGGCAATCGCCAGCGGTGCCATCAACGGAATGAATACGGCATTAAAGTACGGAGGGCCGACCGAAATCTTGCCCAATCCCAACGCGTCGATCACCAAAGGATACAACGTACCCAACAAAATACTGGAGGCCGTCACCACTAACAGTACGTTGTTCAGCAATATTGCAGATTCTTTTGAAACGAGTTCAAACGTTGCGCTGCTCTTGACGTAGGGCGCTCTTATCGCATACAGCAATAACGAACCGCCCACCACGACGGCCAGAAATATCAGGATGAACAGACCTCTTGCAGGATCGCTGGCAAACGCATGTACTGAGGTTAATACGCCGGATCGAACCAGAAAGGTACCCAGCAAACTTAAAGAAAACGCAAAAATCGCCAGCAATACCGTCCATGTTTTAAACGCGCCGCGTTTTTCAGTGGCCGCCAAAGAATGAATCAACGCTGTGCCGACCAGCCAGGGCATGAATGAGGCGTTCTCGACAGGATCCCAAAACCACCAGCCGCCCCAGCCCAATTCGTAATAAGCCCACCAACTGCCCAAGGCGATGCCGATGGTTAAAAACATCCAGGCGATGTTGGTCCAAGGTCTTGACCAGCGCGCCCAAGCCGCATCCAACCTACCTTCAAGCAACGCGGCAATAGCGAAAGCGAACGCCACGGAAAAGCCTACATAGCCCATATAAAGCATCGGCGGATGTATCGCCAATCCCGGGTCCTGCAACAAAGGGTTTAAATCGCGGCCTTCCAGCGGCGCAGGAAACAGTCGTTCAAACGGATTCGAGGTCAGCAATAAAAACAGGATAAAACCGATAGAGACCAGTCCCATTACCCCTAAAACCCGGGCAACGGTAGTATCGGGAATAGCGCGACTGAACATCGCAACCAAACCTGTCCAGCCGGATAAAACCAGCGCCCAAAGCAATAACGAGCCTTCATGCGCGCCCCAGACACCGGAAACCAAATACAAAACCGGCAATGCGGTATTGGAATTTCTGGCAACGTAGGCGACGGAAAAATCATGCGTCAAAAATCCATAGGTCAGGCAACCGTATGAAACCGCCATGAATAATAGTTGTCCAAACGCGGCGGGTCTTGCGACAGCGATCCAGCCGGAAATAGACCTGGAAGCACCGATAATGGGCAATATCCCCAAAGTAACAGCCATGCATAAGGCCAGAATGAGTGAAAAATGACCCAACTCTGCAATCATGATTTTTGGCCTGTAACTGGCGCAGGCTGGTTTTTTAAACTGTCTTTTACTTCCGGTGGCATGTAATTTTCATCATGCTTGGCCAGCACTTCTTCGGCGATAAATACGCCCTGTGCATTTAACCTGCCGTGGGCAACGATACCCTGCCCTTCCCTGAACAAGTCCGGCAGGATGCCCGTGTATTCGACGGTCACATCCTTACTGAAATCGGTCAATTTAAAGCGCACCATCAGTCCGTCATTCGGCCTTTCCACGGAGCCTTTAATAACCATACCGCCCAATCGAAACAAGGTGTCTTTGGGCGCTTTGCCTTCTACAACATCGGTAGTGGAAAAAAAGTACATCAAATTTTCATTGAAGGACTTAAGCGCGAACCCCGTGGCTAGACCGGCTCCGATGACCATCAGGCCGATAAGCATTAAACGCTGTTTTCTGGCTGGTTTCATGATTTACTGCCGTTTTTGCTTGAGCGCTAAGGAACGTAAAAACTGTTTGCGTTGCGCCACCGGAATAATAATATTGGCAAGCAGCACGATTAAGGTCAGGCCGTAAGAGGTCCAGACATAAAAGGCATAACCGCCCATTGCGAAAAATTCCTGCATACTCATTATTTCGACTCCGAGATCATGACCTTAACCCACTGCGCATTACGTTCACGCAGCAACAATTCGGTACGCGCCCTCTGCAGCATGGCGATCAGGTAATAAAACTTGAACGCTACCGCCATCAGCAACAGCGGGATCAACATACTGACATGGATGGACGGCTTATCCATTTTTGTTACCGTCGGCCCTTGGTGCAGCGTATTCCACCATTCGACTGAGTAATGGATAATCGGGATGTTGACCACGCCGACCAAGGCCAAAATAGCCACGGCCCTGGACGCGGTGCGCTTATCGTCTATCGCGCCGTAAAGCCCGATAACGCCGAGATACAAAAACAGCAATATCAATTCAGACGTTAACCGCGCGTCCCAGACCCACCAAGTCCCCCACATTGGTTTGCCCCACAAGGAACCGGTCACCAGCGCGATAAAGGTAAAGCTGGCACCGACCGGCGCGCTGCTGATAGCCACAATCTCCGCCAGCTTGATACGCCAGACCAAGCCTATTGCGCCTGAAACCGCCATAACGACGTAGATAAATAACGACATCCAGGCGCTGGGCACATGAATATAGATAATGCGGTAGCTGTCGCCCTGCTGATAATCGGCAGGCGCAAGATACAGGCCGCCGTAAAGGCCGGCGGCTGTTAGCAGCAGAAAAATAACCACCAGCCACGGCATTAATCGCTCGGTAAACGCGTAAAAATGCGGCGGAGATGCCATGCGATGAAAAAATCGGACTACAGGATCTGGAATTAAAAACATAGGAAATCAGGCTAAAGGTTCAAAACTAAAATATACGGAAAGTCTGTATTTTAGGCTTTGCAGTATGAAGGAATCCAGCTGCGTTCGATCATATACTCAGGTAATTCATTAAAATCAAAAGCGACGCCGTCTTTAATCATCTGCTCAACGTCGAACAATTGCCCAACTTCAGGAATATCATTAAAGAACATCGTATAAAAAGGCTTAACCAGCCATTTTGAGACTTTGATGCCTATCGGCCCGACAAAATTTCTTCGTTGTCCGACATGCGCCACTTCATCAAGGGTAATTTCATCCAGCAATTCTTTTAAACGGTCGCGCACTTCGGGCTCATCGGTCAGTACTTCGTCAAACAGGCGATATAAATGACAATAGAACGTCACCCCCATCAACTCGGTGACGAAAGCCGGAGCGTCCATTAAAAAACCGGGCAATTTAGGAAACTGCTCATAGATCTTTTCTTTGATCGGCCCTAAAGGAACCCACTCTACTTTATTCAAACCGCAAGTGCGGAGCATTTCATCAAATAAGCGCACATGGCAAAATTCTTCAGCCAAATGCACGCGACTGATTTTGTCTTCCAGGGTATGTGAATTCGCCATATCGGGTATTGCATCCCAGGCGCCTTTAATGCCCACCCATTCATGTCTGGCAAACTTGTATACGCCTGTCAGCATCAGCGTCATACGATCCAGTGATTTAGGGTCGTCTTGCATATCAACGTAATTGCGATAAAAAGCAT
The DNA here is from genome assembly GCF_030680395.1 of Methylobacter sp. GTDB lineage: Bacteria > Pseudomonadota > Gammaproteobacteria > Methylococcales > Methylomonadaceae > Methylobacter_A. The sequence goes on along the minus strand of NZ_JAUXVR010000027.1, from coordinate 9,479 downwards.
CAGGATCAGCCAGTGGCTGGCGCAATTTAACCGGGTTATCCTGAAAATGCTTCAGTCGATCACGTTTTTTAGCCAAATCCTTATCGTCTTCGAACAGTTCCCCACCATGCTGCTGGGTAAACTCCCAGTACTTATCAAAATTTTCTTTTCTTTGTTGCTGGGTAGCCGGTGCAAAAACAGACAAATACTTAGCTGATGCCATCATCATTTATTCCAAGTCGATAATATGATCGATTATTCTACGAGATATTATCAATTAATACTCATTTTTAATGCTGACGCTACCGGCAGAGGCGCCAGCACTAAAGCCATTAATAAAATGGAAATCAAAATATTGATTTGCGCATCGACAGGCAATCCACTGCCTGCCATCTGTACCGCATTACCGGCGAAAATCAACACTGGAACATACAACGGTAAAACCAGCAGCGACAAAATCATGCCGCCCCGACGCAGTCCCACGGTTAGCGCAACGCCAATCGCGCCTATTAAACTCAATACGGGGGTTCCCAGCAGCAAGGTCAGCAACAAGATTCCCAGAGCATGATTGGGCATGCCTAAAAAAACCGCCAGCAGCGGCGCCACAACCAACAGCGGTAAACCGGTCACTAACCAATGAGCGATAATTTTAGCCAGCACCAGCACCGAAGTCGGATGCGGACTTAATAAAATCTGCTCCAGTGAACCGTCATCAAAGTCCGAACGAAACAAGCTGTCCAGAGACAACATCGCCGCCAGTAACGCGGAAACCCAGATAATTCCCGGCGCGATGGCTTGCAATAAATGCGGCTGCGCGCCGATGCCCAAGGGGAACAGGGTTATTACCAGAATAAAAAACAGCAGCGGGTTGGCTATTTCCGAACGGCGCCGTAAAGCCAAAACCAGGTCGCGCCGAATAACGGCAAAAAATGCGCGGGATAGAGACATCAGGATAAATTAATACGCTGGACATCCACACCATGTAAGTCTATGTCATGATGCGAGGTGAGAACAATCATTCCGCCGTTGGCGCAATGTTCGGTCATTAAGGTTTCGATCAGGGCAATGCCCTGCTTGTCCAATGAGGTGAAGGGCTCATCGAGTATCCATAACACATTTTCGGTAATCAACAATCTTGCCAAAGACAGCCGCCTTTTCTGGCCCGCCGATAAAGCCTGAACGAGAACATCATCGTAGTCTGCCATATGAACCTTGGTTAAAGCCTCATCAATGGAATACTGGCCGGCACTGCTTAAAGCCACAGACATTTTTAAATTTTCCAATACGGTCAGTTCTTTTTTAATGCCATCCAAGTGACCGACATAAGCCATCTGCGCATAAAACTGACTGTCTTTTACCGCGTCGCCGCACCAGTTAATCTCGCCCGCATCAGGCTCCCGAAATCCGCATAAAATGCGCAGCAATGAGGTCTTGCCGCTGCCGTTTTTACCTTCCAGCAATAAAACCTGCCCTGAAACCAATTTAAAAGCCAGTTCTTCAAACAGCACCCGATCATCGCGAATACAGCTTAAACCCGTACCTACAAGGGAGTATGTTGATTTTGTTCGCATTACGTAAAAGTGACAATCAAGCAGTAAGCAATCGCTGCCGCACGGTTTCATAAAGCAGCACACCGGTTGCAACCGACAGATTAAGACTTTCTACTTGGCCCAGCATGGGTAATTTAACCAGCACATCGCATTGTTCCTTGGTCAACCGTCTTAATCCTTTTCCTTCTGCACCCACGACCAAAGCCAAAGGCACCGTAAAATCGGTTTGATAGACGGTCTGCGTTGCTTCACCCGCAGCTCCCATAACCCAGATGCCTTGGTCTTTGAGCCAGCGCAAGGTTCTGGACAAATTGGTCACCTGATAAACAGGCACGGTTTCAGCAGCGCCGCTAGCCACTTTACAGACTGTCGGGGTAATCCCCGTGGCATTATCTTTGGTGATAATGACCCCATGCACGCCGGTAGCGTCAGCGGTTCTAAGACAAGCGCCGAAATTATGCGGATCCTGAACATTATCCAGCACCAAAAATAGAGGCGTTCCAGACAGCGTTAATACAGCGTCCTTTAGATCGCTTTCCGACAACTCGCCGGGCATTTCAACTTCGATCACTATGCCTTGATGATTGCTGCCTTCCGCAAAACGATCCAGTTTTTTACGATCAACTTTTTCCGGCTCTATGCCCAAATCCAATAAATCATCGATTAGCTGCGTCAAGCGCTTGTCTTGTCTTTGGCTGTCAACCCAGGCTTTACCGATTTTTTTAGGGGAATAATCTAAAGCCGACTGTACCGAATGTATGCCGTATATTTTGCTTAATTTCATTTTTTACGGCGTCTTTTTTTAGGTTTGGTATCCATCGCGGCTTGTTTTTGCGCCAGCTCAAAATCAATCTTCTTTTCGTCCAGGTCGACGCGGACGACCCTGACCCTGACGCTGTCGCCCAGCCGATAATTAATGCCGGTACGCTCGCCCCTTAACTGGTGACTGGTTGGGTCAAAATGAAAGTAATCTTGCGCCAGATTGCTGATATGAACCAAACCTTCAACATAGATTTCGGCCAGTTCAACAAAAAAACCAAACGAGGTAACCGCTGAAATAATGCCGGGGAATTCCTCTCCGACTTTATCCATCATGTATTCGCATTTAAGCCAGCTCACTACATCCCGCGTGGCATCATCGGCGCGTCGCTCATTGGCGGAGCATTGCTCGCCCAACACCACCATATCGGGAACCCCATAGAAAAAGCTTTCCACCGGTTTGCCCTGCAAACAATGCCTGATCGCGCGATGAACCAGTAAATCAGGATAACGCCGGATAGGCGACGTAAAATGCGCGTAAGCTTCCAGCGCCAGGCCGAAATGGCCTTTTAACTCGGGACTGTAGACGGCCTGCGACATTGAGCGCAACAATACAGTCTGAATCAAATGCGCATCTGGCCTGTCTTTGATTGACTCGATCAGATGCATATAATCCAGCGGCGTCGGCTTGGCACCTCCGCCTAAACTCAAACCCAGTTCACCAAGAAACGTTTTCAGGTTAAGCAGCTTGTCGGCACTCGGACCGTCGTGTATCCGCAACAGCTTGGGCATTTTTTTACTATTTAAAAAACGCGCCGCCGCCATGTTCGCGGTGATCATAAACTCTTCAATCAATTTGTGCGCATCGTTACGCACCACAGGCACTATCTTTTCGATTTTACGCTCTGCACCGAAAACAATCCGGGTTTCCTGAGTGTCAAAATCCATAGCACCGCGTTTTTCACGGCTCACCCGCATAACCTTATAAAGCGCATATAACTCCTGCAAGTGCGGCATTAAGGCTTTATATTTCTCGGCTAATGCCTTATCGCCATCGACAAGCATTTTTGCCACTTCGGTATAGGTCAATCTTGCATGAGAGCTCATCACCGCATCAAAGAAACGCGATCGTGTAACCTGCCCTTCCTCGTTAATATACAGTTCACATACCATGCATAAGCGGTCTACATGCGGATTAAGCGAACACAATCCATTGGACAAAATCTCCGGCAACATCGGTATGACCTGTTCAGGGAAATACACCGATGTACTGCGTTTTTGAGCTTCTTTGTCCAAAGCCGAGTTAATCTGCACATAATGCGAAACATCGGCAATCGCAACCAGTAATTTCCAGCCTTTAGGGGTTTTCTGGCAATAAACGGCATCGTCAAAATCGCGGGCATCTTCGCCATCAATGGTGACTAACGGAGTTTTCCGCAAATCGACCCGGTTCTCTTTAGCTGACTCTGGCACCTCATTTTTAAGCGGTTTAATTTCTTCCAACAACTCATCAGGCCAATGATTAGGCAGTTCATAGGAACGAATCGCCATGTCGATTTCCATTCCCGGCGCCATGTGCTCACCCATGACTTCAATGATTCGGCCAATAGGCTGTCGAAGCTGAGTCGGTTGATCAATAATTTCCGCGACGACAATCTGCCCTTGTTTTGCGTTGCCGGTGCCGCCTTTTTGAACCAAGACAGTTTGCGCTATATTTTTATTATCAGGCACTACATAGGTAAAGCCATCTTCCTTATAAAGTCGGCCTACAATTTGATGCGTATTTCTCTGTAGAATCTCAACAACAGCGCCTTCCCTGCGACCTTTTTTATCGACCCCGGCAACACGCACCAGCGCCCGGTCATTGTGCAGCAAGGGATTCATTTCTCGTGGCGATAAAAACAGATCGTCCGACCCATCATCCGGCTTAAGAAAACCAAAACCATCCGCATGGCCGATAATACGCCCGGCAATTAGATCTTCATTATTTACCAGACAATATTTTTTGCCCCGATTAAACAATAGCTGCCCGTCCCTTTCCATTGCCCGCAATCGGCGGCGTAAAGCCTCTAGCTGATCTTCGGCTTCAAGAGAAAACGCTTCTGCGATTTCTTCACGGCGCAAAGGCTTTCCAGCATGTTCGATTAATTGGAGAATTAATTCGCGACTGGGAATAGGGTTCTCATATTTCTCAGCTTCGCGCTGAGCATATGGATCTTTTGTTGAATTAAAATCAACGTCTTTTTTAGACTTCAATGTCATTTAAATAATTAAATAGAAGAGGATGGATACAATAAACATATCTTATACAAGCTTAGTATATCGATTAGGATTGAAAGAGAAAAGTTTTTGGGTCGTATAACAAAGAACTATTCTCCGTTAGCTCGAGGTAACGTCACTATGTCTAACTCGAAATCATTTAAGTTTAGGTAAAAACTTCGCGCTTAATTGACAAAATCAAAGAGGGTGGGTATAGTGCGCGCTCACTTTAGCTTTTACAGCTAGCCTCTGCCGAGGTGGTGAAATTGGTAGACACGCCAGCTTCAGGTGCTGGTGGGGGCAACCCCGTGGAGGTTCAAGTCCTCTCCTCGGCACCATTCGATTATATCCCTTTCTTATTGATTTTACCCGTTTTTTAGCAAAACGTGGAGAGTAATTTTCTCTGTTTTATACAAACTGTCTCTCCGCTTCACCTCAATATCTCATTAAACGCCGCCCCACCTCGTTCTGAGGCCGTTGTTCGGCCGACTTGAGTTCATCATATGATGACTATTTTGATCAACTCATCTATGAGGAAATAATAAAAAAATACGGCCGCCTGATCCCCTAAAATAATTGGCCTTACTATCAAAACGGACACCAATGGCAATAAACATGTTAAGTTTTCCGTGGAAGAAATTATTGCACTGCGCGCGGCGGGATTTACAACCGAAGATATCAATTCCCTCATACAGACTGCACAGAGCAGTAACCCTGAGTTTACAAGAATCAGTGATAAGCCAATTGACGAAATTACCAGAGTCGATGCCAATCTGGTTTTAAACCGAATCAAATTACTACCGGCTAATACAGCAAACTATCGAAACAGCACCAGCAATCCTCATAATGAGAATTGCTTTAGGTATTAGTACTTATTTAATTAACGGCAAAATTTTTTTATGATTTGAAAGTTTGACCCGCGTTTTCATAGACAATGAGAGCCAAAAGCCTATAATTCTATGCCATTGCATTTGGTTCTTTCTGAACATGAACAAATAATAAGAAATCAAAGTGGTGGTAAAACAATGAATGAGCTAGTTGATAAGTTTAAATTAATTGTGTTGGCTGTATCGCTAGGTGTGCCGTTAACGGCACATGCCGATTTCAATCCAGCCCAAGTACAGCAAATAATCACAACAGCGGCAAAAATACAATTTACGGACCAGACGGGCAATCCTCTGGATTCTAAAACTGTTGAGGCTATTGCAGAGAAAGCTCTGTTAGCGGCGGTAGCCGATCCTGATAGAGTACTGGAGATTACAAAAGCATTTGTCGCAGCAAATCCAAATGCGGCGGCGGCTATCGCATACGCGGTTGCAAAAGTGTTTCCTGAGAGTGCGGTGAAGATTGTGACAACAGCTATTGCTGCTGCGCCATCTACGTCCACGACAGCTATTACAAAGGCCGCTGTCACTGCGGCCCCAGCTGAAATGGCAAAAATCACGGCAGCAGCTGTCGCCGCAGCGCCTCAGTTAGCTTCGGATATTGTAAAGGTGGTTGTTGGCGTGGCAGTTATTTCACCGAGTCATGTTTTTGCCCAATCAGAATCAACGACAAGTAATTCCGCTGTTAAACAAAATGCTATAACAAATGCTTTAGAAAGCACACTCAAGAGTTGCACTGATGACTCGTGTAAAATTGCCGCTGCTGTTGCAGCAATGAGCCAAGGCGGCTCTAGCCCTGATTTAGCGGGATCGCTGGCTGGAGAGATAATCAGAGCGGTAATAACTATTAATCCTAATCTGCAGACGAAAATCATCGATATAGTCGAAAATAAAAAACCTGTTAGCCCGAATTAAATGCACTCTCGATTATAACAAGCGACCTTTAATTTAAGATTAATAACCAAACCTACCATGCATAAGAAAAATAATCTCTTGGTCATTTCTTTGTTAAGTATTGCAAGCTGTGGAACCGTATCGGCTTATGACAGTACAGACGACGCCAAAGTAAACAAAGAACGTCAAACTTCCGAGTATGAGAAAGTCGGCATACGCGCAAGATCTTTTATCATTTCACCCAAGTTGGATATTGATAACCAGTACGATTCCAATATTTATAAGCAGGACAAAAAACTGAGTCCGGTAGATAGTTATGTTGCGCATTTTAAGCCCGGTTTGAATGTACGTTCGGATTGGAGTCGGCACGCGCTTAACTTGATGTTTGATAGCGATTTTACACAGTATGCCACCCAAGGTAATCTCAATAATTATCAAGATATGTTTACCCGCCTGGATGGACGACTGGATGTCGTTCGGGATAGCCATTTGGATCTAGGATTCGCCTATAACAGCTTACATGAAGACCGGGGATCTCCTGATCAGATTGCCGGCAAAGGTCCGACCTTTTACGATAGCAAAGTTATGGGAGCTTTTTATTCGCATAAGCTAAACCGGGTGTCGATTAAGACGGGTTTAGATACCGTTCGCTATGATTATCAAGATGTATTCACTTCGCTAGATTCAGTGTTAGCAATGAGCACTCGTAACCATTGGGAACATGCGCCTTCGATTCGTTTAGGATACGAGATCCAACCGGAATATGAGGGCTATATAAACCTGGTGTATAAAGAGGTTGATTATGATGATTTGGTACGTTCCAGCGGTTCCGGCATAGCCTATAATCGTAATTCGTCAGGCTACAATGCGTTGGCTGGTTTGGCGTTTGAAATGACCGAATTGGTGACAGGCGATATGTCTGTCGGTTATTTGCAACGTGATTATGTAGATTCCCGATTACCAAGCATTTCCGGAATTAACGGATTTGTCAAATTAAAATGGCGCCCTACAGCGCTTAGCACTTTTAACGGTAAACTCAGTCATGATATTAATGAAACCACGCAGGAGGGTGTTGCTGGCGTTTTAACAACCGGTGTAAGTTTGGGCGTTGATCACGAATTACTGCGTAATGTTCTTCTTAGCGCTAACGGCAGCTTTACCAATAATGACTATCAAGGCTCTGCTGTTGCAAACCGGGAAAATCGTCAGGATAAAATTTATGGCGCTAATGTAAGCGCCAAGTATTTGCTGAATAGAAATTTATCTACAGTTCTGTCGTATACTTATCAAAGCCGGGATGTTAACTATCTGTTTAGTAACTATGAAGTGCATCAAGTAATGCTTAATTTGAGAGGAGAGTTTTGAACCCGGCGCGGTTGAGTTTTAATATACATTAAGGTAATGTGTGACACCGATTCATAAATAGCATGTTTTGTGAGAAAAGATGAGCCAGTACCGTATTAAGTTTTTTTCACTCCCATCATTATTGTTGTGCAGTGTATTTTTTTATCCATCCTTGTGCGCTGCTAAAGAAAATAATACGCAACAAGCGCAAAATCAGGATTCAGCTTCATTAAATAGAGAGTATCGCTTAGGTTCCGGCGATTTACTGAAAATTACCGTGTTCAATCAGGAAGACTTGTCAGGCGAGTACACTATCAATGGCGCAGGCCAGATTTCCTTACCGTTGATCGGCGATGTTAATGCTAAAGATTTAACGGTAAAACAAGTTGAACAAGGCATTGCCGATAAATTAAAGCCCGATTATTTGCTTAATCCCCGTGTTAGTGCGCAAGTACTTAATTACCGACCCTTTTATATTTTGGGTGAAGTCAAGGAACCTAAGTCTTACCCTTATGTCGATGGTATGACCTATCTTAATGCTGTGGCTATTGCCGGAGGTTATACCTATCGGGCTAAAGAAGATTACGTCGTGGTTATTCATATGAATGATCCGGAAAAGCGCGAGCTTACCCTCAACATGGATGAAAAAGTATTACCTGGCGATGTGATTCACATTAAAGAGCGTTATTTTTAGTTATTACATTGTCATCAAATACAGCACGGATAACGCCTATTTGGCTAATAAATAAATTCGTCAAGACCCGTTTAAATCAGTGTCATCCATGTTCCATCTTTCGATATTTTCAAATATCCCACCTTTTTTAATATTACCGAGAAAACCGTCGTGTACGATTCAAAAGATCAATCGTTAGTGTCCAACGAATTTTCACAAAATGATAATACAGAGCTTTCACTGATTAACTTTTTTCATACCCTGTGGCTGAGAAAGCGTTTATTGATGAGCGTGACTTTTTCTCTTAGCATATTGGCGATATTGATTATTTATCAGCTAGTGCCTCGTTATACGGCTACAACGCAATTGCTGATTGGCATCAACGCTGCCAAAGTAGTCGATATTGAAGAGGTTATGACCGGTAATCTGAAAGGCGATTCGGCAGTAATTGGCGAAATGGAAGTGGTTAAATCGCGTGAATTAGCGCATAAAATTATTGATATTTTGCATTTGGAACAATACAAAGAATTTAATCCTGAACTTGGAAAGCCCGGCTTTTTAGCGCAATTCAGTCTTAAAAATTTCTTGCCTGAATCCTGGCAAGAAGCTATAGGACTAGTGAAAATTGATAGTCGTACTGATGAAGAAAAAGAAGAAGCGCGCTTAACGAGATTGACCAATACTTTCCTTGGAAAACTGAACGTCTCGCAAGTCAAACGTTCGCAGGTCATTAATGTAGGGTTTGAATCCGAAGACCCTAAACTAGCAGGAAAAATCGCCAATGAAATTGCCGATAAATATATTGTCGGGCAATTACAAGCCAAGTTTGATGCGACTAAAAAAGCGACCGACTGGCTAAATGACCAGCTTGGCGAATTGAAGCTCAAAGTAGAGTCTTCAGAACGTGCCGTGGAGCAATATCGTAAAACCCATGACTTACTGGAAGTGAAGAAAGAGGTAGGGCTTACGCAACAACAAATGTCGGAAGTCAACAGCCAGTTAATTATCGCCCGCGCCCAGCGGGCGGAAGCTGAAGCCAAATATCAGCAAATAGAAGCCATTGCCAAAAGCGGGCGTGACATTGACAGCGTCTCCGAAGTGTTGAATTCGTCTTTAATATCGAGTTTACGCCAACAA
>NZ_JAUXVR010000019.1 GCF_030680395.1 Methylobacter sp. | reverse complement strand
GGGTGGGGAGCCTATCTACGAACAAGCTCAGAGCTTAAGGCCGGATCGGCTTCCCCAGAAAATCACTTATCACTATAAACTTTTTTGTGTCACATAATCCTGTGTTTTAGAGATGTATTTAATATACAAGGCCGGAATAAGGCCATCCAAGCCTGTCCTGAGCTTGTCGAAGGGCGCATAGCGCGAGGTGGCGTTTCCGGCGAATTTGGGAGGTGTCTGCCGGAAACACCCGTTTTCGCTGCCGCTCGAACCGGCTTATTCCGGCCTACTACAGGGCTACATTGATTTTTTCAGGCTTATTTTTTATAAAACTTTTTAGTGTAGCAGGCCATAAGCAGTCCTCTGACCGTTGCAATATCATTTTGCTTGTAGAGTTTACTGTTCTTATCACTCATAGTAGACATCAGATTTTTTGTATCATCGGAAATATTGCTATTGCTAAACACTGAATCAGCTGCACAATCACAGTAGGATTTGGCTTGTTCTGCAGAGCGTGTGGAACTCTCCTGCTTTATACAGTTATTAATATAAGCTGATTTAATCGGGTATCCCTTATCCTTCTCGCCACTGCATGCCGATAAGCCGAGGCTTAAAGCCGCGATAAACACTAAAATTTTCTTGTTCATTTTGTTCCTTGTTATCGATTATTGTTATGGGGTTGGATTGGGCAAACTGTTTATGCCCGATATTCATATACATCAAAATATTGGGCAACAAAAAGATGTTGCCAGACACGTCTGGAACCCCAACGGGGTTCAAGCCGTTAGCCGGGGGTTGAGCGTAGCGACACCCCCGGATGGCATGGACAAAGAACCTCGACCCCGGCGGGGTCGCAGTAATTCGGGCTACAAATAATCCGGGTTATAATCGACACCAGATTTTTTTAGCATTTCAACCAACTCATCCCGGAACGATTTCATTTTATGGTGTTGTTCCTGATTGGCGATATAGTTTGCCACAGCGTCCAGCCCGGACGCGCTAACGGTGAAAGCCGCATAACCTTCTTGCCATGCAAATTGCTTTTCTCCTAATGTATCATGAACCCACACGGAAGATGCTTTCTTCAATTCCCGCATCAGATCTGCAAGATTGTGCGTGGATTTTAAAGACACCAGCAAATGGACATGGTCATCGATTCCACCAATTCGTTTTGAAAACCCGCCCAGTCTATGGACAATTCCACCGAGATAATCATAAAGCCGGGGACGCCATTTTGCATCTATGACGGGAGCACGGTTTTTGGTTCCAAATACGATATGGTAATGCAGGCTAAGATAGGTGGATGCCATGGTGAATTTCGCTTAAATGTTGTGTTTCTGCGACCCCGCCGGGGTCGAGGTTCTTTGGCTTATGGCATCCGGGGGTATCGCTACGCTCAACCCCCGGCTAACGGCTTGAACCCCGCGGGGGTTCCTGATGCGTTGGATTAACAGATCCGTAGATCCGTAGGGCGGTTTCGCTTCAGCAAACCGCCAATCAACGCACAACGCTGATTACAGTTAGAAGTTGCGGCGGATTGCTTAGCGGCGAATCCGCTCTACAAATAATCCGCCTTACAGCTTTCAACCTACACTGCTTATCTGGTCAGAGGACTGCTTTATTCCGTGATTTATTTATTTCTCGGATTTCGTTGATATTATCTATCAAGTCTTGTTTAGAAAAGCCATCATCGACTGGATCTGGAACACTAAGATATTCACAAACATTCTTACGGTATAGATTTAGCCTATCGTATTTGTCATTATTATCGGACCACATACTACTGGATATAAGTGAAAGTTGTTTGGATGCTTTCACAATATTTTCTGGCTTTGGCAAACCACATATTTTGCGCAGTTGATTATAAAACGGAATTAACTGCTGACTCGAAACCAATCTTGCCCCTAAACGTTTTAGGTTCTTACCAGCAGACAACGCAATTTCCTTTTCTACGATGGAAGCGCAATGAATATCTGAATGATCACTGGCAAGGTAAAACACGACCTCAGAAATTACTTCCCGAAGTTTTTGAGTAGGCTCTATTATCCATTTGAGAACAATTTGGCCAAGAACAAATACAAAAACGCCTACAATAATAGTTGAAAAAAGCATCACAACTTAGTCTCCGATTTATCAAGCATAACGTAATATATACGACACCAATTGCCGTATAAGAAAATTGTGTTGTCGTATATTCTTCATAAAGCCCTCTAATTATTTGTTTTCATTAAGCCAACGTTACAGCAACAGGCCTGATGTACAAACAAATACAACACCATTAACCCACCCAAAAAATCACTTCCAATCAGGCTAACGCCAATTGTACCCCGAATTGCAGCCGCGTATATCAGCCAACATTTTTAACCCCGGAATTGACCAGCTCAGCCATTGCCACCGCCTCGCTTTGTCCACTGCCATTCAACCCTTGGATAACGCTAAGCTGATTCTGCGGCGGTTGGTTTTGACTGACTTTCCACTTTCCGATTAATCCTGTGATAACCATTTCAATACCGACCACAGCCCCAACCAGTCTTTCAGTAAAATCCTCCGGCGCATCCGACACCGCCCACGGCTCGGGAAAAGCGGCTTCGTTATGCTGTGTTAACGCTTCAAGCTGAGTGCGAACCCAAGCAGCGTCATCAATAATACGCAAAGAACCGTAAGCATGAACTACCGCATAATTCCAGGTCGGAACCACCTTCCCTGCTTTCTGTTTGGTCGCATACCACGATGGGCTGATGTAAGCGTCCGGGCCATGAAATATAGCCAGCGTTTCAACATCCGCTGCAAGGTCACGCCAGAGTGGATTTGCCCGTGCTATATGACCGCGTAACACGCCAAACGGTTCAGGCGTTGGCGAAAGATGCAATGGAATGTGATTGGCGTTAATGCCGTTTGAATCGAGCGTTACCAATGTCGCCAGCGGCCGGTTGCGAATCAGCTCGTGCATGACTTCAATATCGGGCTGTTCAAATTGTGATGGTATGTACATGGGTCTACTCGGAAATAAGGACTTCGCTGATTTGAATAACCGGTTCTATGTCGGTGTAATTGGGCATATCGTCTTGCAGCACTGCAGCGCACTGTTAACTTTATATATCAAAAACATCATGACTAAGTTGAATGCACCCAACAAAACTTCAGCTGCGATGATGGGATTATTGTAACTCGATTTTTAAATACGCTATATTGAACGCAGTGAAGCTAAAGAATGCGGTCTAAAACGCGAGTGCAAATGTGTTGTTACACAAATTTATTTACACCCTCAGAAAGTCGCCTAAGAGCGAATCTATGCGGCTATCTCGGGTAAAGGTCTGCAATCGCGCATCAATGCCATTTTAAATGAACATGCTGTTTAACCTACCACGTGGATACCATGAAACACCCTGAATTCCCGCTGATCGACGAATTAATTTATCTTAACCATGCCGCCGTAGGCCCCTGGCCCAAAAGAACCGGCGCGGCGGTAATCAAGTTTGCCGAACAAAACACCCGCTACGGCTCACACTTCTACTTGGACTGGCTGAACAAGGAAGCTGAATTACGCACCCAATTGCAGGCTTTGTTAAATGCCCCCTCTCCTGACGATATTGCGCTGGTTAAAAACACCTCGGAAGCCTTGTCCTTTGTCGCCTACGGTTTGATTTGGCAGCCCGGCGACAACATTGTGTCCAGCAATGAGGAATTCCCTTCCAACAGATTGCCTTGGGAATCCTTGGCCGATCAAGGCGTGGAATTTCGCCAGGCCGACTTACACAGCGCCGATTCCCCCGAAGATGCTTTATTTGCGCTGGTAGACAACAACACGCGCTTACTGACCATCAGTTCCATACAATTTGCCTCGGGACTGCGTATGGACTTGGCAAGAATAGGCGAATTCTGCAAGCGGCGCGGTATCTTGTTTTGTATTGACGCGATCCAGAGTTTGGGCGCGGTGCAGTTTGATGTGCAGGCTTATCAGGCGGATTTTGTGATGGCCGACGGTCATAAGTGGATGTTCGGCCCTGAAGGTTTGGGGGTTTTTTACACCACGCCCGAAGCCAGGGACAAACTAAAGCTGACCCAGTACGGCTGGCACATGATGAAAGATATTCACAATTATGAAAACAAGCCGTGGGAAGTTCATCCCACCGCCCGTCGTTTTGAATGCGGCAGTCCCAATATGCTGGGTATCCATGCTTTTTCCGCCAGTTTGTCTTTGCTGCTGGAAACAGGTATGGCAGCGGTCGAAGCTCAGGTTTTAGAAAAGTCCGATTATGTACAGGATGCGATTGATAAAAGCGAGCGGTTGGTTTTATTGTCGGCGAACCGGAGTGCGCTTAAATCCGGTATTGTTATCTTTAAACACCGGACGCTTGCAAACGAGGCGTTATATAAATATCTGCAGGACAACGGCGTGGTTTGCGCCTTGCGCGGCGGCGGCATACGATTTTCACCCCATTTTTATAATACGTTTGAGGAAATCGACCGGGCGTTTGAGTTGATTGACATATTGTAGACAACGGATGCGCACAATGACTAAGGAGCTACCCTAAGAACACGAAAAGCTGATGATGCCGGTATTTTCTAACGCTTGACACCTAATCATCCAGAATGTTATTTGTCAATACGCAATCGCCCCAACTTGCGCTTTATTAAAACTACCGACATCATGCTATATGCTAAAAATGCAGTAAAAAATTAATTAACAACACTTTTCACTACATATATCGGTTTGGCGTTGGCTGGTTGCCTTAGCATCACGAAACGATGACTAAGCCCAGGTAATTCTCCGATCACTATTATTTAATCAGTATGATTATTTTAAAACCGGGTAGTTATGCGAAACCGAACTAAACACTACGTAATATTCGATTTATTTTTTGCACTATTACTGGGTTTAATGCCTGCCACTAAAGTAATAGCCGAGGATTTACAACCCCCTCAACAAATCATCCAAAGCGTATCGGCACAATTACAGCAAAAACTGAAGGACAAATCCTTTACCAAGGATTTTAGACAAGTTACGCAGTTCGTTAATGGCGTTATTTATCCTCATACGGATTTCGATAAAATCGCGCCGTTAGTTCTGGGAAAATATTGGAAAACAGCAACTGCTGGAGAGCAGGAGCGGTTTAAACAGGAGTTTCGAACACTGATAGTAAGAACATATTCCAGAGCGTTTGTGGAATATAACGATTGGACCATGCGTTTCATACCACTTGAAATGTCAAAGGAAACCACAAAAATCATCGTAAAAACAAAGGTTCTGCAACCCGGTCTGCAACCTGTTGACGTAAATTACCGGATGTTCCTGAGTAAAGGCGACTGGAAAGTCTACGATATTATGATTGACGGTGTCAGTCTGGTGACTAATTATCGTTCGACCTTTAACGACGAAATCCAAACCAAAGGCTCATTAAGCGCGGTTATTGATAGTCTTGCTAAACGTAATGCCGAGGCGCTTTCAGCAAAAGATTCCTAATGACAGAGTTTAACCACAAACTAAAAAACCTCGTTCATATGTTGGCGCTTTTTCTTTGCATGGGCGCCATTTTGTCATTGCTGGGTTTTATTTTGGCCGGAGTCAATGGCATTCTATGGGCAGCGGCTTTAGGTGTTCTGATACTGGTTATTAGCCCGAACATATCGCCGTCTTTTATCTTTTCCATGTATGGCGGCAGGTTACTATCGGCAAATGATGCGCCCGGCCTTTATCGAATAACACAGGAACTGGCCTCTCGCGCCGACTTGCCGGCACCGCCCGAGCTTTACTATTTACCCAGCCAACTGATGAATGCCTTTTCTGTGGGTACGTCGGCAAATTCGGCCATCGGTCTTAGCGACTCACTGCTGAATACACTGACTATGCGGGAAATTATTGCTGTACTGGCACATGAAATCAGTCATATCCAGCATAATGACGTGCGCGTGATGACTTATGCCGATATCCTCAACCGGATCACCAACACGTTGTCTTTAACCGGTTTCTTGTTGGTTTTTTTAAATCTACCGCTATATTTTCTGGGCTGGGTTACGATTTCATGGTTTGCATTAGGTGTGCTGATTGTCGCTCCAGGCATTATGAGTTTCCTGCAACTTTCATTATCTCGAATGAAGGAGTTTGATGCCGATCGTCAAGCCATTTTATTAACGGATGATCCCGAAGGTCTGGCAATGGCATTAGCTAAACTGGAATTCTATGAGTCCTCAATTCTCGATATGTTATTTGGCCGAGGTCATAGAGGATCAATTCCATCAGTCCTCAGAACGCACCCGGGTACCGAAGAAAGAATCAAACGGTTGTTAAGTTTTAAAAAACCGACAAAACAGGCCTTTAGATATTCAAACCATGACAGATTTTCTGTACCTGTCCACTATCAAAAATCAATTAGAAAACCTCGCTGGCATTTAGGCGGTTTCTGGTATTAAATCATTCGGATACCGCCCCGGTGTCCACGCTCTAATTCTCGGATTTACTATTAAATTCCTTTTTAATCTTAGTAAATTGTAGCAACTGGGCTTCAACTTGGCCGTTAAACGATTCCGTCTGATAAACCCCTTGTTCGTTAACGGCGCCTGCTTCCATGCCGCTAAGTAACTCAAGTGCTTCATCAACGGTTGTTACCGCATAGATATTGAATTGACCGGATTGAGCGGCATGCACCACATCCCAGCGCAGCATTAAATGCTTAATGTTAGTAGCGGGAATGATGACTCCTTGAGTGCCGGTTAAACCTTTTTTGGCGCAAACATCAAAAAAACCTTCAATTTTCTCATTAACCCCGCCTATCGGCTGGACATTTCCCAACTGATTGACTGAGCCGGTGATAGCCAAATCCTGCCGTAACGAAATCTGGGCAATCGACGATAAAATGGCGCAAAGTTCAGCTAGCGAAGCGCTGTCGCCCTCAATGTATCCGTAAGATTGTTCAAACACCAGACTGGCGGCCAAGGAGAACTCGGTTTTTCGGGAATATCGGGCGCCAATAAAACTCGACAATATCAATACGCCTTTGGAATGGATGGCTCCGCCTAATTTGGTTTCACGTTCAATATCAACTACTTTTCCACCGCCTAGCCGGGTAGTCGCGGTAATCCGGGACGGTTGTCCAAAGCTAAATTCACCCAATTGCAAGACCGAAAGACCGTTGACTTGACCGATGACTTTGCCTTCAAGATCAATTAATACAGTGCCTCGGTGGATATTCTCATACAGTTTCTCCCTGATCTTATCCAGTCGATGCGTTTTATGATCAATGGCTTGTTGCACATCGCTGTTGGTAATATGTTCGTGACCATTACTGTCCGCCCAATAATCGGATTCCGATAACAAGTCTTTGATACTACGCAGATGAGTTAGCAATTTTTCCGCATCGCCGACCATTCTGGAGCTATGCTCAATAACCCTGGCAACTGCGTTTTGGCTCAAGGGGCGTAACTTTTCTCGACGAGCGATAGTCGCCAGCAAACGGGCATAGTCCTGGTCATTACCTTCTCTGGAAACCGACTCGTCAAAATCTGCTGCGATTTTAAACAGATCGTGAAATTCCGGGTCATATGCGCAGAGTAAATAATAAATCAGCGGCTCACCCATCAGGATAAGTTTTAAATTAAGCGGGATAGGTTCCGGTTCCAGCGACGCGGCACTGATCAGACTGAGCGTCCGTTCCAACGACTCGATACGGATTTCGCCGGATTGCAGGGTTCTTTTAAGCGTATCCCAGGCATAGGGTTGAAACAGTAATTTTCGGGCATCTATAAGCAGGAAACCGCCATTAGCCTTATGCAATGCGCCGGGTTTGATCATGGTGAAATCGGTAACGAGCGACCCCATATAAGCCTGATGATCGATACGGCCGACCAGATTGCTGAAATTCGGATGATCTTCATAAATGACCGGAACTGCTTTCTTGCCGCTAAAATCCACCATCAGATTCACGTAATAACGTTTAAGCGGATTAGATTCCTGCGCTAAGTCCATAAACGGCAATATTTTTTCGCTACGTGGAAGAAAATCCAGCACATGCTCAATAATGTCTTTTTGAGCATCGTTCAGATAACCAAGGACAGCTTCCTGTTTGGCATATTTTTCGATCAGGTCATCTATGGAATGGTTGACGGCTTGCTCCGCGACTTCGCGGTTAAGCGCTTGCAGTTTGCGCTTGGTTTCCTTGCGCCAGATAGGGAAGTTTTTCAGCAGTTTTGCCAAGCGTTCCTGCAAGTCGAAAATGGTTTTTTGTATTTCATGCTGTTTGTCTTTATCGAACTTATTAAACTGCTCTGGACTGATAATTTCGTTGTTTTCATTTGCCGGGGAAAATGCATAACCGGTCGCGGTTTCCGTGAGAATAATATGAGCGTTGGCCGCCTCTTCACGCAACCGGCTGAGTTCGTTTATTTCCCGTTGACGCGATTCGCTTTCAAGCTCACCTGCTCTGGATCGGTATTCGTCACCGTCAAACGCCGCAGGTATAGCGATGCTCAGCTCGTCAATCAGCTGCGCCATATCATGCTTGAACGCCTGGCCTTGCCCCGGCATTAATCTAATGGTCCTCGGTTGGGCAGGTTGACTGAAATTATTTACATAACACCAATCCGAAGGAATACATTGTCGACTGGCTTCGTGTTCGACCAACTGTCGTATGGTAGTCAATTTACCGGTACCGGCAGGAGCCATTGCAAAGATGTTGTAACCGTTTTTATTCATGTGGATGCCCAATTTGACGGCTTCCACAGCGCGTTGCTGTCCCACGGCAATATCAATATCTTCAAGCTCATCGGTGGAACTGAACTTTAATTGTTCAACATTGCATGGTTTATAGAGTTGTGAAGGATCCAACGGTGTATTTTTCATGGGTTATATACTCTGCGTGGAAAATCCAATTTACTAATTTGGCAGCGTTAAATAAACGCTCCCTGCGCTTTGTGCAAAAACTATACCCTATACTAATGATGGTGATCGATTTTGAATATTGATCATTAACAAATCCAAACACAGCAATGAAATTTATATTTTAATAATAGCCGCTATTTAACCCTATTTCCAGAACATTGTTACATTAGATATTAGTAGAGTGCACCGCCCTGCTCATTTAACGACGAGTGCGTGTATTTTTTGGTTAAAAACGCCTAACCTACTGGTAACAAAGAACATAATGACACGCCAGCCTCACTTGCCAGTTCCGGAAAGCTTCAGATTACATGGGTAAAACTCATTAATTTCAATGTGCCTTTAAAATTTCTGCAGCACTAAGTATTCACACTAATATTTTTGTGCATAATTTTTTGTTTCAATGTTCACAGTTAAATTTTTTTATGATCACTAATACTTTAGATGAATCTAGCAAATTAGCTATGAGTGAAGTGGAAAATGAATACGCCCATCGAAGACACTATTTTAAACCCAACAGTATCTTTTACGCCTATAAATCTCCCAGACTGTTATACAAAAATTGCTGAGCTTGCGTTCTACAAGGCAGAAAGCAGGGGTTTTGAACCAGGCCATGAATTTGATGACTGGATCGAAGCAGAACAGGAATTGAAAAAAATGACTGCTGAAAGCACCCCTCATTAAATCATACTAAATTTAAAGATTTTATTTTTATATTACTGGAGATGTCATGGCTAATTAACTAATAAGACTTGAAAAATACGTGGTTATCTATCAGATTGATAGCTACCATTTACCGAAAAATCAGAATTAAGTAACGTCTTTATTACTTAATGAAAATAAATTTATTCTTTGGGATTTTGATTATGTCTACACAAACACAAACTAATACCGGTACAGTTAAATGGTTTAATGCCAGCAAAGGCTTTGGTTTCATCGAGCAGGAAAAGGGCCCTGATGTTTTCGTGCATTACAGTAATATTAGCAGCACAGGGTTTAAGTCATTATCTGATGGGCAAAAAGTAAAATTTAACGTAACACAGGGAAAAAAAGGCCCGCAAGCTGAAGATTTAATTATTCTTTGATGCTACGACAAACAACTCATTCTCGTATTTAGCCTCAACAAGGTGACTAATATGCAAATCCCATTACAAATTACTTTTCATGGGATACCTCATTCAGATGCTGTAGAGGCTAAAATCCGTGAAAAAGCAAGCAAACTGGATAGATTTCATTCACATATTATAGGATGCAGAGTTGCGGTGGAGGCCGAACACCACCGCCACCATCAAGGCAATCAATACCATATACGGATTGATATCACCACGCCGCGCAAAGAATTGGTCATCAGCCGGGAGCATCATGACAAAAAGGCTTATGAAGATATTTATGTAGCCATACGTGATGCCTTCAATGCCGCGACACGGCAGCTGGAAGATTATGCACGGATTCAGCAGGGTAAGGTTAAAACTCATGACTTGCAAAGTACCGGAACCGTAATTCGTATATTACCGAAAAAAGATCACGGTTTTATTGAGGCCGAAGATGGGCATGAAATTTATTTTCATCGAAACAGTGTGACAGGAAGTGGGTTTGATGCGTTACAAGTTGGCGATGAAATCCGTTATATCGAAGAAAGCGATGACCTCGGCCCACAAGCCAGCATTGTTTATCCCTAAAGATGCTGGCTTTATATAACCGACACTCTAATTGCTTATATACTGAATAATAACCCCGGTATGACTTTATTTTTATTCCAGATCTTTAAAATCATGCCGGACTGTTTCAACTTTAGATCGGTATGTTTCGGCATCGCCATAATCGATGAATTTCTGATAACGACTGTGTAAGCTTTTAATGCGTTTGGCATGCTTGACTGGACACCAGAATTGCTCTGTGCGCCCGGCTATTTCCTGCATATAACCAAACAAACCATTGACGTAACTTACAGTAGGCACAGTTAATAATTCCTATGGCATTAAGATATTTTAAATATTGTCTATCGAAAACAATATAGTCTTGTCGTTTTACCTTTGGAATACCATAGATAGGAAAACATATTACTTGATAAAAGCTGATAGTTATATCCATTAATACTACGGGTACAATGCACATCCATATAAAAGGAACACTCAGTATATTTTTTAACTTAGCATCGACTATATAGTTAAATAACTGTTTGGCGTATTCCTTATGTCGAATAATAACTTTCTCTTCAAAATAGACACGTCGCTTAGAAATTTCATAATAAAATTCTTTCTGTTGTTTTGTAATTCATCGACCAGCTCATCTTCCAATTCTTTTATTTTATCCAGCAATACATCAATTTGTGTAGGCATCATTAATTCCTTTTCAAAGAAAAATAAGTGGCGTTTAAAATAAAATATAAAAATACAGACATTCATTTAAACATAATACGGATAATATAAATTTTTTTAAAAATCCATTAATGCATAGGCTTGCACGCAACTTGATATTCAAAAAATAAAATACTGCCGGATGACTACTGATGAAGTCAGCACCGTAATTATTGGCATCGGAAAACCCAATATTCTTAAATATTATCAACAGGAAATCGAGTTAGCTATTACAAAATACTTACATGAACAAATAGCTGTTTTTTCCCTTGGGAGAATGCAGGAGGATCTTTTTAGATTTATGTTAGTGCTTTAATTTACAGATATCCATGAAAACGACTCCCCGATGAAGCCGGGCCGGTCTATACGATAATTTCCCGCAGCACCGATGTGGCATAGCTCCCCGCCGGTAAGGTAAAACAAAGCTCCAGCGTCGCGTCATCAATAAACTGCCAGTGTAAATCCTGCACATTAACCCTTAATGCGCGTCTATCGCGGTCAATGGCGCTCGCTATCAAACCTTGAGCCAGTTGTTGATGCTCGTCGATAACAGCTTGTTCAACAGCTAGCGCATCGACTGACACATCGACATTTCCCCGACCCCATAATACGCCGGTAGGATGAATTTCTTTGGCCGCCAGCCTCCGAATGATTTCTGCATCCGGATGCTCCGATTGGAAACAGCTGTGCGACAAATCGAATTGATAAGTATCGCCTGCAATCGGCTGATTCCAGTTATTTTGCGTTATCCGGTAAGCCAAAATCAGGTTGAACAAATAAGACCGGGCTGCCGACAAATAAATGCTGCGCTGCTCCCGACCCGCTTTTGCACCCTCAAACATGGCCAAAGCCTTGCTGACATTTTGCCCCTCGTTGCCAAAGCGTTGCAAGCCGAAATAATTGGCGATGCCGTTGGCTTTGATCAGTTCCAGTTGCTGAATGGTTTTTTCTTGATCGCCCTGCCAGTCGCGAACAATCAGTTTAAAACTGTTGCCCGACAACACGCCGCGCTTAAGTTTCCGGGCATGACGATCCGCCTGCAACACCTTCATGCTGTCTGATTCAAACTGTGCCCAGTCAGGGTCGGCTTTGCCGGGCAACCAGACGCTGAACCATTGCGTCGTGACCGCGTACCGGTCTTTTAGGCCTGCGTAACTGACATCGCGTTGCCGGACGTTGGCGAATCTGGACAGTTGTCTGGCAACATATTCGGTATTTTCGCCTTTCTTTTCTATTTGCAAAAAGGCATGTTCGCCCGCGCCTGACGGTTCGAAAGACAGGTTTTCTTTTACGATAAAATCTTCGGGTAAACTGCGGATTTTTCCGGTACCGGATGGTTGGCCGTAAACGTAAGGCCAGACGGGGATTTCAATGTTTTGCATAAAGTCTTCTCGTTCCCACGCGTTGCGTGGGAATGCATCTGGGACGCGCTGCGTCCCGTTAAGCCGTAGCCATTTGTTTTCTCGCGGCGCAATGCGCCGATACTGCGTCCCCCACGTAGCGCGCTCATCTTTATACATAAGTGCCCTGCACTCCAGCTCTCGGCAACTTCCTTAAAAATCCTTTGCGCCGGTTCCCAGACTAGAGATTTAGGAACCGGCGCAAGATGTGTATATTGATGAGCGCAACGTGTAGGAACCAGGGGAAAGCTTTACTTAAAGTGTTCTCTTTGAGAGCTAACAAAAGTAACGTTTATTTTTCGATCAGAACTATCGCCTGTACGGCAATCCCTTCTTTGCGCCCTTCAAAGCCGAGCTTTTCGGTGGTAGTCGCTTTGACATTGATGCAATCGACATCCACATGCAAATCATCGGCAATATTGCGACACATGGCGGCGGTATGCGGCGACATTTTTGGAGCTTGAGCAATGATGGTTATGTCGGCGTTGATCAGCCGATAACCTTTTTCCTGCACGATGCTATAAACATGGCGCAATAAAACGCGGCTGTCGGCACCTTTAAATTCGGGGTCGGTATCTGGAAAATGCTTGCCTATGTCGCCCAAGGACGCCGCGCCCAATATGGCGTCGCACAATGCATGCAACACCACATCGCCGTCGGAATGCGCCTCCAGGCCTTGCTCATAGTCTATTTTTACGCCGCCTAGGATAACGTCGCCGCCATCCTTGAAACGGTGCACATCGTAACCTTGACCTACTCTAATCATTGTTGCTCCATATAAAATTGCGCTAATGCCAGGTCTTCCGGGCGAGTGATTTTTATGTTGTCGGGGCGACCCTCGACGATTTTCGGCTGCAAGCCCTGTAATTCCAAGGCGCTGGCATCGTCGGTGATGGCGGGGTTGCCTTGCGCCTGTTCCAGCGCGGATTTCAACATGCCGTAACGAAACATCTGCGGCGTCAATGCTCGCCAGATATGGCTTCTATTCAGCGTTCCGGTGATGATATGACCTTGCACCTGTTTCAATGTGTCCGGCGATGCCAAGGCCAGAATGCCGCCTACTTCATCGTTAATCAGGGAGTCGATCAGGTAGTGAATATCGGCTGCAGTAATGCAGGGTCTGGCCGCATCATGCACCAATACCCAATCATCATCGGACGCTTGTTCCCTGATGATCTTTAACCCGGACAGCACAGAATCCGCGCGCTCTTTACCGCCAGGAGCAGTAATGATATTTTTATGTTGCGATATTGCCAGATCAGGCCAGTAGGGATCTTCTTCGGAAACCGCAACGGCAATGGCGGCAAAAACGTCGGCCTGCAACAAGCGCAACAGGGTATGTTCTATGACCGTTTTACCGGCAAGTTCCAGATATTGTTTAGGCCGATCGGCCTGCATGCGTTTGCCGACACCGGCAGCTGGGACGATGGCCCAGAATTTTATTGAATGGGTCATGGATAAAAAAGGCGAAGAGCTAAAGGCGAAAGACGAAAGGCTAAGGGCGAAAAAAGCACCAGCCTTTCGTCTTTCGCCTTATTCAAGCACATGAAAAAAAGTCTCATCTTCCTTAATCATCCCTAATTCATTTCGAGCCCGCTCCTCAATCGCTTCCTGTCCTTTGCGCAAATCCAGCACTTCAGCATAAAGAGCTTCATTACGCTCTCTTTTTTCCTCTGCCTGCTTTTTCAGATCATCAAGTCGCTGTTGATAGGCATTGATCTCGGCAACACTGCCGTCACCAACCCATATCCGGTATTGGAAATGGATAATTAACAGGATGATAATTGCAATGATGATTTTCATGGACGAGGCGAAAGGCTAAGGGCAAAAGGCTAAGACGTAAAGTTCACAGTTTTTCACCTTTCGTCCTTCGCCTTTCGCCTGCTTTTTTTACAACATTTTAAACGCGCTGCGACCTGCGTAAACCGCTAAGTCACCTAATTCTTCTTCAATTTTCATCAGGCGATTGTATTTAGCGACACGGTCGGAACGACTTAAAGAACCGGTTTTGATTTGTCCTGTGCCTGTGGCAACGGCCAAATCGGCAATGGTGGTGTCTTCGGTTTCGCCTGAACGATGCGACACAACAGCGGTGTAACCTGCGGCGTGAGCGGTATTAATCGCTTCCAACGTTTCGGTCAAAGTACCGATTTGGTTTACTTTAATCAGGATTGAGTTGGCAATACCTTTCTCAATGCCTTCTTTTAAAGTAGCTGGATTAGTTACGAATAAATCATCGCCGACCAATTGGATTTTGCTGCCTAATTTTTCGGTTTGATCTTTCCAACCAGTCCAGTCGTTTTGATCCAGGCCGTCTTCGATAGAAATAATCGGATATTTATTGACCCATTCAACGAAGAAATCATTCATTTCAACCGAATTAAAGCTTCTGCCTTCTGCCGATAATTCATAACGGCCGTCTTTGTAGTATTCTGAACTGGCTGCGTCCATACCCAAGAAAATATCGACACCGGCCTTGTAGCCTGCTTTTTCGATCGCTTCCAGAATAACTTCAATAGCTTCTTCGTTAGAAGATAAGTTCGGTGCAAAACCGCCTTCATCACCCACTGTTGTTGCCAAACCTTTTGCTTTTAAGACTTTGCTCAGGTTATGGAAAACTTCCGCGCCGTAACGAATCGCTTCACGGAAAGTCGGTGCGCCGACCGGCAGGATCATGAATTCTTGCAAATCAACGCTGTTGTCGGCATGCGAACCGCCGTTGATGATGTTCATCATCGGTACCGGCATGATGAACTTACCGCTGGTATTCAAGTGACGGTATAAAGGCACGCCCGCTTCTTTAGCCGCCGCATGAGCCGCCGCCATTGATACCGCTAGAATGGCATTAGCGCCTAAACGACCTTTGTTTTCAGTGCCGTCCAGTTCGATCATTTTTTTGTCGATGCCGGCTTGGTCAGCGACATCCATACCGACAATCGCAGCGCGAATTTCAGTATTAACATTGTTAACAGCCGTTAATACGCCTTTACCCAAATAACGGGCTTTATCGTTATCACGCAATTCTATCGCTTCGCGCTCGCCGGTCGATGCGCCGGATGGCACCATAGCACTGCCGATCACGCCGGACGCCAAAATCACGTCCGCTTCCAGAGTCGGGTTGCCGCGTGAATCTAAAATTTCTCTTGCACGAATATCTACTATTGCAGCCATTATTTTTCCTTATTTAGAGAGTTGTTTCGATCAGGCTGCTAGCTTTTACAGCGCTGTCGATAGTTAATAAAACTTCCAGTAATTCTTTCATTCTGTGTAAGGGCCAGGAGTTGGGACCGTCACTTTTCGCTTCCGCAGGATTCGGATGGGTTTCCATAAACAGTCCGGCAATACCTACCGCAACGGCGGCTCTGGCTAACACGGGTACAAACTCGCGTTGTCCGCCTGATACTGTGCCTTGTCCGCCGGGCAGTTGCACCGAGTGAGTCGCGTCGAAAACTACGGGGCAATCAGTGTCGCGCATAACCGCCAACGAGCGCATATCGGAAACCAGGTTGTTGTAACCGAAGGATACGCCGCGCTCGCAGACCATAATCTGCTGGTTTCCGGTTGCCTTGGCTTTATTGGCGACATGCACCATGTCCCACGGCGCCAGAAACTGGCCTTTTTTGATATTGACAGGAATACCTTGAGAGGCGACTTGCTGAATGAAATTGGTTTGCCTGCACAAAAACGCAGGCGTTTGCATCACATCAACAACCGAGGCGACTTCGGCCAGCGGTGTATCTTCATGCACATCGGTCAAAACCGGCACACCGATTTGTTGTTTGACTTTTTCCAGTATTTTAAGCCCTTGCTCTACACCGGGACCGCGATAACTTTCGTGCGATGAGCGGTTGGCTTTATCGAAAGACGACTTGTAGATAAAGGGTATGTTTAATTGGGTCGTTAATTCTTTAAGATAACCCGCTGTGTCCAGTGCCATTTGCTCACTTTCAATAACGCAAGGACCCGCTATCAAAAAAAACGGCTGATCTAAACCGGCTTCAAAACCACATAATTTCATTACACTGTACCTTTTTTATGTTCAAAAGCCGCGACTACAAAACCGGAAAACAAGGGATGGCCTTTTCTGGGTGTTGAGGTAAATTCCGGATGGAATTGGCAAGCCAAAAACCATGGATGATCTGGGATTTCTATCACTTCGACCAAACGCCCATCAATTGACTTACCGGAAAAACGCATACCGGCCTGTTCCAGTTTTTCCAGATACTGGCTGTTAAATTCGTAACGATGACGATGTCTTTCGGTGATCACGTCTTTCTGATAAAGCTGGAAAGCCAGCGAATCGGATTGTAACCGGCATTGCTGCCCGCCCAGACGCATGGAACCGCCTAAATCGGATTCTTCATTGCGAGTTTCAAGTTGGCCGCCCTCAGCCATCCATTCAGTAATCAAGCCGATCACCGGATGCGGCGATTTGGGTAAAAATTCGGTGCTGTGCGCACCTTCCAATCCGGCAACATCGCGGGCAAATTCGATAACAGCAACCTGCATCCCCAGACAAATACCCAAATAAGGGATTTTATTTTCCCGCGCATACTTGACCGTGGCAATTTTGCCTTCCACGCCGCGTTCGCCAAAGCCGCCCGGCACCAGAATTGCATCGACGCCTTTCAGCCTGGCAACGCCTTCATCCTCTATCATTTCCGAATCGATATAGACGATGTTAACTTTGGTACGGGTGCGGATTCCGGCATGAATCAACGCTTCATTCAGCGATTTATAGGCATCGGAATGATCGACATATTTACCGACAATAGCGATGGTCGTTTCGTTGACAGAGTGCTCCAGGGCTTCAACAACGGCTTCCCACTCGGACAAATCCGCTGGCGGCACATCCAGGCGTAACTTGTGAACGACAATTTCATCCAGTCCTTGATCATGCAGTAACAACGGAATCTTGTAGATCGAACTGGCATCGACCGCAGAAATAACCGCTTTTTCTTCCACGTTGGTAAACAAGGCGATTTTACGACGCTCGCTGAGCGGCACCGGCTGTTCGGAACGACAAATTAAAATATCCGGCTGTATACCTATGCTGCGCAGCTCTTTTACCGAATGTTGGGTCGGTTTGGTTTTTATTTCACCGGCGGAACGAATATACGGCACCAGCGTCAAATGGATAAACAGCGACCGATCGGAACCCAGTTCAAAACGCATCTGCCGGATAGCTTCCAGAAAAGGCAAAGACTCAATGTCGCCTACCGTGCCGCCGACTTCAATCAAGGCAACATCGACACCCTCGGCGCTTTCATAAACACGACGCTTAATTTCATCGGTAATATGCGGAATGACCTGAACCGTCGCTCCCAAATATTCACCTTTGCGCTCTTTGCGCAAAACGCTTTCGTAGACCTGCCCCGTTGAAAAACTGTTCTTTTTGGCCATCGTGGTTTTAAGAAACCGCTCATAATGGCCTAAATCGAGATCGGTTTCGGTACCGTCTTCAGTAACAAATACCTCGCCATGCTGAAAAGGACTCATAGTGCCCGGATCAACATTAATATAAGGATCAAGCTTGGTCATGGTGACTTTGAGGCCCCGAGACTCGAGAATAGCAGCAAGTGAAGATGCAGCAATGCCTTTGCCAAGAGACGAAACAACGCCACCGGTAATGAAAATGTATTTTGTCATGTAGGATTTTTAGTTCATAGGATGGGTGGGGTACGAAGCCCATCAATCGCGAACGACGGGCTTTCTTGGTCAACCCATCCTAATAGCTCTGATGAAGTTAGGTAAAACCAGCACATTTTAATCGACAATGTGCTTCTCGTCATTGTCTTTTGGGTTTAATTCTTAACTTTGCAGCAGCAAGCTGATGCAACCCTTTGTTTTTTCACTATAAAATACAGCACTGATCCAAAGGTCGCCGACGGCGGCCAGCGTATCATTCAGGTAAATCAAAGGCATCACGTCCCTTTCCCAAGGAGGAATACCTACTTCCTGAAACAGGTTTTTCAGCGAATGACGACCTTCACGCCCCGGCAAGCGGATTTTTTCACCGCCCCGGCGAAATCTCACCTCAACAGTGGCAACCTGCCACCGCTCACGGGATATTCCCTTTGAAGACGGCACGCAAGACAATGTCCGATCATCGGTAATTTTTATCGACGCTTGCCCGGCAGGCCAAACACGGTCTTGGGGTTCCGTTCCGGACAGATTGGTCACGCCAGGCTTTCCTGCCTGACGCCCTCCGGGTAAATGCAAATCTGTTCCCGACAGATTTGTCAGGCAATACAGCTTATCCCGATAACGGCGAATGCTGTAGCCCTGTCCCGACAATACCGGATCACGATGCCCCGCTGCCGCAACCACCTCGTTTAAAATCCGTTCGACCTTCGCCTGCGCGGGCATTTTTAGCCCCCTATGCCGAAACCAATGCCTGATGACAAGTTGCTGCGAATGGCTGTGATGTTCCGCTAGTCGACTGATACACAAGGTCTTATCTACCGGATTAAAAACCGCACCAAATAGCTCATCGGCAACTTCATCGACCAGTACCTGCGCATCCGCGCAATGTTTTGCCGAACGCGCCACGGTTTTGTCGATTGCCGACCAGCGTTGTTTTAGCAGCGGCACAACCGCATTACGCAGGAAATTGCGGTCATAATCATTGCTCTGATTACTGGGATCTTCAACCCAGCTTAATTGATGCGTCTGGGCGTAATCGCTGATCGCCTGTTTGGGCGTATTCAGCAAAGGCCTGAGCATCACACCCGCCCCGAAAGCCATGCGCTCCGGCATTCCGGAAAGTCCGCGCAAGCCGCTGCCGCGAAACAGTTGCAGCAACACCGTTTCCAACTGATCTTCCCGGTGCTGGGCAAGCAGCAACGCATCATCGGCTTTAATCAACGATTTTAAAACCGCGTACCGGGCGTTTCTGGCGGCTTCTTCAGGGCTTTCGCCCGGCACCGCCTTGGCATTAACCCGTAGCGTTAAGAATTCAACACCCAGATCTTTGGCCGTTTTTTCACAATGTTCGGCCCAGGATTCGGCTTCGGCCTGCAAGCCGTGATGCACATAAACTGCGGTGAGCCTGCCTTTGAGTTGAGGTATAGATGCGCAACAATGCAGCAAAACGTGGGAATCCACGCCGCCGCTGTAGGCGATATAAAAACTTTGGCGCTCGTTCCCAAGATCAAGTTGCTTGAAAACGCTGCAGCAAAAATCCTCGTAGAGACTCGAATCTTTAACCTTTCGCCTTTCGCCTTGCACCTTTCGCCTACGTTCTACTTCCCGCCTTCTTCGGTAAAAACACCAAAATCCATAATCCGTTGATAGCGCCTTTCCATTAAATCATCAACAGATTGCCGCATCAAATCATCCATATGACGAACCAGCGCGTCTTTTAAGTTCATGGCAATAACTTTAAAATTCCTATGTCCGCCGCCTAAAGGTTCCCTGACCACTTCA
The DNA here is from genome assembly GCF_030680395.1 of Methylobacter sp. Classification (GTDB taxonomy): domain Bacteria; phylum Pseudomonadota; class Gammaproteobacteria; order Methylococcales; family Methylomonadaceae; genus Methylobacter_A. Next base: position 16,285 of record NZ_JAUXVR010000019.1, on the reverse strand, counting down.
TCCAGAAAACCCTGCTCGCGAATACGATCCGAAGTAATACCCATCGCCTCGGCCGCCAATTGCGATTTATCCGCGCTTTTCCACAGAATCGATGCGCAGCCTTCCGGGGAAATAACGGAATAGGTGCTGTATTCCAGCATGATTAAACGGTCGCCGACACCAATAGCCAGCGCGCCGCCGGAACCGCCTTCGCCGATAATGGTGCAGATAATCGGCGTTTTCAGCTTGGCCATTTCAAACAGGTTTCTGGCGATTGCTTCACTCTGACCGCGTTCTTCCGCGCCGATGCCCGGATAAGCTCCCGGTGTGTCAATCAGGCAAATAACCGGCATTTTAAAACGCTCCGCCATTTTCATCATGCGTAATGCTTTACGGTAACCTTCCGGGCGTGGCATACCGAAGTTGCGATAAATTTTTTCCTTGGTGTCGCGTCCCTTTTGATGACCGATCACCATAACCGGCTGCCCCTCAAGGCGAGCCAAGCCGCAAATAATCGCAGGATCATCGGCATAAGCGCGGTCACCGTGCAGCTCATGGAAGTCGGTAAAAATATGTTCCACATAATCCAGCGTATAAGGACGCCCCGGATGGCGGGATAATTGGGAAATCTGCCAATCGGAAAGATCGGTAAAAATCGACTCGGTCAGCGCCTGACTTCTGTCTTCCAGCTGTTTAAGCGCGTCGGAAATATTAATGTTGTTGTCAAACTGCACATTGCGGAGTTCTTCAATTTTCGCTTCTAGTTCAGCGATGGGTTGTTCGAAATCGAGAAATTTTAGGTCCATGTAGACTTGATCTGAAAAGTTGTTGCAGTAAGGGGTGATTTTATCGAAATTCAGCAATTTTTTCTAAATAAATTACGGACTCCAATTAACCTAAAAACCGCAACTTATCCACAAAAGACACGAAAGATACGAAAGATACCAAATAAATCAGCACGTTGTGTTTAACGCACTATTCCCCCGCTCCTTTTCATGCCCGTTGCGTTCACTGCTATTAAGCAAGATTAAGATGAACTGAGTACAATTGCACCCTGCAGCCACCACTAACAAACAGGATAAAAAATGACTGAAAACTTACCAGTAACAAACAAAGTTACCCACTGGCAACCGTCGGCAGGCGAAACAATCGCAGGCGTCATTCAAGGCAGTGGCACTTTTAAAAATTCAGTCTATGACGAACAGAAAACCATGCTTTTACAGGATGATAACGGCTCGGTTGTGAGTGTTGACCTAAATCGTTATTTGATACACAGCTTGAAACAACATAACGCCGCGTTGGGGGATTTAGTAACAGTGACTTTTCACGGCAAAGAGCAGAAAAACAACGGGCGTTCTTTCAATCGGTACACTTTGCTGGTTGATAAGCTTGCTTGATCAATATAAAAAGACGATAGCCTAACCAATAAGCAATGAATCTTTTACACCCTCTCGGGTTATGCTAACCCGACATGGCTTCATCTTGTACATCCACAAAAAACGCCCCTCAGTCCCCTGCTTTTAGCATTTGATTTAGAATACGGTTAAGCGTATGGTTAATCACACTCTTAAATATTTTATGGGAAATATCATGGCTGGAATCAGTGCGAATGAACTGAAAACAAAAGGCGTTTTGGCGATCCAAACGGCGTTGGAACAACAAACCGAAGCGGTCATTTCCGTACGCGGCAAAGACCGCTTTGTGGTGATGAATATTGCCCACTATCAGTATTTGCGCGAATGTGAATTGACCGCCGCTTTGGTCGAATCCAACGAAGATATGGCGGCAGGACGCTATGTTAAAGAGTCGGCAGAAGAACATTTGGCCCGGCTGGAACGGATGGAATGAGCTACACCCTGGTTTTTACCGAACACTATAATCACCGTGCTTTACACTATATCAAGCGTCATCCTGAGCTTAAAAGACCGTATCTAAAAACACTGCAATTGCTGGAAACCAATCCGTTCCATCCCTCTTTACGCTTACATGCTTTGCACGGAAAGCTGCAAAATCTACATTCGGTTTCTATTAATTTGTCTTACCGTATTACCCTGGAATTTCAAATCAGCGAGGCGGAAATTATCCTGATTAATATCGGCGATCATGAAGCGGTTTATTAACAGACACGCTATTTCTCTTAAACACTCACAGCCTCAGTTTTACATTAGCATGGTAGGGCGGTTTCGCCTCAGCAAACCGCCAATCAACGCACAACGCCGATAACAGCCAATCGAAGTTGCGGCGGATTGCTGGCGCGAATCCGCCTTACAACGTTGATATTATCGCTAATAAAGATGGAATTAAACTAGCGCTTCAGTGTAAGTATTATTCGTCTCCTGTTGGTAATAAAGCAGTTCAAGAAATATTCGCCAGCCTATCTTTTTATGGGCCTGATTACGGCGCGGTTATCAGTAACTCAACTTACACAAAAGCAGCGCAAGCATTAGCTAATTCAGCGGGAATTAAACTGCTGCATCACTCTGATGCTATCCAATTTTAATACTAATGTTTTTTATGATGCTAATTAATTCAAAGTTACCAAAGCATTTTCCGCGACAATCAATAGGGACCCTTTTGAGAATCCCTAAACAATAACAGCTAAGAGGCTATACCCTCTTTATCAACGGCCGCTATAAGTTGTTTTGCATGCCTTATTTTTATCACAGGTAACCGTTTTTTTCACAGTGACCGGTTTTATAATAGGCTGCGGCATTGGAGCCGTATCAAAGGCGGCTGCTTGCGCATTCGTTATCTGGTACACCCGCTGGTTATTGGCTACCAGTGTTAGCGTATTTCCGTTTTGCGTCATGTGGAAATACTTCAATGTATTCATGCCAATCAATACTTCGTCTAAATGCTGGTTGATACTGGCTTCGAGATTTCGTATTTCCGCGTTGCCGATTTTCAGACTATTGATTTGTGTTAGGCGATCAGTGACTAGGCCGCCTGCTGTGTGCGTTTGTATCGAACGCCCAAAAGGTAAGCCAGCTGTAATTGCCATTTTTGCCGGAATTGCGGTCGTGGTTGCACCAGTATCTATCATAAAGGGCATAGGAACATTATTGACCAGGGTGATTCCCCTGAAATGTCCCTGACGGTCAGATTTTAAAATAACGCCACCAGACACTAAATCAAAAGGCTTCTCGTTAACGGGTAAAGGCATAATCGCCGTTCCATGCATCTTGTCCAGAAGACCGTCTGCTCCATACCAAAGCCCTGCAATTGTAATGAGGGGATATAAGAGATATTTAATCCCCGTGCTACTTTTCCTGGATCTTCTAGGTTTTTGGTTGGGCGATTGATGTGCCGGTTTATTTCGTTCGCGGTAATAATCGCGATCCTGTAACCCCATTATTATCTTCTCCTAAGAGTTTGTAACAACTTAAGTCTGTAGTGATTGCCACAATGCCAGAATAACCATCCCAGAAGCATCATCCGGATGAACAGAATTGTATAACTCGTTATTGTTACACGAAGCCAGTAATTTACTCCCTTGCTCATGCAGACCAAAAGCATTCCGGATAGCCATGCCTAGGCCAAAGTGCTGTAAGGCGTATATTTGTAGGGTGGATTCGCCGCGAGGCAATCCGCCGCAACTACGGCAGACTGCTGTCATCGACGTTGTGCGTGTGTGGCGGTTTGCTGTCGCGAAACCGCCCTACGGGCTTGGGGATTCTTGTACATCGAGGTAGATTCCGAGATTTTTATTAGTGAAACCGTTGATGGTGAGCGTGTCGTTCACAGTCAGGGTGGTGCCGCTCAGGGTGTATGCGTATTTGCCGTCCTGGCTGTGATAGACGGTTTCGCCTTTTTTCCGGCTGCCGCCATTTAAGGTACCGCCATCGAATACTACGGTTCCTTTTCCATCGCTGTCCGAGAGGGCGTCGCCTGCGCCTGCGTAGTAGGTGTCGTAGCCGGTACCACCATTCAAGTTGTCGTTGCCCTGTCCGCCTTCGAGATAGTCGTTACCGTCATTGCCGGTGAGAATATCATTGCCGCCTCCACCGTAGAGATGGTCGTCATTGCTTTGTCCGGTTAAATTATCTCCCAGGTTATTATCGCCATATTTAACATAGCTGATGGCGGCATTATCAGGCGAGGATAAATCCAGCTCCGCCACTTGCTGCTGAATTCCTCCATTGATGTATTGCTGGTATATCTTGGGTTGACTACCCGAAATGTCGCTAACATGATTTGTTGCATGCGTTTTAGCCCACAGAAAGTCGGCACGGTCAGCCAGCCATGAGTCGGTCAATGTGCCTTCACCGGTGGCCGGGTTGTATAAGGACAGATCGCTCGGGTTAGCGTAGTTGATGCCGGTTAAGGCAAAGATGCTCAGCGATTGGAGCGCGTTGCGCGTCGCTAGTCCCAGTTCATTGTTGAGCTGGGCCATGCTTTGCAAACTGCCGGCATCACGGTTGTAGAGATTCTCCAAGCCAATGCTCTGGCTATCTGCTCCTAAAGCGGAGAAGAAGGTATGGGCTTCGGCAGCAAAACTGCTTTCGGTGGTTTCGGTTAAAGGTTGCCCTTCGTAGGCACTGCGGAGCATGTCGAGAACGTTGCTGGGGGTTTGTTTATCAATCAACGACAAGGTTGTCAGGATATTGGAGTTTTCCACTGTACCCGAAAAATACTGCATCAGTGACCCCGTGAAAAGCAATCCCGCTTCAGTTAACAAAGGGTCACTATCCCAAAAAGGCTGTGCCTGATCAACTGCGACTTGCAATGATCGGTAGGCAAATAACACGTTTTTAAAATCATCAAGCGTATCGACTACGCTGGCATTTTGGTCGCTTAACAAACGGCCTGTTTGTTCTGATCCTAACGAAGAGAATAAGACAGCGCCTGCCCAAGCAGAACTTTTGTTTGAGTTAGCCGCGTTATCATTTGCATCTAAGTAAGTTGCAAACAGTGTTTCTGCTACTGCTGTAGAATCACGACGGGCTATCAGGTCGATAGTAGGAAGTTGACCTCTAGGATTAGCAGCTGATCCTAAAATATCCTCAATTACAGATCTCGCCACGGCATTGGAGGCATTCTGCATTTCGTCAGTGCTGAACGCGGTACCCATACGCAAAATCGCCTGCTGATTGGTATATTCACGGATCAGCACGGAAAATACACCATCGCCGCTATTCGCTTGCGTAGCGCCGACAAGCCAAGATAAAACCTGCCTTTGATTCTGATCTATCAACAGACTTGAGGCAATGAGTTCGTCTCTGATATAAGCATAGACATTCGAGTAATTCGGTTGTCCTACCCCGAGTTGAGTGTCAGCTTCGGTATATAGCCGTTCGATTTCTTGTAATTGTAATTCTGTAAATTGAAAAGTCATTCCTTATTCCTCTTTGGCTGCTTTCATACTGGTTTCGATAAAATCTAATACTCGCGTGTGTATTGCCCGCCAATCACGCAGATGTTTCTTGTAAAAACGCACGGTAACACACAGATCGGGACGTAAGGCATACACAGACTGACATCCTATTGTTTCTTCTTCTTGGCTTGGACGAGTACGTCCACGGCAAACGGCGACCATTTGCTCTCCGTAAATCGGCGACAAAACCTCAGATTTGTCCATCATGAATATTTCAGCTTCATTGCTGCGTCGATTGTGGTATTCAAGTAAACCAAGTTTTGCATTAAAAATAGGTTCAAAGTAATTGCGTTTGTAGTCGGCTTGATAGAGAGCTATATTTTCTAGCCGCTGTTTTTCTGTAAAAGGTGGCTTACTTATGCAGTAATCATCAATAAAAACCAATATTCCATCATAAATTTGAGCTTTTCGTTCTTCAGGCGATTGTTTTTTGCGCGAAACCGCTCTAAATCCTGGCCAATATCCACGAAACATAACACCTGCTTTTGGATCAATATCTCCATAATTCATCGGGAACTTAAACCGATAGCCATCAAATTCAACTGTTATCATCTCAGTTCTTTCTACTGTTGTGGATTCTTGGGCAATAATCTTGCCGCGAGGTGGTTTAGGTGGTAATTGCTGCGCCCGAAAATAAAGTCCCATCATAATTACAATCAGCACACATAGACTGAGAATGGCGATCAAGATTATTTTGGCTAGATATTTCACGCGCTGCCCACCAGAGTTTCATTGACCTGCCTCGCACCGACAAACCAATTGTAAGAAAGTCCAACTACCGCATCGTCTCGCGGACTAGTAACAGCCCCCGCCGAATCAAGAACATCAAGAATATATTGATACGCAGCAAAATAGCTGCCTGCTACTTGGGAGAAAAATAGGGGACGGAGCCCGATATTCTGTTCAACATTCCTGTTCATCATTACACTCATTTCCTCATCAAGTTAAAATCACACTGTCTCGTTACATCATCGATCCCTTTTTTCCTTGGACGCCCCGGCGTTCCAAGTCGAACCGATCTTGCAAGCGTCGCTTCGATTTCATCCTTGAACCGTTCGCTACCCAAGGCAGTACCACTATTCACCGACTCACGAATCGCTTTCAGTGATGCCTCGTCCATTTGATGACGAAATAGTGCTTGATAAGCCGCCTGCCTGAGCTCGTCAGTTGCACCAAGAGCGAGATAGCACGCATGATCCCGTATCAATTTATCCGCTTGACCTAACGCGTGGGCTCCATAGCTCGACCATCTATAACTGCTCGCACTCTCCACCATTCCCGCACGAACAGGATTCAACTCGATGTACCGGTAGCACGTCAGCAGGTATCCTTCCGAATCAATCAGACTGGACTTATAACGCCTTCCCATAACGTGCCGCTACGACGGTAGACGTGGTTCACGTATTGCACATAGCGGCTACCAAGGTAGCGCATCAGGCATGACAGGCTTTCGTCGGCCTCAGGCGTGACCAACAAATGAACGTGGCTTGTCATCAGCACATAGGCGTGAATGCTACAGCCATATCGCGTCGCGCCTTCCAGAAGGCTGTCCAGATAGGATTGATAGTCCTCGTCTGCAAAAAAACAGGCGGCGCGGTTGTTCCCACGCTGTATCACGTGTTGCGGCACACCTGCATGTCTTACACGGGCTCTACGGGGCATCTTTTTCCTCCGGCCATATTAGGAATATTTCATAGGGGAACTGCATAATCCATAATCGGGCTCCGTCCCCTATTCTCCTCCTGCAAGAAGCCGAGTCAGCGCTGTATCTCTCTATGAAAAATAAGTCACTTGAACTGAACGTCACTCAATGATCACTTCATCCGATGTCGAAATACGCTTTAACCGCTCCATCAACACATTCCAGTCAACGCGAGGGTTATAGCCGATCACATCAATTCGCGGCAGACCTCCGCCGGTAATAATGGCATAGCCGGATTCTCTAGCCTCTACACCCATCAACTGACAGACGCCGTCATGCAAATAACAGCCCAGACCGAGCTTGTCGTAACCGAAGGTTTCAAAAAAACGTAAAAAACTTTTGGACAGTAGATCAGCGGCGCCACCGCCACCTATGTTGGCGATGTTTTGTACCGCTTTTTGGCTGATCCTGTGACGGGAATCATCGTTTTCCGGCGTACCCAGCCACGCGAAAAAAGTGACCGGACGCCAGTTTTCCATATACAACTGCCGGACATAACCCGATAACTTGCCGGTAATGCCGCCGAATTCAAACTTGCCGGTTAACTGATCCAGATCGAGGTTTTCAATTTCCAGATCGCTGTGAAACTTGGGGAAATCGGTAAATAATCCCGAAGAGGCTAAATTGCTGACTTTTATCTCACCGTCGAAAACCTTGATGATCAGTTCGCCGCCCAGGCTCAGGGTTTTGTTGCTGTACTCGACTCGGGGAATATAACCGCCGATAGTACCCGATAACGGTGCCCAGTTCAGGGCCAGGGACAGTTGTTCAAGCGACACGTTGTTTACGTCGCCTTCAAAGGAGACTTCAGGGTCCTGCTGCTTTTTTGCCTTCCAACTGAATTGATGAATACCGATTGTGCCGCCCAAAAAAGGCAGTTGGGTCTTTTTTAGCAACCGGATACTGTCAGCCCGACTCAGAAATGATAGCTCTGCCGGGCCTATCGGCAAGGAATATACCTGCAATTGCTGCCACGCAAATCTCGACGGTCGGCTAAAGATTTCATCGTCCGACCAGTTAAGCTGACCTACGCCGCCCAGAATTTCACCACGTCCGGCTGCATCCTTAACATCAAGATTATTAAAGGTTGCCGCCAGCGCGGTTAAAGCTTGGTGATCAATTGAAAAATCGGCTTTTAAATGGCCTGCTAGCGTAACGCTTTGCAATACAGTTTGCTCAAAAAACGGTTTCAGGTAAATGGCAGACAAATCCTGCACATTCTTACTGTTCAACGAAAGCTGGGCCTTTTCAAGGCTTACGCCGTCCTTATATTGAACGATTGCGCTGCCGCTTAATTCCCCAACTTTTGAGTGCTTGTAGTTTGCAGCGTTAATTTCGACGCTGTTGTTTGCTGCGTCCCAATTACCCTGTGCTTGCCAGACTATATTTTGCCCGGCCATTTCCAGATATAAAGGGTCCACATACAACGCGCCGCCGTTAATATCGATATGGCTTTGCCATTGCCACAAGCCGTTATAGTTTTTGGCGCTCAACGTTGATTCCAGCATTAATGCCTCAGTGGCAAGCTGCCCATCTTTGGTCTGCCCGGTCAAACTATTAACCCCGGAAGTTAAGGTAAATTCCTTGATCGACGCATGACTGCCGGACGCATTTAACTTAATATTGATTTTGCCGCCTTTCAGTTTGAATCGTTCCTGCGGCAACAGCAACTGTTGAATCAACTTGCCATCCACAGCTTTGGCGTCAATCTGCAACTGCCATTCATCGCCCTGCTCTTCGCCATCAACCGCAACGGTTCCACCGGCCAGATACAAATCGGTTAGCCTGAACGAACTGCGCTTTTCGGTAACGTGAAAAGAAAAATTGGCGGTCGGCGACTGCCACCGTTTTGAACGAATCTCCGCCCTGCCCTGTTGACACAACATTTCCTTGTTTTGCCATGTGAAAGAAGTACAGCGGATATTGACCAGGTTGAGGTCGTTGAAAGGTTTGGGCAGGCTTAACTTCGCGATCGTTAAGGCCAGTTTTTGCGGATTTTGCGACAGGTCGGTCAGGGCGATATTGACGCCTTCCAGCTTCCATTGGCTTCCTGCGATGGTTCCGACATTAAGCGATACGCTATTCAGTGCATTAGCGGCGGGTGTTGTTAGAACAAAGACGCTGATCAGGATGAGCCTGTTCAGCGCCTTTGTGGGAGCGGCTTTAGCCGCGACAATCACGGCTAAAGCCGCTCCCACATATACCAACAGCATTAACCAGGAAAAACACCCGTAGACAAATACCGGTCGCCCCGGTCACAGACAATCACCACAATCACCGCATTTTCAACTTCTTCAGACAATTTTAAGGCAGCATGAACAGCGCCGCCGGATGAAATACCGGCAAAAATACCCTCTTGAGCCGCCAAAGCGCGGGTGACGTTTTCAGCTGAAACCTGGTCGACATCGATAATCCGGTCAACCCGATCAGCCAGATAGATCTTCGGCAAATATTCCTTGGGCCAGCGTCTGATGCCGGGGATTTTAGACTCGCCTTCGGGCTGCACACCGATCACCTGAATATCGCTGTTTTGTTCCTTCAGGAATTTTGAAGTTCCCATAATCGTGCCGGTGGTGCCCATGGAACTGACAAAATGGGTTACTTTGCCCTGCGTATCGCGCCAGATTTCAGGACCTGTGCCTTCATAATGCGCGCGCGGGTTATCAGGATTGGAAAACTGATCCAAAACTTTCCCCTGACCCGCTGCCTCCATTTCCCGGGATAAATCAATCGCCGCCTCCATGCTCCCTGCGGCTGGCGTCAAGATGATCTCGGCACCGTAAGCTTTCATTGAAGCCCTGCGTTCTTCGCTCATATTATCCGGCATAATCAAGGTCATTTTATAACCCTTGATCGCCGCCGCCATCGCCAACGCAATGCCGGTGTTGCCGCTGGTCGCTTCAATCAGCCGGTCGCCGGGTTTGATCTCGCCTCTTTCCTCGGCATGTTTAATCATACTCAGCGCCGGGCGGTCTTTTACCGACCCGGCCGGATTATTGCCTTCCAGTTTAACCAGGATAGTGTTGCCGGTATTGCCGGGCAAGCGTTGCAGTCTGACCAGAGGCGTATTGCCGACAAAAGATTCTATGGTTGGAAAAGTCATGATAGTCATTGTGATAGATTGTGAAGGCGATAAATAATCGATTTAAAAGACTTTCACCACGAAGACACGAAGTCTTATTTCTTCGTGTCTTCGTGGTGAATAATTGTGTTTTCATTTTTGAAAATGATGTGTCGGACATTCGCCGTTTCTCAGGCTGATAATCGGCCAGTTGGCAGCATCGGCGAATTCGGTCAGTTTTTCATCGGGATCGACTGCGACCGGATGGTCTACCAGCTTGAGCAGCGGCAGATCGTTGTGTGAATCGCTGTAAAACCAGCTGTCCTGCATGGTTTCGTCGGTTGAGTCTTTTAACCAGGCTTCCAGCAACTTGACTTTGCCTTCCTGAAAACAAGGGATGCCGTTAAAGCCGCCGGTATACCGGCCATTGATAAATTCCGGCGTGGTCGACAGTAAGTTTTCAATGCCGTACAACTCGACTATCGGCTCGGTAACAAAACGGTTGGTTGCGGTAATGACCAGCAACGTATCGCCCCGGTCTCTATGTTTAGCGATCAGCTGTTGTGCCGATTTTAACAGCAGCGGCTTGATGGCTTGTTCTATAAATTGCGCCCGCCATTGATAAAGTTGATCAGGATCATTGTCCGCCAACGGTTGCAGTGAAAAACGAAGAAACTCAACAATATCCAGAGTGCCTTGTTTATAGTCATCATAGAATTTGGCGTTGGCGCTTTCATAGCGACTTTTATCAACAATTCCCTGGTCTACAAGAAACTGTCCCCATAAATAGTCGCTGTCATCGGCAATCAGCGTGTTATCCAAATCAAAAATCGCTAAGCTCACGGTTAATCCTGTCTTGAGTAATTAAAAAGAGCCGTGCGCTATGGCATCTGCACTTTATTTATGGAACAATGCTGTCATTAATTTAAATTACTGACCTCTCTTTAATAATTTTACCATCAGCAAGATTAAAGATATAGGAAAGGTAAAAACACAGGTTTTAACATGATTGACTCTAAAGGATACCGACCGAATGTCGGGATCATCCTTTGCAATGACGAGGGTCGCGTGTTCTGGGCAAAACGAATGGGTGTAAACTCATGGCAATTCCCGCAAGGCGGGATTAATCCGAATGAAGACCCAGAAGCTGCGATGTATCGGGAATTATGCGAAGAAACTGGACTGCAAGAGCAGCACGTCGAGGTGCTTGGCCGTACGCGCTATTGGCTGAGATACCAATTGCCCGAGCGTTATATACGCAAAAACTCCCTGCCTTTATGCATAGGCCAAAAACAAATCTGGTACATGTTGCGCTTGATGACGCATGAATCCAATGTGCGTTTCGATCAGTGCGCCAAACCGGAGTTTGATGACTGGCGCTGGGTGGATTACTGGGAACCGCTTAAAGATGTGGTGTATTTTAAGCGCAAGGTTTACCAAAAAGCGATGAGCGAACTAGGTGCCATTCTGACCGCCGATACTATTCCTGTTAATGCCGCAGGGTATTTAGCCAAGGAAATTGAAAAGGCAAAAGACAAAAGACGCAAAAAGTAACAATGCCATAACACTCCCACGGCATCATAAACAAGCCGTGGGGAAGATCATCTCTGCTACACTTTTTTCCTCGAAAACCTGACTTACCTAGTGGTTCATGCCGTCAGACAAACCGGACTTCGAGAATGAATGCCCTTGCGACCATCTCCACCGGCTTGGCACCTGTTATTTTTTAGTTGCCGGGGCAATTCCTACCCTTACTGGCGGCAGCGTGGTGATTTTTATCGGCGGCAGCTCGGTGACTGCAATATCGGCACCCAGTTTTACCTCGACCGGTTTATCGAGAGCTATAGAAATGGGTTTATCCGTTGAAACATTCAGGTTCACAGTAAGCGGGCAACCTGATAATGTAATTGAAGCAAGGATTATAAATTTCGATTTAAAAAATACTTGAAGAATATTATTCATATCGATCACCTCATTTTTGTCTGGTTCCCAAGCTCCAGATTGAAAACCCAGGAGACGAAGCTCTCGCTTCGGGAGACGGGAAGCTGGAGCTTCCAGACTGGATTACCAAACCGGGAATTGGGAACCAGCCAAAAATCAATTTGTATCTTATTAATATTTATCAGGATAAAGAGTTCAACTTTTTTAATCAATTAAGTGCTATTACCTAACAGTTGAACTCAATTAAGCTGAATAACTTACGCTACCCATCCACCGAGTGGCGCCAAAGTGCGTGAGAAGCCCTACATCGCCCTATAAAACTACCCGTCTTACCGCTTTATAAAAGCACATCAATACAGGAATTAACACTTATAATGGACTCGAATACGAATTTAACGACATCCTTCACTGCGGGTTGGTTTTTAAATTATTTTTCAGCATAACAAAACTCACAAACAAATATAACGAGGCGTTTTATGCCATGTAAATGTCACCAATTACCTGACATTCCTTCCGGGGCAGGTAAGATTATGTTTACTTTTCCAGATGAAATGTTCAGAGAAAATTTTGTCATGGTTCTTGAGGAGTTCGATCATATCGCAGAACAGATTGACGAACTGCTAACGGTTGTTACCAGCGATATATCCCTCTTAATACGCCAACTCTGCGCACATCAATGTTTTTCCGAACAGGAAATGGCCTCTATTAATGCCGCTATTTTGCAACCGGGAGAACAGATCAGTTTCTCTTTGCTTAATAAATTAAAACCTTTGAGTCGTTGGGGTGGATTGCTCGCTGCCAGTGATTTGCTATATGTATTGGATAATCGCGCTTTGCAGATAGTATTTCAACCGCTGGTGGATGTACTTAAAGGCGAAATTTACGGTTATGAGTGTTTAATGCGCGGCTTGCGTGCCGATGGTTCGATAATTGGCCCGGAAGTCTTGTTAGAGCAAGCCAAAAATGCCGATTTGTTGTTTAATCTGGATCGTTTAGCGCGAGAAATGGCATTGCATCAAGCAGTTGCCTCGCAGTTGCAAGGGCGTATTTCCATTAATTTTTTACCTACAGCCATTTACAACCCCGAAATGTGTTTACGTGACACGGTGGCTTGGGCGAAAAACCTGGGTATTGATCCGGCACGTATTATGTTTGAAGTCGTAGAAACAGAAAATGTAAAAGATTTTGGACATTTAAAATCTATTTTGGATTTTTATCGCAAAAAAGGCTTTAAAACAGCATTGGACGATGTAGGTTCCGGTTATGCCGGATTAAATATGCTCGCCGAGTTATTGCCTGATTTGATCAAAATCGATCGAGCCTTAATACAAAATATTGATCGATTACCTATTAAACAGTCTATTGTGGAGGCTTTAATCAATATTGCCAAAGCCAATAATATTGAGGTACTGGCCGAAGGCGTAGAAACGGAAGCTGAACGTGATTATTTAATGGCGCAAGGTATCAGTAAGATGCAAGGCTATTTATTTGGCAAACCCAGTGCAGTGCCACAATTACGGATACTCGAAACTTAATTTTTAGGCCTTGTAGGCGGACAACGCCGGTTTGAGCGACAGCGAAAACCGGCGTTGGGAGGCTTTTCCGGCAACACACTTATTCCGGTTTACCCAATAGCGCCAAATAATCCTCTTCATTAATAACCCTCACTCCCTTTTCCATAGCGGCAGCGATTTTTGCAGCTCCTACATCAGAACCGGTGACCAAAAAATCGGTTTTTCCGGTAACTGAGCCGGCAACTTTTGCCCCCAGGAGTTTGGCTTCTCTGCTCATGTCATCACGTTTACCGTGGACCATGGTGCCGGTAAAGACGATGGTTTTGCCGGAAATCGGGCTGATTTTTTGCTGTTGCTCGGCGATTAAAGGCGTCGGGACTAAATTAAAGCCCAGCTGATAGATTTGCATAAAATCGGTTTTAATTTTTGCCAGACATTCAACCACGGCGGCGCTGGTTTTTTCGGCGAAGCCTTCGATATTCATCACGTCTTCAACGGTCAGATTGAAAATATCGATCAGATGGTGATGTTGAAGCAGGCGTTCGCAATTGCCCAAACCCATTCGGTGAATACCGAACGCGCCCAGAAAGCGCCAGTCTTCAATCGCTTCAGTTCTACTGCGTTGCAATTGATCCAGCAGGTTTTGTGCAGTTTTTTCGCCAAAACCCATGCCCTGCAATTGCTCCATGCTCAGCTGATAAACGGCATAAATCGAGCTGATGCCAAAAGTGTGAAGTTTTTCTACGGTTCTTTGCCCGAAACCATCGACATTAGCCAGAGTTCTGAAAAAATGCTCGATAGTATTTTCAATTTGCGCCGGGCATTTCGTAGTGTTCAGGCAATAAAGGTAATCGCTATCCCAAACCAGCTCGCTGCCGCAACTGGGGCAATGTTCAGGGATTTGCGGCGTTTTGGGAATAATGACCCGCTCGATTTTGGGTATCACCAAGCCGGAGCGTGTTAATTCAATCAGCGTACCGGCACCGATACCCAGCGTCTTGACCATGCCGTAATGATGAGCCGTTGCTCTGGAAATCATCGCGCCGCTGAGTTTGGTCGGCGTCAGTTCGGCAACCGGATTAACCCGGCCGGAACGGGAGGTTTGCGGGGTAACTTTCAGGACTATCACTTCAGCGGATGCTACATTGTTTTTATAGGCAATCTGCCAGCGGTGGTGGTGCCGCGTGGCGCCCAGGTACTGTTTTATGCGTTCATTACCGATCAACTCAAAAACGACACCGTCCACATCGTAATCGACCAGCTTATAAACGGTTTCGATGACGTGGTCGAAATCGGCCAGCACCTCGACGGCAGAGCCTTGCCAAGCGGGCAGTTGGGAAAATGGAAAAAACACCGCCGCATGGTTTTGTATAGCTTCTAAAGCATGTTGTTCCAAGTCTTTTTCTTTAATGATACTGGCTTGAAAATTCCGGGAATTTTCAAAATGGTCAGCCAAATAATTATTGAAATAAGTTTGGCTGACCACGATTTCGCCTGCACCCTGCCCTCTTTCACCATTGCCGCCGACTATCAAGCCACGCTCAAAAACCCGGCTAATATCTGTGCCTCTGCGACCATCGCCGCGCGTGTACAGCATCTTTCCGTCATCGTAGGCTGCATAGCCATCCAGCTTGGGCGTGGCACGAATCATCAGGGTGCAAAAATCCACGCTGCAATCATTGGCGGCTTTTTCCAGCCGGGACAGCCATTTTTCAATGCCATCTCGCGTATAGGTTTTTTCCGTTGACAGCATAGGCTCCGGCAACGCGACGGTCTTACCAACAGCGACGATTTCCGGCTCGACAGTTTCTAAATACGGGTGATGGGGATGGCGTTTTTGCAGTTCTCCCAGAAAAATAAAGTCATAATCCGCATCGGAAATAAGCGGCTCGCCGCTGCGATACAAGGCATTGCAAACTTGCAAAAACTCAAGCAGTTGCTCATCGGTCAGTTGCTGGGGATCAGCCAGTGTTGCGATTTGAGCAATCAGCTCAGGTGACAAGTGGAGGGATTCAAGGTCGGCTTCTTTAAGAAGCTCTAACTGCGTATTGCTGAGAGATGGCATCGTGAATAATCTGAACGGAAATTAAGGATTGCGCTGAAAAATGCGCTAGTTCCCAAGCTCCAGCTTGGGAATTCAGTGCTGGAAGCTCTAGCTTCCTGTCTCGCGAAGCTGGAGCTTCGCGATCTGGGTTACCAAGCTGGAGCTTGGGAACCAGCACAAAAAATAAGCATTGTAGGGTATGCTGCGCATACCTTTAGGCTCCAATGATATGCACAGCGTACCCTATAGAGATCATGCCGGACGGGGCTGCAACTCCGTCCGTAGGTTTCACATAGTGTCAAATTTAAACAGTGCGAATGGGCTAAAGCTCGGCAATTGCTCCCTGCATTGCTCTACCTCCCCCATCCTTGGGGCCGTACCTCCTGCATAAACCACACGGATGTGGTGAATGCAGATATTGCAGGAGCAATATATCTGTCCATGCAGTCGTATTTTTGGTGTTCGATGTGTTTACCGATGGTATCCAGGCTTATTTTCATTAATCAGGCGTAATGAACTTTCAGTGATGGAGTGCTTATCCCAATCCAGGTAATGTTCTTTAAAGCCACTGATTTTTCTGATGATGGTATAGCTGTTTTGATGCAGTATAGTGGACCCCAAAAAACAGACAGTAGTTTAAGATGGTGTCTATCATAAAAAGGTAGGCTTA
>NZ_JAUXVR010000030.1 GCF_030680395.1 Methylobacter sp. | reverse complement strand
GGTATAAAAGATAATGACCGACTTACCCGATATAGGAGGGGTTCCCGAGCGGCCAAAGTGATCAGACTGTAAATCTGCCGGCTCTGCCTTCGGAGGTTCGAATCCTCCCCCCTCCACCATCTTTATATAAACTGCGGGTGTAGTTCAATGGTAGAACTCCAGCCTTCCAAGCTGATCACGTGGGTTCGATTCCCATCACCCGCTCCATGTTTCTGAGATTATGCTCATATAGCTCAGTAGGTAGAGCACTTCCTTGGTAAGGAAGAGGTCACCGGTTCAAATCCGGTTATGAGCTCCAGTTGCAAAGTCGATAGTTCAGGTATTTTCAGGGCCAAAGATAAAGTTTCACGTAGCAAGCCACATGTCAACGTAGGCACAATCGGTCACGTCGATCACGGTAAAACGACACTAACGGCTGCTTTAACAACAGTAATGGCTAAGTTGCACGGTGGTGCGGTCAAGGCTTTCGACCAGATAGATAATGCGCCTGAAGAGCGTGCGCGTGGTATTACCATTGCTACGTCCCATGTGGAATATGAATCTGCGGTACGCCACTATGCCCACGTTGATTGCCCTGGCCATGCTGACTATGTAAAAAACATGATTACCGGCGCGGCGCAAATGGATGGCGCAATCCTGGTTTGTTCGGCTGCTGACGGCCCCATGCCGCAAACCAGGGAACATATCTTGCTGTCAAGACAGGTTGGCGTCCCTTATATAGTGGTGTTCCTGAATAAAGCCGATATGGTCGACGATGAAGAGTTGATCGAGCTGGTGGAAATGGAAATCCGGGAATTGCTGGATATGTACGAATTTCCAGGCGACGACACGCCTATTATTAAAGGTTCGGCATTGCTTGCGTTGCAAGGTGATGAAAGTGAAATCGGCATGCCCTCGGTAGTCAAATTGGTTGAGGCGCTGGACAGTTACATTCCCTTACCGGAAAGGGCTGTGGACGGCAGCTTCCTGATGCCTATTGAAGACGTGTTTTCAATCTCAGGCCGTGGCACCGTAGTGACTGGCCGTATTGAACGCGGCATCATTAAAGTGGGTCAAGAAGTTGAAATTGTTGGCATCAGGCCAACGGTGACCACCACGGTGACTGGCGTTGAAATGTTTCGCAAGTTGCTGGATCAGGGTGAGGCAGGCGATAACGTCGGCTTGCTGTTAAGAGGCACGAAAAGAGATGATGTTGAGCGCGGACAAGTTTTGGCTCACAAAAATACCATCAAGCCACACGCCCACTTCAATGCAGAAATTTATGTCCTGTCAAAAGAAGAAGGTGGTCGTCATACGCCGTTCTTTGATGGCTACCGTCCACAGTTCTATTTCAGGACTACGGACGTAACCGGTGCGGTGAAATTGCCTGAAGGCGTGGAAATGGTAATGCCCGGCGATAATATCGCAGTTACCGTAAAATTAATCTCACCGATTGCGATGGAAGATGGTCTGCGTTTTGCAATTCGTGAAGGTGGGCGTACCGTCGGTGCCGGTGTTGTTGCATCAATAATCGAGTAATAAATATGGCTAACCAAACTATCAGAATCCGTTTGAAATCATTTGATCATAAATTGATTGATCAATCGGCTGGTGAGATAGTAGAAACAGCAAGAAGAACGGGTGCTCAAGTTAAAGGTCCTATTCCATTGCCTACTAAAAAAGAGCGTTTCACTATTTTGATTTCTCCGCATGTGAATAAAGATGCGAGAGATCAATATGAATTGAGAACGTATAAAAGATTATTGGATATCGTTGAACCAACAGAAAAAACCGTAGATGCATTGATGAAGTTGGATCTTGCAGCTGGTGTTGATGTTCAAATAAAATTGAATTAAGAAGCAGGGGAATTGGCAGATGTCAATAGGTCTTATAGGTCGTAAATGTGGTATGACCAGAGTTTTTTGTGAAGATGGTTCGTCAGTACCAGTTACTGTACTCCAGATTGACTCAAACAGAGTTACTCAGGTTAAAGGTATTGAGGTTGATGGGTATCGTTCGATTCAAGTTGCAGCGGGCGATAAAAAATCTTCTAGAGTCAATAAGGCAATGGCTGGTCATTACGCAGCAGCTAATGTGACGGCTGGACGTGGCCTGTGGGAGTTTAGGCTCGAAGATGGTGAAGGTGAGGATTTATCTGTTGGCTCTCAATTATCTTTAGATGTCTTTTCTGCTGGTCAAGTTGTTGATGTTCAGGGTAAAAGTATTGGTAAAGGTTTTGCCGGTGGTATAAAGCGTCACAATTTTAGTATGCAAGATGCAACACATGGTAACTCACGCTCACATAGAGTTTTGGGTTCTATTGGTATGTGTCAAACTCCTGGTCGTGTATTTAAAGGCAAGAAAATGGAGGGTCATATGGGGGCTGAAAAAGTTACAGTTCAGAATTTGACTATTCATTCAATTGATACGGCAAGAAATTTAATTTTAGTAAAAGGCGCTGTGCCTGGTGCTAAAGGCGGTGATGTAGTCATTACACCTGCTATGAAAATGCGAAATAAAGGTTAAGCTATGAGTTTGCAAATACCTGCTTTAAACGAACAAGACTCTTCTGGAAGCGTAGAAGTGACTGAGGCTATTTTTGGACAGTCATTTAATGAAACTTTGGTTCACCAATTGGTTGTTAGACATCTGGCAGGTGCTCGTGCCGGAACTAAAGCGCAGAAGACGCGCTCTGATGTGAGCGGTGGCGGTGCAAAACCATGGAGACAAAAAGGAACTGGTCGAGCAAGATCTGGTACAACACGTAGTCCGGTATGGAGGACGGGTGGTGTTGCTTTTGCTGCAAGACCAAGAAATTACGAGCAAAAGCTAAATAAAAAGATGTTTCGAGTTGGTGTTCGGTCAATTTTGTCTGAGTTGCTTAGGCAAAATAGGTTGGTGGTTAGTAATGACATTTTACCTTCCAGTCCAAAAACCAAAGAATTAAATGCAAGAATAAAAAATATTGACGCAAAGCGCATTCTAATTGTTGTTGAGAGTGTGGATGCAAATTTAGCTTTGGCGTCAAGGAACATACCTTATGTAGAAGTGATTGAGGCGATTAATTTAAGCCCTGTACTATTGGTCTCGGCCGATAAAGTTATTGCTACACCTGGTGCGTTGAAGCAAATAGAGGAGCGCTTGGCGTGAGTTTAAATAAATACCACTTAGCAGGTGTGCTACAAGCTCCGATTGTATCTGAGAAGAGCACTATTGCTGCAGAAAAAAATAATCGATTTGTTTTTAAAGTGCAAAAACAAGCAACTAAAAAACAAGTAAAAAGTGCAGTGGAACTAATGTTTAGCGTTGAAGTTGATTCGGTTCAAGTTTTAAACGTTAAAGGCAAACAGAAAAGATTTGGCGGCTCATTGGGACAGCGATCTGATTGGAAAAAGGCTTATGTAAAACTAAAGCCCGGTCATGATATAGATTTCTCTGCTGCTTAATAATTTAAGTTTTAAAAGATCAATAGGAAACGGTAGAAAGCATGGCTATTGTAAAGTCTAAACCGACGTCACCGGGTTCACGGTTTGTAGTGCGGATCAAAAATGATGATTTGCATAAAGGCAAGCCATATGCGCCTTTGCTTAGTAAAAAGAGCAAAAGTGGCGGGCGTAATAATAATGGGCGTATAACAACACGCCATATAGGTGGTGGTCATAAGCAGCACTACCGGATCATTGATTTTAAAAGAAATAAAGTCGATATTCCTGCTGTTGTTGAGCGTCTGGAATATGACCCAAACAGAACTGCAAATATCGCTTTGATATTATTTAAAGATGGTGAACGGAAATACATTATTGCCCCTAAGGGCCTTGAAGTTGGGCAGGAAGTTCTTTCTTCGGAAACTACGGCTATTAAGCCGGGTAACTGTATGCCATTGAGAAATATACCAATGGGTACGACGGTTCATTGCGTGGAATTGAAGCCGGGCAAAGGTGCTCAAGTTGCGCGAAGTGCCGGTACATCTGTACAATTGGTAGCTAAAGATGGCGCTCATGCAACCCTTAGATTACGATCTGGTGAAATGCGTAAAGTTATGGCTGATTGTCGCGCCGTAATTGGCGAGGTTTCAAATTCAGAACATAGCTTGATATCTCTTGGAAAAGCTGGTGCTTCAAGATGGCGAGGTGTTCGACCTACTGTACGTGGTGTTGTAATGAATCCGGTTGACCATCCGCATGGTGGTGGTGAAGGTCGTACATCTGGCGGTAGACATCCGGTATCACCCTGGGGTATGCCAACCAAAGGCTATAAAACCAGAAATAACAAGCGTACTGATAATATGATTATCAGGCGTCGTAAGCTTAAATAGAGAGGAATTAGCGTGCCGCGTTCAATTAAAAAAGGTCCTTTTATTGATCATCATCTGCTGAAAAAAGTTGAAGATGCTGTAAGTACTAATAATCGGAAACCGATTAAAACATGGTCAAGAAGATCAATGATTATTCCTGATATGCTGGGTTTGACTATAGCAATACATAATGGACGCCTGCACATACCTGTTCTGATTTCTGAGAATATGGTCGGGCATAAATTAGGTGAGTTTTCGCCAACTCGTACATATAAAGGCCACGTGGCTGATAAGAAATCTAGATAGGTTGTGTTATGGAAGTTTCAGCAAAATTAAAAAATGCTCCGCTATCTGCGCAGAAGGCGCGGTTAGTAGGTGATCAGATTCGTGGTATGCCCGTTGAAAAAGCGTTGAACACATTGAAGTTCAGCTCCAAAAAAGCTGCTGCGATTATCAAAAAAATTCTTGAATCTGCTATCGCTAATGCGGAACATAATGAAAGCGCAGATATTGACGAATTAAAAGTGTCGACCGTTTATGTAAATGAGGGGGCGACCATGAAAAGATTCAAGGCAAGAGCTAAAGGACGTGCAAATCATATCCTTAAAAGAACCTGCCATATTACAGTTAAAGTCGCAGAATACGAGTAGGGGCAGAAAATGGGTCAAAAGGTACATCCAACAGGTATACGCCTTGGAATTGTAAAAGATTGGAATTCAAGATGGTATGCGAATAGTCAGGATTATTCTGTTTTCCTGCACCAAGACTTGACAGTCAGGGACTATATCAAGAAAAAATTAGCTCATGCTTCTGTAAGCCGTATTCAGATTAACCGTCCACCTAATAATGCGCATATTACAATACATACAGCAAGACCAGGTATTGTAATAGGTAAAAAGGGCGAAGATATCGAGGCATTAAGACAAGCAGTGTCGAAGATAATGGGCATTCCTGTTCAGCTTAATGTTGAAGAGATTAGAAAGCCTGAGCTAGATGCTCAGTTAGTTGCTGAAGGTGTTGCTCAGCAACTTGAAAAAAGAATTATGTATCGTCGAGCAATGAAGCGCGCTGTAACCAATACAATGCGATTAGGTGCTGAGGGTATAAAGATCAATGTTGGTGGCCGGTTAAACGGCGCCGAAATTGCTCGAAGCGAATGGTATAGAGAGGGGCGAGTTCCTCTGCATACATTACGGGCAGACATTGATTACGCAACCGCTGAAGCACATACTACCTACGGAATTATCGGCATTAAGGTGTGGATATTCAAAGGTGAGGTATTCGATATGGATGCGCATATAGCATCTATTAATTCAGAATCTAAAAAATAGTTGAAGGGATAGAGAAAATGCTTCAACCTAAAAGAACTAAGTTCCGTAAACAACATAAAGGCAGAAATAACGGTACTGCCGTACGTGGCTCATCAGTAAGTTTTGGTGATTTTGGCCTTAAATCAGTCGAGCGTGGCAGACTTACTGCTCGTCAAATTGAATCGGCACGTAGAACTATTACCCGGCATGTCAAGCGTGGCGGTAAAATATGGATTAGAATTTTCCCGGACAAGCCGATTACCAAAAAACCATTAGAAGTTCGTATGGGAAAAGGAAAAGGTAGTGTAGAATACTGGGTTGCTCAGGTTAAGCCTGGAACTATGTTGTATGAAATACAGGGTGTTTCTGAGGAGTTGGCTCGTGAAGCATTCGCTTTAGGTGCTGCCAAGTTACCTTTGAAAACACTTTTTACTGCTCGGACAATAATGTAATGAAAGTAAGTGAATTACGCCAAAAATCTAAAGACGAATTAGGGTCAATGTTGCTCGAATTATCGCGTGAACAATTTAATCTTAAAATGCAAAAAGGTACAGGTCAGTTGTCTAAACCGGATCAAGTAAAAAAGGTTAGGCGCGATGTGGCACGTATCCATACCATATTAAACGAAATGGCGAGCGCATAAAATGAGTGAAAATGTAGCTAAGTTGAGGACGATCACTGGTCGGGTTGTTAGTAATAAAATGAACAAAACCATTACAGTTTTGGTTGAGCGAGTTGTAAAGCATCCTGTTTACGGTAAATACATTAAGCGTTCAACTAAAATGATGGCTCATGATGAACAGAATATATGCCATGAAGGCGACGTAGTATCCATTACATCATGCAGACCTATGTCTAAGAATAAAACCTTCATGTTGGTTCAGGTCTTAGAAAGCGCCAACAAATAGCATTATTAGGCTATTTAATAAACAGATAATTAGGAATAAATCATGATTCAGATGCAAACTAACCTTGACGTCGCCGATAATAGCGGTGCAAAAAGGGTCATGTGTATCAAAGTATTGGGTGGGTCTCATAGGCGCTATGCAGGCATTGGTGATATTATCAAAGTCAGTATTAAAGACGCTATACCACGCGGAAGAGTTAAAAAAGGCGAAGTTTATAACGCATTGGTTGTTAGGACTCGTAAAGGCGTTCGCAGGCCGGATGGTTCAGTAATTCGCTTCGATGGTAACGCAGCAGTTATTCTGAATAATAATTTACAGCCACTTGGTACACGCATTTTTGGCCCTGTAACACGTGAGCTCAGAGGCGAGAGATTTATGAAGATCATCTCGTTGGCTCCTGAAGTTTTATAAGGTAGGGTTTAAAAATGCAAAGAATTAAACAAGGCGATGAAGTTATCGTTCGTACCGGTAAGGATAAAGGTAAGAGTGGTAGAGTAAGCAAGGTTTTAAAGGATAATAAGGTTTTGGTTGAGGGAATCAACCAGGTTAAAAAAAATCAAAAACCAAATCCAAATGCTGGGGTTTCAGGTGGAATTATTGTCAAGGATATGCCGATCAATATTTCCAATATAGGATTATATAATCCTGAGACCAAGAAAGCGGATCGTGTCGGCTTTAAGTTTCTAGAAGATGGAAAAAAAGTCAGATATTTTAAGTCAACAAATGAAGTTGTTGATGTATAGGTGTAGATAAAAATCATGGCTAGACTAGAAACCGTATATAAAGAAAAAATCCTTCCAGCATTAGTAGAGCAGTTTTCTTATAATTCTGTAATGCAGGCGCCGCGAATTACAAAAATAACACTCAATATGGGTGTTGGCGGTGCCGTTGCTGATAAAAAGGTCCTGCAATCCGCAGTTAGCGACATGGAAAAGATTTCCGGTCAAAAGCCGGTCGTTACGCTGGCAAGAAAATCAATCGCGGGTTTTAAAATTCGTGACGATATGCCTATAGGTTGCAAAGTTACTTTGCGTAGCGATAGGATGTATGAATTTTTAGATCGTTTAATAAGTATTTCTATTCCTCGAATCCGCGATTTTAGAGGATTGAGCCCTAAAAGCTTTGATGGGCGTGGTAATTATTCTATGGGTGTTAAAGAGCAAATCATTTTCCCGGAAATTGATTATGACAAAATTGACACGTTGCGCGGCATGGATATAACTATCACAACAACAGCTCAAACTAATGAAGAAGGTTTGGCTTTGTTGAAGCTTTTTAATTTTCCATTTAAGAACTAAAGGGCAATTTAAAATGGCAAAAAAATCAATGATTGCGCGAGAAGACAAGCGTAAAAAATTAGTACAAAAATATGATGTGAAACGTAAATCTTTGAAAGAAATTATCAGGGATCCGAGTGCCGCATTTGAAGATAAAGAATCTGCTCATTTACAACTTCAAAAACTACCGAGAGACTCTAGTGCGTCAAGAGTTCGTAATCGTTGTAATTTAACCGGACGTCCGCATGGTTATTACCGTAAGTTTGGCCTTAGTCGAAATAAGCTAAGAGAAGCGACAATGCGTGGCGATGTGCCAGGCTTGGTAAAGGCAAGTTGGTAAGATCTTTTAGATCAAGTTTAGAGAGATTATAAGATGAGTATGACAGACCCAGTCGCAGATATGCTGACCCGAATCAGAAACGGTCAATCTGCTGGCAAAAAGATCGTTAAGCAGCCTTCGTCAAAATTGAAAGTGTCTATTGCCAAGGTGTTAAAAGAAGAAGGTTTTATAACAGGTTATTCCATGGAAACAATCGGCAGTCATACAGAAATGACTATTGAGTTGAAGTACTATAAGGGAACTCCTGTAATTGAAAATATTAAAAGAATTAGTAAACCTGGTTTACGTATTTATAAATCTAAGGATGAATTGCCAAAAGTTCTTGGCGGGCTAGGAATTGCTATTGTATCAACATCAAATGGTGTTATGACCGATAGAGCTGCTCGTTCAATTGGACATGGCGGTGAAGTCATTTGTACTGTTTGTTAAAGTGTAGGTCAGGTTATGTCAAGAATTGCTAAGGCTCCAGTAATTATCCCAAGTGGAGTGGATATAAAGCTAGAGGGTAATAATGTGACTGTAAAAGGAAGCAATGGTCAATTATCTTATGATATTAATTCAGCTGTTAGCTTAGGTATTACGGATAACGTAATCCAGGTTCAGTGGGATAAAGATGATAAAAAAGCTACTGCTCAAGCTGGAACGGCTAGAGCAATCGTAAGCAACATGGTTATTGGTGTATCCGCAGGATTCGAAAAGAAACTAACTTTGATTGGTGTGGGCTATAGAGCGCAGGCTAAAGGAAACATACTTAATCTAGCCCTTGGTTTTTCCCATCCAGTTGATTTTGAAGTTCCGGCAGGGGTTTTAGTTGAAACGCCTAGTCAGACTGAAATATTGATTAAAGGGAGCGACAAGCAATTGGTAGGTGAGGTTGCTGCGAAAATTAGAGCATACCGTCCACCTGAGCCATATAAAGGTAAAGGTGTCAGATACGCTGACGAACATGTCGCAAGAAAAGAAGCTAAGAAGAAGTAAGGTAGCGAAATGGATAAGAAACAAGCTCGTATGAAGCGCGCATTAAAATTGCGTAGCAAAATTAAGAAATTAAGCACAACACGATTGTCAATTCACAAAACTTCGCAACATATTTACGCTCAAGTTATTAGTGCTGATGGAACGACAACGTTAGCAAGTGCATCAACAACTCAAGCTGAAATTAAATCGACATTAAAAAATACTGGAAATGTGATTGCTGCAGCTGAGGTAGGAAAATTTATTGCGCAAAAGGCAATTGCTGCTGGGGTTTCCGAGGTTGCTTTTGATCGTTCAGGATTTAAATATCATGGTCGCGTTAAGGCATTGGCTGATGCGGCACGTGAAGCCGGTTTGAAATTTTAGGGGAATAAAATGTCTACAGCACCTTCTCAGGTTAGTGCAGATGGTTTGCAAGAAAAGTTAGTTAATGTAAGGCGTGTTGCAAAGGTTGTAAAAGGCGGTAGGGTTTTTGGCTTCACAGCACTAACAGTAGTTGGTGATGGCGAGGGCAGGGTTGGGTATGGTGTTAGTAAGGCTCGAGAAGTGCCTATTGCAATCCAAAAGTCTTTAGAGCAAGCGCGTAAAAATATGCGTAAAGTTTCTTTAAAAGGTGACACCTTACAATATCCTATTATGAATACAACTGGAGCGGCTAAAGTTTATATGCAGCCCGCTTCAGAAGGTACAGGCATTATTGCTGGTGGAGCAATGAGGGCAGTATTTGAAGTAGTTGGAGTACATAACGTATTAGCTAAATGCATCGGAACTAGTAATCCTATTAATGTTGTTAGAGCAACTATTAATGGTCTTACTGGAATGCACAGTGCTAACCAAATAGCTGCAAAACGCGGCTTATCAGTTGAACAGATTATTGGGTAGTGGCAATGGCTGGCAATAAAATAAGTGTTACGATGATAAAAAGCAGATTTGGGCGTTTACCGCGTCACCAAGCCTGTTTAAAAGGTTTAGGTTTGCGCAAAATCAACCAGACGGTCGTGGTGGTCAATACGCCTGAAAACCGAGGTATGATAAATAAAGTATCGTACATGCTAAAATTTGAGGAAGTGTAATGTTTTTAAATACAATCCGTTCAAGTGAAGGGGCTCGAAAGAAATCTAAGAGGGTTGGTCGAGGCATTGGCTGTACACTTGGTAAGACTTGTGGAAGAGGTCATAAGGGGCAAAAGGCTCGTAGTGGTGGTTTTCATAAGGTTGGTTTTGAGGGTGGTCAAATGCCCTTGCAGCGTCGCTTACCAAAGATCGGCTTTACTTCATTAATTAGTAAATATTCAGCCGAGGTTAGGCTAAATGAGCTTGAGGGTTTAAATGCTGACATAATTGACCTTAAGATGCTGATTGACGCTAATATCGTTCCGGCATTTACAAAAAAAGCTAAAATAATAAAGTCTGGTATATTAAGTAAGGCTGTTACAATCAAAGGAATTAAAGTAACTGGTGGAGCCAAAGAATCTATTGAAGCTGCTGGCGGCAAAGTAGAGGTTTAAGTGAGTACATCAAGAGCGCAGGTATCTGGGAAGGTCGGCGGTTTTTCAGAGCTTAAAGCTAGGTTGCTTTTTGTTTTGGGAGCTTTTTTTGTATACAGAGTCGGTGCCCATATTCCTGTGCCTGGAATAGATCCTAAGGCACTTGCAGTTATGTTTGAGCAACAAAGCGGATCAATCTTGGATATGTTCAACATGTTCTCGGGTGGTGCTTTAATGCGTTTAAGCTTGTTTGCATTAGGCATAATGCCTTATATTTCAGCATCAATTATTATGCAATTGATGACGGTTGTTATTCCTGCAATGGAGCAGATGAAAAAAGAGGGTGAGTCGGGTCGACGTAAGATTTCACAGTATACTCGATTTGGCACCGTTGTTTTAGCAACTTTTCAAGCGATTGGTATTTCGTTAGCATTGCAAAATCAAACTGCTGGTGGTCTTTCCGTGGTTTTGAGTCCAGGCATAAGTTTTATCGTTATTACAACGGTTACTTTGGTTACGGGCACTATTTTCTTGATGTGGTTGGGTGAGCAAGTTACTGAGAGGGGAATTGGCAATGGCATTTCTCTTATCATATTTGCAGGTATAGTTTCTGGATTGCCAAAAGCAATTGGTGGTACTTTGGAGTTGGCAAGAACCGGTGAAATGAATGGGGCATTTATTATTTTATTATTTTTGTTGTCAATTTCCGTAACTGCGCTGGTTGTTTTTGTTGAAAGAGGGCAGAGAAGGATTCTTATTAATTACCCAAAAAGACAGCAAGGCCGTAAGATGTATGCGGGGCAAAGTAGTTTTTTACCCTTAAAGCTTAATATGGCTGGTGTAATACCACCTATCTTCGCATCCAGTATAATTTTATTTCCAGCGACTATTGCCGGATGGTTTGGAAATAGCGAGGGTTTTTCTTGGCTGCAGGATGTGGCTACCATGTTGTCTCCCGGTCAGCCTGTTTATGTTATTTTTTATGCAACAGCTATTATTTTCTTTTGTTTTTTTTACACCGCTTTGGTGTTTAATTCAAAAGAAACTGCTGACAATTTAAAGAAATCGGGTGCATTTTTGCCCGGAATAAGACCAGGCCTTCAAACAAGTTCTTATATTGATAAAGTGATGACCCGACTAACATTAATTGGTGCATTTTATATTACACTTGTGTGTTTATTGCCTGAGTTTTTGATTGTTTACTGGAATGTTCCGTTTTATTTTGGAGGAACGTCTTTATTAATTATTGTAGTGGTTGTAATGGATTTCATTTCGCAGATGCAAACTCATGTTATGTCCCAGCAGTATGATGGTTTAATGAAAAAAGCCAATCTAAAAAAATAAATTATTGCACAAGAGCAATCTAGGAGTTAATTGTGAAAGTTCGTGCCTCTGTAAAAAAAATTTGTAGAAAATGTAAAGTTGTAAAAAGAAATGGTGTTGTCAGGGTTATCTGTGAAGACGGAAAACATAAGCAACGACAAGGATAATAATTGTTGCGCCATAATTTATAGAATGCTATAATTTGGCGCTTAACTTTAGAGCACTATCAAGTGGGAGTATCTAGATGGCACGTATTGCCGGGATAAATATACCAGATCATAAACATGCAGTGATTGCTTTGACTGCTATTTATGGTGTGGGTCGTCAAACTGCAAGTGAAATTTGTGTTGAAGTGGGTATAACGCCTTCGATTAAAATAAAAGAACTGACTGAAGAGCAATTGGAAGCCATTCGTAATGTGGTTTCGAAGATGACAGTGGAAGGTGATCTGCGTCGTGAAGTTTCTATGAATATCAAGCGTTTGATGGATCTGGGTTGCTATCGCGGAATAAGACATCGTAGAGGATTGCCTTTAAGAGGGCAGAGAACGAGAACTAATGCTCGTACTCGAAAAGGCCCGCGTAAGGCAATTAGAAAATAAGATATTCCTTTAAGAGGTTGAAGTAAATGGCGAGTCAAAATCGTTCTAGAAAACGTATAAAAAAAGAAGTTGCAGACGGCATAGTGCATGTTCATGCTTCTTTTAATAATACAATTATAACTATCACAGATAGAAAAGGTAATGCTCTTTCTTGGGCAACATCAGGGGGCTCAGGTTTTCGTGGGTCCAGAAAAAGCACGCCATTTGCCGCGCAGGTTGCGGCTGAAAAGGCGGGTTCTGTTGCTTTGGAATTTGGTATGAAAAATCTTGACGTTATGATTAAGGGTCCTGGTCCAGGTCGAGAATCTGCAGTGCGTTCTCTGAATAATTTGGGATTCAAAATAAATAATATTGTTGATGTGACGCCGATTCCTCATAATGGTTGTCGTCCGCCGAAAAAACGCCGCGTATAAAAATCTGGAGTAGTTTGTTATGGCAAGATATCTTGGGCCTACCTGTAAATTAAGTCGAAGAGAAGGCACTGATCTGTTTTTAAAAAGCAGAGGAAAGTCTTTAGAAAATAAGTGTAAATTGGATCAGCGCCCTGGTCAGCATGGCACGAAGCGCGCAAGAAGTTCAGATTATGCTATTCAGTTGAGAGCTAAGCAGCGCTTACGCAGAATATACGGTATTTTAGAAAAACAATTCAGAAATTACTATAAATCGGCAGATTTAAAGAAAGGTGCAACAGGTCAGAATTTGTTGAATCTTTTGGAGTCAAGATTAGATAACGTTGTATATCGTATGGGTTTTGCTTCTACTCGGGCAGAAGCTCGTCAGTTGGTCAGTCACAAATCTATCCAAGTGAATAACGTTTTAATTAACGTCCCTTCTTATCAGGTTTCTCCAGGTGATGTTCTTACCGTTAGAGAGAAGGCGAAAAAGCAACAAAGAATTGTTGATGCTTTAATTGTAACTGAGCAGTATGGATTCCCTTCTTGGGTTGACGTTAATTCTAAAGCAATGTCCGGTACTTTTAGCTCTCTGCCAGATCGTGTGGATTTGGGTAGTGATATAAATGAGCAGTTGGTAGTTGAGCTTTACTCTAAATAATCGTAGTTTTGAGGGATATAAATGCAGAATTCTATTTCTGGCTTGCTGAAGCCTCGATTAGTTGAGGTTATAAGCAAAACACCTAATCATTCTAAGATTGTTATTGAACCTCTTGAAAGAGGATTTGGTCATTCTATTGGTAATGCATTGCGCCGGGTGTTGTTGTCTACAATTCCTGGTTGCGCAGTTACAGATGTTGAAATTGAAGGCGTTCTTCATGAGTACACCACTATAGAAGGTGTTCAAGAAGATGTGATTGATATTTTGCTTAATCTTAAAAAGTTAGCTGTTGTGCTTCATTCTAAAGATGAAGTCGAACTTACTCTTTCAAAGCATGGGGCAGGTTGTGTTACCGCTGCTGATATTATACTTCCGCATGATGTGGAAATTATTAATCCTGATTTGATAATAGCTAATCTAACACAGGTTGGCGTTTTAAATATGAAGATCAGAGTGCGTCGTGGAAGAGGTTATGAACCTGTAAGTGTTCGTAAATCAAATTCTGAACATAGCCTTGTTGTTGGTGCGCTTCAGCTTGATGCCTCATATAGCCCGATTGTCAAAGTTGCTTATCAAGTTGAAAGTACTCGTGTTGAGCAGCGAACTAATTTAGACAAATTAATAATCGAACTGGAAACAAATGGAACAGTTGATCCAGAAGAAACTATTAAGCTTGCCGCCACAATACTTCATGATCAATTATCTGTTTTTGTTGACTTTGAAAAAGTAAATGATCAACTTGCAGAGGAAGAGGTTGAGGTCGAAGAAATATTTGATCCTGTTCTTCTTCGTCCCGTAGACGATCTTGAGTTAACAGTACGTTCTGCTAATTGCTTAAAAGCTGAGAATATTTTTTATATTGGAGACTTAATTCAACGTACCGAAGTTGAATTATTAAAAACTCCAAATCTTGGCAAAAAATCTTTAACAGAAATAAAAGACATTCTTGCTTTAAAAGGTTTATCTTTGGGTATGCGCTTGGAAAATTGGCCTCCTGAAAACCTTGCAGATCAAACTCACGCAATAACACATTAACATTAGGTCTTCTTACAATGAGACATCGTAAATCCGGAAGGAAATTCAATATAAATAGCAGTCATCGTAAGGCGCTATTTAGCAACATGGTTAGTTCACTATTTAAACATGAATTAATTAAAACAACTTTACCAAAAGCGAAAGAATTAAGAAGTTATGCTGAGCCTTTAATTACTTTGTCTAAAGAAGATAGTGTAGCTAAAAGGCGTCTTGCTTTCTCTCGGTTACGTGATCGTGATGTAGTGACTAAACTTTTTAATGAGTTAGGTCCTCGCTACAAGAATAGAGCCGGTGGATATTTACGTATTATGAAGTGCGGATTCAGACCTGGTGATGATGCTCCCATGGCGTATGTCGAGCTTGTTGATAGACCCGTTGCTGTGATAGAAGATTAATTCGTTTTTATTATAGCGCACAAAAAATATTTTTACTTATTATCAGCCCCTAAAACCTGAAATCTTACGTTTATGATTAGGGGCTAAATTTATAAAATTCCAAATCTATTTTTAAATGGCGTATTTAGCTCCGAAGCGCAATCCTGCGGCATCTTGCTCCCGCTCAGCAAAAAACATCTCATCAGGTGTTTTAAAACTAAGAACATATCCATAAATAGTATTGCTCTTATTTTTCCGCTTTATTTTTGATAAGACGATGAAGAAGCGGCCAGTATAGTATTAGCAAGCCGAGATATCTCCGATCCATTTTTTCATACCGACCTAGAGCTTTCTAAACCGGTTAAACCAAGCGTGGCACACTTCAACAACGCACCGTCTAAAGCTAGGGATCTTATCTTTTCTTCAATCTCTTCGCTCTGCGGCGGACATGTAGAATATAGCTCCTTTCTTCAGTCTCGCGCTTGGCCGTTTCATCGACATAGCCGGCTCAAGATAAAGGTTTTTCTTGGGAAAGTCCTCGCTGGGATGGCCTACGGTCTATCATCAGGCCATCCAACATGGCAGCGAGTAGCTTAGAGCATTTATTCTTTAGTTAGAAACATAGCCCGAATTGTTAAAATAATTCATGCATTCGTCGTCGTGGAACTGATCCATGATTTGGCCGATCGCCTGCCAAAGTTTGTCGACATTTCGTTCAGTTGCCTTGCGTAACAACGCCTTCAGCTTGGCAAACACATGTTCAATCGGATTCAGATCGAGACTATAAGGCGGCAAGTATTTAAGCGTCGCGCCCCTGGCTTCAATCAGTAAAATGGACCCCATTGTCCAGACAAAAAATACCTTAATTTAAGATAGGGCTCTGTTCACACTCCAGCTGAATGACGCTGTCCCAGTTTTGCTGTACGGGGTCTGATTTCTCATCCGCACCCTTAAATTTATCCAGAATCTTTGCCCCACCGCCAATGGCCGTTTTATAAACGTCAGCTGGTGTTTTGTTATCCAGCGATTGATGCCAGCGTTCCTGATTATAGAATTGGAAGTATTGCGTCAATCCGATCAACAAATCCAGCATGTTGCTGTGTTGCTTTAAATATACTTCTTCATACTTCACCGTAAGCGTCCAACCGAGCTATCTATCTTGAATGAACAAAATCGAACATCCTTAGGTTTTTTGACGAGGATAAGCGATGGCGTTATCAACCGGTTGGATCGTAAGCGGCCATCCGCACCATATTTCATGACCCAGTAACAACCATTATCCTCTGCATTTTTTAAAGAGGATACAACATGGCCTTATCAGCCCATTGGAAAGCCCATATCAACGCTTGGCAAAGCAGTGGTTTGTCGCAATCGTCTTACTGTCGACAGCACCAACTCACCTACAGCACATTTTCAGCACGGCTGTGTGAGTTCAGGGTGCAGGCTAAAACCTCGCCACCGGCACCCTCTGTATTGCTGCCGATTCATGTGCAAGCGCCCCCTCTCGCCGGAGGCCAGCTTAGTTCTGCACCATGCCAGAGGCCATCGACTGGAATTGCCCGCGGGTGTGTCCGCATCTTGGCTGGCGGAGTTATGGCGATGTCTGGGCTAATAGAAGCACCGGCGCAAATCTGGTTGGCCGTGGCGCCGGTCGATATGCGTCGTGGCATCGATGGGTTATCGTCGATTGTGCAGCAAGCGATAGGGCATTCACCGTGCGCGGGGTCGGCCTTTGTGTTTCATAATTGCTCTGGCAATCGCTTGAAGGTGTTGCTGTGGGATGGCAATGGCGTGTGGTTGTGTCAACGTCGTTTGCATCAGTGCCATTTTGTCTGGCCCAAGGCGACGGATGTGTGCTTTTCGATGACGCCGTCCAGTGGTAGTGGTTGATTCCACCGGCGGTGATTGATGGCGGCATGGCGGCCGTGGGTTTGCTGAACTGGGTGATGATCAGTAAATATCGGAACCATCTTCCCCTCTATCGCTTGGAATAAATCGTGGCCCGCGACCACGTCATTTTGCCTCGGGCAACATTAGCCGAGTGGATTGGGCGCGTCGGTGTGGTGCTACAGCCGCTGGTGAATCGTCGGACTTGGCACTTGCGGTGCATGCCGACGAAACGCCGGTGGCGAAACTAGACCTAGGGCAGCGGCAAACGCCGCAAAGCCTACCTGTGGGCATCGTAGCAACGATCTCGCTGACGATGGAACTCGACTGATCGTCTTCGACTACCAACAGGGCGTCGTGGTGAGCATGCCCGCCAGTTTTTGAGCGCGTGGAAAGGTCATCTGATGGTCGATGATTATGCCGGCTATAAAACTCTGTTCGCGAGCAATGGCCATAAGGAAACCTGTATCGAACCCGCCTGTCTGGCCCATGCGCGTCGAAAGTTCTTCGACTTGCATGGAGCCAATCAAAGCCCGATAGCCTGGGAAGCGTTGCAACGTATCGGCGCATTGTACGCCATCGAAGCGAAAGGCAAAGAACTGGGCATGATGCGCGGCAGCAGTTGCGTAGGGAAAAAAGCCTGCCCCAACTTCATGCTTTCCATGACAGGCTCATACAGACCCGTGTCTTCACCGCCAACGGCGGCGCTATGATTACACCATAAAGCGCTGGCCCGGCCTGATTCGCTATGCAAAAACAGGATATCTGCCGATCGACAACAACCCCGAGTGTGGCAGCAATCAAATTGCCAAGTCCGGTCGCACAGGGCAAGGGAAGGGACGCCATGTTATCGATGCTGGGATGAAGCGTGTTCAATCAAGACTTTCCTTCTTGATTATCGCTATAAGGCCTATAGGCTTGGCGTCAAACGCTAAGTCGTGGCGATGGCGATCAATACAGCGGCATTCGTGATAGGAGGGCGGATATTAATAAAAACACCGTCTTCAGTATGTTAAAAAAGCAAACCTTGCCGACACAGGTAACCCCTATAGTGAATACCCTGACTGTCATCAGATGACAGGGAGGTCAGGTTGGAAGCTTGCTGTGGAAGCGGAAAGGGACAAACAGTGTCCCTCTATCGGCAAGAAATTCGAGCAGCGTTGGCTGTAGTATGCGACTGATCATGTGACCGGCGTCATACTGGCCACTATTTTTGGTAAGCGCAAAGATAAAGTCTTCAAGTAACCCGGAAATTGTCAATGTAGTTGTCGCCTCGACGGTTAAAACTTACGCTGCTTTTTTGTTTTGAATAAGTCCCTCCTTGGTATCACCTTCTTTTGCTTCGGCCTTATCAGGATTCAGATGAACTGCTTGGATTCTTTGCCAATTCCGTGTGCTTCCACTCCAGCGTTGCGGATGTTTAGCGCGAGCAGCCCTGTAGACGGCTTTACGGTTATCCAGAAGGTTTTCATCCAAACCTTCATGACGTTGTCCCGGGGTGACAAACCGGATAGCGCTGTGGCGATGTTCGTTGTTGTACCATTCCACCAGCTCCGTGACCCATTGACGTGCTTCTGTGACATCGGCGAATGGCCTTAACGGATAGTTAGGGCGATATTTCAAGGTCTTAAACAACGATTCTGAATAAGGATTATCGTTACTCACCGACGGCCGACTAATGGAAGGCATGACACCGAGCTGCTGCAAGGTCGCCAGCATAGACGATCCCTTCATTGGACTGCCGTTATCAGAATGCAGCGTAAGCTGTTGAAACTGAATATTTTCACGATGACATAGATCGCGTAACAGTTCGCCAGCCAAGGCGCTGTTTTCTTCTTCATACACTTGCCAACCGACGATCTTTCGGCTGAAAATATCAACAAATAGATACAGATAGAAGAACTGTCCGCGGATAAGCGATGGCAGATAGGTAATGTCCCAGCTATAGAGCTGGTCAGGTGCTGTAGCACAGACTGCACGCGGTTTGGTACGTGTTTGCGCAGGACGTTCGCTACGCCGATGGGTAAGCTGTTTTTGCTCTCGCAGTAGGCGATAGAAAGTTGATTCGGAAGCCAGATAGCTGCCTTGATCGGCTAGTCGTGGCACGTGCGTATTCTGATTAATTTGAACACCAATTCTGGTCGAACTTGAACACCTAAAACCTAACGCATCGGTGGAAGTGAATTTTTACCCTAAGTGTTCAACTTGGGTCAAGGAATTCATTTTTTTTCGCATCGATTCTCCTTGTAAATTGATTCGGTGCGCGTTGTGCATCAGCCGGTCTAAAATGGCGTCGGCTAAGGTATTATCACCAATCGCTTCATACCATTGTTCTGTCGGCAATTGGCTGATAATGATGGTTGCTGACTGCTCATAACGGTCATCCATAATTTCCATCAAGTCA
Source organism: Methylobacter sp. (assembly GCF_030680395.1). Lineage (GTDB taxonomy): Bacteria > Pseudomonadota > Gammaproteobacteria > Methylococcales > Methylomonadaceae > Methylobacter_A. The sequence goes on along the minus strand of NZ_JAUXVR010000030.1, from coordinate 3,204 downwards.
TTTCGAGTGGCGGAACTCAAAGGCTCCAGTCCCCAATCATCAATAATCAGCACATCCAGACCGGCTATCGCTTTTAGCAATTTACTGTAGCTGCCATCGGCCTTGGCTTGTGTTAAGGCGAGGACTAGGCGCGGAAGCCGGTAATATCTGACGCTGTAGCCTTTCAGACAGGCTTGATGACCGAGTGCACAAGCGATATAGGTTTTGCCGGTGCCGCAGGGGCCGGTCAGCAACAAGTTCTGGGCTTTCTTGAGCCAGTCACACATCAGCAACGACGCCATTTGCGACTGCTGTATACCTCTACCGCTCTGATAATCTATATCTTTGGCGTGTGCCTTAAGCTTGAATTGCGCAGCGCGTGTCAATCGATCCTGTTTGCGTTGATTACGCTCCTGGTCTTCGTGATCGACTAATAATTGCAGGCGCTCGGCAAAGGCTAAACCTTCATACGTACCTGGTTGGTCCAGTTGGGTTTGCAACGCAGAAGCCATGCCGTTTAATTTCAGTTGACGTAGTTGGCTGAGGGTAGTTTCAATCATGGTAATGTCCGGTATTTGGATTTTAAAAGAAAATGTGAGCATTCAGGGTCTTCAACATCAAGATGATGCAGGCCGTGTTTGCTCAACTCTTGGAGTTAAGGGTTAGTGGAAACTCTTGGCACCCCGGATGTTTTCATGGTCTTGAGGCAATAACGAAAGCTGTACAGGAGAGGTTTCAGGCAGCTTATCCCGGTTGCTTTGTAAAATGGCTTTGACGTTTTTCAATTTGAACAAGGATTCTTTGTTGGCGATTCCGCAGGCTTTGTTTAAGCGTTCTGAGGTATAGCTACGGTTGAGGCTTAATAGCCCCAGGCAGATGCGATACGCTTGCTCTGGATGATCCTTACGCTGTAACTGTCCCTTCACCCACACCAGCACCTCAGGTCCTATCGATTGCGCCCAGTTCATTAACCGTCCTGGTGTCCATTGTTGATGCTGGGCATGCTGTTCCGGCATGTGGCCTGGTTCGGTGGTCATGCCGGGATAATATTTTCGGACATGGGTGGCAATGCGTTTGTTATGAAAATAAACTTCAATCAGTTTGTCACCGGCATGTAACTCCACCTGTTCGCCTACGCAGTGATGGGGCACCGAGTAAAGATGCTGGTCGTAGATCAGGTGGTAATCGATATTGACGCGGGCACTTTTAATGTCGGTGTACTGATAGGCGTACTTCGGTAACGGTGTCAGCGCGGGTTGATCTAGCGATTCAAACCACTGTCGACGACTGCCCGGCATTTGCTTGAAGGGTTTTTGATTGAGCTCGGTCAGCAAGGCGCTGATACAGTGATTCAACTCCGCCAACGAGAAGACGGTTTGATGGCGCAGTTTAGCCATAATCCAGCGTTCAACCAGTAAAACACCGGCCTCGGCTTTGGCTTTATCCTTGGGTTTATAGGGCCTGGCAGGCATCACCGCGATCGAGTAATGAGACGCCAACTGCTGATAACTGGGGTTCAGTTCGGGGTCGTAACGACAGGCTTTAGTCACCCCACTTTTTAAATTGTCAGGCACCAGCATCACGGTCGTGCCACCAAAAAACTCAAAACCCCGCACATGACTGCCCAGCCAATCCGGCAGGCTTTGGCTCCAGGTCGCTTCGGCAAAGGTGTAATTGGAAGCGCCCAACACCGCCACAAAGATCTGCGCGGCGCGGATTTCGCCGGTTGACGCGCAGACTACGGGCATCGTGGGGCCGGCATAATCGATAAACATCTTGTCACCGGCACGATGGATCTGCCGCATGGAGCGTTTTTGTTTCTTCCGCCAGTCGGCATAACGGGCGCAGAACTGCGAGTAGCTATAGCAACGGTTCGGATACTGCCGGGTGTATTCCTCGGCAACTGCTCCTGCGTTGCTCTACCTCCTGCATCCATGCAGTCGTCCCAAAGCAACTGCTTGGTCAGGCCCTTTTTCTTCAATTCCATATGAACGTCTGTCCATATCGGCTCTTGGTATTTAGAGGAAGGTCGGGCGTCCGAGCGGGGATAAAACTTCAGGGCTAGAGCTTGATCATCCCAATCCTCCGGTAGCGGCCAAGTTATTTTTAGCTGTTCGGACAGTTTTAAGATGTTTTGAATGCGGCCTACACTGATTTTGGTGCTGGCACTGATCTTCCGAATGCTTAATCCGGCGCTGTAGCTGAGTCGGAGTACTTCTCTTAATTTTCGCATTGCTGTTCTCTTTGCCGACATATTCTTTCCATAAAAGGCGGAAAGGATAGTCTGGTTGGATAAACAATGCGTTAGGCGGGATTCTGGCAATCTGAACAGTCATTCTGGCAACTTGAACACCGATTCTGGAAAAATCCGGAAAAGTGTTCAGCTTGAAACCAGAATCAGTGTTCAACATGAATCGGAATAGGTGTTCAGGTTGGATCAGAATGACTGTTCAGGTTGGGCCAGAGTATGCAGCACGATCTGACTCGGTGGCAGATGGCCGAATTCATCGGAATTGGCGACGGCCAACACCTCGGCACGCTCGATGGCTGTTAGCTTGTGTGGCGGTTGATAGTCACGTAATGGACGTTGATCACAGTGAACCGTTTCACCGGTCTGCCAGCGTTGTAAGGTGCGTTCGCTTAGGCCTACACTTCACAGGCTTTAACTTGGCGTCAATGCTGTTGACTTAAGCAAAACGCCCCTATCTCTGTGGCACGTGTTTTATGTCAATGGTCAACAGAAATGAATACCCCCGTTATCCACAGTTTTTATAGCCAACTCATCGGTCTTTTGTCTGCCTTTTGTCAAACGGTTGGAAAACTGAAAAAGGAACATTTTACTCGGAGCCGCAAACTCCCTCTCTCCAGACTTATTGTGACTCTCCTACATTTAACGGCAAGCGGTTCGCACCATGAAGGCGTGGACATTAAATTAAGCGGTTTTTTCAACCTGTCGCGGCGTGGTGGACTTTGGCCGGAAGCTCAAACACCCCATCGTAGCGCACTGACCAAGGCCCGCAGCAAAGTCAGCTGGGAAACGTTTGCCGAGCTTTTACGTAAAGCCGTTGATTTGGCGTATCAAGCATTCCCGCAACGCGACGAATATACGTGGCGCGGCCTGTCAGTGTTTGCCTTCGACGGCTCCAAATAGTCGCTGCCGGCCACCGCCGAACTCCGCAAGACATTCGATCCGGACAGCGGACTGGACAAGCCGGGCAAGGGCCA
>NZ_JAUXVR010000047.1 GCF_030680395.1 Methylobacter sp. | reverse complement strand
GCCGGCTTATGTCACCAATAAAGTAGGCGAAATGCTGGTTGTCTATGTGCCTACTTCGCCAAACCCCACTTCCGGATTTACCATTATTGTGCACCAATCAAAGGTCGTAAAATCGAACATGGATATTGAAGCCGTTACCAGCTTTATAGTCAGCGTCGGAGTAGATTTGACTCAAAAAGAGGATCTTGAAAAGCTCGCCGACTTGGAACGCATAGGGATACAACACTGAGCAAAGTCCGAGTGATTCGGGCAAAGATACAGGGACGTATCCGATCATAACCATTATCCGGAACCTGGCGGGCGGCTTTAACTATACCTGTTAGCTCGTTGGAATGACGTAATAGAGTTCCAAATAGCTTTTATTTAGTCCTCTAACTTTCGATAAAGTGTGCCTCGATCAATACCCAAAATCTTAGCCGCTTGCGCCTTGTTGTCTTGGGTTATTTCCAGAATGCGGCGGATATAGGCGATTTCCAATTCCGCCAAGGTCATCGACTGTGTTGCTGCATCGCTTAAAAGATTGTCTTTAATAGTCGGTAGCTGGGTTGCCTGAGCCAAATCTTCCAGCAGGATCGTGTCGTGCTCGGTCAAAGCGACCGCTCTCTCCAGTGTATTAGCCAATTCGCGCACATTACCCGGCCACGGGTAAGCCCGAATCCATCTCATGGCTTCAGCGGATATCCCCCGGATTTGCCGTTGCAGTTTTGTTTGGGCATTTTGCAATAAATGATCCACCAGAAACTCCAGGTCGGGCAGGCGTTCTCTTAAGGGGGGAATTTCCAAACGAATCACGTTTAGCCGATAGTAAAGGTCTGGGCGTATCAAACCGTTTTGTAAGGCTTTTTCGATAGGCTGGTTAGTCGCGGCAATAATGCGGACATCGGTGCTAATTTCGCTGCCGGCTCCAACAGGTCTCACCGTGCCTGTCTCCAATGCTTGCAGCAGTTTGGGTTGAGTCGCCAACGGCATTTCCGCAATTTCGTCCAGGAACAGAGTGCCGCCTTCAGCTTCAACAAACAATCCCGGGCGATGTTCGCGGGCATCGGTATAAGCGCCTTTGCGCACGCCAAACAACTCGCTTTCCACCAAAGAAAACGGCAATGCGGCACAGTTGATTTGTAGAAACGGGCCTTTAGCGCGTCGGCTATGTTCATGAATAAAGCGTGCCAATGCCCCTTTGCCGGCACCGCTTTCGCCGGTCAGCAGTACCGGTGAGTTGATCTGGGCCGCACGGCCGGCAAGTTGCATGATTTTTTGCATATTGGGGCTTTCCGCAACCAGCCCGTGAGGGATGGCATCTTGGTTATCCCTGGCAACACGAACAACCTCTCGGTGCATTTGCCGATCTCTAATAGCCCGTTCAATAGCGGCTGTCAAATCGTTTAAAGAAAACGGCTTGGTTAAAAAGCCGCAAGCTCCCGTCTGTAAGCTGCGCACACCGAGATCAATACTGCCGAAGGCTGTGATCAATAGAATCAATTGCCCCGGCTTCCGGGCATGAATGGCCGCCATCAAGTCCGGGCCGCGCATGCCGGGCATTTCCACATCGCTGATCACCAGATCGAAATGCTCGGTTTCCAGGCGCTGCAACGCGTGTTGTGGATCGGTTTCGCCGCTTGCGCCATAACCGCTGACCGCGAGCATTTCGGTCAAGTATTCGACAACGCCGGCATCGTCATCAATGACCAGTAGCTGTTTATTTTTTTGCATTGCTTGATTGGTCAAAGTCATGATCGGAGTTCTCCATGGGCAAAATGATGGTAAAGGTGCTGCCTTGCCCAAGCGCGCTTTCGGCTTTAATACTGCCGCGGTGCGCGATAACAATACTTCGGGCGGCGGCGAGTCCAAGCCCGACGCCGCCTTGTTCTTGGCGGGTGGTAAAAAACGGGTCGAACAGGTGTTTTAGTGTTTCTTCGGACATGCCGTAGCCGTCATCCCGGACAGTGAGCTGTATCGCTTCGATAGTTTCGCTGCGGGCGGGATAGGGTTCGACGGCAACAACAATCCGGCCGCCCGCGCCGGTTGCGGCTAAGGCGTTTGTGACCAGGTTTAAGACAATTTGCTGGATGCCGTCGCTATCCGCAAGGATCGGGGGCAGGTCTGTTGCGGCTTCATAGCTCAGTTCGACCTGCTTTTTATACGCTTCGTATTCCAATAGATTAAGCACCGCGTTCACGGGGTCGCGAAGATCAATACGGGTGAAACGAGGCGGGCGCCGCTGGGTGAATTTCAGCAGTTGTTGAACGATACGGGTAATGCGCTCGGTTTGCGAGGCCAGTATCCGTGCGTGGCGGATGATTTCTTCGGGTTGGCTTGCGCACAACATGAGATACTCGGCCCTGCCTTTCAGTACCTGTAACGGCGAGCCGATTTCATGCGCCAGTCCCGCCGACAACTGGCCGATGGTAATCAGTTTGTCCGCTTCCTGAAGCGCGGCCTGGACTTGGCTGCGCGATTGCGCCTCCTCTTTAAGGTTTTGCCGGGCGGTAGCCAATTCCGCCGCCATGGTATTGAAGGTCTTCAGCAGTACGCCGATTTCATCCTGGTGTTTGATAAAGCTGAGTTGAGCAGCTTGTCTGCTCAAACGAAACTTATGCCCTTTGGGTATAAGGGGTAACGGGGAGAAATTCCCGTCCCGTATTTGTTTCATGCCATCGGTGAGCCGTTGCAAGGGCCAGCCGATATAAATCAGACAGATAAGCGTGCAAAGCGGTGCGGCAATCACAATGAAAGTAAGGGTGGAAATCGCCAGATTACGCCGGGTCACATCAAGATCGCGGCGCATTTCATGCAGGGCGCGCACAAATACCAGAACGCCAAGCCTTTCCCCCTTTGTGTTTTGTAAAGGCAGAAGCCGGGTAATGTATTCGGGAGTTTCCTCAGGGTAAAAAAACTGATCGTCTTCATCGTCTTTTAAAGCGGCATGCAGCCGTTCCTGAAAATCGCTTGGGTAAGAATTGCCGATAGCATCAGGGAAAGCTTTGCCCTGCGCGTCATAAACCCTAACTTTCAATTCCGGCTCAATTTGCTCAAGCCCATTCAGCAGTTCTGTAATATCGGCCAATTGCTTATCCCGCATGGCGTTTTCAACAGCGATTTGCAGACCTTTACCGAGTAGCTTTGTTTGCAGACTGATAACCCGGCTTAAATCCCTTTGCTCAATCGAGAGATGATAAAGCCCATAGCTGATAAATATCAGCAGGCCAATAGACGTTAAGGCTAGGGTGAGCTTGGTAGAAATGCGCATAAAAGTAATATGTTCCGATTTGCTACAGACCTGTAGTTTATAGCAACACAATCTTTTTGGCTAATTGGTTAAAAACAACACAAGCTTGCCGTTCAAGTGTTCTTTTTTAAACTATTTTGTGCAATTAAAACATAGCGTTGAGATATGTTAAGCAACGGCAATGGTCATATAGCGAGAATTTGGCATGGTTATTGACTGTCTTATGGACATTGCAACGAGCAGCGCGGTCTTGAGCGTCATGAAACCTTGCCTGCGAGGCAGACAGTCAAAAATTTCAATGTTATCGGAAGGAATAAGCATGAAAGTAGGTTTAATAGGATTCGGCAAAACCGGTAAAGCGGTTGCGTCGATTTTACTTGAAAATAAAGAAGTGAATCTGCAATGGGTGATTCGTAAGACAAATCATCTTGAACACCGCTCTGTCGCTGAATATCTCGGTGTTTTGTCCGACGAGCCGGGCCTTATTTATTCAAAAAATGAATTTACCGCCGCTGATTTGCTCAACCGCTTTCCTGTCGATGTGATCATTGATTTTTCTTCGCAACACGGCATTGAATATTATGGCGATGAAGCCGGGAACCGCGGCATAGCGATTGTCAGCGCGATTTCCAGCTATTCACCTGAAGAAATTCAATACCTTGAGCAATTATCGAACAATACAAAAATTTTATGGTCGCCGAACATCACGGTTGGGATCAATTTTTTGATGATTGCGGCAAAAATTCTAAAAAATATCGCCCCTTACACCGACATTGAAGTGATAGAGGAGCATTTTAAAAACAAACCCGAAACGTCAGGAACGGCGAAAAAAATCGCCCATTGTCTGGATGTGCCGGAAGACGCCATAAAAACAATCAGGGCGGGGGGAATTATCGGCGTCCACGAAATATTGTTCGGCTTTCCGCACCAGACGGTGCGCCTGAAACATGAATCCATCGCACGGGAAGCGTTCGGCAATGGCGCATTGTTCGCCGCAAAACATATTCTGAACAAAAACAATGGGCTTTACAGCATGGAAGATTTGCTGTTGCCCTATTTTCAATATTTAACATAGAAATATCATCCCCATGCGTCACTATGCGTTATTTTTCATTTCAGTTTTTTTGCTCAACGGCTGTACAGAGCCCAACACTGGGGAGAATGACCGCAAACGGTCATCGGCGGAAAGCATTAAACCGTCCCCAACCACAGCCGCCGGTTCACAAAAAGCCGTTTCGATTCCATTGGAGTCCCGTCCTTACATTACGGTGGCGACGGTGAGTCCGCAAACTTTCGCCGCAACGGTGCAAGCGCCGTCCCGGGTGGAGTTTCGCGCCAAGGCGCTGTCGACGGCGGGGGCTGTCGTTGCCGGACGCCTCGGCAAAATTAATGTGCAAGTCGGAGACCGCGTTAAGGCCGGTACGGCGTTGGCAACGCTGGAAAGCTCTGAGGCCGCGCAAATGCGCGCGGATATTACTCGCGCGAAAGCCGAGCTGCAACGCGCGGAAGACCATGCCAAGCGTCAGGCTGTCATGCAAAAAAGCGGCGTCGGCCTGGAAATAGAGCGCGCCGAAGCGGATATCCAGCTGCGGCAGGCGCGCGCGGAATATCAGCGCAGTGTGCAAGCGGTGCGCTTGTTGGGCGAAGGCGCGGATCAGTCTATTGTGCTGCGCGCGCCGATTGACGGCGTGGTGTTGCGCTCCAATGCCTCGATAGGTGCGGCTGTGGAAGCGGGCGCGGTGTTGTTCGAACTGGGCGAACCCGGAGCGTTGTGGATCGTGGCGGATGTGTTCGACAATGATTTGGCGCTGATCGAAAAGGGCGCCAAGGCTTCAATACAAATAAGCGCTTTTCCTGCGCCGGTCTCCGGTCGCGTTGCCGCCGTCAGTGCGGCCATGCAAACCGACCTGCGCCGTGGCGCGGTTTATATCGAGCTTGACGACACGCATTTGGTTCTCAAACCCGGCATGTTTGCCAGGGCCTCGATAGAAGCGGCAGGCCCGAACCGGATCGTGTTGCCGACCACGGCGGTGCTGATTAAGGACAAAAAACAAACAGTGGTTTATCTGGAAACGGCGGAAGGACAGTTCGAACCCCGCAACGTGACTGTCGGACAGGCGCGAGAGGGTCGGGTGCCGGTGCTTGAGGGGCTTGGCGAAGGCGACCGGGTGGTTGTCTCGGGCGCTTTGCTGCTCGATTCCGCTGCCGCGATGTTGTTGTAGGGGCGCTGCCATGTTGCGAACTTTGATTGAACACTGCGTCCACAGACGCCTTGCCGTTATCAGCACGGTAGTGGTGATTGCTATTTTCGGCATACACGCTTTTTTGGAAACGCCTATTGAAGCTTATCCGGACGTCACCAATACCCAGGTCACCGTGATCAGCCTGATGCCCGGTTATGCGCCGGAAGAAGTCGAACGGCAAGTGACGGTGCCGTTGGAGCGGGTGCTGAACGGTACGCCGGATATGATCCAAATGCGCAGCCAGAGTCTGTTCGGTTTGTCCCTGATCACCATCACTTTTGAAGATCATATCGACAGTTTTCATTCCCGGACGGAAATCTCCCAGCGTATTTCCGGAGCGGAATTGCCGGAAACAGTGACGCCGGTGCTGGCTCCCGATTACACGCCGCTGGGCGAAATTTACAAATTTACCCTGGTCAGCGACCGGCATTCCCTGTATGAACTGCGTTCCGAAATGGAATGGAATGTATCGAAAACCTTACGGCAGATACCCGGTGTCGCCGATGTGTTGACTTTCGGCGGCTATTACAAGGAAATCCATATCGAAATCGACCCGACGCGCATCGAATCGCTGGGCTTGACGCTGGAAGAAGTGGGCGTGGCTATTGAAAAATCCAACCGCAATGTCGGCGCGGGATTTCTCAGTTACGGCGACCAGGAGATGGTGGTGCGCGGCGTGGGTAATTTGCTCTCAGCCGAGGACATCAAGAAAATCGTGCTGAAAAACCGGCAGGGAACGCCGGTTACCGTCGGCGATGTCGCCCGCTTGGTTCAAGCTTACACCCCGCGCCGGGGAAGTGTTGGACTGGACGAACAGAAAGAAGTGGTTGAAGGCATTGTGCTCCTGCGGCGCGGACAGAATCCGTCGCGGGTGCTCGACGCCTTGCATGGCAAGGTGGAGGAATTGAATGCGCGCATCCTGCCGGCCGGCATGCGCATCGTGCCGTTTCTCGACCGGGCCGAGCTGGTCAGCAGCACCTTGCATACGGTTTTCGACAACCTGCTGCACGGCTTTTTCCTGGTAGTGGGCGTGGTTTGGCTGTTTTTGCGCAGCATTCGCGGCTCGCTGATTGTCGCCACTGTGATTCCTTTGTCTTTATTGGTCGCATTTCTGGGGCTTTATCAGTTGGGAATGCCGGCCAACCTGATTTCCATGGGGGCGATCGATTTCGGGATTATCCTGGACGGTGCGGTGGTGCTGATGGAAAACGTCATTCATCAGGCTTCGCATCGCAAGCCGCAAACGCGAAGGGAAATGCTGCACTTGATCGCCGATGCCGCTTTCGATGTCGCCAAGCCGGCTTTTTTCGCCATGTTAATCATCATTGCCGCGTTAATCCCGGTGTTTACCCTGGAGCGGGTTGAGGGGCGGATATTTCGTCCATTGGCAATGACTTACAGCTTTGCCTTATCCGGCGGTTTGGTATTTGCGTTGTTTCTGGTTCCGGCGCTGTGCGCGACCTTTATCCAGCCTAAACATGCCTTGATAGAAGAGCCCAAATTTCTGGTGCGATTAAGGGGATGGTATTCGGGATTACTGAAGCGAGCTTTACGGCTGCGTGTGATTACACTGGCGCTAGCGGGTGGATTGCTGCTGGCCGGAGCAATCTCGGGCAGCCAATTAGGCACCGAATTTTTACCGGAACTGGATGAAGGCGACATTCATGTTTTCGTCGAAATGCCGTCGAGCGTTTCGCTGGATAAAGGCCAGGACATTTTATTGGACATGCGCCGCCGCCTGCTGCAATACCCGGAAGTGCTCGGTGTTTTGAGCCAGCAGGGACGTTCCGAGGACGGCACGGACAACGAAGGCGTGAACATGAGCGAGACCTTCGCCCACCTCAAACCTCACGAGCAATGGCGCGATGGCTGGGACAAGGAAAAGCTGGTGGAGGCAATGCGCACCTCGCTGGAAGAAATACCCGGCGTGCGATTCAACTTTTCGCAACCGATTAAAGACAACGTCGAGGAAGCGGTCAGCGGCGTGCGCGGTAAAGTGGTGCTGAAAATTTACGGCCCCGATCTTGAAAAAATGCGCGATACGCTGGAAGAGGTCAAATCGGCGCTGGCCGATGTTCCCGGCGTCATTGACCTGGATCTTTACCGCGAATCGCGAGTGCCGCAGCTACAGATCAAACTGGACCGCGCCGCCCTTGCCCGTAACGGTTTGGATGTCGATACGGTGCAAGACACTATTGAAATCGGCATGGCCGGACGGGTTGTCTCGGAATTGTGGCAGGCCGAGCGGCCGGTGCCGATTCGCTTGATACTCCCGGCAACCGAGCGCGGCGACATCGAAAAAACCGGCAATCTCAATGTGGTCAGCCCACTGGCCGCCTATATCCCTTTGCGCGACCTGGCCGTTATCGACATTGCCCAAGGCCGCACCTCAATTGAACGCGAAGCCAACAGCCGCTATATGGCGCTTAAATTCAACGTCGACGGCCGCGATTTGGGCTCGGTTGTGCATGAAGCGATGGCATTAGTAACCGAAAAAGTCACCGTGCCCGAAGGCCATTTCCTGCTCTGGGGCGGGGAATTCGAAAACCAGCAACGCGCGATGGCCCGGCTTGGCGTGGTGATTCCTATTGCTGTGCTGATCGTTCTGGGCTTGCTGTATAGCGCGCTGCAATCGGCGCGTAGCGCGGCGGCGATATTGATCGCGACGCCGTTTGCGATGACCGGCGGCGTGTTCGCATTATTACTGACCGGTATCCCGCTGTCGGTCAGCGCCGCTATCGGCTTTATCGCCCTGCTGGGCCAAGTCTGTTTAATGGGCTTGCTGGTGCTCAGTGCGACGGAAGACATGCGCCGTAGCGGTTTTGAGTTGTTGGTCGCGATCAAGGAAGGCGCGGCACTGCGTTTGCGCCCGGTATTGATGGCCTCATTGCTGGCGTTACTGGGCCTGTTGCCGATGGCGCTATCCACCAGCATCGGCAGTGAAACGCAGCGCCCGTTCGCGGTGGTGATCGTCGGCGGCATGTTGACCACCTTTTTGGTGGCCATGTTCATATTGCCGGTTATCTACACCCTGGTGGCCTCGAAACAGATGTTAACGCCCGAAGAGGCCGACGAATTACCGGAAACCCAAGAATGAACAAGCCTGATTTGAAAATTGATATAAACCGTGCGAGCGTAAAAAAAAGCGCACTACTCATGTTGCTGCTGTTGAGCAGTCCGCCCGCTTTCTCGGAAGAGCAGACGAAAAACCAAGCATTGCCCAAGGAAGTGACCATTCGTGAGCTATTGCTGATTGTCCGGGAAAAAAGTCCTCGTTATGCACTGGCAAGCAGTCCAATCGAGGCGGCGCAAGCCGAAGTCGTGGCGGCGGATGTGCTGCCCAATCCCAAAGTCAGCTATGGCCGTTACGATCAGGCTGGCGGCCGCAGAAATACCCAATTCGATGGGCCTTCGCAACAAAATATCACTGTGGAAATACCGATGCTGTTGGCCGGTCAACGCGGTGCTCGGAAAGAGGCGGCCGAACGGCAGGTCGAGGTCGCCGAAGCCAATGTCGAAACTGAATACAATCGCCTGATCCGCGAAACCTGGCGGCTGTTCGCACAATTGCTGGCCGGACAGCAACGCGTGGCTGTGCTGGAAGAAGCTAATCGCGATCTGGAACGCTTGCACAACATTATTGCCGGTAAAGAAAGCGCCGGAACCGCCAGCCGATACGATGTCATGCGCATTACCCAGGAAGTTCAAAGTCTGAAAGCGAGGCTGGAAAGCGCGCATACCGATAATGCCGGTGTTGTCGGCGAACTGGGTGTGTTATTGGGATTTCCTGACTGGAAGCCGCAAGCCAAAGGCGTATTGGCGCCTATCGGCGTGTCGGCCGATGTCGGCACCTTATGGTTGCAGGCAGAACATCATAACCCTGAACTTGAAAGTGCGCGCCGGGAAACCGTTGCCGCCGATTCGGGACTTGAGCGCGCGCGCCGTGAACGTTGGCCGGTTCCTTCGCTGATGCTGGGCACGGCTTTTACCGACCGGCCTTACGGAAATGCCACTTACGCCGGCGTGTCCGTGGATTTGCCGATATTTGATCGCGGCCAAGGCGGTATGGCGCGAGCGTCGGCCGAAAAACATGCATCTGTGCTGAAACACGAATTACTCTTGGCCTCAACGAAACAGGAACTGGAGCGCGCTGTAGATGTATTAGTCAGTCGTCGTAAAACGCTTTCTAAGTTTGAGCATAGCGTTCTCGAACCCTTACCTATGCTGAAACAAATGGCCGAAGACGCCTACCGCTTAGGGAAAACAGGACTTTTGGAACTGCTGGATTCCTCGCGGTCAAGCACTGACATCAAACTGGGTCATCTGGAACTGGTGGTAGCTGAGATTGAGGCCGAACTCGGCGCCATGACGGCATCGGGTCTATTGGCGGCAGGTTCGTTTGCAGAGCCGGTGTTCTGGCAGGAACCCTAGGGAAGCTCTGAACAAGTTGATTCCATTCATGGTTCGACAAGCTCACCACGAACGGAATCAACAACTTACCATTCGTCCTGAGCCTGTCGAAGGATTTAATCAGCGCTTCCCTAGGATCTGTCCGAGAACCCAGTTATAAAAATTATCGACGCCATATAGTAGCGATTAAAACAACAATAACAGCCATCTTAAGAAGAACCCCAAAACATGCGAGAAAATGATATGCAAGACGAACAATCCAGTCCACATCGCCGCCATTTCAGTATTGAAGAGACGGTTTTTATCCTGCTGGTGATTCTGTCGTTGTTGGGTATCGTTATTACTGATTTTTCCCGGCACGATGGCTATGGCTATTGGATGATCATGGTGGTGGTGTTTGGGACGCTTGCCATTTTTGTATCATGGCTGCAAGCCAAAACCAGCGATAACGACTTTGGCAAGATTGTCAAAGAGCAAGGGCAGCACTGGTTTCATACCTTGATCGTTGTCGGTGCGGCATCTCTAATCGTCAAATCCGAAATCAGCGCCAGCTTGGTGATATTGTTAATATTATCATTGGCAACCATGCTTGATGGCATGCGTATCGGCTGGCAATTTACCCTGTTGGGCTTCTTTCTCCTTACTTGCGCAATTATTGTCGCTTATGTCGAGCAGTTTGTTTTAGCCTGCTTCGGTTTAGCCGTGTTGGTTGTTATCGGCACTTTTGTATGGGGATTCTGGCTTAACTACCAAAGCTCCGAGAAGGAAAACTGACTTTATGCCGTATTTATTTATCAATTGTTCCTGCACTGCGGCATCACCCGAACAGAATCTTAACGTCGCTACCGGGGTTTATATTGTTTCCACGCTCCGATGTCACGCAATTCAGGAGCGTGAAAAAAGCAGCATATTGTCGGGCATGCTACACACGTTAGTAAAAAAATCATGCATTTAAAGTCATTTGAATATTTTAGAGGTTTAGCAATACTATTTATAGTTGCCGGTCATACTTATGTATATTGGGATATGGACTCATTTTATGAAAAAGTGTTTGCTAACTTAATTACAGGGGGCACCACTTTTTTTGTTTTTATTTCCGGCTTCTTTTTCCATCATGTTTTTTATCCTAAATTTCAGTATAACCAATTCATATTGAAAAAAGTGAAATATGTTTTGTTGCCATATACCCTGCTATCTCTGACTGGTGTTGCGTGTTTTGTTTTTTATTTGGATCACCCGCCATATGCAGAAGTTTTTATTACTGACCAAACAAACAGTTGGTATCAATATATCTGGCTATTCGTTCAATACTGGTGGACGGGAAGTATCTTGGATGCTTATTGGTATATCCCTTTCATAATGATTATTTTTGCGCTTTCCCCCCTATTCATTAAACAGATACAACTACCCATAAAGGTTCAGGTGGGGCTGTTTATTTTTTTATTATGCATGTCTAGCTTGATTCATCGCTCAGCTCACAATTTATCGCCCATACATTCTGTGATTTATTTTATTCCTGTTTATATGCTGGGGATTATTTGCTCTATAGAAAAAATTCGAGTATTTAAGTTTATAGAGGGAAAGAGTGTTATTTTAGGGCTCTCTGTTGTTTTGATGTCAGCAGCACAGATTTTAATTTACAACGAATATGGGAATTTTCATAAAGAAACCATGTTTTCATATGAAGGGATTGATATGATAATTTTCCAAAAAGTACTGATGTGTTTTTTCCTGTTATCTGTAATACAGAAATTTGAGAATAAAGATATACCTTTTTTTAAATATATAGCGTCGGCGAGTTTTGCAATTTATTTCATACATCCATGGATTCTTTATTTCTTTGATTATTTATCAGTTTTTGAACGTTTCAATTTTCTTCCCGGAGTTCTGGGTTCTGTGGTTACTTTATCGTCAGTTATGGTATTGAGCTTGGCGATAGCAGCAATAATTAAATGGACTTTTCCTAATCAAAGCCGTTTTGTTATCGGTTGGTAAAGCCATGACGCGTATAAAAAAAGCTTTCGGGAAGGTAAATATTCACTTCCCCTTTGAAAAAGAGGGGGGACTGAATAGTTACAATCATCTCAGTCAAGCTAAAAAACTTGAACATCGAATTAATGCCTTCTGGCAAGAGCATAGGGTTGGAAGATATTTAGGCCGACTGGAACCCGACACCTTCGCACAGTGCCAAGCTGCTGGATGATTTATCAAGGATCAACGTGCCAAAAATTTAAAAACTTGAACTTGAACTTCGAGTATTTGAAATGCGATGTGATCTTGGATGCTCTGGGTCGTTTTTTTCTTTATGGGATATTGCTTCTAATTTTTTTTATTGATTGTGCTACACCATTATTCCCATAATCTTATGATTACCTGCTAACTAATAGAGGTGCCCTTATGAAACTCAAATCTGTTTTTCTCTCAATTTTACCTAGAATACCCGTTTTACTCTGGACGCTGATGATATCGTCTCCTTTATGTTGTTCGGCTTCAGATTTTCTTAAAGTGGACGGAACGGATATCAGGGACAATTATGGCCTGGGCAAAGATGTTCATCTTTACGGCACCAATCTGGGAGGCTGGAGGATGCACGAACCATGGATGTCGCCATTAGCCGGAGCATCAAATGAGTGGGATGCGCGAAATATTCTTACAGCTCGTTTTGGTAAAGATGCTGTCAGGGATCTATACAACACTTACTGGGATTCCTGGATCACAGAAATTGATTTCAGGAACATCGCCGAAGCCGGTCTCAACTGTATCCGTTTGCCAATATATGCGCTTAACCATATGGATGATGAGGGGAACTGGAGACTGGACGATACAGGCACCATTGACTTATCCCGGATTGAATGGACCGTAAACAAAGCGCTGGAAAATGGGCTCTACACCATCCTTGATCTGCATGGCGCACCGGGTTCACAAAACGGAGCCCATCATTCAGGCCGGCAAAACGACATTCTGCTTTATTCCACCCCGCGCTATCAGAATCAACTGGTAGAGCTTTGGAAAACCCTTGCCACACGTTTTAAAGGCAATGCCGCCGTGGCCGGTTATGACCTGCTGAATGAACCCTCAGAGACCTTTCCCGGAGCGATGGGGTCTGAGGTGGTTAATCTTTACGATCGCCTGTATCATGCTATCCGAACGATTGATCCCGACCATATCATCATTATGGAAGCTATCTGGTGGTGGAATACACTTCCGAATCCCCAAGAGAAAAATTGGGAGAACGTCGTCTATTCTTTGCACTATTACCAATGGCAAAACAATGACGACTTCACGGCGATGAAAAATTCTGTGGATGGGTGGATACAGGACGCTCAAGAATGGGGTTCAAAATATAACGTACCGCATTTTATAGGGGAATTCACGCTGTTCGGAAATACCGAATCCTGGAATTACGGGCTTCAGCAATTTACAGAAACCGGCAGCCACTGGACAACTTGGTCTTATAAGGTGATGGGCCGCAATAACTGGGGCATGTACAACACGGCAGAGCAAAACAGCAATGTTGCCAATATCGATACAGATGATTTAAGCACTATCAAATACAAATGGAGTCAGTGGAACACGCCAGAATATTTTTCACCCAATCCTACAGTCATCAATGCCATGCAAAAAGCAACCATAGGCCGAAACCTGAAGCGGCCCACTCAAGCCTTTACAGCTAAATCAGAAAAACAGGTAGAACAAAATATTTTTGTCATTGTTAATTAAATCAGGAGTTCAAGCATGCTTAGTTTTATTAAATCGAGTCTGAAATATTTTATAGTCGGCATTTTAGCAGTAATTCCAATTGTTATTGTCAGTCAGGTTCTGGTGTTTTTGGAAACAATCCTAAGGCATTTTATTATTTATATTTACGGATATTCCAACAATATCTCGGTAACTGTCCTGGCATTTATGCTTTCTTTTACTGCAATTGCCTATATCGGCTACAGAGTCACAATATCCGAAAAACTATGGATATTGCATCAATTAGAGTTACTCATCGACCGGGTACCAATGATCAGATCGATTTATAGAGTCAGTAAAAAACTGGTCAATCTATTCGGTAATCAGGAAAAAAGCGCGGCTAAAGAAATTGTTTTTATCGAATATCCAAAAGAAGGCTTATGGGTGCCGGCTTATGTTACCAACCAGGTGGGAGAAATGCTGGTTGTTTATATACCGACTTCACCTAACCCAACTTCCGGGTTTACTATTGTCGTTCATCGATCAAAGGTCGTGACATCAAGTATGGATATAGAAGGCGTCACCAGTTTTATTGTTAGTGTTGGCGTTGATTTGCATCAAAAAGAGGACATCGAGAAGCTTGCTGACTTGGATCGTGCCGACACCGTAAACGGGTATACCGAATAATCCCATATAAGGCTTGGTCGAAAAGTAATTATTCAGACCCCTCCTTAAAATTAGTCGTCATTCCGGCAGGGATTGCCGGAATCCAGAACACAGGGAGGTGTCCGTAGTTTGCCATCCGTGGCTTCTGGATCTCGGCAATCCCTGCCGAGATGGCGCCCTCTCCTTAATTTAAGGAGGGGGGGTCTGAATAATTACCTTTTCGGCAAGACGTTAGAACTGTATGCAAACTTTATCACCAAGCACAGGAACTGCACGAAGCCGGTGTCCATGTGGTCAGCGTTGACGAAAAAACCGGCATCCAGGCACTGGAGCGCATACACCCTGACCAGGCGATGTCCAAAGGTAAGCTGGAACTGCACGAGTTCGAGTACGCCCGACATGGGACGCAAACGCTGATCGCCAACTTTGAGGTGGCCACCGGCAAAGTCATCAGTCCCACTATCGGAGATACGCGGACAGAAGAGGACTTTGTTGCCCATATCCGTGCCACCGTGTCTAGCGACCCTGACGCAAAATGGGTGTTTATTGCAGACCAGCTCAATACGCATAAATCGGCCTCGCTGGTGGAATGCGTGGCGGAACTTTGTGGCGTAAAAACCGCACTGGGTGAGAAAGGCAAGTCCAGTATCCTGCTCAATATGGCCTCCCGCGCAGAGTTCTTGCAAGACACCGGGCATCGTATCCATTTTGTTTATACCCCAAAACATTGCTCATGGCTCAACCAGGTCGAAATCTGGTTCGGCATCCTGAGCCGCCGGCTTCTTAAGCGGGGTAGTTTTGCTTCAACTGAAATTTTGAATCAGCGTATCCTTGCTTTTATTGAGTTCTTCAATGAAACTTTGGCAAAGCCGTTTCGCTGGACTTATATTGGTAAACCTTTGCTCGTATAGGTTATCGGATATATTTCGGGAGTTGGGTACTAG